>CBDCEG010000001.1:0-62431 GCA_965215775.1 Cardiobacteriales bacterium
CAAATGTTTGGTGGTGGAGGAGCTGGCGGAGGCTTTGGAGGCTTTGGTGGTGGACAGCAAGGTGGTTTTGGTGGCTTTGGTGGCCCAGACCTTGATATGCAGGCACGGATTGTTGTCCCTTTTATGGTTTCTATTACAGGAGGAAAGCATAATGTCTCTGCCAATGGACAAAATTTTGATATTAAAATTCCTGCAGGTATTAAAAGTGGTGAGACCATGCGTGTACGTGGTAAGGGTAAACAGTATCAGGGGCAGACTGGAGATCTTTTAATTAAAATAGAAGTCTCAGCTTCAGATGAGTATGAAAGAAAAGGGGACAACCTCTATAAAACATTTGATGTTCCATTGAAAGAAGCACTTTTTGGTGGGAAGATAGCAGTTATTACACCAGAAAAAGAAGTTTCACTTAAAGTACCTAGCGATACAAAAAATGGTCAAAAATTTAGGCTTAAAGGAAAAGGTGTTGCTGACAGAAAAACAGCTATGAAAGGAGATCTATATCTGGTTGCCAATGTTGTGCTTCCTAATGTGGATAGCTTAGATCCAGAGTTAAAGAAAAAGTTGGAAGAAACACTGTAAGGAGTGAATGATGCATAGTTATGATGAACCGGTTTATCTTATTTCTGTAGTGGCTACTATGTTGGAAATACATCCTCAAACATTGAGACAGTATGAGAGGGAAGGTTTGGTTGAACCTTCACGTACACAAGGGCGTATGCGTCTTTATTCCCAAAGAGATATAGACAGAATGAAATTGATTTTGAGATTGACACGTCAAATGGGTGTGAATTTGGCTGGAGTAGATATTGTGCTCCAACTTAAAGAGCAGATAGATCAGATGCAAACAGAGATAGACCAGCTTCGTGAAGAGTTAAGCAAAGTTAACCGTAACGGTTCTGTACATATAAGTAAAGCATTAGTGACTAAAAATGCTTATGATATTATTATTTTTGAAGATTAAGTAGAGAATAATCTATGACTTGACAGTAAAAACTGTCAAGTATAAAATTATCGGTAATAGTATCTTGCTTCATCTTTTTTCTGCTCATTGTGTCCTATGGCGCCACCTGCCAAACCACCAATAGCTGCACCTGCTAAAGCACCATTGGTACCATTGATCGCTGAACCAATAAGTGCTCCTGAAGCAGCACCAATTAATGCACCATCTGTTGTCTTGCTTGTACCCGTTGAAGCACACCCTGTCATTAAAACTATAGAAGCACTTGCCAGTGCTAAAGTCGATAAACGTAAAGTTTTCATTTTATATACCTCCAGAAATTTTTTTTTACATAACTATTGTAACATAAAAATAACAATAGTTGACCCAAATCCAAAAATAGAAAAACCAAAAAATAAGAGAAAATGCCGTAAAATACGAATAAAGAAGCCAACAGAAGCCCACCTGATACTTTCACCCAACGGGTGAGGCTCCTGCCAAGGAGTAAAATTATGGCACAAAGTGTATTAAGCTTTTCTGTAGAGAGTACAGGAGAGATGCTGACTTCCAATTCTGGAACGATTTTGTTTGGTGAATATCTCAAAGCAATCAAATTTGATCAACTCTGTAATACCTTCCTTCCCCTTCCTAAAAGTAATAGAGGCTATCTGCCTTTTGAACATATTCAGCCATTGATACTGATGCTGCACAGTGGAGGAAGAGTATTAGATGATTTACGTTATATCAGACAAGACAAAGCCATGCAGGAAACACTGAAGATCAAACATCTACCACTTTCCCAAAGTACCGGAAACTGGCTTTGGCGACATGGGTTATCTGGTGTATACGGTATGGAGAAAATCAACCGGTCTCTTTTAAAAAAACATCTTAAAAATATCACAGCTCCTTTAATATTAGATATCGATGCTTCACTGATTCATGCACAAAAGAGTACGACAGAGATAACTTATAAAATGTTTCCCGGCTATGCACCCATGATAGGACATATCAATGGAGGCTTTGTGCTTCACAGTGAGTTCCGTCCTGGAAATATTGCACCTGCAGATCATAACCTGACATTTTTGCTTCGATGTCAAGAGCAGTTACCAGAAGGTAAAACTATATCTTTCTTTAGAGCGGACAGTGCTACCTACCAGTCAGGGGTTTTTAACTACTGCAATCAAAATGGTATCACGTATACGGTTGGGGCACAACTTGACAGTAGTGTACTGGAGAACATCCAGCAAATTACACAGTGGGAATCTTTAAAACTTACAGAAGGTACAGCACATCACCTTAAAGAAGAAGTTGGAGAGTTCCTTCATACGATGACACATACAGAACATGCTTTTAGACTTATTGTAGTAAAGAAAACCATTACACCTATGTTGCCTGAACTTTGGGATATGTTAAGCGAGGAAGAGAAGATCGCACTGTCACAAGAACGCTACAGTGTCATTGCTACCAATGCGGATGAGAGTATCTCAGCTGCAGAGATCGTAGCGTTTTACCGTAAAAGAGGAGACAGATCAGAGAATCGTATCAAAGAACTCAAAAATGGATTCAACCTCTCTTACCTGCCTTCTTCAGATTTCATCTCCAATGCTTTTTACTTTCAAATAGGTGTGATAGCCTATAATCTTTTTATCCTTTTTAAAAAGATGTTACAACACAACTGGCAGAAGCATACGGTGAGTACGATACGTTACAAGTTCTACCATACTGCTGGAAAGGTTATCCGGCATAGCAGGAGAACGATACTGAAAATAGCACATGAAACTACAACGCTCTTTCATAAAATACGAAGGCAGATATATCGGGTTTCTTTAGAATAAAGCATTCTAAATCCTACCTTCTAGTCAATAGCCATCTATTAAACAAAAAGACCTACAGGATACCCATGGCTTATTTTATGGATTTTTACTATTTTTAATCCAAAATCTATCATCTTTAGAGAAATTGACGCAACTCGATAAAACTATACGATATTTTATAAATGATTTTATAACCTTATGGACAAATCTCTTGCTTATGGATTTTCCTTGTTTGTCTATTTTGGGATTTGGGGTTGAGGAGGAAAGAAAAAATATTTTCTAGTTATTGATTTGTTAATGTTTTATTTGTTAATGGTTTACTCTATCGTGTTATACTACAGTTAAGAAAGAGAGAATCTTTCAAAAGACTGTTGAGAGTTTGTTCTACTACTCCTTGTTTAAATGGTAGGCTTCCTTGTTTTCTCCCAACATTCACTCATTTTTAAGAAGAAGCATTTTTTTCTTTTACTTTTTTAAATTAAAATATTTTTTCATAACATAATAAACGTATCTCATAAACTCTAAGATATAATACATAAAAAATATACTTATTAAAAAAGGATCACTATGCAATCTGCACAGGTAGCTGCAAAAAAAGAGATAGCCAAAGAGATTGAAAAATTAAAAGCGTGTCACCGTGTAGAGCATGATGTCTTTTATCAGGCATTGGAAGAGGTATTGTTCTCTATTGTACCTCTTTTGGTTTCAGATAATAAATATACAGTCAATGCAATTGTTAAACGATTAGCTATTCCCGATAGAATTATTAAATTTAAAGTTGAATGGTTGGATGACCAACAAAATATGCAGGTCAATACAGGGTATAGGGTGCAATTTAATAATACGCTTGGCCCCTATAAGGGAGGGCTTCGATTTCACCCTTCTGTAAATGAGGGTGTATTGAAATTTTTAGGTTTTGAACAAATTCTTAAAAATGCTTTGACAGGGCTTCCTATTGGTGGTGCCAAAGGAGGATCAGACTTTAATCCTAAAGGTAAAAGTGATTTTGAGGTTATGAAGTTTTGTTCTTCATTTATGAGAGAGTTACATAAGTATATCGGTCCGCGTATGGATGTACCTGCAGGTGATATTGGTGTTGGGGGTAGAGAGATCGGATATCTTTTTGGTGAATATAAGAAGATTACTTCTACTTTTGATGGGGTATTGACAGGCAAACCAAACTTTTTTGGTGGATCACTTATGCGACCTCAAGCTACAGGGTATGGTGTGGTTTACTTTACCGAAACAATGTTGAAACTAGAAAATAAAGAAGATCTTGAAGGAAAATTATGTACGGTAAGTGGCGCAGGAAATGTTGCATTACATACTATTGAAAAACTACTTGCTTTAGGTGCTATCCCTGTAACATGTACGGATTCAAAGGGTACTATTTATGATGCCAGAGGTCTAGATATTGCTTTGTTAAAAGAGCTAAAATTTGAACGTCGTGTCTCTTTGGAAATATATGTGAAAGAGCATCCTGAAGCAACATACATTCCTGTCTCTGAATATCCTGAAGAGGGACATGCTGTATGGAATATAGAATCTTATGCAGCCTTCCCTTGTGCGACGCAAAATGAGTTGACGCTTGTTGATGCTAAAAATCTTGTGAAGAATGGATGTATTAGCATTAGTGAAGGTGCCAATATGCCTTCTACCCCTGAAGCTATTGAATATTTTTTGAAACATAAGATCTGCTTTGCCCCGGCAAAAGCGGCAAATGCGGGGGGTGTTGCAGTAAGTAACTTTGAAATGAGTCAAAATGCCGCTATGCAAAAATGGAGTTTTGAAAAGGTAGATGCGAGATTGAAAGAGACCATGCAATATATTTGTCACAATGTTGCAGATACAGCCAGAGCATATGGTGTAGAAGGTAACTACGTAGATGGTGCCAATATCGCAGGATTTAAAAAAGTTGCAGATGCAATGATAGCAGAGGGAATATAATGTTAGATAGTATTTGGATTTTTTTTAGGGGAGTTTACAGAATTTATATTAAGTATTCTTTTTGTTGGGCTTATTTTCTTGTTTATCTATGATAGATATGTACAGCGTAAACATCAGTTGATCATTAACTATCCTATTATTGGGCGGTTTAGATATTTCTTTGAAGCATTACGTGAGCCTTTGCGTCAATATTTTGCAGAAGAAACTTTTTATGAGTCTAGAGATAAAATAGATTGGGTATATAAGGCAGCAAAAGATGTACCTAATTATCAGTCTTTTTCTGTGGCTCAACCATTTTCAGGTTCAAGATTTGTAGTGAAACACTCTATTAACGTAAAAAAACGATGATGAAATCTCTAATGACCTTTCTGTTATTTTTGGTGAAAAAAGAGAGATTCCTTTTGTAGCAAAAAGTCCTATTATCCGATCTGCTATGAGTGATGGTGCTTTAAGTCCTGAAGCAGTAAGAGCATTCTCTTTGGGTGCATTAAAAGGTGAGTTTACTGTGAATACAGGAGAAGGGGGGCTAACTTCAAATCATCTATATACATTAAAACCAGATTTGAATCATGCAAAGTATCTTGAAGTGGTTAGAGGTACACCTTTTGCAGAATTTACCTTTAAAGTGGTAGACAAAATCTTCAATAGAGCCTATGCTATTAAAACATATAGAAAGATATTACTTAATAAAAAAACGGAGAATACTTATATCTATGATGCTAAAACACATGTACTATTCCGTCCAAATTGGAAAGCATCTTTAGAATCTTTTCCAAAAGAGGTACCTGATTCTATTCCAGATATGATTTTTCAAATGAGTTCGGGTCTTTATGGAGTACGTGATGAAGAGGGAAATTTTGATGGAGATCGTTATGCCAAAGTAATGTCTTTTTGTCGAATGACTGAAATTAAAATTGCACAGGGAGCAAAACAGACAGGAGGGAAACTTTCAGGTGCAAAAGTCTCTGCTGATATTGCTTACTACCGTGGTGTAGAAGAGGGGAAAGATCTCTTTTCTCCTAACCGTTTTCCTTATGCTGACACTACAGACCATCTGCTTGATTTCATAGGTAAGCTTCAAGAAATATCTAAAAAACCTGTGGGATTAAAGGTAGTAATTTCTGATGCCAATGTAGTAGACCGTATTTTTGCTTCTGCCGCAGTACGAAAAAAAGCCGGACTTGCTTTACCCGATTTTATTTCTGTTGACAGTGGAGAAGGTGGTTCTGCTACAGCCCCTCTTGAACTTATGGAGTCAGTAGGTTTAACAACACGAAATGCACTTTATATTGTGGATACAGCACTACGTAAACATGGACTTCGTGAAGATGTGAAGATTATTGCCTCAGGAAAACTATTAACACCAGATGATGTGATCATTACTATGTCTATGGGAGCAGATGCAGTAGGTATTGCACGTGGATTTATGATGAGTGGTGGGTGCATTAGGGCAAGAATGTGTTCTGGTTATGGTAGTCATCAATGTCCGGTTGGTATGGCAACACAAGATCCTAAAAAGCGTGCATCATACCTTGTTATAAGAAAAGGAAATGAAATTGCCAATTACCATAAAAATCTTATTAAAGGAATGAAAATGATGTTGGCGATCATGGGCTTTGAAAAGATTGGAGAATTGAGTAAAAAGAATCTCTCTTATAAAAATAACTCTGGTGAAATTTATTTTGATATTGATAAATACTTCAAAAAGAAACTTCACCTCTAATAAGCTGTTCTGTCTGCAAAGCAATTTCCAACTCTTCATTGGTAAGAATAATGAAGAGTTGTACCTTGGATCGGATGCTCTGTATCTCCTGAGATCTCTCGCTCTTATCATTATTTTTCTCTTTATCTATTTCTATACCTATGGAATTATAGAGCCCTGCACATATTAGTTCCCGTACTTGAGCTGCATGTTCTCCTATGCCACCGGTAAATACAAGTGCATCTACTTTTTCTAATGCCACTGTATAGGCACCAATATATTTTTTGATTCTATAAATATACATTTCCAAAGCAAGTTGTGCTTTTGTATCATTTTGAGAAGCTCTTTGGAGAACTTCACGCATATCATTTGTGCCACAGATACCTTTTAGTCCACTTTGTGTATTGAGCATGGTATCAATTTGAGAAATAGACATTCCTTCTTGTTTCTCAAGGTAAGGAATAATAGCTGGATCAATATCTCCACAACGTGTTCCCATCATTAATCCCTCTAAAGGTGTCATGCCCATAGAGGTGTCAATGCTCTTTCCTGATTTAATGGCTGTTACTGAAGCACCATTCCCCAGATGCAGGGTAATAAGATTTACTGTTTTTAAAGGTTTTTCTAGTAGTTTGGCAGCTTCTTTTGCAACATAATAATGTGAGGTCCCATGAAATCCATATCGTCTAATATCTGTGGTTTGATTTAAGTCGTAAGGAAGAGGATAGAGTGAAGCATATTTTGGCATTGTTTGGTGGAAGGCTGTATCAAAAACAGCAACTTGTAAAAGTTCTGGATACTTTGTATGCAGTACTTCAATACCTTCCAAATTGGCAGGATTATGTAGCGGTGCCAAAGGAATCAATGCACGTATCTCTTCAATACGCTCTGTCGTAATTTTAACAGGTGTATTGAAAGTATTACCACCATGTACTATACGGTGTCCTACTGCATCAAGCATATGAATACTTGTGAGTATTTGTTCTGTCTCTAAAAGAGTAAAGAGCATTTGAATAGCGTCATGATGGTTTTTTAGTGGAGTATTATTTTTCTTTTTTGTATTTTTTGCAAGGATGAAACTTTGACTCTCTTCCTCTCCTATACGTTCAATAACAATAGAAGCAACACTTTTTTGATTTATAAAATATTGACACTTGAGAGAAGAACTCCCTGAATTAAGTATAAGTATTTTCATTTTATTGTATACCTTGTGCTTGAATAGCTGTAATGGTAACAGTGTTTACAATATCTTCCACAAGACATCCACGGCTGAGGTCATTAAGTGGTAGACGTAAGCCTTGTAGTATGGGACCAATTGCTAGGGCATTTGTGGAACGTTGTACAGCTTTATAGGTATTATTTCCTGTATTGAGATCTGGAAAAATAAAAACAGTTGCTTTTCCTGCAACTTTGCTGAGTGGAAGTTTTTTCTTTGCGACCTTTACATCTATAGCTGCATCATATTGCATAGGACCTTCTATGAGGTATTCTGGTCGCATTTTTTGTGCAAGTTTAGTAGCTGTTCTTACTTTTTCTACTTCTGGACCAGTGCCTGAAGTCCCTGTTGAGTAAGAGAGTAGTGCAACTTTAGGTTCAATACCAAATGCTTTGGCTGTATCGGCAGAAGAGACAGCAATTTGTGCCAACTCTTCAGCACTGGGGTCCATATTGACCGCACAGTCTCCATAGACCAGTACTTTGGTTTCAAGACACATAAAAAATATGCTTGAAACAATAGAAATATTTTCTTTGGTTTTAATAATCTGAAGTCCTGGACGAATGGTATCGGCAGTCGTATGTGTTGCTCCTGAAACCATGCCATCTGCCCTACCACTATACAGTAGCATAGTCGCAAAATAATTAACATGTGTCATAGCATCTTTAGCTACATCTTCTGTTAACCCTTTCTCTTTTCTCATCTCATAAAAACGTTGTGAAAACTCTTTTTGAAGATTTAAATCATTTGGATCAATTATTTCAGCTTTACGGATATCCAAGTCCATTTTCAATGCTTGGGAGTGAATTTTCTTAGGATCTCCGAGGAGGATAATATCAACAATATCACGATGGATCAAGATCTCAGTGGCACGAAGTATACGTGCATCATCACTTTCTGGGAGGACGATTCTTTGTCTTTTACGTTGTGCCTGTTCAAAAAGTCTATATTCAAACATAATCGGTGTGAGAGTTTCATTGGATGTAGTTCTAAATCTTTCTCTAAGTCTGTTTTTGTCTATATGGCTATTAAATAGACCTTTTGCCAGAGAGATTTTTCTTGTGCTTTCAGTGGTAATGTTTGCAGAGATTTTCTCCATAGCAATTGCTGTACTATAGCTGTCTTTTTTGACAGTAAAGAGAGGAATAGAGATTTCTGAAAAGTCTTGAAGTAATTTCATAATAGGTTGACTAAGTGTAATCCCACCACTAAGTATGATCCCTACAATATTACTATGATTCTTTGCATGGAAAGAGAGGAGTGAAACCAAAATAATATCTATCCGATCCCCTGGTACAATGATGATATCTCCATTTTGTATACGAGAAAGATAGTTTTCTACACCCATTGCGGCAATTTTATTACCATGTACAAGATGTTGAAGATGTTTCTCATCACCTAAAAGCATAGTAGCCTCCAGTGCATGTGTTACTTCTCTCAGTGTAGGTGTATTTAACTCTTTAACTTCAGGAAAGATATAGATTTGTTCTTTCATCTGTGCTGATTTTATATGTTTATGGATATGCGCTATAATATGTTTATCACATCTATTGATTACGGTAGCTAAATGGGTACATCCTTCAGCCTCTACTGCCTCGGATATAATTTGGATCTCATCTGTTATATTATTGCTTGATTTTCCAAAGGCATTAATGATAGGTACAAAAACAGTATCTAGATTTTTAGCGATCTCTAAATTAATATCAAAGTCAAAAACAGAGCCAAAGATATTTCTGGCATAGCCCTCAATGAGTACAAAATCATAGTTTTTAGATAAGGTTTTCATCTTGTGCATCAATGTTTCATGTAGTACGTCTTCTTTTCCACTTCCATAGGCTTCAATATACTCATTGACCGTAAAGCCACAACACTCTTCATAAGTAATACCGAGATCAAAATGTGCAAGCATGAACTCAATATCGTTCTCTTTTGTGATTCCATCTGGAAGTATGGGACGGAAAAATGCCACTTTTTCATAAGCCCCTTTAAGCATCTCCATAATACCGATAGCAATCATGAGAGAACCTGCTCGTGGCTCAACAGATGCAATATATATACTTTTATGATTCATACATAACCTTTTTTTGAACACTTTCTTATGATTTTAGCATAAGAGTATAGAGATACGGTATATATTTTTGCTATAATATTTGTACAAATCAAGGAGTTCCTACACATGTTCATGCGTAAAAAAATCTCATTATGTCTACTTTCTGTCTGCCTGTTAAGTTCTTTTTCTCTAGGGGCAGAAGAAAATGTGATACTATCAAACAAGAAAAATATGAAATCATTAGATGATATTAGCAATGAATTGGCTAAAGTAAATGAAAAGATAAGCAATTTAAAAATACAAAAAGAGGCACTTGAAGCTTCTGCCAGAGAAACTGAAAAACAGACGAAACTTTTAAATGAGCAAAAGAAAGAAGCTCTTTTGCTTGCTAAAAAAGAAGTAAAAAAACTGGAAGCCCAAAAAGAGATACTCGCGATTAAAAAATATGCTGGTGTTTTGGGAAAAGGAGAAAATTATATTACTGCACATATAGATCTTTCCGATCAGGAAATGTATGTGTATCGGGGAGAGAACATTCTTTACAAATGGAATGTTTCTACTGCCAGAAGAGGGTATGTTACCCCTAAAGGGAATTATAAACCACAGTTTATTGAACGTATGCATTACTCTAAACGATATCATAATTCACCTATGCCATACTCTATTTTCTTTCATGGAAACTATGCTATTCATGGTACAAATTCTATTAGAAGACTGGGGAGACGAGCTTCTCATGGTTGTGTCAGACTACATCCAAAACATGCAAAAAAACTTTATGCTTTAGTGAAAGAGTATGGTAAACCCAATATTTTTATTAAGATCACGCCATAGATGAAAAAACGTATACATCGTCTCAAAGAGTTTAGTAAGCATATTGGTAAAGGGATAAATGTAGAGTTTAAAGAGACTATAGAAATACCTAAACTCCTTAAAAACAGAGAGTTTAAAAAAGCAGGTGCTCAAGTTACAGATCTTTTTAAAATGGCAGGGTTGGCTGTAATTTGGGTGATTCCAGGTGGTGCAGTATTGACTGCAATGATTGTGAAGTTTTCTCATAAAGCAAGACCTTCTGCCTTTCATGCAAAAGAAAATAAAGATGAAAAAGATTCAAAGAGAGTTTAGATAAAATAACAGGAGAAAGCGTTTGACACTTGTTTCTATATTGGGAGATTTCCATTCTTCTATTTTACCGATATCATTTGAATTCAAAAAGAAAACCCAAATCCCAAAATAGACAAACAAGGAAAATCCATAAGCAAGAGATTTGTCCATAAGGTTATAAAATCATTTATAAAATATCGTATAGTTTTATCGAGTTGCGTCAATTTCTCTAAAGATGATAGATTTTGGATTAAAAATAGTAAAAATCCATAAAATAAGCCATGGGTATCCTGTAGGTCTTTTTGTTTAATAGATGGCTATTGACTAGAAGGTAGGATTTAGAATGCTTTATTCTAAAGAAACCCGATATATCTGCCTTCGTATTTTATGAAAGAGCGTTGTAGTTTCATGTGCTATTTTCAGTATCGTTCTCCTGCTATGCCGGATAACCTTTCCAGCAGTATGGTAGAACTTGTAACGTATCGTACTCACCGTATGCTTCTGCCAGTTGTGTTGTAACATCTTTTTAAAAAGGATAAAAAGATTATAGGCTATCACACCTATTTGAAAGTAAAAAGCATTGGAGATGAAATCTGAAGAAGGCAGGTAAGAGAGGTTGAATCCATTTTTGAGTTCTTTGATACGATTCTCTGATCTGTCTCCTCTTTTACGGTAAAACGCTACGATCTCTGCAGCTGAGATACTCTCATCCGCATTGGTAGCAATGACACTGTAGCGTTCTTGTGACAGTGCGATCTTCTCTTCCTCGCTTAACATATCCCAAAGTTCAGGCAACATAGGTGTAATGGTTTTCTTTACTACAATAAGTCTAAAAGCATGTTCTGTATGTGTCATCGTATGAAGGAACTCTCCAACTTCTTCTTTAAGGTGATGTGCTGTACCTTCTGTAAGTTTTAAAGATTCCCACTGTGTAATTTGCTGGATGTTCTCCAGTACACTACTGTCAAGTTGTGCCCCAACCGTATACGTGATACCATTTTGATTGCAGTAGTTAAAAACCCCTGACTGGTAGGTAGCACTGTCCGCTCTAAAGAAAGATATAGTTTTACCTTCTGGTAACTGCTCTTGACATCGAAGCAAAAATGTCAGGTTATGATCTGCAGGTGCAATATTTCCAGGACGGAACTCACTGTGAAGCACAAAGCCTCCATTGATATGTCCTATCATGGGTGCATAGCCGGGAAACATTTTATAAGTTATCTCTGTCGTACTCTTTTGTGCATGAATCAGTGAAGCATCGATATCTAATATTAAAGGAGCTGTGATATTTTTAAGATGTTTTTTTAAAAGAGACCGGTTGATTTTCTCCATACCGTATACACCAGATAACCCATGTCGCCAAAGCCAGTTTCCGGTACTTTGGGAAAGTGGTAGATGTTTGATCTTCAGTGTTTCCTGCATGGCTTTGTCTTGTCTGATATAACGTAAATCATCTAATACTCTTCCTCCACTGTGCAGCATCAGTATCAATGGCTGAATATGTTCAAAAGGCAGATAGCCTCTATTACTTTTAGGAAGGGGAAGGAAGGTATTACAGAGTTGATCAAATTTGATTGCTTTGAGATATTCACCAAACAAAATCGTTCCAGAATTGGAAGTCAGCATCTCTCCTGTACTCTCTACAGAAAAGCTTAATACACTTTGTGCCATAATTTTACTCCTTGGCAGGAGCCTCACCCGTTGGGTGAAAGTATCAGGTGGGCTTCTGTTGGCTTCTTTATTCGTATTTTACGGCATTTTCTCTTATTTTTTGGTTTTTCTATTTTTGGATTTGGGTCAACTATTGTTATTTTTATGTTACAATAGTTATGTAAAAAAAATTTCTGGAGGTATATAAAATGAAAACTTTACGTTTATCGACTTTAGCACTGGCAAGTGCTTCTATAGTTTTAATGACAGGGTGTGCTTCAACGGGTACAAGCAAGACAACAGATGGTGCATTAATTGGTGCTGCTTCAGGAGCACTTATTGGTTCAGCGATCAATGGTACCAATGGTGCTTTAGCAGGTGCAGCTATTGGTGGTTTGGCAGGTGGCGCCATAGGACACAATGAGCAGAAAAAAGATGAAGCAAGATACTATTACCGATAATTTTATACTTGACAGTTTTACTGTCAAGTCATAGATTATTCTCTACTTAATCTTCAAAAATAATAATATCATAAGCATTTTTAGTCACTAATGCTTTACTTATATGTACAGAACCGTTACGGTTAACTTTGCTTAACTCTTCACGAAGCTGGTCTATCTCTGTTTGCATCTGATCTATCTGCTCTTTAAGTTGGAGCACAATATCTACTCCAGCCAAATTCACACCCATTTGACGTGTCAATCTCAAAATCAATTTCATTCTGTCTATATCTCTTTGGGAATAAAGACGCATACGCCCTTGTGTACGTGAAGGTTCAACCAAACCTTCCCTCTCATACTGTCTCAATGTTTGAGGATGTATTTCCAACATAGTAGCCACTACAGAAATAAGATAAACCGGTTCATCATAACTATGCATCATTCACTCCTTACAGTGTTTCTTCCAACTTTTTCTTTAACTCTGGATCTAAGCTATCCACATTAGGAAGCACAACATTGGCAACCAGATATAGATCTCCTTTCATAGCTGTTTTTCTGTCAGCAACACCTTTACCTTTAAGTCTGAATTTCTGTCCATTTTTAGTATTTTTAGGCACTTTCATTGAAACCTCTTTCTCCGGTGTAATAACTTGCTACTCTTACCACCGAACAAGTGCTTCTTTTAAAGGAACATCAAATGTTTTATAGAGATCATCTCCTTTTCTTTCATACTCATTCGATGCAGCTGAGACTTCCACTTTTAATGAGAAGATCACCTGCTTGTCCCTGATACTGTTTACCCTTACCACGAACACGCATGGTCTCACCACTCTTGATACCCGCAGGGATCTTAATATCAAAATTCTGTCCATTGGTAGAAACATTATGCTTTACCACCATGTGATCGCTACCATGAAAGGCACAACGATACGTGCTTGAAGATCCAAGGTCCGGTCCGCCAAAGCCTCCAAAACCACCGAAGCCTCCCTGTGCACCACCAAAACCACCGGAGAAACCACCGCCAGCTCCTCCACCTCCAAACATTTGACGCAAGAATCTCATCAAGATCTACACTCCGGCTCCCTGCCCTCTGAGCAAAATCATGGAAATTCTGTCCACCGAACATCTGAGTCTCCAAACTGATCATATTGCTGCTTTTTTCTGCTGTATCAGAGAGTACTTCATATGCAGCATTGATCTCTTTAAATTTATCTACGGCACTCTCATCTTTGTTGATATCCGGGTGGTATTTTCTTGCAAGTTTTCTATACGCTTTTTTGATCTCATCGGCAGAGGCACGCTCACTCACACCTAGCGTTTCATATAAACTTTTTGACATTTTCTTTCCTAAAATAAATCTTTACTTAATTTAAAAGATTATATCAAAAAACTTTAGTCAATGTCAATCAAGTTTGAGTAATTTATACTTTTTTATTTCATATAACGAACAGGTCGATACCCTTCAGAGATAAGCTTCATAATCCCGCCTTTCAGGTTTATGACTCTATATTTCAACTTATTTACTAAAAATTCTGACACCATTCCTGTTCTGGATCCTACACGACATATGAGTGCAAACTGCTCATCTTTCTTCACTACTTTATCTAAAGCTTTAAGAAATTTTGGCACATCATAGTTTCCCTCTTCATCAAAAAACATAATCGTAGTTGAACCTTTCACAATACCCGTTTCTCTCCACTCAGCAGGAGTTCTGATATCTATGATTTTGATATGTTTATTTAAAAAGCTCTCAGTAGCCCATTCTTGTTTGAGTTCTGCAAAAAGTGAAGTTGCCAAAAGCAGCAGTCCAAATAGTATTCTTGTCATTTTTCTATCCTATCGTTAATATTTGGTGGGTCAACTTGATCATGGCTACCTGCTACAGGCACTTCTTTTCGTGATACTTTAGCTATATGTTTTAACCTTTGAATTCGTTGTGCTGAACGATTTACTTTTCTTGCATTATAAGGACTTGCTTCCATTTGACGCATTTCTCTTCTAAGAACTTCATCATTAGTTTTATTATTACCTGTAAAAGAAACTCTTCTAACATTAACTTTTTTCCCAAGGCTAGTTACAAAGTTAACTTTAACTTCGTGTTTCTCTTTATTTATATCTAAATCAGTAAGTGTTTCAGAAAATGCATAACCAAGAGTTCTATATTCTAAATTGATTCTTTCCTTAGAAACAATAAGCTTTTTTCTTGATAAATAAGTATTATTTTTAATTAGAACTGCTTTTCAAGCTCTTCTTTTTTAACCAAATTGTTTTCTGAAAATGAATAACTAACTAATTTGTAAGGAAGACCTTCATTAATATTTATAGTTATATAAACTCCTTTTTTATCATCAGTAAGGCTAACTTGAGTTGAAACTAATTTATAATCTAAAAAACCACGGTTAAGGTAAAAATTAGAAATAGTTTTAATATCAGACTTAAGAGCAGCACCTGAGTATCTATCGTGCTTTGTCATCAAAGAATGCCATCTAGTTGTTGTTAGTTTTAATTTTTTAAGAAGTGTTTTTTCAGAGAAAGCCTTATTTCCAACAATATTAATTTGTTTAATTCTTGCTGAAATTCCTTCTTTGATATCAATCTTTAGATTTACACGATTATCAACTAAACTTTCAATATCAGTTTTAATAACAACATCATATTTAGATCTAGAGTGGTAGATTTTCAACAATTCTTTTTCTACATGGTTAAGAAGCATTTTATTAAAAGGTTCTCCTGCACTTAGCCCCATATCTCTAAGTCCATTTTTCAAGTCTTTTGAACCAATTTCTTTATTTCCATCAATAGTTACATTATTAACAATTGGTCTTTCAACAACTCTAACAACTAGAACTCCTTTATCTTCGGCAAGGCTTATATCATCAAAGAATTTAGTTTTGTATAGTCTTTTGATTATCTTAGAAAAACCTCTATCACTTACTTTATCACCAATAGAAACAGGCAGATAATTAAAAAAACTACCTACTGTAATTCTTTGTAATCCTTCAACCCTAACATCTTTTATTTTGAATGTTTTAGCGAATGAAACGCTAGTGAAAAGCAGAGATATAATTATTAATTTTATTAGCTTCATATTTGTTTTACCGTATGTTTAGTTTATTGGTGTAAATTATTTAATTCACACTTCTTAAAGTATTTTCTTAAAAAATATCAGATTATTTTAACAAAATATATGTTTTAAAACTACAAAAAAGACACATCAAATTGATTATTTAATCTAACTGATTGTAATTATTGATACTAATTGCATTTATCCTTTTTTACCATCTATTCTTTGGCTGATTAACATTTTCGCATAAGAAAATACAAATAATAAAAATGCTAAAATCCAAAGAGTTACAGAAATATGTATGAAAATATTATGGCTTGCTGGAATAATTATTGGAGCAATAACTCTAAAAAAACTGCCAATAATTAAAATAATAAAAGCAGGTTTCACAAGTTTTGGTGGGTTATAAATACTTCTACCCGTATGCCCTAAAGTTACTCTTGCCATCATTCCAATGGTTATCAGCCCTATTCCAGCGTAAGAAAAACAATGTAAAGCTAGGAATGGATTTACTAAATCTGGTTTTAAAGCACTTATAAATTTTAACAAAAAACCAAGTGTTAAGAATAAATAAGAAACCCACAAAATCCAAAGTAAAGAATTACCCCAAATTGCTTTTCTATGCCAGTTATAAAGCCTTACAGAATGAACAATAAATAAAACCAAAGATATTGCAGCTAGAATTTTATCCGCTGTAAAAAAAGTATCATAAACAGAAAAAACACCAATTAAAACAAGACTTGAGCTATCTATCCACTTTGGATTTTGAATTTCTTTTGCTGGATTTATACCTCTTGATATAAAGAAAGGAATTACTCTTCGCCCAAGGGCAAAAACAATAGATAATGCAATATAAAAACCAAGATAAACTCCATAATGCATCCCATTTTCTAAAATACCAAATGCACCAAGGTAGAATAAAACATTTGCAATAAATATAATTACTAGTTTTGCGATGAACCCAAACTGGCGTTTGTTTTTAGTTTCTATAATTGGTTTTATGAAATCAACTAAAGCAAGAGTTAGAAACAACAAATCACAAGCCATTGCAACTATAAAAGCTGTTTCCCCAGGAACCATAAACATAATTCTAGCAACTAACCATAACGAAAATAAAAGCATTAATTGCTTGCCTGTCATTGTCATTTTCCCAGTCCAGTTTGTTACAGCAGTTAACAAAAATCCAATAATTACTGCAGAAACATAACCAAAAACCATTTCATGACCGTGCCACAAGAAACTAGATATAGAGTTTAACCCTAAGCTAAATTTCCCAGAATAAATAAATAGCCATAAAGTAATATGCACTATTGCAAAAATAACTGGGAACAAAAAGAACGGTCTAAATGCGAATTCAAATAATGCAAATTGTGGGTTATTTTGTTTTTTGTTTAAAATTTGATTGATATTTTCTCTATTTTCCTTGCTCATATTCTTTTGTGATATTTGATTAATATTTAAAATATAATAAGTGGTAGGCACGAGTGGATTCGAACCACCGACCCCTACCATGTCAAGGTAGTGCTCTAACCAACTGAGCTACGCGCCTATGCTTTGAAGCTCTTTAAAAAGCTAAAAACCAAGTTAGTAATTTTATATAAAATTATAGGTTTTAGCAAGAAAATAAAGATATTGGTATTTTTATTAAAGAACATAAGAAATTTATAATAATCTGCAAAATTGACTAATTTGTTAATTAGGTGTATTTTGTAAGTTAATTAATTTAAAAAAAGAGGTGTTGTTATGGAAGGTCCATTAGTATTAATTGCTGTTCTAATCGTCATTTTTCTATTTAACTACTTAGTTGATAAAATAGTTTATACAGTATTAGGTAAAGAGAGAGCAGAACAAATAATTGCAGATGTAGCTGCTGCTCAGGAGGAGGAAGAAGATGATGACTCTTATCATAAAGAACTTTATGATTTTTCATATCATTATAAAGATCATAATATTAATAATCCTAATAATCATTGATTCCTGAAAAATTATGTAGGTATATAAGATGATATAGATTATATACCTATATCATCTTATTAAAATACATTAAACCTTACTTATTTTTTCAGCTTAATTTTTATTTTATTATTTTGTTATTATTTTGTTATATATTAGAGTGTTTATTGGTAGTTTTTATAAATATTACAAGTAACTACCAAATAAATTTCATTGATTATTTATAAAACGATTTACAGATTTGAAAGTCTAGTTAATAGTCTATCCATACCGCCACCGCCGTATCTTTTTTTAACTTCACCATTTTGATAAAATTACATTGTATGGAAGAATATCAACTTCAGCTAACCAAGTATTTGCTTTTTTAAATTCCAACAAACCTTTTTGATTAATTATTAATTTTCCAACCCTTACATTTCCTAAATCTTCACTACTTTCCTCAAGCTCTTTGCTCCACTCTTCACAAGCTGGGCAGCCCGTTTTACCAAGCACTAAAACTGCAGTTTCATCAGCAATAAATTCTTGCCAATTTTCTGGTGTTAAAATTTCTAAGTTCATAATATTACCTCATAAAGACTATAGAATATTTATAAAATTTTCCTAAGAAGAAATTAAAAAAAATCTTCTTAGAAAAATATAGAAAAGGAAATTATCCAGCGAAATTATCCGCCTTTTTCCCAATCAACACCACATTAATCCACCAGACTTAAGTGCATAAATTGCTCTTAAGCTTTCTTTTGGACTACGCCCAAGTGATAAGTCATTAACTGAGTATGAACGAACAATTCCTTCATCATCAACAATTACAGTTGCACGATAAGCAATTCCTTCATCTTTTTTTAGAACTTTGAATGCTTTTGTAACACTATGGCTAGTATCTGCTAAAACTGGGTGAGTTATTTTCTTTTGCGAAAATTTCTCTATCAGCAAACCAAGCATTATGCGAATGCCAAGAATCAGTTGAAACACCAATTACAGAAACACCTTTCATCAGCAAAGTCAGATTTTAGGCTTTCAAATTCTCTAATTTCTGTTGGGCAGATAAAAGTGAAATCTAATGGATACCAATAAATTACATGCCATTTTCCTTTGTAATCTGCAGAAGAAACAGTTTTTTCTTGTCCATTGTCATATGCAACAGCACTCCATTCTGGTGATTTTTTTCCTATAAAACTCATATATTACCTCATATTGTTTAAGTTATTTTAAAATTATAAAACTAAGAAATTTTATTATCTTATTGTTTGAACTAATAAGATAATGCATATATATACTATATCCAAATATTATTATTTAATAGTGGCAATAGATATATTTTATCAAACTAAGAAATTTGATTTATTTTGTTAAAGATTATTTATTTACCTTTCATTGTTATCATAACTCCTGAAAAAACAATCAAAACTAAACCTGTTAAAGTCATTAAATCTGGAAAAATATCACCAAGCATAACTCCCAAAATAGTTGCAAATAATAAGTTTGAGTAGCTTATTGCACCAATTATCCCAGCTTTTGCATAACTATAAGCCTTTGTCATTAATACTTGTGAAGCTGTTGCAGAAACACCTAAAATAATAATATAAAACCAAGATATACCAGTTGGCATAACAAATTTATCAAACATAAAATCAAGTTTAGGATAATCAACAAAATTAGCAACAATCATCAAAATTATTGGTCCAATAGTTCCAACTGCCATAAAAGACAATAACTATCGCACGCGTATCATACATATTTTTAAGTTCTTTTATTGAAGTATAAGCAAGAGCCGCTCCAATTCACTAAAAATACCTAAATATCATATTTATCAAAACTAAATCCTGTTGGCTTAGTAATTAATATTATTCCAACAAATGCAATGAAAATACTAATCCACGCAATTATATTAAGCTTTTCTTTCAAAAAATATAAGCAAAAAAAGCTACAAAAATAGGTGCTGTTTTATTTAAAGCAACTGCATCACCAAGAGGTATATTTTTTAAATTATAAAAATAAGCCAAAAGTGATAAAAAACCAATTGTTCCACGAAAAAGAAGTAACAAAGGCTTACCACCAACTTGTTTTAAAGGGGATTTATAAATAGAATAACCAATTATGATAACTCCAAAAACATTTCTAAAAAACACCAGTTCAATAGAACCCATATGTTTCCCAAGCTCTTTAGCAGATGCTCCCATAAAGGAAAAAATAATCGATGCTAAAAGCATATATATAATTCCTTGTTAACTTTTTTTAAACTCATAATATTTTGATTTTTTTTGAAATGATTTTCCTTAGATAGCTATTATAAATCAATTAAGAAAAATATTTATCGTGAATTATTATTTATTAATTTGCATACTTATTCCAAATACACTTGGTCTATTGTTACTTTTTTATACACCCGTTTATACTCTGTAGCAAAAACAATATTAATAAATATTGTTAAATAGATTAAAATTGTTTTGTTATGGGTTGCATTTTGTTTTTTTAATATTATTTTCTTCTCTTATTGTTAGACTTGCTAAATAATATTCCTCTTTATTTTCTAAATTAACACCTTATTCATCCTTTAACACATAAACAGCATGAAATACATCTTTGTATTTTGGGTTATTCTTTTTTACAAGCTCTTCTAACTTCTCTATCTCCCATGTCCATAGAGGCTCGTCTTCATCTGTTAGATTGTCAAAAATTTTCCTTGGGTAGTTTCATTATCCAGTCAGAGTAAACTATATCAGTTAATACTACTTTCATTTTTGTAAAAAATGTTAATTCATCTTCTGTTTCATTATTAACTGACCAAATTAAACCTTCTGTAACTGCTAGGCTACTTTCAATAAAAATCTTAAAAACCTCATATATGGTTTTTTGATCCCAATTTAAAAAAGAATCCTTTTTATATGTTTTTAACTTTTTAAGGTCCTTAACTTTTATTTCAAGAAAACATTTTTCTATTTTTTAAAAACACTATCTAGCAGATAAACATCTTTATATCTTATATATCTTATTTTTAATTCCTTGATAACTAAGTCTTTATCCTTAATATCGCAATGGTTATCTATAATATCAAAAAAAAGAGAGCATATCATTTTTTGACCCAAGAGGATAGACCATACTGCCATCCCAAAAACCATATGTTAGTTTATTATTTTTCTTCATCAAATTATCTCCTATGGTCTAAATTTAATATTTCTATTTTTATAACTCATTAGATTTTTTTACTATGGACTTCTTTTTTAACTGTAATTGTTTGACTCTCTTCTTCTATTCTTTTTATTTGTGTACTTGTTAATCTTTCTCCACCATTCAACTCTCTAGCTCTCTCTTTTAATGCTTGTTTTAGAAGGTATATGGTCTCTATCTATTGTACCATCTCCAGTAGTTTTTTTGGACTCTTTGTAGGTTTCTACCTTCCTACTTCTAGTTGATTAGTTTCAGGAACTTCAGTTACAACAGGCTTCTTATATATAACAGGTATTTTACTCTCAGGAATTTTACCTGTATTTTAAATTATTTTTCCCTATTTTTAAAAGGATGTTCCTTATCAATTTCTAAAATAACTTTTAAAGGAATATTATCAAAAGATGAATATAATTGCTCATGTGTTTCAGTTTCAAAATGCCAAAGCTTATTTCTATAAACATAACTTATATCTGAATCAATATGATCTTCAATACATATTTTTCCCTCTGAATTTGTTTTTCCTAATTCAATATGGTATAAACTATCTAATTTAGTAACCAAACCTCCCCATTCTTTCATATTTCTATCTTGAAGTGGTTCAGTTTTATGGACAGATTTTTAGCCTATAATACACTTTTAAGAGGAAAAAATTATGTCAAAAATTAACAAACAAAGAAAAACTTGGACTGTAGAGCAAAAGCTTGATTATGCTAAACTTATGGTGCATGAAAATTATACAAATAGTCAAATTCAAGAAATTTCTGGTGCAGGAAAATCAGCTGTTGCGCGTTGGAAAAAACAATATATTGACGAATTAGGTGGGAAAACTCCAGATGGCAAAAGAGCGTTGACGGCTCAGCAACAGGAGATTCAAGACTTAGGAAACAGCTTTGGAGGGCTAAAAGAGATAATGAAATTTTAAAAATGGCAAATAAAAATTACTCAATAACTGAATTATGCACTGCTTATGGAGTTCCTAAAAATACATTTTACAGAAAGACTAACACTAGGAAAATTAATAGAAAATCTTCTGAAATAATATCTTTATTAAAGAAAATTTCTATAGAAACAAAACACAGTTATGGGAAAAGAAGAATGCAAAAAGAACTTCAACTTTACGGTATTAAGATTGGTATTTTTAAAGTAGCTTCATTGATGAAACTTGCTAATATTCAAGCAATTACACCAAGAAAAAAACACTATTACCCCAAAGAACGAGCGTCTAAAATTATTTCTGAAAATATTTTAAATAGAGAATTTAATCAAAAAACACCAAATACACATTGGGTTGGCGATATAACTTATATCCGAAATCATCAAGGCTGGAGCTATTTAGCGACGGTTCTTGACCTTGCAACAAAGAAATTGTGGGCTGGAGTTTGTCGCAAAAAACCGAATGCAAAACTTGCAAAAAAAAGCACTTCAAAACGCAATTAGAAGAAAACAGCCAGACACAAGTAAATTATTATTTCATTCGGATCGTGGGGTGCAATATACTTCAAATTATTTACTGATTTTTGTGGAAATTTGCATATAACAAAGAGTGTTAGCAGAAAAGGAAACTGTTGGGATAATGCTGTAATGGAAAGATTTTTTAGGAGTCTAAAGTCTGAAAGATTAAATTATTTAAGTTTTAAAAACCATCAAGAAGTTACTGAAGAAGTAGATAGTTATATATATTTTTATAATTATAAGAGGTTAAATTCCGCAATAAATTACATGACACCAAATGAAAATTTAATAGAATGATAAATGTCGCTTAAAAAGTGTTCCATAAAATTAGACCATTACATCTCTTGTCGCACCAAAACTAACTTTAACACCTTCTATCCTATTATTATTTTATCAATCACCTGTATACATTTAATTTCATTTTCTTTTTTAATTACTACAACTCATAAGGACAATTAAAAATAGAAAATAGAAAAATATTTTTTTATTCTCATTTTTAACCTCCTTATTTATTTTATCATGTTGTTCTTTAGAAATATCTTCTTTAACTTTAGGTAATACTTCATTTTGCATAAACTCTTGAACCTTATGACCATTATCCATATTTTGATGTGAAGCATAAGGGTTATTTTCTATACTATATTTATCTTTTTGTGATAATACTTTTCCCTGTAACTTTTTTGTTACCCCACTAAGGTTATTTATTTGACAGCTACTAGCAACTATACTGGCAAGTTTTAATACTGTTATGTTTCTTAACTTCATATGTCCTCTATTTTAATTTTTAATATTTAATATTTAATATTTAAATTTTTATATTCTTTTCTACGAAAAAGAATTCTTGCATATCGCTTACAGGTTCCAAGCTATCCTCTGAAACTACAATAACTGATTTAGTTTTCACATATGCATCAATTGAAATTTATCTCTGATATCTTCAAGATAAATAGAAAATTCATCAATAATATCTGAAATTTCTTCTCTATCTATAGCAATATCTTTTTCTAAAATAACTTTTAAAACCCAAAAATATCCATCAAAAGAAAATGTTATTTCTCTAAAGTTAGATGAAATAGCACCGATCATAGACTGTACGAACATAGCCTCAACCCATAAGTAGTCTTCTAAGCTCAAAACATTCATTTAGGCACCCAATTTGTATACTTAAATCCTTTGGGCAATACATCTTCTAACAACTCATAACCATTATCTATTTCACTTAATTTGTTTATGCTATTTTCATTCATTTAATTATTCTTAGTTAATTAATTTCCTATTATTATTTTGAGTTTAAATCTTTTTTATTATGCTTATTTTAACATAAATAACTTTAGCAATACTTTTGAGTAATTAAGTTTTTTAATGAATTTTCCCAAAATTATCTCAAATTTAACTTATAATCTTATTTTATATATTTAATTAACTAATTTAAACAAAACAAATAGGGAGTGAAAATATGAAGAATGTAAATATAGCAATAGTTGGTGCAAATGGTTACTCAGGAGCAGCATTAGTTAGAATTATAGACAAGCACCCAAAAGCAAATTTTAACTCTTATGGTTTCAAGGGGTGAGGCTGGGAAAAAACTAAAAGATGTATTTCCTCACTTAGAAAGTGTTTTAATTAATAACTCTGATGCAGAATTCACCTCTCCTATGGATTCTGATTTTTCAAATATAGATATTTGTTTTTTTGCAACTCCACACACAGTTGCGATGAGCCAAGCACAAAGTTTGCTTAATAAAGGTATTAAAGTAATTGATTTATCTGCTGATTTTCGCATAAAAGACCAATTAATTTGGGAGCAATGGTATGCTACAAGACATACTTTTCCAGAGCTTATTAATGAAGCCGTTTATGGTTTGCCAGAATTAAATCGTAAACAAATAAAAACAGCCAAATTAATTGCTTGTCCAGGGTGCTATCCTACTTCTGTTCAGCTTGGGCTTTTACCAATTCTGACAAATGATTTAGCTACAGATGATACAATTATTGCTGATGTAAAATCTGGAATTAGTGGTGGTGGAAGATCAGCCAAAACCAATATGCTTTATTCAGAAAGAGCAGAAAATTTTGAAGCTTATGCGACTTCAGGGCATAGACATTATCCAGAAATAAAGCAACAGTTAGAAATTATTGCAAAAAAAGAAATTGATTTGATTTTCACACCTCATCTAGTTCCAATGACAAGAGGAATTCATTCAACTATTTATATAAAATTAAAAAATAAAGAGCAAAACACAATAGATAGTATTATAAATTTATACAAAGAATTTTATAAAAATGAGGCTTTTGTTAGTATTTTAGATAAAGGCAAACACCCACAAACCAAATCGGTTACAACAACAAACTTAGCTCAAATTGGAATTAGTAACCCACCAAATAGTGATTATTTAATTATTATGGTTGTTGAAGATAATTTGATAAAAGGTGCTTCTGGACAAGCTGTTCAGTGTATGAATTTGATGTGTGATTTTGAAGAAAGCTTAGGCTTAAATAAGCTAGGTTTTATTTGAGATATTTTTTGAGGTATTTTTTATATTAAGGCTAGAATATTAGGAAATATCTAATTCCCTAAGTCTCATAGTAATATTTATTAAACTTATCAACTAGCTCATTATTCCAGTTAGATTTTTTGAGCAACCTTGATAAGTCTCTTTTTTGGGCTTTTTTAAATGAAAATACTTTCCGTGTGTTTTCTAAATCTATAAGGTTAAAGCTTTTACTCTTCAAGTTTATAAATATATGTTTATCGTATAACGCACCGTGTTGTATTTTTAGGTTGTGCATATTTTTAATAAACTTAGCTAATTTCTGAATTAATTCATCTGAAAGCTCTCCTTTCTTTAAGTATTCATCTAATGGAATACTATCAGATAAAGCTTTTGTTATTAAAATAGTTTGAATATCAGAACCTTCTTTCCTTTTTGCAAATAAATAAGGCGTTAGATTTGGGATGTTATTTTTTTCTAATAATTTTATTGAATTAAACTCTTTCTCTATTGTTGGAATGCCTTTTATTGGGCTAGTAGCTGTCTTTTTGAAATAGTTTTGCTGGAGTTTTATATAAATATCTTGTCCAAGATTATTATTTATAATTGTATATTTTACAACACCGCTCCAACTATTCTCAGATTTGATATTTGGCTCTTCAACCCAGTTTTTTTCTATTTTCCAAATATCATCAAAAGTCCCTAAGTTATTTTCTTCTAGTATTTTTTGGATATTTTGATTTTGAAAAATCAACACTCAACTATCACCCACGGCAAGCACTTGGAATATAAACTTCTCTAATATTAGTTTTATTTTCCCCAACTACTGTAAATTCTTTTGGAACCTCAGCATTACCACAAATCCAAATAATAGGTGATAAAGGAGAACCTTTAACAAAAGCAGGTCTAATTGATAACCTGTTATTTTTTAGTAAGAGAGGAATATTTTGATAAATAATTTGAATAGCACCTTTTTCCACCTTCATAGACTTAACATAGTTAGTCATAGAAAATTCAATAGCAGCCGCCTCCTTATTATCTTTTGGAAATCTTTCGGTATATTCATAAAAATCAACAATTCTTCGTTGAAATCTAGGAGCTACTGAAAAACCCTCTGTAACTTTAGCCCTTATTGCATAATCATGATAATGTGGCATTGCCATAGATGTTAGTACGCTAATAATAGCTAATACAACCATAAACTCCACATAGGTAAAGCCTTTTTGTTTTATCTGTTTAATTATTTTCATAAATTACCCAACCACATTTCCTAATTCAAATATCGGCAAATACATGCCAAGACCAAGCAAAGCAACTAGTAAGCCTAATGATATAGTAAAGGCTATTTTTATTACCCCTATCCTTGATAGTAATTTTTTAGTTGAATTAGATACACTTTTCCTCATAGCAATTTCTTGGTATAAATACTCAATATCCTCACAACCTAGCTTTACAGAGGCTTTTAAACTATTTATTTTTGCTTTGAACTTACTAGTATCAATATTACTAGTTTCTAAATAAGTATTTATATCTAAGCTCGTATCTGCCTTTTTAAGTATTTTTATATATATCAACAGTGATAAATAATTATAGCTATTTATCAATCCACTACCTAAATCAAAAAAACGAAATATTACTGGTATCTCATTTAATCTTGAAACACTATTTTTAACATTAAAGTAAACAATAAATATCAGAACAATATAAATTACTAGCAAAATTAGTATTATTAATTCCACAAAACCACCTGAATTAATTATCAAACTTGAGAATAGTGGAAAAGATGCTCCGTTAGATATGTAGATTTCCTCAAAAGAAGGAAGAACGGATAGCCTCAGCACTGAAAAAATATAACAAAAAAGAAGTGAAATAAAAGCAACATAAATAAAACTACCTTTGTTAATTTTACTTGTTACATCAATCTTTGAAATTTCACTTTCTAAAAGTTGATGCTGTTCTATTATTTTTTCTTTATTATTTTTAGATAACTCTGTAAGCTTTATCAAAGTTCCCCATATATTATTTGTCCTAATATAATAAGAAAAATCCATATTTTTAGCTTTTCAACATCCTCTATTTCTTTTTTATAATCTTCACCTAATTCACTTAGCAATATTTCTTCAATCTCTTCCTTTGATTTTTTAGAGTTTATGTACAATCTTGAAACTGTATTTATTTTATTTTTTTTTGTTTTTAATAGTGACATTATTTACTCCTTATACTCTGCATTTCACAGGAAGTCGCGTATTTTCCAAATTAGTTTTGTTCTCTCCTGACGCAACCATTCCCTTAGGAATACTAGCATTTCCACATATCCAAGATATAGGGCTTTTGGGAGAATCTTTAACATATATAGGGCGAACCGTTATTATTTTCCCAGTAATTGATTGTGGTGTTTTTTGCCCAAACTTAATATGAAATGCGCCGTCTTTAAGAATAACTTCAGAAACATAAGTGCTAATAATTTTATTAGCAACAGGAATTCCAGCTTCTTGATTATTTTTGGGGAAGTATTGTTTTTGTTTATAGAACTCTTTAACATCTGACTTTAAACCTTCTACTAATATTATTGCTTGCTTTGTCCTTGCTGTATCCACTCTTGCACTATACCTTGGCAATGCCAAACTAACCATAATACCAATAATTGATATAACAATCATTAGTTCTATTAGGGTAAATCCTAAGTTTTTATTTTTTGAGATATTATTTTTCATTTCATTTTTATAATTATATAAATAAATTGGTGGAGGCGGGGGGATTCGAACCCCCGTCCGCAAATTTTCTGCTTTTGGATCTACATGTTTAGTATCGCCTTTAGTTTAATTAGTAAGCCGTCGGCGAACGAACAATTTACTAACGAGTCTATCTTTATTTTAGTATCAACTAGGAAGACACTAGCGTCAACGGTTCTGTGTATATGATTCCTATCTCCGGTTCACAGACATACTAGAGTAGGAACTAGCGCTATATATTAAGCAGCTAGAGCAAAGTTATCGTCTTTTGCGACTGTTTTTTGCAACAAATTTTAACGAGTTATGCCACATTCTCGACATGCACCATAAAGTTTCGAACCCACGTCGAAGCCAGATGCGCCCCCAAATTTTTAAAGAATTGAACTAAGTAAAATTAAACTTAGTTAGTAAGCTAGTATATATTAGTATTTATTAATAAACTATTATAATAAGTAAAATTATAAACTTACTTTGTATAATTTAGTATATGGATACTAAAAATTATTTTTCAAGATATTGTAACTTATCAGCCTTGCCATCCCATTTATCAGCATCTTTCATAGACTCTTTCATAAGTGTAATTATTGGCCATTTTTCTGAAAGCTCAGCATTTATTTCAATAAACTTTTCTTGATCTGTTGGCAAATCCTCTTCGGCAAAAATAGCTCCAACAGGACATTCAGGTTCACATAAAGCACAATCAATACATTCCTCAGGATCAATTACTAAAAAATTAGGACCCTCATGAAAACAATCAACAGGACAAACTTCAACACAATCAGTGTGTTTGCATAAAATACAATTTTCAACAACTACAAATGCCATATTATAAATTCACTTAATATTTAAAAAAAGTTTATTTTACTCTCAAATCTTTTTTTTTCAATTAAATACAGTTTAAATATAAGTCATTAATTATTTAGAAACTATACTAAGTGTGAATTTTGCAACAATATAAGAATACTTAGCTTGATAATTATTTTTTTTGAACTAAAATCCAGCTTAGAGTCGATCAAATAGTCGCTGCTTTATTTATGTAAATATTTTAAAGGAGAGGAAAGTCCGGACTCCAAAGGGTAGCGTGCCAGATAACATCTGGGCAGTGTGAACTGACAGCAAGTGCAGCAGAAAGTGTACCGCTTTGTTATTTATTTAACTTAGTAAGGGTGAAATGGTGCGGTAAGAGCGCACCGCGTTGATGGCAACATTAACGGCAAGGTAAACCTCACGCGGAGCAAGACCAAATAGGAATGCAATTATATTAGTTTTCTAATATGATAACTGCGACCCGCAGTGTATTCGGGTAGGTTGCTTGAGAGTATTAGCGATGATATTCCTAGATAAATGACTATTTTTGACAGAATCCGGCTTAACGATCGGCTCTTTTTTTTGCTTTTTATTAAAGTAAATAATAAACTACTTTTTACAAACTATATCTTTTAGATAATGAATTGTTTCTTTTGGAATATAATTTAAATATTCTTTATTATTTTCGCAATAAAACTTTCTAACTTTTGTTGCTGAAATATCTTGAAAACCTTTGGCTGTTCTATCCAGAATAATTACATTTTCTATTTTTTCATACCATCTTGCATCTGACTCAGACCCTGAAAAATAAGCATCAACTTTTTTATAGTTATCTTTATAGATATCTTTGGTTGTTTCTAAAATAACATTCAACCAGTTATCATCATCAGATATATCTTTTTGACCAGCTATTTTAATAATTTCACTTTCAACTTCAGCTTTGAAGTAATTAGATATTAGTTCCTTTCTTTGCTCGTAACTAAGAGGATTTTTGATTGTTTTACTTTCTTGAATTGAGCCAATTATTATTGTAACTTGCTCACAATAAGCAAGCATATAATTAACTATTCTAATATGTCCATAATGCAAAGGCTGAAATCTTGCGACCATCAGCCCGTGCTTGTGTATTTTTTCTTGCATTTAGTTTAAAATACTTTTTGACCAAATAGGTTTTGAATTATAAACAAACAAAGCATACAGCCAACTAAGGATATAATTGGAGTTAAAACCCAACCTGTTGCAATTTTAGCAACTCCTTTAAAGTCTATTTGTAGTCTTTTGTAAAGCCCTATTCCAACCAGTCCGCCAATTACAGCTTGAGAGCTAGAAACAGGAACTAATGGAATTGGTGGAATATGCATACTTACTAAAAAATCATGTAATCCTTTTGATGAAAAAAGTATCAATACAATTGAATGAGCCATAACAACAACCCAAGCAATAATTGGTGTTATTCGCATAACCCCATCACCAACATACATCATAACTTGCTTAGAAAAAGTATAAACTCCAACTGCAATTGCAATACCACCAAGTAAAAATAGTTGCATTGTAGTATCAAAATTTATACCAAATATATTCAATTCTGGCAAAGATACACTTTTCACAAAAACACCCATTACATTAGCAATATTATTTGCACCCAAACTATAAGAACCAAATGCACCTGCAATAATCAAAGCAATTCTTGTATAACTGTCCATCTGAAACATACTTAGCTTTACTTTCTTTAGAACCATACTCACTAATTTATATAGTAGTATTGCTACAATTCCAGCGAGGACTGGACAAACAGCCCATGTAAGTAATATTTTAGTAAATACTTTTGCAGAAGTAGGATTATGACTAAATATATTCCAACCAATAATCGCACCAACTATTGCTTGACCTGTTGAAACTGGTAATTTATATTTTGTCATCATTAATACAGTTGAAGCTGCCGCAAAAGCAACTGTAAATGCACCTGCTGTTTCAGTAACCGCCCCAAGCTTTCCTAAGGTATGAGCAGCACCACTTCCACTAATTACCGCACCAAGTATTACAAATACAGAACAAATAAGAGCTGCTGTTTTAAACTTAACCATACGAGTTCCAACAGCTGTGCCAAACACATTAGCAGCATCATTTGCCCCCAATGACCACCCAAGGAATAATCCACTGGATAGAAAAATTAAAGTTGTAGTATCCATTTAAAACCCCCTTAAATAGCGCGTTTTAAAACAAATATTGAAACTCTATCAGCGATTTTTTCAGCTGTATTTGCAATTGAATCTAACCTATCTATATAAAATCTAGTGTGTATTTTTTCTACCAATGGCATATCTGAACCAAAAATAGCAACTCTTAAATTATAACAAGCAATATTTACTTCAGATTCATATAAATGAATTTTTTTATTATATTCAGAAACTCTATCCGTATCTGTTAAAAAGCTTTTTACACAAAGTATCAATAAATCCACTGTTTTTTCTATTTTTCCAAATATATCATCAAAGTATTTTCTTGTGAAAGGTGGGAAATTAGGCGTTTCAACTTGTAAATGATAAGCAAGTGTTTTGTGAAATGATGGGATTTGTTCAAGTAATTCAAGCAATAAAGCAACATCTGCACGAAGCTCAGGAATTAGTGTTTTTTCATATAAATATAATTCAACATCTCTTTGTAATTTATCAGCATAAGATTCTACATCATGTAAATCTTGTGCTTTTTTCAAAAAGCTTTGTGTAAATTCCTCATCAAACTCGGTTGTATCCAAGTAAACATCCCAAAGTAATTTAAAGTGTTGTTGTGCTAGCGTAATTTGATCTAAATATTCAAATATTAGATTTTCTGTTGTTTTACTTCCTTGAAGTAGTGATAATTTTTGCGTAAAGAAACCCATTTTAATCCTCCATTATTTAATTTCATTAAAAAATAAAGATATATAGGCAAAATAATTAATTTACTTTGTTTATATATCCTTTATATAAACTAAGCCAATAATAATTCAAACAAACTCCAAATAAAGATTCAAATGAAATTCAGATGAAAATCCAGTAAAACTTAGTTTTATAGCTAAAATTTACTATTTAATAAGTAATACTTTTAAACTGAAAAAGAAGAACCACAGCCACAAGTTGTTGTCGCGTTAGGATTTCTAATTACAAACTGAGCTCCTTGAAGATCATCTTTATAATCAACATCTGCATTTATTAAGTATTGGTAACTTATTGAGTCAATTAAAAGAGTAATTCCTTCAGTTTGAGCGATAGAGTCACCTTCTTCAATATCTTCATCAAATGTGAATCCGTATTGAAATCCAGAGCAACCTCCTCCTGTTATATAAACTCTTAATTTTAGATTAGGGTTTTCCTCATCTTCAATAAGTTCTTTAACTTTGAGAGCGGCTTCTTTTGTGAAGTTGACTTCTGCGTCGAATGTTTCTAAATCTGTTTTTGTAGGCATTTCTTAAATAGTAGTAATTAATAGCTATTGCTTGTATAATAACAAAATACAGTCATATAATCTAGTGATTTTTGATATTTACTATCTCACTGTAATTTATAAATAAAACTTTAAATTAAAACACAAAAACAAACTATGGAACATAAAAATAAAACTATATACATATTACCAAACTTGATAACAACTTCAGCATTAATGTTTGGATTTTACGCAATTTTATCTTCAATAAATGGTAATTTCAAAACAGCTGCGATCTGTATTTTTGTATCAATGTTACTTGATGGAATGGATGGTAGAGTTGCAAGAATGACAAAAACTGAATCTGAATTTGGAGAACAATACGATAGCTTAGCAGATATGCTTTCTTTTGGCGTTGCTCCTGCAATTGTAATTTATCTTTGGTCAATTCAAAGCATTGAACATATCTATTGGCTTCCAAGTAAGTTATCTTGGATGGTTCCTTTTATTTATTGTGCTTGTGCCGCATTAAGGCTTGCCAAATTTAATACAATGGTTGGCGAAGGAGATCCTAGATATTTTAGTGGATTACCAAGCCCATCAGCTGCAGGAATGGTTGCAGGATTTGTTTGGCTAGGTTCAGAATATGATTTTACTGGAGAGTCTGTTGCTGGAATTTCACTTATAATTACTTTAGTTGCAGGAATATTAATGGTTATCCCAATTAATTATTTTAGTTTCAAGAAATTAAATTTAGATGGTAAAGTTCACTTCATTTGGATGGGAGTTACTGTTCTAATTTTAGCACTTATTTCAATTAATCCTGCAACCGTTCTATGGCTTATATTCACAGGATTTGCGTTACATGGACCAATTTTATTTGCTATAAAATATTTAAAAAAAAAGAAAAAAACTAATTAATAATTTGCTTTTTTCTTAAATATGAGTATTATTATTTCGGCAAACGATGACATTCGCCAGACTCTTTTGGCAAAGAGATATTCATTTTCTACAATAGAAAAGGTATCTCTTTTTTTTTATCTGAAATTTAGCAAGACAAACTAATAATTGTTATATACTGGAGTTACTTATGAAATCAAAAACTAACTTAATTTGGATTGATTTAGAGATGACTGGATTAAATCCTTTAGCTGATGAAATCATAGAAATTGCAACAGTAATAACAGATTCAGAACTAAATGTTTTGGCAGAAGGTCCAGTTTTTGCAATTCACAAAGAAAACCAAATTTTAGAGTCCATGGACGACTGGAATCAAAATCAACACGGTGGCTCAGGTCTTTATAAAAGAGTCCAAAAAAGTAAAACAACTGCCAAACAAGCTGAAAAAGAAACCATTGAATTTATTTCACAATATGTTTTTGCTGGAACTTCACCAATGTCTGGAAATAGTATTTGTCAAGACAGAAGATTTTTAGCAAGACAAATGCCTGCATTGGAAAAGTTTTTCCATTATAGAAACTTAGATGTTAGTGCGTTAAAAGAACTTGCACAAAGGTGGTATCCTGAAGTTTTCAATAGCGTTGAAAAAAACGCAACACACTTAGCTCTTGATGATATTTACGATTCAATAAATGAGCTAAAGCATTATCGTAAAAATATGATGAAGTAAAACCAAAAATACTTCTGAAACTAACCAATTTTACTATTTCCAACTATCTTCTTGCTTAACTTATCTAAGCAAGCTACTTTTTTTTAGCCCTAGGATGAAATTTATCATAGACTTTAGCTAATTGGGTAAAATCCAAATCTGTATAAATCTGCGTACTTGCAATACTATCGTGTCCTAATAATTCTTGAACTGCCCGCAAATCTCCACTTGATTGTAAAATATGGCTGGCAAAAGAGTGCCTTAACATATGCGGATGTAAATCTATATTTACATTTAGTTTTTTTGCCCATGATTTAACTCTTAGCTGAATACTACGAACTCCTAACCGCCCTCCTCTAACATTTAGAAAAACAGCTTGAGTTGGTTTATCTAATTTGACAAAACTTTCTCTAAATTCAAACCATTTTATTATTGCTAGTTTAGATTTTTCACCGATTAATATATATCTTTCTTTACCTCCTTTTCCCAAAATAAGTGCTTGATTATTGCCAAAGTCTAAATCACAGATATTTAAACTTGATAATTCTGACAAACGCATTCCACTAGAATAAAATAACTCAACCATTGCAAAGTCTCTTATATTTAATGGATCAGATAAATCAAATTCACTATCTTTATTATCTAACATTTGATTTATATTTTCAGCTGACAGAGATTTGACTAATTTTTTTGCTTTTCGCGGTGGTTTTATATCTTTTGCTGGGTTTTCTTTAATTAGATTTTTTAGCTTTAGGTATTCAAAAAACTGTCTTAATGATGATAGTTTTCGTGAAATTGAACTTGGACTTAGTTTATTTCTTGATAGAAATGCTACAAAATACCTAATTGATTTTGGGTTTAACTCATTAATTTCAGAACTTTCTAACCACTCAATAAACTCTTCTAAATCAAGTCTGTAACTTAGAACAGTATTTTCTGATAATTGTCTTTCAATTGTGATTTTATGAATATATTCTTTTAACGAATTAAAAGTGGGGAGGTAATTCATATTGTTGTTCTGATGATTCTTGCAGTTCTAAACCAGAATTTGTTTGACTAATAACTTTTTTAATTGCTTCTTGTAAAAGCTCAGTTTGTTGCTCTAATTTATTTATTTGTAATTGTTGAGAGGTTACCATTTCGTTTAATTTATCAATTATATCTTCTTGATAAGATAAGTTAAATTCAATTTTCTCAATTTTTTCTAAGTTATTTTGTTTTTCTGACATTTTATTTTAAACCTAAAGTATAAATTCTAACTTCTTTATCAATTTCTAAACTTGTTTCTATTGAAGCACAGACTTTTGAGGTGTTTTTATCAAATTCATTTACGGAATTATTAACAAGCTTATAAATATCTGTGAATTTTATTTGACCATTTAGAAACTTTTCAACCGCAACCTCATTTGCAGCATTCATAACCAAAGGTAGGTAGTTATTATTATTTTCATAGCTATTTTTGGCAACCTCAATGGCTAACTTCAAGCATGGAAACCTATCATAATTAACTTCATCAAAACTAAGTGTTTGCTTAGACAAATCAATATCTGCAACACCTGATTTTATTCGTTTAGGATATGCCAAACAACAAGCTATTGGAACTCTCATATCACTTATTCCAAGCTGTGCAATTGATGAACCATCTTTATATTGCACAAATGAATGAATTATAGATTGCGGATGAATAACAACATCTAACTCACTTGGGGAGGCATTAAATAAAAGGCTTGCCTCAATATATTCCAAACCTTTATTCATCATAGTTGCAGAATCTACAGAAATTTTTCTTCCCATTGACCAATTAGGGTGGTTGCAAGCTTGATCTGGTGTTTTACCTGCTAACAAAGATATATCTTCATTTAAAAATGGACCACCTGAACCAGTTAAAACTAATTTACTAATTCCAGCCTCTGCTAAGCTTTTAGTTCTAAAGCCTTGAGATTTAGGCATACATTGAAACAAAGCATTATGTTCGCTATCAACTGGAATAATTAACGCATTGTATTTTTCAGCTTGTTGCAAAAGCATTTTGCCTGTCATAACCAAAGATTCTTTATTGGCTAAAAGTATTCTTTTACCAGCTTTAACAGCACTATAGATTGATGGAAGCCCTGCAGAACCAACAATTGCAGCAACAACTTGATTAACTTCTTTATTTTTTGCTATTTCACAAATATTATCTTTTCCAGCAAGAAGTTTAGTTTCTAAGTTATTTTCTTTAAATTTTTGAGATAAATCTTTATAAAGTTTTTCATTAGCAATAACTGCATATTTTGGCTGATATTTTTTACAAATTTCAAATAATAACTTTGCATTATCATTGGCTGAAACTGCAAAAACATTATATTTATCTGTATTTTCACTTATAACTTCTAAGGTTTGAGTTCCTATAGAACCTGTTACCCCTAAAATTGCTATATTTTGTATTGATTTATTTTTTTCCAACATAAACTAAGCTTTAACCTTTAGTATTTGACGCTGTAAAATATTTGTAAACGCTTCAATAAACGCATCATAACGAATATCTAATCGCTCCGATCTTGTTATAAAATAGTTATAAGATAAAACCGATGGAATTGCAGCAAGCAAACCTATGGCTGTCGCAATAAGAGCTTCAGCTATTCCTGGTGCTACTGATGAAATTGAAACAGATTTTTCTGCACCAAGTGCAATAAATGAAGTCATTATCCCATAAACTGTACCAAGTAAGCCAATATAAGGGCTTACAGAACCTGCTGTTGCTAAAAAGGAGAGAAACTCTTCCTGTTTATCCAGTTCTAAAGACGCTGTTGACGCCATCGCTCTTCTACAGTTTGTTATAATAATTTCATCATTTTTTAGGTCTTCTAAGTTAAATTCTTGGAACTCTGAGAATCCAGTTACAAATATACTTTCCAAGCCTTCAGTTTCTTTCTTTTTTAATCCATTATAAAGATCTGAGATACTTTCTCCTGACCAAAAACTTTTATCAAAATTTTTGCATTTTTTACTAATTCTTGAGAATCTAACCCATTTTTTTCCAGTAATAGCCAAAGATATAGTAATTACAACTAATAATATTAGCATAATTAGTTTTACGAAAAGGCTTGCTTCAATAATTAAGCCCCAAAAAGATAAGTTATTTTCCATAGTTTCCTTTTATTTTTATAATTTAATTGTTAATAGTATTTATTCTAACAAAACAAATACTAATTATATTTTCCAATTAATGAAATTTTCAAATAATTTCAATCCAACAGTGCTACTTTTTTCTGGGTGGCACTGAGTTGTAAATATATTATCTCTAGCAATCGCACTGGTGAAAGTTCCACCATAATCACAAGTTCCAAATTCTGTTGATTTATCTTCTGGTATTAAATAATAACTATGCACAAAATAAAATCTAGAGTTTTGTGGAATTTTATCCCAAAGTTTATGCTCTTTTACTTGCCTAACTTCACTCCAGCCCATATGTGGAATTTTGAGCGGTGGATTTTGTTTTGGTAAAGATTTATCAAATCGTTTGCTTTGTCCTTTAAAAACTCCAAATCCTTTCACGCCACCATTTTCCTCACTAAAATCCATAAGTAATTGTGGTCCAATACAAATTGCCAAAAAAGGTTTTGTTTTGGTAGCATTTTGTATTGCTTCATATAAACCTTGTGCATTTATATGTTCCATACAACCTGCTATTGCACCTTGACCAGGCAAAACCACTTTGTCAGCAGAATTTATATCACAAGCTTTATTACTAATAATTATCTTGGTATTTTTATCGCAAACATAAGAAAGAGCTTTAGAAACTGAATGCAAATTACCCATTCCATAATCAACTATTACTATTTTTTTCATAGTTATTTTTACAGAACTCCCTTTGTTGAAGGAATTTCATTAATTGACTTTTCGTTAAAACTAATTGCAATTTGCAAAGCTTTGGCAAAAGATTTAAATATAGTTTCTGCAATATGATGTGAATTTGTTCCTGCCAAATTATCAATATGCACTGTTGCTTTAGCGTGATTACAAAATCCTTGGAAGAATTCTTGAACTAACTCGCAGTCAAAACTTCCAATCTTTTGCGTCAAAAATTTAACATTAAAAAATAATCCAGGTCTGCCAGATAAATCCATCACAACTCTTGTAAGAGCTTCGTCTAAAGGACAATACGAATGACCGTAACGATTAATTCCTTTTTTATCAGAAATAGCTTCATAAACCGCTTGCCCAAAAGCAATCCCAATATCTTCAGTTGAGTGGTGGTCATCAATATGAGTGTCTCCTTGGCAAATTATATTTAATTGGATTTGTGCATGCCTTGAAATTTGCTCAAGCATATGATCCAAAAAACCAATACCTGTTTCAATTTTAGAGCTTGAATTATCTAAACAATCTAAGTTCAAACTAACTTCAATATTTGTCTCTTTGGTTTGCCTTTTAACCGTTGCTGTTCTTTGTGTTTTATTGCTCATATTATTTTTTGCCTAGTTGCTTCTAAAATAGTTATTATAGGTCAAATCCAAATCTTATCCAATAGCTAATAAACAAAGAGAATTTAAGCCTTATTTAGAAAGGTTTTATAATCAAAACACATCATTCATTTCATCTACTAAAACTCTTACTTTTTCAATTTCAAACAAAATATTAAGTTATCATGTTACAAAAAATAAACTATAATTCATAAAAATAATATTAATTAAAAATAATAAAACCACCATGAAATATAAACTAATAAAACCATTTGGTTTTGCAGGTAGAATTATGATAATGATACAAAAAAAATAACCATAAAAATGGTGAAAAAAAAGGAGAGGGAGCTATTTGTAAAAAACTCCTTTAGCTTTTTATTATTTTTTTATGATTGGGTAGTGGTGGATTTTCTCATGCACTTAATGAACTAACTTGGTCTGTAAGTGAGATTTGGGATTAGTTAAAATAGAAATGAGTATTATATGGATAGTTTTAAGTTAGATTTTTGGGAAGGAGTAGTACCAACTAAAAATCATAAGATTACAGTAGTTGCGGGTAAAGGTGAAAATGCAGGAGAAATACTAAAGGTAGATAAATGATAAAATATTCAGATATGCTTAAAGAGGTTATAAATTTATATCCTAAAGAAATCCCTTGTAGTGATGTCGAACCACTTGGAAAAGATGGGAAAGAAGGAATGTATTGGATGAGCCTTATTCATATTCATGATGAAATCGATGAAGAACATAATTATTTTCAAGAAGAGAATGAACTTTTAACTGTTCTATTATGGTCTTTTCTTATAGGAATCAGAACAGGATTTAGAAATAAATATGTTGAAAACAATAAATTATGTCAAAAAGTATTTGTTTTAGATGTTATTGATTTGGATGAAACTAAAAAACAGTTTATAGAAAATATTAAAGAAGAAAAATATTGGCAAGATTATCTTAAAAAAACAAATAAAAGAATTCTTTTTGATGATATCACCAAAAAAGAACTTAAAAATTGCTATGTTAAAATAGACCACGATTAATATTGTCCCTGAAGATTTTCTTGATGACTGACCGAAAAACTACAAATAAAATTAAAAGGTGATAGATATAAAGGAATGGAGAAGTGGGAATATAAAGTAAAAAGCAATAGTGGGAAAAGTGAAGTTAGTGGGTATAATGGTAAAACTTTATATATAGCTCCAGCTCCTTTTACTCCTTTTACTCCTTTTACTCCTTTTACTCCTTTTACTCCTTTTACTCCTTTTACTCCTTTTACTCCTTTTACTCCTTTTACTGGAGTATACGCACTTCCATGGACAACAAATATAATATTTAAATAATATGAGGTTATCACTTTGAAATTTACATTTAAAAAAGTAGTTTTTTACTTATCAATATTTATAGGAGTAGTTTTGTCTTTTTCCATTTTTATTATTTTCTTTAATGAATACAATGCACAGTTTCAAATTAATACAGCTTATTATTTGGAGTCATGTCAAAATATAAAAACTGTATATATTTGGTTGGGAAGATCTTTAATTATATATATGTGCTCATCTTTAGCATTACTAGTTATTGCTAGTAAATATTTTTCTAATTCTAGTAGAAAACTTCTTATATTAATTAAATACTATGCTTTAATTTCTGTTGGAATTGTTTTTTTAATATTTTTATTCACAGCAAAAGGAAGTTGGTTTATTCCTATAATTATAGACGTTGAAAAAATGAATAGTAATCAGTGTAACTGGTATATTAATAAATTTAGATAAAATAAATAAGCAAGAGCTAATACAAATTTGGCTCTTGCAAAATACAATATATAAGGATATTTGTCTTTGTTTAGAATCAGTTTAACAAAAGACAGAGATGTATTAAATATGTGCCTTTTAATAAAGGCATGATTTATCAAGACTAAAAAAATCATCATTTTGAGTTATTAGATATTCTTCTAAAAACTTCATTGCATCTACCGCTATAGGTTCATACACATTTTCTACTTTTTTTCTTCCAAACATTCTTTTAAAAAAAATCATTTTTATTACCTTTTATTTTTATAGTTGTAAAATACTACCCTGCACAAACTTTTCTTTTACTGAAGTGGTTAAGTTTTGACATAGTTTTTTCCTGCTAAAAATTCATTATAAACTAAAACCTTATCATTTTTTATAACAATAGCTATAACTTTAACTTTAACTTTGCAGTTTATCAAAAAAACACTTACCTACTGTGAAGATTTAATTCCCATATTATAGGTGCTAAAAGGGATAACAGAGTTAGTTTGAATCATAAAATTACATTCGCGTTTTATATTGGTTGTATCAAAATTATAAATATCTGAGAACTCCATAACCACAACTCTAAATACATTTTCATAACCCATATCAGCAGGTGTTAAGAAATCTGGCCAACAGCAAAATAACTTTTGTTTGATTTTATCTTTCAAAATAGCTTTGCCCATTGCCGTATCTAAGCTTATAGTTTCAACCACAGTTTTTACAAAACCTCTATCTTGCTCAAATGCTATTGTTCCTTTTTGCTCAACTATTGCTTGCTTTGGAATTTTCCCTGTAACTGGTTTTAAGTCTGCAAATATATTTCCTTTTGTATTTTTTTGCATTTTTTTGGCAGCATAACCAACGGAAATTTTATTAGGATCACAAGGAAGTGGAATCATATCTTCGTCTTGAAATGGGTTAGTTTTATCATTTACAATAACATTTCTAATTTCAGAAAGTGTGATTTTGTAGTCACCTTTTGCCTCAATTCTACCCGCATCTTGAACAGGCTGAAACACAACGCCACGAATACATTTATAAGCTCTTGCGAACTCTATAATTCCTGGGATTTCAGTTTCATTCAAGCCTTTTTTTATAACCGAAACCAAGGTAGTTGAAATATTATATTTTTCTAATAATTCTAATGCTTTTATATGAATATTAGACATATCTTTATTACGAATATCTTTTAGAGTTGTTACTTTTTGAGAGTCAAATTGTAAATAAACCTCAAAGCCACCACCTAATGATTTTAGTTGTTTAACAAAGCTTTCATCTTTTGAAATTCTAATTCCATTTGTATTTAACATCAAATGTCGGACTGGTGATTTTCTTAAAAACTGTAATATCTCTATAATTTGAGGGTGCGTTGTTGGCTCTCCGCCTGTAACTTGAATTAAATCAGGCTTACTTTCTAGTTTCAAAAGTGTTGCTAACATTTGTTTTATATCATCCATACTTCTATGATTTCCAAGACCAGGCTCTGCCGCATAATAACAAATATTACATTTCATATTACATTCATCAGTTATATTGAAAAGTGCTAAACAAGGGTGATTTTGGTGCTGCGGGCAAACTCCGCAATCAAACGGACAACCTTTTAAAACCTTTGTATTTGCAAATTCTGGTAAATCAGGCTTTTTTAAATATGTTTCACATTTCAAAAAATATTCCAAATCTGTTGAAATCCTAAACATAGATTCACCACATTTTGGGCAAAATTTTCTCAAAAAAACTTCATTTTCTTTGGTTACAATATGAGCATCAACTAAATGATTAATGTTTTTACAAATATGACAAAAGCTTTTTGTCGCTGATAAAAATAAATCGTATTTGTCTGAATAACTTGCCATAATTACTTTACCTTTTTAAGAAAATAAATTGAATAAACAACAAGCAACAAACAAATAATTTGAAAAATGTTTAAGCTTGCAAAAATATCTTTATACGGCTTTAAGAATTCCCAAAAAAACCTTTGTAAAGCATAAACAAAGATAAATTTATAAAAAATACTTCTCTCAAATTCAGCTCTATTGGTTAAATAATTATGTAAAATATAAATGAAAAACACAAACATTGTAAAGCTTTCGTATAACTGAACTGGGTGGCGATTAATTCCATCACCAAAATCAACACCTATTGAAAGCTTAGTTTCTATTCCATAAGTATAATCTTCTAAACCTGCAAAAAAACACCCTAGCCTTCCAATAACAATACCGATTGTTAGCGATGGGACAAAGTATGCACCTGTGGATTTGTTTAGTTTAAATATCTTTTTGAAAATCTCAACGAAAACAACCCCACCAACAATTGCACCTAAAATTGATTTTCCAATAACTCTTGAGTTAGTCTCAATTGAATAAATCGCATTCAAGCTTCCAAATAAAAATGCACCAAAAAAACTCCCCAAAAGCACAACAGAATAATAAATATACCTAGTATTTTCACTTTTTATTGTCTGTTTTTTTGTTTTAAATACTTTTAGAACTAAAAAAGCACCAACTGTATAAGATATTAAGTCAAAAATTAAATGAATTTGCATTTTAAGCTGTTGTTTTATTTATAAGGAGAGCTTTTCCTAAATTACCTTTGTTATTACTTTTATCTTTTTTCATTACTTATTAATTGCAGTATTTTACGGTTTATCTAAAAAGTCAAATTTTAAAAGAAAAAACCAATAACTGGTGCGAAAATAACTAATAAAAATAATGATGGAAAAAAGAAAGCCTGCCATTTTTCACCTTTTTCAAATGATTTAATTGCTAAGCGAATAAGAAAAAAATAAAAAATTAAAGGAATTAATAATAAAGTTGAATAAAATGATGTGATAATCGCTTTAAAAAAAATAATAAACATTAAAAAATAAAAAGAAACAAACATTCCTCCCAAAATAGAAGTGAATATATCAAAAGTAATTTGTTTTTTTAATAAAATTATAAATAATTTCACATCAAATGTTGGAGCATTGAGCTAAACGAAAAAAGAAAAACAATTAACTCTAAAGTGAAATAAATTAATATTATAGAGAATGCTTTTACTACCTTTTTTTCCTTAAACATCTTAATTGAGTAAAATAATGCAACAAAAAAACCTAGTGAAACAGCAACCAATAACCATGAAATACCTGAAGTAAGTACAACACCGCCATAAAAAAATGGAAAAATTACTGTAAATAAAGATATAAATGTATGATAAAGTACTCCTACTAAATTATCTTTTTTCACTTGTTTTCCTAATATTTTTCCTTTCATATCAAAATTTACCTCATTCCATTACTTTCCTAATTAATATCCTAATTAATAAAAAAACCTTTTAGTGCAAAAAAGAATAAAGCAGAAAGTAAAGCTGAACAAGGAACAGTAATAAACCAAGCTGCAATTATTCTCACAAAAACACTTCTAGTAACAAGCTGTTCTTTGTATGCTCTTTTTAATAACTTGCGTTCTTTATTTGTTATTAATTCTTTGCTTGAGTTTTTTAATTGTTTTAATAAGCTTGTCTTTGCTTCAGGAGTTGCGTTATCAAATTTCTCCAAAAACTTATTAACTTTTTCATTTGAGCTATCATTTTCATGGTGTTGTTTTACTTCATCTAAAGTTTTGTTATAACTTTTAACCAAAACCTCACGCAAAAACCCAACCCCAAAAATAGCACCAACTGCAACATGAGTTGAAGAAATTGGAAGACCTAATTGACTTGCAATAATTACAGTTATAGATGCCGAAAGTGCAACACAAAAAGCCCTAGTTTTATTTATATCAGTAATTCCAGAACCAACAGTTTTAATTAATTTAGGACCATAAAGAGCAAGCCCAACAGAAATACCAATAGCCCCAACTAACATTACCCACAAAGGAATATCAGCTTTGGCAGAAATGCCAGAGTTAACTATTGCATCATTTATTGCAGCAAGCGGACCAACTGCATTTGCAACATCATTTGCCCCATGAGCAAAACTAAGAATGGCTGCTGAAAAAATAAGTGGAATTGTAAACAAATCATTTATAAGACCTTTATTGCCCTCTTTACCTTGCGTTGATTTTATTATAATTGGTTTCACTACAAAGAAAGCCGCAACCGCAACACCCAAAGCAATTAAAATAATAATTCCAAAATTTAATTTAACTATCTTTTTAATTCCTTTGATTAATAAATACGAAGTAAACGCCCAAGTCATTAGAGCTATTAATAAAGGAATTATTCTTTGTGCGGCTTTTATTCGGTCATCTTTATAGAATATATTGTGTTTTATAAAATATAACAAACCAGCAGCAATAACACCACCAAGAACAGGAGAAATAACCCAAGAAGATGCTATTTTTGCCATAACAGCCCAGTTCACAATTCCCCAACCGCCTGCTGCAATACCTGCCCCCAAAACACCACCAACTATTGAATGTGTTGTTGAAACTGGTGCGCCAAGCATTGTTGCTGCATTTAGCCAAATTCCACCAGCAATTAAAGCTGCCATCATTAGCCAAACAAACTCAATACTATTTTTAATCATTGATGGATCTATAATTCCTTTTTTGATTGTGTCAACAACATCTCCACCTGCTGTTAAAGCTCCAAGGGATTCAAATATAATTGCAATAAAAATAGCCCCAACCAAAGTCAAAGCACCAGAACCAACGGCTGGACCAACATTATTAGCAACATCATTTGCACCAATATTAACTGCCATATAAGCACCAACAACTGCTGCAATTATTATATAGAACTGATTTATTTTCCCAGCCCCTAAAGTAGATGAATATAAATAAATAATTCCGATAAATATTACTGTGATAAACAATTTCAACCAACTTGGTATTTTTTCAAGAATTGATATATTTTCTGATTGATTAGTTAGCGACTGATTTGCTTGGTTTACTGCTTGGTTTGCTTTTGACATTTTATCCCTTTGGGGTAATTAATAAAAACCTACAAACTCTATTATATATTGATTAATAAATTTAGTTAGTATTCATTAGTTTTTTAGTTGGTTTAATTAACCCATTGGTATTTTTTTAAATTCACTTTACCATTTTTATTAAAGATAATACCTTCACTTTCTAGTCTTTGTCTTTGGTTTGAACTCTCACCATTATGTTTTGAATAAGTTTCTCCTTTTGCATTTATAACTCTCCACCAAGCTATTTCTCCATTTAAATCAAGCTCAGTTAGTGCAAAACCAACATGTCTAGCATGATTTGGTAACCCTATTATTTTGGCAATTTGTCCATAAGTTGCAACTTTCCCAGCTGGAATTTGCAAAGTAGTTTCATAAACTAAGCTATTAAGTAATTTTTTATCTGTTTGTGCCATTTTGTGTATTTATTTTATATTGATTAATTATCAAATTATTATCTAACAAGAGAACTAATATAACTATCAATTATGTTATATTATTAACTAAATTTATAAACAACAACTTAGGAATAAATTATGAAAAATATAATAATGGGAATAACTATTGTTTTAGGTATTATAGCTATATTCACCTTTAAAATGATAAAATCAAACAACAAAGCCGAAGAAATTAAAGCTCAGATTACAAAAATTGCTGAGGAAAAAAATGCTGTCAACTTACAAATAGAAAGTGGTGTTAATTCTATTAATCAAAATGCACCAGTTATGCTTGATGATGATATAAGATTAGATAAAGCTATCGCTTATGACATGACTATAGAATATAACTATACGCTTGTGAATATTTCTTCTTCTAGTGAAAATATAAAAAACATAAAAAAAGAGCTTCTAAGTAAAATCTCAAGAGATGCTTGTGAAGCAGAACAGTTCATATCATTATTTAAAAATGGAGTATCTTTTGTTGCAAGGTATAGTAGTAATGACGGACAAGAATTAATAAAAACCAATACTACTCCAGCTGTGTGTAATAGCATAAAAGTTGCTATGGAAAGTGAAAAACGCAAAGAAAAAGAAAAAGAAAAGAAAATTGAAGAAGAGAATAAAAAAATAAATAAGGAGATAATAAAATCAGTAAAATACCTTAATAAAGATGGTGTGAAAATGGTTGATAAATCCATTAGGTTTGATAAAGCTATTGCTTATGAAATGGCAATAGAATATTACGGAACTTTAACTGATATTACATCTGCAAATGATCCAAAGCTTAATAGTTTTAAAAAACCTTTTATAGATGGAGTAACAAAAAAAGTTTGCGAAATGCCTGCAATGAAAGCTCTTTTTAAAAATAATGGGGCAATAAGATATATTTATAATTCTAACGATGGCAAAGAAGCTTTAAGCTTTATTATAAATGTAGATAGTTGTGATACAATAATCGACCAATAATTTATAACAATAAACGAGGATAATATGAAAAAATTACTAACAGCTGGAATTATAGTTTTAGCAACAACATTTAGCATAAGCGTAAATGCTTCAGACAGAACAGATGCTATCAATAAAGAGTTAAAAAAAGGAGCAAAAGCAATAAATAAAAAAACTCCTATAAAGATAAATAAAGAAACAAGACTAGATAAAGTTACTGCTGGAAATATGTCTTTGAAATACAGCTATACTTTAATAGCTGTATCAAGCAAGGATAAAAACATATCTAAAATTAAAAAAATAATTCCTCCAAGCATCATCAAACAAGCTTGTAACACAAAACATTCACGACAAACACTAAAAAATGGAGTTACCGTTTATTCAACATATAAAACAAAAGATGGTAAAAAAATTGTAACTGTTACAGTTAATAATAAGAAGTGTAAAAAATAAAATTTTATTTCGCACAATTCAAAGCACCTTGGTTTAAAAACTAAGGTGCTTTTTTATTTTTCAAATATATTTATTTTCAAGTTATAATATCCGTATAGATTTAAAATTAAAACAACCGAGCCAATATTATGATAAAAGAGATTATAAAAAAATTAGTAAATAAAGAAAACTTAACCGAGTCAGAGATGAAGTCAGTTATAGCAGAGCTAATGACTGGTAAGACAACTGACGCACAAAATGCTGCATTCCTAACTGCTCTTGCAATAAAGGGTGAAACAGTTTTGGAAATTACAAGTGCAGCAACAATTATGCGAGATTTAGCAACAAAAGTTGATATCCTAAATCCTGCAGATTTAGTTGATCCAGTTGGAACTGGAGGAACTGGAACTAATATGTTTAATGTTTCAACTGCTTGTTGTTTTGTAGCCTCTTGTGCTGGTGCTAAAATTGCCAAACATGGAAATAGAGCTGCTAGTTCAAAATCAGGAAGTGCAGATTTATTAGAAACTGCTGGTGCAAAAATAGATTTGAATGCAACTCAAATGGCTGGCTGTGTTGATAATGTAGGAATTGGGTTTATGTTTGCCCCAATGCTTCATAGTGCGATGAAATATGTGATAAAAGCACGAAAAGAGATTGCAATTAGGACTATATTTAACTTACTTGGTCCTTTAACAAATCCATCTTTTGCTAAGAGACAAGTTTTGGGGGTTTTTTCTGATGATTGGCTTTTAAAAATGGCTGAAGTTTCAAAAGAACTTGGGCAGAAAAGAGTTATGGTTGTTCATTCCGAAGATGGTCTTGATGAAATTTCTATCTGTGGCAAAACTAATGTTTGTGAGCTAAATTCTGAAGAAATAACAAATTATCAAATAAACCCTAAAGATTTTGGAATTAATTATGATAACTATAAAAAGCTTCAAGTTAATAGCCCACAAGAAAGTTTAAACCTTATAAAAGATGCTTTTGATGGAATAAAAGGAGAAGCTTACGACATTATCACTTTAAATTCCGCTGCTATTTTATATGTTTGTGAAATAGTTAATTCTTATGAAGAAGGAATAATCAAAGCACGAGAAATACTTGATTCCAAGCAAGCAAATATCAAGCTAGAAAACTATGTGAAATATACAAATAAGCTATAAATAATCTATAAATCACCTAACTACTTATAATATAAATAACACAATAAACTACAATAAACTTATAATTATGAATAATATACCAACAGTTTTACAAAAAATAGTCGCTCAAAAACAAAAAGAAATTGAAGCAAGCATTCAAAAAACACCAAGTGCAGAATTAGAATATAAAATATTGAATTTAGACAGTAACCTAACAAGACCATTTTTCAATGCAATTTCTAAAAAAGTAAGAGCTAAAGAAAATGCAGTTATTGCTGAAATTAAAAAAGCATCTCCAAGTAAAGGTATTATTTGCAATGACTTTGATGCAACAAGAATTGCTAAATCATATGAAGAAAATGGAGCAACTTGTTTATCTGTTCTAACTGATGAGCAGTTTTTCCAAGGCAGTGTCAAATATTTAAAACAGGCAAAAAAAGCCACAAACTTACCAATTTTACGCAAAGATTTTATAATTGATGAATACCAAATTTTAGAGTCTAAAGCTATGGGAGCAGATTGTATTTTATTAATTGCAGCTTGCTTAACTGCTGAGCAAATAGCAACATTCACAACATTGGCTTATGATTTAGGAATGGATGTTTTGGCTGAAGTTCATAACTTAGAAGAGCTTGATAAACTTGCAGGTATTCCTCTAAAAATGATTGGAATAAACAATCGTAACTTGCATACATTTGAAACAAATTTATTAATAACCATAGATTTAGCCCCACAAGCAAATAAAGACATTATAATAGTTACTGAAAGTGGAATTGCAGATAGTAATGATGTTGCAATTATGAATATGTCTAACATTAATGCTTTTTTAGTTGGCGAGAGTTTTATGAAAGAAAAAGATCCAGGTGCGAAACTAAAAGAGCTATTTTCTTGAGGGAATAATAGTTTATGAAGAATTTAAACAAAAAAATTTTTAATGGTTTAATTTTAACCTTTACATTTTTATCAATATTTTCAGCAAATGCTAAAGAAAGCAATGCTTCAAATTACAAGTTCAGTAAAACTTACAAAGTAACTGTTCGTGGAGTTTCAGCTGGAAAAGCTAAACTAAAAATTGATTTATCTGATAAAAATTACACTGTGAAACTTAAACTTAAACCTAATTTAATGGCAAAAGCATTAGGTGCGCCAAACTTAACAGAAAAAGTTACAGGGATTATTTCTTCAAAAAAAAATAGAAATACATTAATTCCAAAAGATTACAGCCGTGTTGATGGTTCTAAACTTATCTTTTCTGCAAAGTTCACAAAAAAAAATATCCATGTTGTTGATAAAAAGAAAAAAAGAAGTTCTAATGTTAAAAATAAACTTGGAATTCAAGATCCACTTACTCAAATAATCCAAGTTCAACAAGATTTATTAATGTCAAATATTGCAAAAAAATATGAAATAGTAACTGGTAAATCAACAACTGTTTATAACGCAAAGAAAAAGAAACTAAAAAATGGTTACCTTGTAACTTTAACTCAAGCAGTTTCAGCAAAACGAGTTGTTAAGTTAAAGTTTAATAATGCTTTTGAATTAGTAAAAGTAACTAAAATAAGAAAAGGAAGAGTAGATTTTATTCTAAAATAATTTCTAATAATTTAAATATAAAATAACCAAACAAAATACCAGTATCTTTTACTGGTTTTTGTTATTAAGCATGAACTTAACTATCAGTCATGACTATGATTATGTGAATGGTTGTAATATGCAACCTCTTTATTTTTACCAAATATATTTATATATTCAGGATTTTCCACAACTTGGCTAGGCTTTCCGCTGCAACAAATATGTTTATTTAAACAAAGCACTTTATCAGTTGCAGACATTACCAAATGTAAATCATGTGAAACCATCAAAACTGCAAAATCATATTTACTTTGCAGTTTTGTGATTAATTTATAAAACTCAACCTGCCCTACTTCGTCAACACCAGCTGTTGGTTCATCTAAAACTAATAAGTCTGGATTATTTATAATTGCTCTAGCAAATAAAACTTTTCTTAGCTCACCACCTGACAAATCACAAAGAAATTGTTCTTTTAGTTTTGTAATTAAAAGAGTTTCTAATATTTTATCAACAGAATTTTCTTCAGACTTATTTCTAGCTAAACTTATGAATTCGCTAACATTTGTAGGTAAAGATTGGTCTTTATTTATATGCTGTGGAACAAATCCTATATTTAACTTTTTATCTTTTACAACTTGCCCAGATACAGGTTTTAAAAGACCTAAAATTATTTCCAAAAGTGTTGTTTTTCCAGCACCATTTGGACCAACTATTGTTAGGATTTCACCTTTTTTCAAGTTAAAAGATATATTATCTAATATAACTTTTTTCTTTATTTTATAATTTATATTTTTTAATTTTAATATATTCATTTTATAATTTAGTCTTCAGAGAAAAACCAAAAGCCCTGATTAGTAAGAGATTTCATTAATTTATGAGAGTTTTCAGAAATATTATTAAAGTTTAAAACACTAGAATTACAAATTATTTTTATATCATTAGGAGGGCAATTTTTTAACACATCGCCGTTGATAAAAAAGCTATTGTTTTTTATTGAGTTTTCTGTGTAAAAAACTTTTAATCCATGTAATTTATATAAAGGCTTACTTTTAAATAAATCCAGCCATTCATCAGTTAAATATTCAACTTCATTAATATCTAGTTCATGAGATTGTTGAGAATAAAACCTTCCTATAAAGTCATCCAATAAATCATCACTTTCTAATGTTTTTCTTAAAAAATCAGTTACTTTAGATTTATCTATATTTTCTATTTCTCCCAAATTTTCACTTGGCTGATTGCGTAAATTTTTCAATAATTTTGGTTTAATATTATTATCAAGCATAAAATCAGCAAAACCTGAAACCAATTCATTTTCATTAGTACTTTTATAACCAACGGAAAAACTCATAGAACTATTTAAACTAACGCCTTCATGAGGAAATCCAGGAGGAATATATAAAATATCTCCAGCTTCTACAACTTCATCAATTATTGGTTGGAACTCTTCAATATGTAATAATTTTTCGTGAGCAATAATTTCTTTATAATTACCTTTTTGCCCTACTTTCCAATGCCTCTTTCCAGAACCTTGACATATAAAAACATCATATAAATCAATATGAGGTCCAACGCCACCACCAGCTGACGCAAAACTAACCATTACATCATCAAAACACCATTTTGGAATAAAACTAAATCTATTTGCAAATATATCTAAATCACGAATCCAATGATTTGTTGCTTGAACAACCAAAGTCCAGTCTTTTTCGCCAAATTTATCATAATTATCAAATGGTCCAAGCTCTGCTTGATAACTGATTTTTTTATTTTCTTCTCTTTGTATAGAAATTAATCTTGACTCAATAAAATCACAGCTGGCAAGCCCTGCCAACTCATCAGCCGTTATTATATCTTTGAAATTTTCAAATCCTTTTTTAAGTAATATTGGTTTTTGTTGCCAATAATCTTTCAAGAACTCCTCTAAAGTTATATTACTAAAGTTTACTTTTTTCATAGTTAGTTATATTGTTAGTTAGTTATAATTTTATCTAATCTTACATCCCATTTATTTGGAATTATTTTTTCTACTTTCTGCTCCCAAAATGCTAAACCTATTTTAGGGCAATTTGTCAATTTCAAAGTTCTATCATAATAACCACCGCCCATTCCGATACGGTTACTCTCCAAATCAAAAGCAACCAATGGAACTATAATTAAGTCTAATTCAGATAGTTTTATTATCTTATTATCTAGATTTGGAGCTAATAAACCAAGGTAATCTTTACTCAAAACTTCATCTTTTTTATAGTTTACAAACTCCAAAACACTTTCTTTTTGCTTGACAAAAGGTAAATATATTTCCTTACCTTTTTGCCAAATATTTTCAATTAAATTTTTAGTTGAAACTTCATTATTTATATTTAAGTAACACGCTATTTTTTCAGCATTTTTATATTCTATTAAGTCTATTAAATTTTCAAAAATAGCAGAGTTTTTTTGCTCTCTACTTATTATATTTTCTCTAATTTGTAATGCTTTTTTTCTTAAATTTGTTTGTGCTATTTCAGTTTCTGACAAATTATCATTCATTAAGCAAATTCTTTTAAAGTTTTTAAGTTAAATATTGAAGTTGTTGCCATTCCTTTATTTATTCTTTTATTTAACCCTGATAAAATTTTTCCAGGCCCAATTTCAATAACTGCTTCAATATCATTTTTACCAAAGTAATTAATAGTTTCAACCCAGCGAACAGGCATAATTAATTGATTTACTAATGCTTTTTTTATATTTTCTGATGAGCTGTGAGAACTAATATCAAAATTATGAATAACTGGAGTGCTTGGTGTGTTTAAATTTACTTGTGCTAATTCTTTTGCCATATTATCTGCTGCCGATTGCATCAAGCGACAATGTGATGGAACTGAAACTGGTAAAATCAAAGCTCTTTTAGCTCCATTTTCTTTTAATAATTCACAAGCTTTATCAACAGCTTCTTTATTTCCAGCAATTACTGTTTGCCCTGGTGAATTATCATTTACAGCCCAAACTCCAGAGCTATCAGTTGATATTTTTTGACAAATATTTCTAATTTCCTCAATCTCTAAACCAATTATTGCCGCCATCGCACCAACTCCTTTTGGAACCGCTTCTTGCATTAATTGTGCCCTTTTTCTTGCCAAATAAACAGCATCAGAAAAATCTAAAATTCCAGCAGCAACCAAAGCTGTATATTCACCCAAGCTATGTCCTGCGAAATATTTTATATTTATATTTTCACTACCATGTTCTTGCTTAAACGCACGCCAAGCAGCGACTCCTGCAACCAAAACAGCAGGCTGAGTATTAATTGTATTATTTAAATCTTCAATTGGTCCTTGTTTGGTCATTTTCCACAAATCAAAATCAAGAATTTGACTCGCTTGCTCATAAGTTTCCCTAACAATTTCATAATTATCATACAATTCCTTTATCATTCCAACTGACTGAGAACCTTGCCCTGGAAACACAACTGCTACTTTTTTATCTACAAAACTCATATTAAACTCCTAATTATTTATTAATTTAAATTAAGGACATTATAACACTTGATAAGCTCTAAGCTAGATTGAAATTATATTGAAATATCCTAGTTTTTAATGCTAATTACAAGAATAAATAGTTTTGTTTTTTTGCTTTTTAGATAAATATCGCATTATACTTCCTGAGGTTAGTTTAAATGATGTAGAAATATCCATTCCAGCACTGCTTAAGCCTTTTGCAACCCAGCTATTACAAGTATTCATAGCATAATATCCGCCAATACTTTGGAAGAATTGGCTATTTCCATAAGCCCCTCTTCTCAAAGGTATTATTTTACTTTTTAAATTTTTGTAAAAGCTATTTTCAATAAAAGCTATTAACTTTGAGTATTGTTTTGGTTGTAAACAAATTTCTTGGATTTTATCCCCTGCGAAATAAGTTCTAACATCGCCTTCTATCCCAACCGTATGCAAAACTGATGAAGTTGGATAAAGCATAGCTTGAATAAGTAACTTAACTTTTCTAGAGGTTTTTTTAGCTTGATAGAAACCTTTATCACCCCAGCCAAACTCTATATATTTAGCTCTTGCAAATCGTTCTTTTAACTGTGGCAACCTTTTCTGAATATCTTTTGCAGGGACTACCAAACCCGTATGCCAGCCATGACCTGTTATATATATTGTTTTGGCAGAGTCTATTTTTATAGAAGTTGATTTCACAACAGCAGGATTATTTGCACAAGAAATCACAAATAAGCTTATTACAAATATTAAGGAAAGTCTCATTATTTTACCTAACTTTCAGCCAAAGATACTTTAATAGAAGCTTGTATCGCTAAAGGAATAATAAATAAAGAACCAATTAAAAAAAGTCCTAAAATTGAAATTTGTCCAATAATTTTATAACCATCTACATAATCAGTAATTGCTGAAATTGCAAAAATAAGTATTGGAATATAAAAAGGTAAGATTATCAAAATCAAAATTAAACTACCTCGGCTTATTGCAAGCGTGATGCTAGAGCCAAGCATTGCTAGTAAAAGAAGAGTTGGGCTAGTAATTAATAATGTGAATATTAAAATCAAAAACACATCAAGTGAAATTCCATAAAACACTGCTAATAAAGGAGTTGCGGCAATAATTGGTAATATTTGTAATACCCATTGAACCAATAATTTAATATAAATTGCACCTAATTTACTATGTCCTGATAAGTAAAGTTGCTCCAAACTTCCATCTTCAAAATCACTTTTATATAATTTTTCACTGGAAAGAAGTATTGATAATAAAATTCCAACCCAAATAATTGCAGGTGCAAGTTTTGCTAATAATTTAGCATCAGGTCCAACAGCAATAGGAAAAATAGTTATTAAAATCAATAAGAAGAAAATCGGTAGCAAAACCTCAAACATTTTCCTAATTGCAAGTATCCATTCTTTATAAATTAAGTATTTCATTTTTACTTTTCTATTTTGTTTTTTATATTATTTTCACCAAATAACTGCAAATCTTTAATAGTTGTTATTTTAGTATTATTATCTTTGGAAATAACTATTTTAGGTTGTAAACCAAGCATTTCCACCGCTGAAGATTCATCTGTTACTTGTTCGTTATTAAATTTCGCAAGTGCATTTTTCAAGATTTTATAACGAAACATTTGTGGTGTTTGTGCTAAATATAACTCTTCTCGATTTAGCGTTTTCTCAATTTCTATATTTCCATTATTTAAGTTCGCTAACTTTACAGTGCTAGAAACTTTCTCTGCCAAAATCCCACCAACTTTATCGTTTTTACAACTTAGCCAAAGCCTTTGGATATCTTTTATACTAACAAAAGGGCGAACGGCATCGTGTGAAATAATCCAGTCATTTTCAGCAGGTTGGGTAGTTGAATTTATTATATTTATTGCATTTATAATTGATTGAGTTCTAGTTTTACCGCCGTTGCAAATTGTAATATTTTCGTGCTTAAAATTACAATTTATATTTTCTCCAAGGCTTAATATTATATTTATTTTATGATTGTAAGCTTTTGCCCAACTTACTATTTTATCAATGCTTTTTTCTAAAATAGTTTTCCCACCAATATTTATGAATTGCTTAGAAATATCCACTATTCATTCGTTTTCCAGTTCCAGCAGCAGGGATTATTATAAATATTTTATCCATAATATTATTAGTATAATCAAGTATTAGGTTAAGCTGAATATTTTATTAAGAGCTTGTTTTAGAATTTTATTTTCTTCTTTAGCACCAATTGTAATTCGTAAAGTATTCTCTAATAATTTATGATGAACATTTAAGTCTTTAACTAAAATTTTAAATTCATCTCTTAGTTTTTTGAAAGTTTCTTCTGAATTTTCAACCTTAAACAATAAAAAATTAGTTTGTGTATCAATAGTTTTAGTATTTGGTATTTTACTCAAAAATTCTAATAAACTTTCTTTCTCCAACTTTATAAGCTCAACATTTTTCTCAATTAACTCCATATTATTCAAAGTAAAATCAACAACTTCTTGAGATAAAATATTAGTATTATAAGGAGGTCTTGCTTTATTAAATTGCTGTGCATATTTTTTATGGCAAGCCATAAATCCTAATCTAACACCTGCTAAACCGACTTTTGAAAAAGTTCTTAATAAAATTGCATTCTCGTATTTCTCAACTAAATCTAAAGCACTATCATCAGCAAAAGCATTATAAGCTTCATCAAGCACTACAAAGCCATTTGTAGCCTGTAAAATCTGTTCTAATTCTACTTTATTCCAAGAATTCCCAGTTGGATTATTAGGATAAGATAAAAATATTAAGGCAGGATTTTGAGTTTTAATTGCTACTAAGAAATTTTCTAAATTAATTGAGAAATCATCATTTAAATCAACTCCAACAAATTTCATTCCAAGTAATTCAGAGGTTTGCTGATACATAACAAAGCTTGGAGTTGGTGATAAAACAACAGCTTTAGGTTTTGAAAGTGCTAATAAAATAATACTAATTAATTCATCAGAACCATTTCCTAAGATAATATCTAAATTACTTGTTTGATTATTTGATAAATTTAAAGTTTTTTTGATTTTATCAATTAATTCATTAGGTTCTGGGTTTGGATAACGGTTTATTTCCAAATTTGTAAGCTTATCTGCAAGCTCTACCATTTTTTCTTTGGGTAATAAATAAGGCATTTCCATAGCATCTAATTTAATTAAACCACTACTATCTGGAATATTATAAACCTGCATTGATTGAACTTTTTTTGTAAATAATTTATTCATTTTTTATTTATTTTTTATACTTATTTTCTAAATAGTTTATACCTAAATTGGACATTTCTAAATAGGTTGTTTTTTTCTAAGCTCAGCTGATAATTCGTGAGCAAACAAACCTTCACTATTTGCACTAATTGTTGCATATTTGGCTAATTCACTAGCTTTATCCTCACTCAAATTAATTATACTTGTGCGTTTTTGAAAGTCATAAACCCCCAAAGGCGAGGAAAATTTAGCACTTCCAGAAGTTGGTAAAACATGATTTGGTCCAGCCAAATAATCGCCAAAAGCCTCACAACTATAATTACCAATAAAAATAGCACCAGCATGATTAATTTGCTGAGAAACTTCGGTTGCATTTTTAGTTAGAATTTCCAAATGCTCTGGTGCAATAAAGTTTGCAACGCTAACCGCATCATTAATGGTTTCAACAACTACAACAACGCCTCTTGTTTCTATTGATTTCTCTATTATTTCTTTTCGTGGCATAGTTTTTAAAATTTCTGCCATATTTTTAATTACTTTTTTTGCATGAGTTTCACAATTAGTTATTAAGATTGATTGTGCATTTTCATCGTGCTCTGCTTGAGAAAACATATCTGCTGCCACCCATTTAGGATTGCAATTTCCATCAGAAATTATTGCAATTTCAGAAGGTCCAGCAATCATATCAATAGCAACTTTTCCAAAAACTTGTTTTTTTGCTGTTGCTACATAAATATTACCAGGCCCAACAATTTTGTTTACAGATTTAATTGTCTGCGTTCCATAAGCAAGAGTTGCTATTGCTTGTGCGCCTCCAATTGCATAAAACTCATCAATATCACACAGATAAGCCGCTGCCAAAACTTGTTTATTTAGCTTTCCATTCATCGCAGGAGAAACCATAACCAAGCGTTTAACACCAGCAACTTTTGCAGGAATTGCATTCATTAAAACCGAAGATGGATAAGCGGCAGTCCCACCTGGAACATAAAGTCCAACACTATCCATTGCTGTTATTTTTTGCCCCAAAGTACTTTTACCTGAACCATTACTATCTTGCTCTATTATTTCAAAACCTTCTAGTTTTTGCTTTTGTGCATATTTTGTAATTCTTATTTTTGCAACTTCTAAAGCTTGCTGCTGTTCTTTAGTGATATTTTCCCAAGCTTTTTTTAGGGCTTCTTTAGTTATTTTTAATTCATCTAAATTTGAGTTATTATTATCAAACTTTGCAGTGTAATTTAACAAAGCCTTATCACCATCTTTTCTGATATTTTGAATAACTGAAAAAACCACTTGTTCAACTTCTTCATTGAAATCCATATTCAAATCAACGGCAAGTTTTAAGTCTTTATAAAAGCTATTATTACCTACTTGTTTTATTTGTTTAATCTTCATTTCATACCACACTTTCTAAGTCTGATATTAACTTTTTGATTTGTTGGTTTTTTACTTTTAGAGAAACTCTACTTGCGATTAAACGGCTGGTTACTGGCATTACTAAATCTAGGGTTTTTAAACCATTTGCTTTTAAAGTATTTCCAGTATCAACCAAATCAACAATACAATCACAAAGACCAACCATAGGTGCTAACTCAACAGAACCATAAAGTTTTATAATATCTGCATAAACACCTTTTTTGGCGAAATATTGTTTTGCACTGTTCACATATTTGGTTGCAACAGTTACACGGCTAGGTGGAAGCTCATCTACATCATTCATAACGGCTGTCATTAAGTTACATTTTGCAATGCGTAAATCTAACATTTCACAAATTCCCTCATAACCATGCTCAATAAGTGTATCTTTTCCACAAATTCCCAAATCAGCAACTCCATACTGAACATAAGTTGGTGCATCAGTTGCTCGCACAATTAAGAAAATAATTTCAGGGTGATTTGTTTCTATCATTAGCTTTCTTGTTGTTCCTAAATCTTCTTTGGGATAAATCCCTGCTTTTTCAAAAAGAGGTAAAATTTCTTTTAAAATTCGTCCTTTAGCTAAAGCTATAATTATTTTATCTGTTTTTTTCATTTGTTTGTCCTTTTTAAAGGTTTGTGGTTTTTATGTGTAAAATGGATATTTTAGCATTAATTAAGACTCTAAAATAGAATTGTCCTATTGTTTTTTTAAAATATTATCTTTTATCTTTAAATTTATTGAGTAGCTGATACTTATTAAGATCTCTAATTAAATATTTAACAACCTCTATATTTCTATGCGTATCCTTCAAAAAGAATAAATTAATAAAAATAAATGCTTTTTTAAGAAATGAAAAAATCGCAGTTATAGGATAATAAATAAAAGCAATAAACACAATTATGCAAAAGAGAAAAATATGCAAAAGAGTAGCAGGTTTGTATTTTGAAAATGTATCAATTACAGTTTCTAAATTTTCTCCTGTATTTATAGCAAGAACAGTTATTAAAGAACATATGAAAATAAATAATGATAAGACTCTAGAGTTGGCATCTTTATTATAGATAAATGAAAAAAATTTCTCAATTTCAGAGTGTTTAATTGAATATTTATTTTCAATATTAAGCATGTTGCTAATATATTCTACTAGATATGAAAATTCTTTTTGCTCACAAGAAAAATAATTTTTCAACAATTCAATTTTTGCATCATCAACTGTATTTAATTGAAAATATTTAAATTTATTAGCAACTATTTTTTTTATATTTTTATCTTTTCTATCGGTCAACTCACACCATGAAATAAATAGTAGCACCTCCAAAAATAAAACAAATATAAACCACTTATTTAAAAAAGAACCATATATTGGGGTTACTTTCAAAAAGTAATAAAATGAAAATAAAAAAGCTAAAAGTAAAAATGAAGTTGTAAAAAAATAAAAATTTTTAAACCCTCCATATGCTTTAAATGTTTCTAAGTTTTTAAAGTAATTATTTGCTATTTTATATAATTCATCCATTGTCTGATACTCTCATTTGTTATATTAAAAAACTTTATATTTTTAGTTAAAGTTAATGCATACTAAAAAACAAGCTATCTAATCAACCTTAATTAATTCAGATAAATCCCAGCGGGATTTACAGTTTATTGAATAGTTTTTTTCAGCTTGTTTTATCCTAATCGCACCAGCATAAGCAATCATCAGACCATTATCTGTGCAAAGTTTATGCTCAGGAATATGAAAGCTAATATTATTATCTTTACATAGTTTTTCTAATTTCACTCTTAGTAACTTATTAGCAGCCACACCACCTGCGACTACTAAACTTTTATATTTATTTTGTCTAATCGCACGCCTACATTTTAAATAAAGTGTATCAATAGCTGCCTCTTGAAAAGACGCTGCAATATCTGAATATTTATCTTCACCATTACTTTCAATTAATAATCTAACTTGTGTTTTCAAACCACTAAAACTAAAATTTAAGCCTGGTTTTGTCATCATTGGGCGTGATAATTCAAAAGAATTTGGGTTTCCTTTTTCTGCTAATTTTTCTAATTCAATTCCACCTGAGTAAGGCAAACCTAATAATTTCGCAGTTTTATCAAATGCTTCACCAACCGCGTCATCAAGCGTTGTTCCTAACACTTCATAACTTCCAATTGCTTTAACACTAATTAACATAGTATGTCCACCAGAAACTAACAAAGACAAAAATGGAAAACTTGGAGGATTATTTTTATCCAAAAGAGCTGCTAATAAATGTCCTTCCATATGATGAATTTCAAGGCTTGGAATTCCTAGAGAAAACGCCAAAGATTTTGCAATACAAGAACCACTTAGCAAAGCTCCAAGTAAACCAGGTCCAGCTGTATGAGCTATTACTGAAATATCTTTTTTTTCTATTTTTGCATCTTTTATGCAATTATCAATTAATCCAATACAACGGTTAATATGATCACGAGAAGCAAGTTCAGGAACAACGCCACCATACTGTCTATGTAACATTATTTGGCTATAAATATGATGTGCTAATTCACCTTTTTCAGTATCGTATAACGCAACCCCTGTTTCATCGCAAGAGCTTTCTATTCCAAGAACTATCATTTATTTTCCCTTTCTAATATTTCATTTACCGCTTGGAGCAAATCATCAAAAATTTCAATTTTACTTTCCATTTCTTTAGGTATTTCAAACTGTTGTTTTTTACCATTTCCTGTGCGTAATAATATAGGTTTACAATTTGCAGCAATTGCCGCTTGATTATCTCTAACCATATCACCAATAAAATAAACTGGTTTTTTATAATTTGGATATTCTTTTAATATTTCTAAAAGCATACCAGCATTGGGTTTTTTCCATGGGTGGTTATCGTCTTTGCTATCACAATAGATAATTCTATCTATATCTGCTTGATTTTGCCTTAAAATTTTAAGCATTTTATTATGAATTTTTGCCAAATCTTCATGAGTGTAAATTCCTTTAGCAATTCCTGCCTGATTTGTTGCTATTGCTATTTTAAAACCTGCTTTTTTTAATTTTGCTATTGCCAAAACACTTCCATCAATAAACTCAAATTTATCAGCACAATCAACATACTGTCCTATTAAATCTTTATTTATAACTCCATCTCTATCTAAAATAATTAGTTTCATTGTTAGTTTATAAGTTTATTAATTCGTCAAATTATCTAGTAATTTTTGGCGTAATATTTGTTGGCGTTTAACTTGTAATCTATCTGCTAAAATTATTTGGCGTAATTCTTTGGCTGCAATCTCAAAATCATCATTTAAAACTAAATAATCAAACTCATTATAATGGGAAATTTGTTCTTTTGCCTCAGCCATTCTAGCATTTATTATTTCTTGGCTATCCTGTCCGCGTTTGTTTAGGCGTTTTTCCAAAGCTTCAATACTTGGTGGAATTATAAATATACTTTTTGTATTTTTTAGTTTTTCTCTAACTTGTTGAGAACCTTGCCAATCTATTGTCAAAATAACATCATTTCCTAAATCTAAGAATTTATTTATAAAAGATAGGCTTGTTCCATAATAATTACCAAAAACCTCTTCATATTCAAGCATTTCATTATTATCAATAAGTTGTTGAAAGCTTTCTTTGCTAACAAAATTATAATCAACTCCATCAACTTCTCCATCTCGTTGTTTTCTTGTGGTAAAAGAGATTGAGCGAATTACTTTTGGGGTTTCTTCAATTAACCTTTCCACTAAAGAAGTTTTCCCACCACCACTTGGTGAAGCTACTATCCAAAGCCTTGCTTTTTCACTTACTTTTAACCCTTCTAAATTATTAAAACTCATAATTAACCCTCAGCAAATAAATCATATTCATTAGAATCAATAATTTCCACATGAATAATTTCACCAGATTTCACTCCGTCAATATTACTAATATGCACAACGCCATCAATTTCAGGTGCGTCATAAGCAGTTCTTGCAATTGCTTTATTATCATCTAAAACTTCATCAATTATAACTGGACACATTGTTCCAATTTTATCTTTTAGCTTAGATTCACTTATTTGTGCTGAAAGCTTCATTAATTGCTCTAATCGTTGTTGTTTAATATCTTCTGAAATTTGGTTTGGCAAATTATTTGACGCGGCCCCCTCAACATCAGAATAAGCAAAAGCCCCTACCCTATCAAGTTTCATTTCATCTAAGAAATCTAGAAGCTCTTGAAATTGCTCCTCAGTTTCCCCTGGAAATCCAACAATAAAAGTTGAGCGAATTGCAATATCAAGACATATTTCACGCCAGTTTTTTATTCTTTGAATTATTTTTTCATTATAAGCTGGGCGTTTCATTTGTTTTAAAACTTCATAATTTGCGTGCTGAAAAGGAATATCTAAATAAGGTAATATTTTACCGTCAGCCATAAGTGGTAATAGCTCATCAACATTTGGATAAGGGTAAATATAATGCAACCTTACCCAAACATCTAGTTTTGCTAACTCTTGACAAAGCTCCTTCAATCTTGATTTCACAGGACGACCATTATAAAACTCTGTTTTATATCCTAAATCAACCCCATAAGCACTAGTATCTTGAGAAACTATTAACAACTCTTTAACTCCAGCTTTTACAAGCTGTTCTGCCTCTTGAAGAATATCTTTGGCAGGTCTTGAAATATGTTTGCCACGCAAACTAGGAATAATACAAAAACTACAACTATGATTACAACCCTCTGATATTTTCAAATAAGCATAATGCCTTGGAGTTAGCTTAACTCCTTGAGGTGGAACTAAATCAATAAATTCATTTACCTCAGGTTTTGGCAAATGTTTATGCACATGCCCCATAACTTCCTCATAAGCTTGAGGTCCTGAAATTGCCAAAACTTTTGGGTGAAGTGCCAAAATTTTATCATCAGATTTACCCAAGCAACCTGTTACAATAACCTTACCATTCTTTTCTATCGCTTCCCCAATGGTATCAAGTGATTCAGCAATTGCTGAGTCTATAAAACCACAAGTGTTTACAATAACAATTCCCGCATTCTCATAAGAATTCACAATATTATAACCATCTGTTCTTAGCTGGGTAAGAATTCTCTCTGAATCGACCAAAGCTTTAGGACAACCCAAGCTTATAAATCCTACAC
>CBDCEG010000002.1:0-18815 GCA_965215775.1 Cardiobacteriales bacterium
ATTTTGTGCAAATACAATCTGACTAAATAATATAAGTGTTATTAGTATTTTATTATTTGATTTATTATCATCAGAAAAACAAGGATAAGAAATTAACTGCTTATTTTTATACACATACTTTTCTAGCCTATTGGAGGGGTTAATACATTTGAAATAGTTAGGAATAATTTCCAACTCGTTACCATGAGCATACTTATTAGAGCCTACATATAAATTGACATGTTTTGCTTCATCTTTGCTAATACATTTACCATAAGAAATATCTTTTGATTTAAGAGAGGAACTCTTATTTTTATACTTTAAACTTACTGTAATAACATTCCCCACTTTATTTAAAGAAAAGGATTTTTTGGTTATCTGGGCAAGGTCTTTACCCAAAATAAATGGTCTCAGGGAAACAATATAATTTCCATTTATCATTTCTATACTAGGTTCTTCCCATGATGTTGCAAATACTTTAGTTTTTGTAAAACCAGTTTTTTTATTATAGGTAATAAAAAAGAAATCATTAGGAGAGGCGTTGCCACCACAAGCAACTTGATGAGTAATTAGAGCATCCTTATAACCATTATTATTAATAATCTAATACCTTACTCAAAAGATAGCATTTCTTTTCATCTTGAGTCGTTAGCTGTACCTCCTTACCATCAACCTTAGCTTTAATAATGTTCCCTATTTTTTTATCATTAATACTATATTCAATATCTCCGCAGACATAAAAAGTAATAAATATTAATAGTATAGTTAAAAATTTCATTATCTTACCCCTTAAATAGTATTCCTTTTTTATAATGCTTCTGTACATTATGAGCAATTTCAGACTTTCTTATTTTTCCATCTTTATTCACATCATGATATTTATTCACAGAATATGCATTCATATTTTTATTAATTAACACATCATCCATTTTTTTCTTTTCTATTACTTTCATTTTATTTTGTGCAAATACAATCTGACTAAATAATAAAAGTATTATCAGTATCTTTGTTTTCATTTTATTTTATATTTTTTTAAATTAATAATTTCTTTAAATTTTATTTCATGAACTGTCTTTCATGTTTTTTTATTGCTGATTCCATTCGGACTTGTGTTGTATCAAAATATGGTTCATTTCATTTTTTGTGTTTTTGATTTTTAATGCAAAGGTCTCAAAAGGTGTATTTTCTAAATTAGAAACTTTAAAACAAGTTAAACTTACAAAAGCAACTAAACAATCTTTTTTAAAAAACAATAAAGAGCTTCTATTTTTGTTAGCTATGATTATTGCTTTATTAGTTATGGGATATGTTGCTTTTATATTGGTTAAAAATGTTGAAAAAGATAGTAATAATTGATAAAACTACCCCATAAAATTATAACTATTCACAATTCTGCAAAAAATATCAGCCGTTAATTCTGCATCATATTTAGCACCATGAGCTTTTTGTGTATCGTAATCAAATCCACAATACTCAGCAACTTTTGATAAAACAGTTTGCCCACAAAAAAGTCCTCCAAGCGTTACTGTATCAAAGCTACTGAACGAATGAAATGGTGAGTTTTTGATTCTATTTCTAGTAATCGCCGCTTGCAAAAACCCTAAATCAAAAGATGAATTATGAGCAACCATAATAGCTCGGCTACAACAAGCAGCATTAACTTCTTGTTTAACTTCTGTAAAAAGTTGTTTAAGTGCAGTTACTTCGTCTTTTGCCATTCTAAGTGGATGAGTTGGTTGAATTCCTGTTATTTTCAATGCTTCTGGATCAAGCTGAGATCCTTCAAATGGTTTAATATTACTATGGATTGTCTTAGCCTTGTAAAGCTTACCATCACTATCCATTCCGATAATAACTGCTGCTAATTCTAGCAACGCATGTTTTTGAGGGTTTAGCCCACCTGTTTCCAAATCCATAACAACAGGGAGAAATCCACGAAAGCGAGAAGATATATTATTTACCATTATTTATTTTCCTTTTTTAAATTACATTTTAAATTGGATACTATATTTTATAATGCTTAAAAGCAAGATTTAAAACTAAGTTATATAACTTTATTACATTTATACAAATACAATATCTGTAATAATGCAAATATAATCCAAGCAATAAAAAAGCCCTGTAAAACAGGGCTTTTGAATACATAATATTACTAGTAATTATTTACTATCTTTAGTGTGTGATTCATTATAGATAAATGCAGTAACTAATTTAAGCTTCTCTTTAGATATTTTATCTTTGTGAGAAGGCATAACTCCATATCTACCTTTAGTAATGGTTTCTACTATAGAAGCTTTTATTGCAGCTTTATCATTTAGCTTTCCTTTGTAGTATAACCAAGTTCCATCAGTTAGGTTAGGTGCTCCAAGAGCTGCCATTCCTGTTCCAGCTGGCGTATGACACGCTGCACAAACTCCTGCAAATAATTCTCCACCTTTTTTACTGAATTCAGTTTCTTTGACTTCAAATAAAGATTTTTTACCAGATGCAGGTTTGTATAGTGTTAAAACATAATCAGCAACTGCTTCAATAGCTTTATCTTTTGCAAGACCTTTGCTTTTAGCCATACTTTCCAAAATAGCTTTTTGTGAAGGCATCATTCCATTACGACCATTAGTTATAGAGGCAAGAATGTTATCAGCTTTCCCACCATATAACCAATCACTATCAGCTAAGTTAGGATAACCAAAACCACCACTTGCATCAGATGCATGACAAGCTGCACAGAACTGTTTAAAAACTCTACCGCCTGTTACTAATGCTTTAGGATTTTTTGAAATTTCTTCAATAGATCCTGAAGTAATTGAAGTATAGTAATCTTTATATTTAGCGTTACTTTCAGCAACTTCTTTTTCTAACTCACCTACTGAACTCCACTTATCACTACCTTTGTGAGTTTGCCCAAAAGTAGGATAATAAAGACTATAACCAAGTGCAAAAACCATTGTTGCGATAAAAGTATATAACCACCATTTAGGTAGTGGCATATTTAACTCTTCTAAATCATCGTCCCATTTATGCCCTGTAACTTTAGTTTCATCTTTATCAACTTTAGAAGTTTTGTAAAGTAAGATTAAAAGCCCAAAGAAAAAAGCTAAACATACGGCTACTATAAGTATTTTCCAAAAATGTAGCATAATTTATTCCTCATTTTTTATATTGTTGTAAGAGTTACCTTCATCATCAAGTGCCATTTTAGATAGTTCATCATAATTTTCACTTTTAGCAAAAATCAATAAAACGCACATTATAATGAAAGCAGCTGCTATTATTACTGTAACTGAAATAGGCATTACTTCGCCCTTTGTCTAGTTATTCCTAGGTTTTGAAGGTAAGCAATAAGAGCATCAATTTCTTTTTTACCCTTTAGAGCTTCTTTAGAAGCTTCTATCTGCTCATCAGTGTATGGATGACCTAAAAACTTAAGAGTCTTCATACTTTTGTATGTTAATTCTATGTCAACATCATCTTCTGCTAACCAAGGGAAGCCAGGCATATTAGATTTATCAGATTTACTTTGAGGATTTATTAAATGCTCACGATGCCATTCATCGTTATAAAGCCCACCAACTCTAGCAAGGTCAGGTCCTGTTCGTTTAGAACCCCATTGGAAAGGTCTATCATAAACAGATTCTCCAGCAACAGAAACAGGTCCATATCTTTCAGTTTCCCATCTAAAAGGTCTTATCATTTGTGAATGACAATTGTAGCAACCTTCACGCACATAAATATTAGAACCTGCTAACTGAAGAGCTGTATATGGCTTAACCCCTTTGCTAGGTTTAGTTATACTATCATCTGATATTAAAGGCGTTATTTGAACAATTCCACCCCAAATAATAGCACCAAAAATCAAAACTCCCATTAGGAATATATTTTTCTCAATTATTTTATGTTTAATCATTTGATCCTCCTATACTGTAACAGTTGAGCTAGATTGCTCATTAACTAAAAGCTTTGAGTCTGGATTTGTTTTGATTTCTTTGTAAGTAATCCAAAAATTATAAGCCATAACAACCATTCCTGAAATATAGAATAAACCACCAATCAATCTAGCAATAAAGTAAGGATAAGATTTTTCCAAAATATCAACAAACTGGTAAGTTAAAGTTGCATCAGAATTAAGTTCTCTCCACAAAAGTCCTTGCATAATTCCAGCAATCCAAAGAGCTGTAACATATAAAACGATACCAATAGTTGCTAACCAAAAATGAACTTCAATTAGCTTGATACTTTTCATTTTTAGCTTACCAAATAATCTAGGGAACATAATATATAGAGAACCGATTGTAATCATACCAACCCAACCTAAAGCTCCAGAATGCACATGTGCAATTCCCCATTCAGTATAGTGAGAAAGAGCATTTACATCTTTTATTGCAAGAAGCGGACCTTCAAAAGTTGACATTCCATAAAAAGAAAGCGCAACAAATAAAATACGGATAATAGGGTCAGTAACTAGCTTATCCCAAGCACCAGACAAAGTCATAATACCATTAATCATACCACCCCAAGAAGGAACCCATAAAACCACAGAGAAAATCATACCCAAAGATTGAACCCAATCAGGAAGAGCTGTGTAATGTAAATGGTGAGGTCCTGCCCACATATATATAGAAACTAAAGCCCAAAAGTGAACAATAGATAATCTATATGAATAAATTGGTCTTCCTGCTTGCTTAGGAATAAAGTAATACATCATTCCAAGGAAAGCTGCTGTTAGGAAAAACCCAACTGCATTATGTCCATACCACCATTGAACCATAGCATCAACTGCCCCAGAGTAAATTGGATAAGAATGAGTTAAATCAACGGGTATAGCCAAACTATTTATAATATGTAAAACGGCAACGGCAATTATAAAAGATGCATAAAACCAAAGAGCAACATATATATGTTTAGTTTTTCTTATTGCAATTGTTCCAAAAAATACAACAGCATAAGCAACCCAAACTACTGTAAGTAAAATATCTATAGGCCAAATAAGTTCTGCATATTCCTTCCCTTGAGTAAGTCCCAAAGGTAAAGTGATCACTGCCAAAACAATAACTAATTGGTATCCCCAAAATACAAACGCAGCAACTTTAGGTGCAAATAATCTAACGCTACAAACTCGTTGAACAATAAAGAAAGATGTTCCGATAAGAGCCGAACCACCAAACCCAAAAATAACTCCATTAGTATGAACTGGACGAATTCTTGAAAATGTAAGCCATGCTGTATCAAAATTTAAAGCAGGCCAAATAAGCTGTGCAGCTATTATAATCCCGACTAACATAGCAATAATACCCCAAGCCACGGTCATAACTGTGAATTGTTTTACTGCTTTGTAGTCATAATCAGAAGTATAACTCATAAGTTTTCCTCAAAATTAAAATTTAAAAAATATGAAATAATAACTAGAAAAAACCACAAAAGTCATAAAAACTTCATAAAAACTTATTTGTTCTATTTATATTTCACTTAACCTGTCTATGATAGCTTTTAAGTAATTTAAAAACAATAAAAAAAATATGTATATGCTAGATTCTACCTACAAGTGCAACTTTTCAAGTTCAGCTTGAAAGACTTCATTTGGGGTTTTAAATCCTAGTCGTTTTCGTGGTCTATTATTAATAAGTTCCACAAAATAAGCAAGTTCTTCATCAGAAACATTATTAAAATCAGTGCCTTTGGGAATAAATTCTCGGAGCAAACCGTTGGTATTTTCATTAGTTCCTCTTTCCCAAGGTGAGTAAGCGTGTGCAAAATAAACATTCATTTTCACTTGTTTTTCAATCTCTTGGTGTAAAGAAAACTCTTTGCCATTATCGTATGTCATGCTTATTCGTAACTCATTTGGTAAGTCTTTGAAATCTTTAACTGTAGCTTCTAAAATAGCTTTTGCAGTTGATTTTTTCACTTTGGAAGCAATTAATTTACCACTTTTTCTTTCAACATTTGTAACTATCGCGCCTTGGTGATTTTTACCGACAATTGTGTCTCCTTCCCAGTGTCCAACTTCTTTTCTAAGCTCAATATTTTGCGGTCTTTCATCAATCATTCTACGATCTTTTATTTGATATTTTTCCTTTCTATTATGTTGATATTTCTTACCTTTTCTTCTGAAATACATCTTAACTAATTTTGGGTGATACTTATAAACAAATTGATAAATAGTCTCGTGGCAAATCGATTCTTGCGCCTCCTCTCGCCACTTTCCAGAAATTTGTTCTGGCGACCAATGTTGCTCTATTTTTATCAAAATATATTTCTCTAAAATACTATCAGGTAATATCCTAACATGCTTATTTGCAATAGATTTCCTCTTGGAAACTTTCTCCCATGCCTCTTCACCAACAAAGGTTTCTGCGTTTTTATTATTTTTTATGCAGCGGTATATTGTAGTCTTATTTTTGCCTAGTTTTATCGCTATTTCACAAGGATTATAATTCTCCTCAAGCAATGTTTCAATTTTTGTCATATCAGTTCTGGTTAATTGTGTGTATTTTTTCATAATGTTATTATCTTAGTTAATAAAAATAAAAATAACTAGTTCCAAATTAAAACCTAAAAATAAAATTTAGTTGCACTTCGGTTTAGAAACCAGGTATTTAAAATATTAAGTAATATCATTCAAATGTTTTATAATAAGTTTCTTTTTTTATAAATTCACAAATTAATTTAGGAGTAAGGTTATGTTAAGGAATAAAGTTTTACTATCACTTGTTTATAAGTTAGGACATAACTAAAATGAATTCAACTGAAATACAACATAACGTACAAACTTTAATTGATAATTTAAGTGATACAAGAGATGGATTATTTATCTATGATTTGTTGATTGCCTACGGAATTTCAAAAACTTCGGTAACTCGACTGAAAAAGGGAGATTACAATTATTCTAAAGTTGAAGGTGAAATACTCTACAAAAAAAAGATTTTCTTTAAAGTTGAATCATCTGACAGATTACTGAGTAGCATTGACAAAATATCAAAAGAAAAGCGAATTTTAAAACACAAACCAAGGTTTGCAATCCTAACCGATTTTAAACATTTGGTTGCAAAAGACCTTAAATTAGGAACAAACTTAGATATTGAAATTAAGGAATTACCCAATTATTTCGATTTCTTTTTGCCATTAGCAGGTAGTGAAGTTTACAATGCCAAAAATGACAATGAAGCCGACAGAAATGCTTCCTACAAAATGGCATCTTTATACGATTTGCTAATTGAAGAAAATCCAGAAATTTATAACTCAAAAGAAGATATTCATAAACTCAATATTTTCTTATCTCGTTTGTTATTTTGCTTTTTCGCAGAAGATACCGAAATTTTTGAGGATGATATTTTTACCAATACTTTAGCACAACATACAGACCCAAACGGAAAAGATACACATACCTTTTTAGACTTATTGTTTGAGAGATTAAATACAGAAAATGTAGAAAATTATCCTGAATATTTAAGAAAATTTGAATATGTAAATGGTGGTTTATTTAAAGACCCAATAAACTCACCTATTTTTACACTCAAAGCAAGAAAAACATTAATTAACCTTGGTAATCTTGAATGGAAAAATATCAATCCTGATATTTTTGGTTCTATGATACAAGCGGTTGTAATACCTGATTACAGAAGTGATTTAGGAATGCATTACACTTCTGTAATTAACATTCTAAAATTGATAAAGCCTTTGTTTTTAGATGAACTGTATGAAGAGTTTGAAACTTCGGCAAGCTCAGTTACCAAATTGCGAAAACTCATAAATAAAATATCAAAAATTAAATTTTTTGACCCTGCCTGTGGTAGCGGAAATTTCTTGATTATTACATACAAAGAAATTCGATTATTAGAGATTAAAATTTTAGAAAAAATTATTGATTTAGAACCAAACCCAACTTTAGAGTGGACTTCTATACAACTCTCACAATTTTATGGCATAGAAATAGACGATTTTGCTCATGAAATGGCAATACTATCACTTTGGTTGGCGGAACACCAAATGAACCAAGTATTTGAAAATACTTTGTTAGGTTATGGAAAATCTAAACCCATTTTACCTTTAAAACAAGCAGGACAAATAACCCAAGGAAATGCAACAAGATTAAATTGGAAAACCGTTTGCCCAATTAGTATAACAGAGGAAGTTTATATTATTGGTAATCCGCCATATTATGGTAGTCGAAAGCAAAATAAAGAGCAAAAAGATGATTTAAAATTTGTTTTTCTCAAAAATTATAAAAGTCTTGATTATATCTCTGCTTGGTTTTATAGAGGTGCAAAATATATAGAAGGATACAATGCAAAGTGTGCTTTTGTTTCGACAAACTCTATTTGTCAGGGTGAGCAGGTTTCTATAACTTGGAGTAGAATTTTAAGTGACAAAATAGAGATTGATTTTGCCCATCAGTCTTTTAAATGGACCAATAATGCCAAAGGAAATGCTGGAGTTACCGTAATTATCGTTGGGCTTAGAAATGTATCTAACAAACCAAAATATCTATTTAAAGATAATTTTAAAAAGGTAGCTAAAAATATTAACCCTTATCTGGTTGAGGCATCAAATGTAATTGTAAAAGGTATAAGTAGTCCAATATCAGATTTTTCAAATATAAGGTTTGGAAACATGCCAAATGATGGAGGTAATTTAATTCTATCAGAACAAGAAAAAAATGATATAATTTTTAAGAATAAAGAGACTCTTAAGTGGATAAAAATATTTTTAGGGGCTTCTGAGTATATTAGAGGGAATACTCGATATTGTTTATGGATTCCAGACAATGAGTTGGAGAAAGCAAAATTAATTAAAGAAATAAATGAAAGATTACAAAATGTAGTCAGACACAGAGAGAAAAGTACAGAAAAAAGTACAAGAGCAAAAGCTCAAACGCCTAATCATTTTTATTTTGCTTCTCACCAAAATACAGATTCACTATTAATTCCAAGACATACATCTGAAAATAGAGATTATATTCCGATTGGTTTTTTCAATGATGAAACAGTTATTGCGGATTCCGCAATGGCAATTTATGATGCTGAACCTTGGCTCTTTGCAGTAGTAACCTCTCGTATGCACATGACATGGGTTAGAGCAGTTGGTGGAAAGTTAAAAACAGATTATAGATATTCTGCAAAACTATGTTACAATACTTTTCCATTTCCAAATATTACAACCAAGCAAAAAGAGAATTTAAACCAATATGTGTTTTCAATTATTGAAGAACGAGCCAAACACCCAAGCAAAACAATGGCACAACTATACAATCCAGATACTATGCCTAAAGATTTGCTAAAAGCACATCAAGAACTCGATATTGCCATAGAACAATGTTACAGATTACAATCGTTTAAAAACGATACCGAACGCTTAGAATATTTGTTTAAGCAATATGAAGAAATGATAAAAAAAGATACGCTTTTTGCAAAGCAAAAGAAAACACCCGTTCGACACGCTCAGGGTAAACTCCAAAAGAAAGTCAAAAAATGAGTAAAAACAAACTAAATACCAGTTTTGTATCTGATATTAAAAATATCATACAAGAGGCTCGTCAAAAAACGGTTGTAGCCATAAATACAGCAATGGTTTCTGCCTATTGGCAAATTGGCAAACGTATTGTAGAAGAAGAGCAAAACGGGACGCAAAGAGCCGAATATGGTAAGAAACTACTTCAAAACTTAGCATTAAGTTTAACAGCAGACTTTGGTAAAACCTTTGATGCTCGTGAGTTACGTAAAATGCGTCAGTTTTATACGTGTTTCCCAATTCGGGACGCAGTGCGTCCCGAATTGTCTTGGACACATTACCGTTTATTGATACGAGTAGAAAATACAGATGCTCGTAATTTTTACATACAAGAAACCATTGACCAACATTGGAGTACTCGAAAATTAGACCGCAATATTGGTTCACAATATTTTCAAAGAACATTGGCACATCAGCAAAACAAAATAGCCGATATGCCAGTTCATTACGAGTTTATAAAAGACCCTTACGTATTAGAGTTTTTAGATTTACCAAACAACCTTACGCATAAAGAAAAAGACATTGAAAATGCAATTATCAAGCAATTGCAACAGTTTTTATTAGAAATGGGTAAAGGTTTTGCTTTTGTAGCACAACAAAAAATGATAAAAACCGAAACGTCTAACTTTTTTATAGACTTAGTTTTTTACAATTACATTTTAAAATGTTTTGTGGTTATTGACATTAAAACTACAAAATTAACACATCAAGATATTGGTCAATTAGATATGTATGTACGAATGTTTGATGATTTAGAGAAAAACGAAACTGATAATCCTACTATTGGTATCTTATTGTGTGCAGATACAGATAATGTTGTGGCAAAATACTCAGTTTTAAATGATAACAAACAGTTGTTTGCTTCTAAGTATCAACTCTATTTACCAACAACTAAAGAATTACAAAACTTAATAGAAAAAACTTCTAAATAATATGTCAAATTTAGTTCACGTAACATACCAACAAACAGGAAAAAGCAAAAGCACCAATGCTTTAGGAATGCGAGAAATGCAGGAAAAAGCCTTTGAAGGTAAGTCTGCACAATACTTATTATTAAAAGCACCACCAGCATCAGGTAAATCAAGAGCCTTAATGTTTATTGCTTTAGATAAGTTGAAAAATCAAGACATAAAAAAGGTAATTGTTGCAGTTCCTGAAAAATCTATTGGAGCATCTTTTGGCACGACAGAATTAAAAAAATACGGTTTTTTCACCGATTGGAAACCCAATCCTAAATACAACCTTTGTACACCAGGAAAAGAAAAAAGCAAAGCAACAGCATTTTTAAATTTTTTAGAATCGGATGAAAAAATATTAGTATGTACTCACGCTACTTTGCGTTGGGCGTTTAAAGATTTAGACGTTAAAAAATTAGATGATACTTTAGTTGCTATTGATGAATTTCATCACGTATCGGCAGAGGGCGATAATATTTTAGGGCAAGTTTTAAAGAGTATAATGGCAAAGTCAACTGCTCATATAGTTGCGATGACAGGTTCGTACTTTAGAGGCGATAATGTTCCCGTTTTAATGCCAGAAGATGAAGCGAAATTTACTAAAGTTACTTATACATACTATCAGCAATTAAATGGTTATGAATATTTAAAATCTTTAGGTATTGGCTATCATTTTTATACAGGAAGATATTTTAAAAAACATCCTGATAAAGAGCAATCTGCCTTAGCAGAAATATTAGATGAAAACCAAAAAACTATTATTCACATACCAAGTGTAAATTCAGCAGAATCTTCCAAAGAAAAATATGAAGAAGTCAATCACATTATTGACGTGTTGGGAGTTTTAGAATATCAAGATGAAACTACAGGCGTTTTACATATTAAAAGCCATAAAACAGGCAAAATATTAAAAGTTGCCGATTTGGTAAATGACAATCCAAAATCGAGAGATAAAATAAGTGGGTATTTACGTGAAATTAACTCGGCAGATGATATAGATATTATTATTGCTTTAGGAATGGCGAAAGAAGGTTTTGATTGGCCTTATTGCCAACACGCATTAACCATTGGCTACAGAGGTTCTTTGACCGAAATTATTCAAATTATTGGTAGAGCAACAAGAGATAGCAATAATAAAACTCACACTCAGTTTACCAACCTTATTGCTCAACCTGATGCCGAAAATGATGAAGTGAAATTATCGGTCAATAATATGCTGAAAGCAATTACTGCATCTTTATTAATGGAACAAGTTTTAGCACCAAACTTTAAATTCAAAATTAAAAAAGATAATGATGAAGATGATGAAATTGAAGATGATAACACAATCAAAATAAGAGGTTTTAAATTACCAACTTCACAAAGAGCAAAAGACATTATTGAAACAGATTTGAATGATTTAAAAGCAAAATTATTGCAAAATCCTCAAATGCTTAAAGCAATGCCAGGAAATATTGAACCTGAAGTCATAAATACAGTTTTAATACCAAAGATAATTAGAGAAGTATATCCTGATTTAAGTGATGAAGACGTAGAAGCAGTAAGACAACACGTAGTTGTAGATTCTGTAATAAAAAATAGTGTTATTGAAGAACAAGGCGACAAAAAATTCATTAGAATGGCAGGAAGTTTTGTAAACATTGATGATATTCATATTGACTTGATAGATAGAATTAATCCTTTTCAAAAAGCATTTGAAATTTTGTCTAAATCAGTAACTACACAAACTTTAAAATTAATCAATGAACATATTCAATCTACAAAAATTGAAATGACAGAAGAAGAAGCCTTGTTATTATGGCCTAAAATAAACGAATGGGTCAAAAAAAATAATGGAACACATCCAAGCTTGCAATCATTTGATCATAAAGAAAAACGAATGGCAGAAGTAATAATATTTCTAAGAGAAGAAAAACGAAAAAGAGCATTGAACAATGAATAAAAAGAAACTAACATTAGATGATATTTTAAATGATGAGACTTTTGGTTTATTAGATTTAAAATCCAAACCTTCAACTGTAAAAACAGATGATGATAGACTTATCGATGCATTTGAAGAAATAAATGTGTTTTTCAATAAAAACAATAGAGAACCTAATAAAAACAGTATGTCTGAATATGGTTTAATGGCAAAGTTGAAAAATTTTAGAGAAAATGAAACTCAAAAGAAAACATTAAAACCTTTTGACAGACATAATTTATTAGGCTTTGTAGAAATGGAAAAAACAACCATTGATGATATTTTAAATGAAGAAGATGATTTAGGTTTATTAAATTTAGATAATGATTTAGACATCTTTAAATTTAAACATACACCAAAACCTGAAGATAGAGCAGAAGCAGATTTTGTAGCAAGAAGAAAGGCAATGAAAGAAAAAGATTTTGAAAAGTACGAAGCAATGTTTCAAAAAGTACATAAAGAAATCAAAGAAGGAAAAAGGAAAATAAAATCCTTTAAGAATATAGAAAAAAATCTTCACGTAGGTGATTATTATTTAATGGATGGAATTCTCTTGTATTTGGAATCTGCAAATTTAAAAAAGGAAGAAATTCGTCATCAATCTAGTGTTAGAGTTAGAGTTGAAGGAAGAACAAGAACTATTTTTGAAAACGGAACTTATAGCAATATGCTCTATAGTTCTATTGGCAGACAACTTCAAGACAATGGAAAATTAATTACCAATACTTATAAAAACTTAGAACAAGATTTATTTGTGAATTCAGGTCTTGTACAAGAAGAAGACTTACAAACAGGTTGGATATATATATTAAAATCTAAATCAACCAATCCAAATATATCAAATATTAAGAACTTGTATAAAATTGGTTTTACAAGCACTTCTGTAGACAATAGAATTAAAAATGCCAAAAACGAGGCTACTTATCTATTTGCAGATGTAAAGAAAATTGCAACTTATAAGGTTTATAATCGAAATGCTGATAAATTAGAAAGCCTTTTACATAGATTTTTTTCAAATGCTTGCTTGGATATGGAATTTGAAAATGATAAAGGTCAAAGAATAAATCCACGAGAATGGTTTATTGTTCCTTTTGAAGTAATTGAAGAGGTAATCCGATTGATTTTGAATGAAAATATTGTAAATTACGAATATGATTTAGAAAAGAATAGAATAGTATTATCTAATAATATTAAATAAATAGACTTATATATATTATAATAAGTTTCTTTTTTTATAAATTCACAAATTAATTTAGGAGTAAGGTTATGTTAGTAGCTACATTGGGAATGATTGCGATAATAATTGCTGCAGGAGTGGGGTCGTTGCTTTTACTCTTAGGTTTTGGGACACTTTTTATAGCTGCATTCTCTAAAAATAAAAAAGTAGGAACTATACTTTTGATAATAATTGGTTTTAGCCCAGTTTTATTAATATTATTAAACCAAAAAGCTTACTATTCAGCGCCAATATTTTTATTACCTGTTATTTATAGTCAATTTTATTTAAAAAAAACAAAGTCTTTAAAAAAAGCAATGATATGGTTTTGGGGTGGTGCTATTTTAGTTTCTATTAGTTTATTTTCTTTAAATTACTTCACTTTAAGCAAGCAAAAAGTAAAAGAAATGCAAGAATCTGGTCAAAAAATCAATATTGTAAAAATGAAAACTCTTGAAAGTGCAGATGAAAGAGAATATAGAGATAAATGTGAAAAAACTGCTAAAACAAAAGAAAAGTGTAAAGAAGAGCTAATAAAGAAACAAAAAAGACAAAAACAGAGAGAAATGCAAAAAGAAAAGCTAAAAAAATCTGATGAAAAAGCAGAAAATAAAAAACTAAAGTAATTAAGATTCCTTTCTGTTAAAGTATTCCTATGGAAATAATAAAAAAATTATGGAAAAAATTTGATCATCTGCTTAATTATATTTGTTTATTTTATATTTTTATTGAATTTGGTTTTTTTGGGTTATTAGTTACTTTTTTAATAATTCATTTATCTATATTAATTATGTCTATGTGTGGTTTTGGTAGTAATGAAAGTGTAGAGAATACTGATTATATTGACGGCATTGACGATATTAATATAGAAATATCCATATATGACTTTAGCAATGATGAAGGCATAGAAAATATTGATTATATTGAAAAAAACATATGAAATTAATAACCTATATTTATTTTACCCTCCTAAATATGTATTAATATGTATTAATATTTATTTAATACATATCCCAAAAATGAAAAACTGTCATCACTGCAAGCAAGAAATTCCAAAAAATATAAATATATCTGAAGAAGTTGATAATAATAAATATCAATTTTGTTGCAATGGCTGTTTGGGAGTTTATTTGTGGATAAAAGAAGAGAATCTTGAGCAGTATTATAAAGTTAGAAGTAGCGCCCCAAAAGCTGATAATATTGATTTGGCTAAATATGAATTATTTGATTTGCCTGAAATTTATCAAAAATACACCTATCAAAATTTAGAAAAACAAAACTCAGAAAATAAAATATTAACTGAAGTAAATATAAATATCAAAGGAATTCATTGTCCTGCCTGTATGTGGTTAATTGAAAAGTCTTTGTTAAAAAATAAATCAATTATTTCAGCTCAAGGAAATGCTTCAACTTTTTCATTGAATGTTATTTGGGATAATTCCAAAATAAAACTTTCCAAAATTCTTATAACTATTGCAAGACTTGGTTATATTCCTGAGCTTAATTCTTTGGGAAATAATAAAAAAGAGGATATTAGTAAAGAAAAACGCAAAACTATAAAAAGACTAATAGTTTCTGCTTTGGGAATGATGCAGGTTATGATGTTTTCGGCAGGTTTGTATGTTGGCGACTGGCAAAGTATTGACCCAGCTTTTAAAAGTTTATTACAATGGGTTAGCTTTTTAGTTACAACTCCTGTTTATTTTTATGCAGGAATGGTTTTTGTAATAAGTGCTATAAAAGCTATTAAAAATAAAAATCTAAATATGGATGTCCCTGTTGCAATAGCAATTACTTTGGCTTATATTTTTAGCATTTATCACTTATTAAAAGGACAAGGAAATATTTATTTTGATACTGTTGTGATGTTTATATTTTTCTTATCAGCAAGCCGATATTTAGAAGTGATGAGCAGACATAAAGCTGAATTATATAGTTTGCAAAACCAAGCAATTTTGCCAGAAATTGTAATAAAAATAAAAAATAAAACACAGACGCCAATACTTTTAGATTTGTTAAAAGTTGGTGATATTATTTTAGTGAAATCAGGGGAAACTATTGGGGCTGATGGTGTTGTAATTTCAGGCAAAACAACGGTGAACCAATCTTTACTTACTGGCGAGGATAAATCAATTATTAAAAAAATTGGTAATGAAGTATTTGCAGGAACACTAAACCAGGAACAAATAATAACGATAAAAGTTACAGCAGTTCTTCAAAATACAACTTTAGCCAAAACTAAACAGCTATTAAATAAAGCACAAATAGATAAGCCAAAAACTGCAATAATTGCTGATAGAGTTGCTAAATATATAGTTGGATTTATTTTAATTTCTACAGTTTTAAGTTATATAGTTTGGGAATTTATTTTAGGCTCAGATAACTCTTTTGAAATAGCATTATCAGTTTTAGTTGCAACTTGCCCTTGTGCGTTATCACTTGCTGTACCTGCTGCTTATACTGCTTCTGCTAATGCCTTAGCACGAAATAAGTTATTCATAAAAAACAATGATGTATTTGATAAAATTAAAAATTTAAAACATATAATTTTTGATAAAACAGGAACTCTAACAACAAGCAATATAAAACTAGATAAGATAAATTTGTTTTCTAAAAAATACACTGAAAAACAAATTTTAGAAATTGTAGCATCAATGGAAAAAAATATTCATCACCCAATAGCAAATGCATTTAAAAATTTCATTCATCAAAATATAAATGTTAATGATGTGAAAATAATTAGTGGAAAAGGTATTAAAGCCAACTATCAACAAACAGATATTTATTTAGGAAGTTATAATTTCATGCAAGAAACAGAACATAATTTAAGTATCAATAATAATGAAAATAATAAAAATTTACTTTTTTTGGCTGATAAAAAACAAATCCTAGCAAGTTTTAAATTAAAAGAACAAACAAGCACTTATGCAAAAGAAGCAATATCTAATTTATCAAATTATAACTTATATATAGCAAGTGGTGATTCAAAGGGAAAAGTAGAAAAGATAGCTAAAACATTAGGTATTAGAAATTTTTACCATCAAATGCTAGCAAAAGATAAATTAGATTTACTAAAAAAACTAAGATACTCAAATAATAAACCAAGTGTAGTTATGATGGTTGGCGACGGTGTGAATGACGCTCCTGTCTTAGCTGGTGCTGATATTTCTATTGCAGTTGCAGATGCTTCTTCATTATCAAAATCAAACTCTGATATTGTTTTATTGAATAATGATTTGCGGTTAGTTTATAAATTTATAAAAATTGCTCAAAAAACAAGAAAGGTAATTTTACAAAATATAACTTGGGCGATTTGTTATAACTTAGTTGCAATTCCTTTGGCAATATTAGGTTATTTACCACCTTGGGTTGCCGCTATTGGTATGTCTCTAAGCTCTTTATTTGTAACTTTAAATGCAATAATTAGGATTAGGTAGTATTTTTTATTAAATAGCTAATATTACAACACTTCACAAAATCTTTATTTACAGTTATTTAGCTTATTCTTTATCCATATATTTCAATAATGCTTTTTCTAAAAATTTGTCCTTATATTCTATAGCCGTACTTAACGGTGTTTCGTTATGGATAGCTCTATTGCCATAGTTAGTTTTATTTATATGGGTCTGCTCCATGCTCAATAAGAATTTTTACAATTTCATTAGTAATATATTCAGTCTTTGAGTTTACAGGCTTCCCCCAACAATAACCCATCCAATTTAAAGCGTTTAGATTATCTTCATCTTTAAGTTTTGTATCAGCACCATGTGCTAAAAGTTTTTTTACAACCGAAAGCTGGTGGTATTGTGCGGCGATCATTAGAGGAGTTTTTCCTTGCAGTGATGGTTTATTTACATCAACCCCCTTTTTTTTTATCAGTATATCAAAAAGCTCTATTCTATAGGAACGACTAGACAAGCTAAAAATAGGTGTGAACCCATAGTGTGAACAACTAATATTAGGATCTGCATTAAATTCATCTAAAAGCATTCTGAAAATTTTAACATTATTTTCATCGATAGCCATAATTAAAGGAGTGTAACCACGAACTTCATCTGATGGCCAGTATAGGTAAGTGTTTATACATTCAGGGTATTTTGTAAGTATAGCTCTAACATTATTATATTCGTTATTATGGATAGCTCTCTCCAATAGTTCTTTTGCTTTTTTTAGTTTTTCATTATTCATTTAAATTCCTCTATACTTCACGATTTTATTAAAGAGTAATCCTAAACACTTTAATTAACGCTTAGATTATTAAATATAAACCATATATAAGTTATAAATCAGTAAGCTCTGTTATTTTTTTAAGGATTTTTTTTATCAATATTTTTTATAAAATAAACTAATCCGCTATGGGTTTTTGCAGTTTTAATTGTGGCTTTGGTGGCGGCGATTTGTTTGCCTTTTTTAACCATAACTTCTCTAGTCATTTTGAAAGTGAAACCTAGTAATAATAACGCAAGTAATAATGGTAGAAACGCAATTACAACAACTGTTAGCTCTATTTTGCCAAAACTTGCTAGAACTTCAGCATAAAACTTTCTTACTTTTAATAGTTTCTTAACTAATATTCTAATTCTTTGTGATAATTTCTTCCATTTCCCTTGAGAGAAAAATGTAAAATATCTAATTCCAAGAGTATTAAATAGTTTTAAAAGCACTAACTTAAGTAAGTTTCCAAATAGAATTAGAATGACTTTAAGTATTCCAAAAAAATTTAATAATAAAATCTCTTTAATGTGGTTTTAAAAAAAACAATTGGAGCAACCCAGAAATATTTCTCAAGAAAGTGCAAAACATCATCTAAATTATCAAAAAAATGATACATCTCTAAACATATTATAATTAAAGCAATAATCAGAATTACAATTCTGTGTGTTCTATATTTTTTAGTTTCCTCTATCATTTCAATTAGAGTTTCTTTTGGTTGTTTTTTGGTCATTTATATTATTTATCTTTCATCTTTTATCTTTTCTTCTTTAGTTTTTGCTTTAAATCCAACGCCTTACCTTATTTTTATAATCTATATAAGTTTGCCCAAATTTCTTTTGAAGAATTTCTTCTTCTGGCTTAATTTGAAAGTTAGTTATTAAAATAACAAAAATAGGAAGTAATAAAAAGTTCAAAATATTTCCCAGAAAAATCGCAACGCCTATTAAAGTTACAAGTAAGCCTAAATACATAGGATTTCTGCTAA
>CBDCEG010000003.1:0-17964 GCA_965215775.1 Cardiobacteriales bacterium
AAACTATAATCAAAAAGAGACAAGGCGTGACTTGTCTCTATAATATTTGTGAATTAATCACGGTTGGTTGGTTGTTTTATATTTGCAGGGCAAAGTTTATCTAAATCAAACTTCATATCAGGGTTTTTTCTAATTTTATCAGCTAACTCCTCAAAGCATATTGCTCTTTGCTTATCTTTATTTAAACCAAATGTAGGCTTATATCCTTTTCCTGTAATAATGTTTTTTCTTTGGCTATAAGCTTTTCTCAAAGCATTAAGGCAGTGAGTGCTTCCAAGTTTTGCACCTTTTCTGTATATCTTATATGCCATATCCATATCTTTTGCTACATTTTTATATTGAGCTGCTAGTTCCCAAGCTGCATCTTTATGACCTTGATTAACAGCACAGTGTAATATCTTACGAGAATCTTCAAAACGATGTAATGGAGAAAATAAATACCTACCAACAATATACTGTGCTTCAGGAAAACCTAATTTTGCTGATTCATTGATATAGTGCATTGCTTTTTTAGTATCTTTTTTCACATCAATACCTTTTGAGTAAATAAAAGCTAGAGCGTAATATCCATAAGCTTCATTATGTCCTGCTATCATTTTTAACCAATATTTTGCTTTTTCATCACTTTCTTTAACTCCTTCACCGTAATAGTAGCTTTTACCTAGATAATACATAGATGGCCAATGACCTCGTAGTGCTTCTTTTTTGAATAATAAAAAAGATTTTTCATAGTCTATTTCACCGATTTTACTATATAAAACTTTTGCCTCTTTGAAATTCTCATTTGAGACAATATCTAGCTCCGCATATGGGAACTCACCTATTTGCGGACAGTTTGTTCCATCTAATTTTGTTACCCAACTGAATTTGAGGCTTCCTAATTTGCCATTTTGACAAGATATTAAGCTTGCTAACATAGTTATTATTAATATTTTTTTTATGATTTTTATATTTTGTTTGAATTTAATATCTTTAAAAACCAATAACATTACTTTTTTCAGCATATTTTTCTAAAAACATATCATCCAATGTTACTTTTCCTAATAATTTCACTTTGTCCAGTTTAATCATCTTTCTATGCACTCTGTCGTATTTATCTATCCAATAAACAAAAAGATTTGTATTTTTAATATTTGAATAATTTTTGATATTAATGATAGATCCTTTTTTGAACTCTATCTTTTTTAGACTTTGGAGCTTTTTAAGAATTGAATAATCTGAAAAGTTATTTTCATTTATTGATATTTTTTCTATATTGATTAAACCTACAAGTGGATTTATGTTATCTACTTTATTATTAAATAAGTCTAAATAAGTTAAATTTGTTAGGTTTTTTATTGGAGTAATATCTTTTATTTGATTAGCACTTATAGATAATATTTTTAGTTTTATCATATGCTTAACTGCTTCTATATTAATTACTTTATTTTCATCAAAATATAATTCAGTAAGGTTTGTTAATTTACTAATAGAGCTAATATCATTTATTTTATTTGAAGCTAAAGCAAGTTCTTCCAGATTAACCAAATTATTTAATGGAGTAATATCAGCTATTTGATTATATGGTAAATACAAAGATATCAGACCATCTAGCTCTCTAAGTGGATTTATGTCAATTATTTGATTATTCCATAGTGAAATGTGTTTTAAATTTGTAAGGTTTTTAAGTGGACTTATATCAACTATTTGATTTTTATTTAGGAATAAAGTTTTTAAAGATTTAAAATATTGTAAACCCTCTATAGATTTTATTTTTCTACTATTAAAGTTAATCTTTTCTATCTTACTAACATCGGAATATAAAATATCTCCTTTAAATTTAAATATCTCTAGTCGGATAGAGTTTTCCAAATTCTTGTCATTAAAATTTATAATTTGGTCAGCTGATATCTCTTGTGAAAATGCTGAATTTGATATTAGAATAGTTAATAAAATTGTTAGCATTTTTATTATTAGGTTTTGATTTTTCATAGTTTCCTCTTTTGGGTTAGTATTTTATATTATATTTTAAGTATGATTTAATTCAGTTAAGAGCTTTAAGTAAAACCAGCAGTGAGCCATTTCCACCACGATTTGGAGGGCAGCTCACAAATGCTAAGGTTCTTTTGTGTTGTTTTAAATAGCGATAAGTGAAGTTTTTTATTTTTGGGTAATTATTTTGATAAGTATCTTTATCTGTGTGATAGCCTTTGCCATGCACCACTCGGACGCACATCATAAATCCAGTATCAATGGTTTCTAGCAGGCTTTGTAAATACATTTCCGCATCTAAAATATTCATTCCATGTAAATCAATATTTTCCTCTACTGGAATTTGTGCTTTTTTTAGTTTTTTAAAAACACTATTTTGCACTCCGTTACCTTTGTATTCCAAAAAATCTTCACTTTCTATAGTGAAATTTTCTAATGAAACTTGTGCTGGAATAAAATCCTCAAAATCATCGTAGGCTTTCTTTTTGAAAGTTTTGTTTTTAGGAATTTTACAAAAATCACTACTTGTTTCTGATTTTATTTTTTTTACTCCTTCAAGTAGTTTTTTGAATTCTTTTGGCATTTTTGGGTTAAATAATATTTAAAATAATTAATTTAGTAGTTTAGCCTAATTTGAATATATAATTAAGCATAAATTTATAAAACAAGCTAATGAGTTTAAAATAATTATGCAAACAAAAACAACGATTAAATGTCCAAATTGTGAAACTAAAATTGATGTGAATAAAGTTCTTTATAGTCAGTTTGAACAAGAGTTTGAACAAAAAAATATTACAAAAGAAAAACATTTAAAGCAAAAAGAGCAACAAATTGATAGTGAGATAGAAAAAAAGGTTTTACTGAAAATAAAAAAAGAAAAAGAAACACTAAAAAAAATAATAGAAAAAGAACAGTTTGAGGCGATAAATATGCTCCAAAAAGAGTTAGAAGAAAAATCCAAACAAGTTATGCAATTAAATAAAAGCAAGGTGGAAATTGAAAAACTTAAGCGAGAAAATAAAGAAATTGAATACAAAATAAAAGCTGAGGCAGAAAACCAATTAAATGCTAAATTAGAAATTGTACAAACAGACTTAAAAAAACAAATAATCAATGAAAATGAATTAAAGTTCAAACAAAAAGATGAGCAACTAAAACAATTGCAAAAACAATTACAACTTGCACAAATAAAGGCAGAGCAAGGTAGTTCACAACTACAAGGAGAGGTTCAAGAATTAGCAATTGAAGAATATTTATCCAAAAACTACCCATTTGATAAAATTGAAGAAATAAAAAAAGGTGCAAGAGGTGCAGATTGTATTCAAATTGTAAATACAAGGGATATGGCAAATTGTGGGAAAATATATTATGAAAGTAAAAGAGCTAAAGATTTCAATAAAAACTGGTTAGAAAAGTTCAAAGCAGATATGCGTGAAAAAGCAGTAGATATTGGGGTTTTGGTAACATCTGTTTATCCTGCTAACTATGATAAGTTAAGTATGATTGATGGAGTTTGGGTTTGTTCGTTTGATGAGTTTAAAGGGCTTTCAGCTGTTTTGCGTGATAGCTTAATTAAAATAAATCAAATTCATAAAAATCAAGAAAATAAAACTGAGAAAACTAGTATCTTATATAATTACTTAACAAGTTCTGAGTTCAAAATGCAAATTGAAGCTATAGTTGAGGGCTTCACAACGCTTAAAACTGATTTGGATAAGGAAAAAAGGGCAATGGCAAGAATTTGGAAACAACGCGAAAAACAAATTGAGAAAGTGCTTGATAATACTATAAATATGTATGGTTCAATAAAAGGAATTGCAGGGAATGCAATAGAAAATGTTCCTGCTTTAGAGCTTCCATATTTTGATGAAAATTAAATAAATTAAATAAAATTGAATAAAATTAGGAGAGAAAATGATTAGTATTTTTGATTTATACAAAATTGGAATAGGACCATCAAGCTCGCATACAGTTGGACCTATGAATGCAACTTTAATGTTTGTTGAGAATTTAGAGAAAGAAAATTTATTACAAAATGTTACTAGAGTGAAATGTGAATTATTTGGGTCTTTAGGGGCAACAGGAAAAGGTCATGGAAGTGATACAGCTGTGATTTTAGGTTTACTTGGGGAAACTCCAGAAAATACTGATACAAATTTGGTTGAGTCAAAAATCAAGCATATAAAATCTTCAAATGAAATAAATTTAAATAATAAAAAGATTATAGAATTCAACTATGAAAATGATTTGATTTTACATAAAACTAAATTTTTACCATATCACCCAAATGCAATGTCTTTAACTGCTTATGATGAAAATGGAACTCTAATAATTGAGCGAAAATATTATTCAGTTGGTGGTGGTTTTGTTGTAACAGAAGAGCAGGCAAATCAAAAAGATACTGCAATTAATGAAAAAGGAGAAAATATAAAAGTTCCTTATCCTTATACAACCGCCAAACAGTTATTAGAAATATGCAAAGTTAATAAATTAAAAATATCTGAAGTGGTTTTTGCAAATGAAAAGTCATTTAATTCAGAGAAAATAATTAATAAGAAGTTAAGTGATATTTGGCAAACAATGCAAACTTGCGTTATAAACGGTTGTGAGAATGAAGGGATTCTCCCAGGTGGAATGAAAGTTAAAAGAAGAGCCAAAAAACTTTATAAACAGCTTATGGAAGAAAAAAACAGCCAAGAACTAAAAATGCCTTTATATGAAATGGACTGGGTGAATTTATACGCTTTGGCTGTGAATGAAGAAAATGCGGCGGGTGGTAGAGTTGTTACCGCTCCAACTAATGGGGCCGCTGGAATAATTCCTGCAACACTTCATTATTATCGTGATTTTGCTATAAAGTTTGAGGAGAAAAATATTTTTGATTTTCTTTTAGCATCAGCAGCTATTGGAATGATAATTAAACAAAATGCTTCAATTTCAGGGGCTGAAGTTGGTTGCCAAGGAGAAGTTGGTTCTGCTTGTGCAATGGCGGCAGCAGGTCTTACTGAAATTTTAGAAGGAACTCCTGAACAATGTGCTAATGCAGCAGAAATTGGAATGGAACATAATCTTGGGCTAACTTGTGATCCTATTGGTGGTTTGGTGCAAGTTCCTTGTATTGAAAGAAATGCGATGGGAGCTGTTAAGGCAATAAATGCTTCAAGAATGGCAAGAAGAGGCGATGGAGAACATTTTGTATCACTTGATGAGGTTATTAAAACAATGAATGATACTGGTAAGGATATGCTTGATAAATATAAAGAAACTGCAAGAGGAGGGCTGGCAATTAATGTGATTGAAGTTCCTGTTAATTTTGTTGATTGTTAAAAATTAAACTATTAGTAATTATGAAGAATAAAAAACATATATTTATAATAATATTAATTATACTCGCGGTAAGCTTAACCCTTATTATGAAAGTTATCTCAGCTATAAGTAGTAAAAAAGAAGAGCCAATAATAAAGGTAGATAATATCAAACCTAGCCTTAAGCCAATTGTAACAAAGCCAATTAAAGTGATAAAAAAACCTAAAAAACCTAAAAACTCAACAGTTATTGGGGCAATGAACTTTATAAAAAATGGTGATGATATTATTGTTTGCTACATAAATGATAAAGATATACCTGTTGATTGGTGTGAACCATTTTATCCATTGCCTGAAAATAATAACTGTGAAGCTTCATTTTCTACTAATAATAAAATCATAAACCTTATGTGTAAATAGTGATGTTTTGCAATTTTTATCATTTAGATAGTTTAAATAAACAATTTAAATTATAGACCTTTATCAATCTATATTATGTGGATTTAGATTTAGATTTGTTGCTCTGTCGGATTGAATAAACTGAAATGACAACCAAACCAAGCCAGATAAAGAATAATGCAATAATATGGTATTTTGTTATTTTTTCAGCAAAGAAAGTAGCTGCAACAACAAGTTGTAATGTTGGGTTTAGGTAGAAAAACAACCCAGTATTTGTCATTCCAATAGCTCTTGTAGCATAAGTATATAAAATTAGTGGTATAACAAGAAAGCCAGTTGAAATAAGTAATAATGTTGTTTTTAAATCGCTTCCAAATGCACCTGGTGGTGTGTCTGTAAACCCTTGCCAATTAAAAAAGTGTGCGCCAATTAACCAAATTACAGCAAAAGGAACAATAATCAAAAACTCAACAAATGTTCCAATAACAGGTCTTACAGAAACAAGCCTTCTAATTAAAGAATAAAAAGAAAATGAAGTTGATAAAAATAGTGCAACCCAAGGTGGAACGCCTAAGCCAAAGCTTAATATAATTACTCCAATAAATGCTAATGAAATTGAGATTAGTTTGATTTTGTTTATTTTTTCACCTAGAAATAAAGCTCCAAAAACAATATTAATAAGCGGTAATATATAATATCCAAGACTTGCAGAAATAGCATGTCCTTTTTGTGTTGCCCAAACAAATCCAATCCAGTTCAAAGCTATTAAAAAAGCAGAAGCAAATAACCAAATTAAATTTATAGGTGTTTTTACAATATCAATTGTAGGTTTAATTCTATTAGTTTTTAAACAATAAATAAGTAAAACAAGGGCTCCCCAAATTCCTCGGTGGGCAACTATTTCACTAGGTTGAACATTAGAAAGTTCGTTAAATAAAATCCCTGAAAGCCCCCAAACTATACAAGCGATTGTTATTGCTATTACTCCTTTCATTAATTTTTTACCTTTATATTTATTTTAGTTCCAGCTTTAAGACCCACTTTATGGGAAATCAAAGCTTGCATTGCAGTTTGGATATAGCTGTAAATCCTTACTTTTTTTGCTTCTTTATCTTTTTTGTTTGTGATTTTTTTGGAGCTTTTATCTGATAAATTATATTTCCATAAAGTTGAAGTTGCATTTTCTGGAAAAACTGCAATTTCATCACCTTCAATAATTGCTATTGTTGGGCTACTTCCAGATGGTTTAATTATTGCAAAACCTTTATCAGAAGTATTTAAACTAAGTAAATTTCTACCCCAGCTTTGTGAAATAAACTTGTCTTTCAGTAAACCTAAAACAGTAGGAATTACATCAACTTGAGTGCCAACAGTATTATTTGTTTTACCAAAAGCATCTTGTATTTTTGGAGCTACAATTAGCATAGGAATATAAAATCTTGATAAATCCATATCTGTTATTTGAGTATTATTTCCAAAACCATGATCCCCTAGAAAAATAAAAGCAGTATCTTTAAAGTATGGTTTGTTTTTGATTGATTTGTAAAATTCTCCAACCGCCCAATCTGCATAACGCATTGCGGTTAGCCTTTCAGAATATTCCCCTTTACTATTTAGAGCTTTTTTTACTGGAAGTGGATCTGGTAGTTTGAATGGAATGTGGTTGGAAAGTGTTTGTAAAACTGCATAAAAAGGTTCTTTTTTAGAATTTAATTTATCAAGTTCAATAATAGCTCGGTCAAACATATCACCATCAGAAACTCCCCAAGTTGGATCAATGAATTTTGGGTTTTTATAGTCAAATCGCCCAATGAAATTATTCATTCCTTGGGTTGCAAAAAAACCTTGCTGATTATCCCAAGAAAAATCTCCATTATAAACATAAGCATTATTAGTTATTTTATTATTTAAAACTACAGGAAGGCTTGAAAACTTTTGAGTTGCTTCTTCGCGTTGCATTAAATATTCATAACCTGGTAAGTTTGGAAAGCCACCAATAGTTGCAAACATTCCTTGGTGAGTGTGAGTTCCATTGGAGAAAAATCGGGTAAATAATAAACCATCTTTAGTTATTTCATCAAAATAAGGAGTTATTTCCTCATCATTATGCCCTAAAGCACCAACATACATTCCAGAAAAACTTTCCATAATAATAACAACCACATTTTTTACATTACCTTGGTATTTATTGGCTTGAGCGATATTTCTAAGTATTGGTAGCTCTCCTTTTATATATTCGTTACCATTTTTAAGCATTTTTTTGGTAGTTTCTAAAGCTTTTGTTTTGTTATACTTTGTTAACCATTTTTGATTGCTTTTACCTTTGTTATTCATTGCCGCTTTAAGTAAAGTATAAGAACCGTTTAAACCTAGTTGATTAGTAAATAAATGATTTGTTGTGTAAGCATCACCCCAACGAAGTGGCGGACCACTGCGTAAAGTTCCTCTTGAGAAAAATACAAATATTAATAATACTACAAAAGTTGCTGTGAAATGCTTTGCATAATGAGTTCTAAGTGGCTGAGTTTTTTTACTAACAAACCTAATAATGAATATAAATATTAAAATGTAAGTAACTGATAGAATTAAATATCTAACTACTGGAAAAGTTTCTGTATTTATTATCATATTGAAAACAGTTTTTGGGTCTTCTTTGATATATTCAAAAACCATAGAATTAAGCCTAAGATGAAACTCATGATAAAACTCTAATTCAATCACTCCCAAAAAAGAAGTTATTGCAAAAAATATAGATAACCAAATAACTATAAACTTTCTATAACCAAGCCCTCTAAAGAAAAATAAGCCTAAAATAATAGGTAAGAAAATATAAGATATTATTAACAAATCAAACCTAGCCCCCGTAAAAAAAGATTTTAAAATCTCACTTGTTGGAATATCAGTAGCTAAATCAATATTGTAATAAAAAAGTCCCAAACGCAAACTAGCATAAAAAAACAAAAAAACTAAAGCAGAATAAATGAAAAAGGTTAGGTTTTTGAACATATTAAATATTTTATAAAGTATTAAAAAGATACATACTAACCCAGTAATGAAAATATGTGAAGTTTAGCTGTTTATTTTTGACTTAAGTCAAGCGGAGGTCTTATAATAATGTTAATATATTTACTGTGTATTAATGTGGTTATATTTTTATATTCTATTACTTTTAAACACTTGTTTATACTAAGTTAAATCAATGGATAATAATTATATATAAAAAATAAAATTTTAGAGGTGAGAATTATGGCTTTAAATAGAAGAAATTTTCTTAAAAGTGCAGCAGTTGCATCAGCAGCATCAGCGGTTGGAATAACTGTTCCAACAAGTGTTGAAGCAGCTTCAAATGAAGCACAAAAAGATTGGCGATGGGATAAAGCAGCATGTAGGTTTTGTGGAACTGGTTGTGGAATTATGATGGCAACAAAAAAAGGTAAAATCGTTGCTGTAAAAGGAGATCCTGCAGCCCCTGTAAATCGTGGGCTGAATTGTATTAAAGGTTATTTTAATGCAAAAATAATGTATGGTTCTGATAGATTAAAGCAACCACTTTTAAGAATGGATGATAAAGGTAAATTTAACAAAAAAGGTAAATTTAAACCAGTTACTTGGGAGCGTGCATTTGATGAAATGGAATTTAATATCAAAAAAGCACTTAAGTCAGGTGGCCCTGAAGCGGTTGGTATATTTGCTTCTGGACAATATACAATTATGGAAGGTTATGCTGCCCAAAAAGTAATGAAAGGTGGTTTTAGATCTAACGCTTTTGATCCAAACGCTAGACATTGTATGGCATCTGCGGTTGTTGGGTTTTACCAAACTTTTGGGGTTGATGAGCCAAGTGGTTGTTATGATGATATTGAACTTACAGATACGATTATATCTTGGGGTTCCAATATGGCTGAAATGCACCCAATACTTTGGTCTCGTGTTACTGATAGAAAACTTTCAGACCCTGAAAAAGTAAAAGTAGTTTCAATCCAAACCTATACTCACAGAACATCAGACATAGCTGATATTGAAATACTTTTCTCACCAAATACGGATACTGCACTCTGGAATTATATTGCTAGAGAAATAGTAATGCGTGATAAAAAAGGTGGTGGAACAGAAGATATTATTGATTGGGATTTTGTAAATAAACATATGATTTTTGCAGCAGGTCCTGTAAACATTGGTTATGGAATGAGAAGAGATGGTGAGAAATCTCTTAAAGATGGTAAATATTCTGCAAAAGAATTGGAAACTATTAGTAAAGAAATGCAAAAAGTAGTTTCGGCTAAAGAAGCTCCAGCTCTTTCACCTTATGGTTATAAAGAAGGTGACACTATGAAAAATACTGCTGGAACTTTAAAGCACTGGCATATTTCATTTGAAGACTACAAAAAATCTTTAGAACCTTATACACTTGAGTATGTTGCAAGTATTGTAAAAGGTGATCCTGATGAAGACCTAGAAGCATTTAAGAAAAAACTTCAAACTCTTGCAGAGCTATACATTGAAAAAAATAGAAAAGTAGTTTCATTTTGGACAATGGGAATGAACCAACACACAAGAGGAACTTGGTGTAATACACTTTCTTACAATGTTCACTTTATGCTTAATAAACAAGCTAACCCAGGTAGTGGTGCTTTCTCATTAACAGGACAGCCATCAGCTTGTGGAACTGCTAGAGAAGTTGGAACATTTACTCATAGATTGCCAGCAGATATGATGGTTAAAAATCCAAAACATAGAGCAATTGTAGAAAATAAATGGAAAGTTCCAGCAGGAACTATAAATGGTGTTGGTAAACAACATATTATGAAAATTCACCGAGATATTGAAGATGGCTTAATCAAATTTGCTTGGGTTAATGTTTGTAATGCTTATCAAGATTCAGCTTCAGCAAGCCATTGGATAAAAGCTGCTAGAGAAATGGATAATTTCATAGTTACTTCTGATGGTTATCCTGGAATTTCTGCTAAAGTTTCTGATTTAGTTTTACCATCAGCTATGATTTATGAAAAATGGGGAGCTTATGGTAATGCAGAAAGAAGAACTCAACATTGGAGACAGCAAGTTCTTCCAGTTGGTGATGCAATGTCTGATACTTGGCAGTGGATTGAGCTTTCTAAACGATTTAAAATCTCTGAAGTTTGGGGAGAATATGCACCAAGTGGACCAAGAAAAGATAAGCTTCCTGATGTTTTAGAAAAAGCTTATGCAATGGGTTACAACAAAGATACAACTCTTTTTGAAGTTTTATTTGCTAATGATATTGCAAAATCTTACAAACTTGACCCAAAAGATCCTATCCAAAAAGGCTACGATAATTCAGAAGGTTATGGAGATAGTAGAAAAGTTATTGGTTCTGATGGTAAAGAGTTTAAAGGATATGGTTTCTTTATTCAAAAATACCTTTGGGAAGAGTATGCAGCATTCACTAGAGGACATGGTCATGATTTAGCTCCATTTGATGTTTATCATAAAGTTCGTGGACTAAAATGGCCAGTTGTTGATGGTAAAGAAACTCAATGGAGATTTAATGTTAAATATGATCCTTATGCAGCAAAAGCCGCTAAAGGAACTGATGATACTCACGCTTTTTATGGTAAGTTAGCAAAAAATCTTCTTCAAGGAAGCTTAACAGCTCCAGATAAAAAACTAGGTAAAAAAGCACTTCCAAATAAAGCAAAAATATTTGCAAGACCATATATGGATCCACCAGAAATGCCTGATGAGTCATATGATATGTGGTTATGTACAGGTCGTGTTTTGGAACATTGGCATAGTGGAACTATGACAATGCGAGTTCCTGAATTATTCCGTGCTGTTCCTGAAGCTCTTTGTTATATGAATCCTAAAGATGCTAAAGCCAAAGGTTTGAAACGAGGAGGTCTTTGCTGGGTTGAATCTCGCCGTGGTAAAGTTAAAGCTAGAGTTGAAACTAGAGGGCGTAATAGACCTGCTAGAGGTTTGGTATTTATTCCTTGGTTTGATGAGAAAATATTCATCAATAAAGTTTGTCTTGATGCAACTTGCCCAATGTCTAAACAAACTGACTTTAAGAAATGTGCGGTTAAAATTTATAAGGTATAACTAGTTAGCTATTAAATAACTTAGTAGTTATTAATAATGTAATATAATTATACAATTGTGAGATTGTTAGGTTATTACGATTATATAACGGCTAAGTTATTTGGCTTAATTAACTAATACTGATTAAATATTAATATAAACATTCATTATATAACCATTAATAAACCGTTAATACAAACAGATGAAAAACTCAAACACTAGACGACAGTTTATGGTAAAGAGCATACAAGGTGTTGGCTTAACGGCTTTGGGTGGTATGTTATGGAGTGGTTATATTGATAGTGCAAAGGCTTCACCTTTGGTTTTACGACCACCAGCTGCAATTGATGAAGAAGATTTTTTATCAGCTTGTATCAAATGTGGTTTGTGTGCAGAAGCTTGTAAAAATCGTGAAACTAATACTGAAATAAATGGAATGCAAAAGCAAGGAACAATTCAAATGGCAAAAGGAGGCGACCAGAAAATGATTGGAACACCTTTTTTAATTCCACGAGAAACTCCCTGTTATATGTGTGATGATATTCCTTGTGTTCCTGTTTGTCCGTCTGGTGCTTTGGATAAAAGCTTAGTTTCTAATTTGAAAAAAGAATTAGATATTAATAAAGCCAAAATGGGGCTTGCAGTTGTTCACAAAGAATCTTGTATTGCAAATTGGGGTTTACAATGTGATGCTTGTTATCGTGCTTGCCCTTTGCTTGGTGAAGCTATAACTATTGAGCTAAAACAAAATGAAAGAACTGGGAAACATGCTTTAATGCTTCCAATTGTAAATGATGATGCTTGCACAGGCTGTGGTCTTTGTGAAAAAGCTTGTGTAACTGAAAAACCTGCAATATTTGTTCTTCCGTTAAAAATTGCCAAAGGTTTAGCAGGTGATCATTATGTTAGGGGTTGGGAAGAAAAAGATGATAAGAAAATGAAAAATGCAACAGCAGAAGAATCTACAACAGAAGTAAGTAATCAAAATTCATCCGATTATTTAAATTCTACCGAGGAATTCTAATGGGCATTTCAAATTTAAAATTAGGTAATATAAAGCTTAAAGACCTAAAGTTAAGAAATGTGAAGTATTTATTATTAAGAAGAATTTCACAAATTTCTATTTTGTTCTTATATTTTGGAGCAAATGCTTATGGTTGGAATATGTTATCAGGAACTTTTGGAACTTCTAAGTTATTTGATACTGTTCCTTTAGCTGATCCTTTTAGTGTTATTCAGGTTTTGGCGACTGGTTTTGTTTTGGGAACAGATGTTCTTTTAGGTGCAGTGATTATTATATTTTTTTACTTTATTGTTGGTGGCAGAGCTTTTTGTTCTTGGGTTTGTCCGATAAATATGATTACAGATTTGGCTAACTGGCTAAGAGGAGTGTTAAAGCTAAATAAACTTGAAGTAAATTATAGATTTATAAAAAGAAATGCTAGATATTGGATAATGGTTTTGGCTATTATTGTTTCTTTTATAAGTGGTGTGGCTGCTTTTGAAATGGTCAGCCCAATAACTATAATGCAAAGAGGAATTGTATTTGGTTTTGGTATGGGTTTTGCTGTTGTTATATCAGTGTTTTTGTTTGATTTGTTTGGTGTTAAAAATGGTTGGTGTGGGCATTTATGTCCTTTGGGTGCTAGTTATTCGTTAATTGGTAAAGCTAGTTTAATTAGAGTTGAACATGATCACGAGGCTTGCACAGCTTGTATGGATTGCAAAGTTGTTTGTCCAGAAAAACATGTTCTACATATGATAAATAAAAAAAGTATTATGATTATAGATAGTGAATGCACCAATTGTGGTCGTTGCATTGATGTTTGTAATGATAATTCTCTTAAATTTAGTGTAAGAAATTATTTAAAAAAATAAAGGTGAAAAATATGAAAAATGTTGTAAAAATAATTACTTTGGCGTCTTTGCTTTCTTTAACTGCTCATGCAGAAGATAAAAAAGCAGATCTTATAAACCTTGATAAATCAGTTAATACTGCAGAAAGACTTAGTAAAGATGACTTGGGGAATAAAAAAATTGTTACTGAAGAAGTATTAGGTTTAAGGCAAACTGATATTTATTCAGAAACTGCAGAAACAACTGGAATGAAAACAAATTATGGAGCAGATGCACCAGGAACTTCAAAGAGGATTGAGCGAGCGTTCCAAGATGCACCTCCTATGATTCCTCATTCGGTTGAGGGCTTTTTACCAATAAAAGCTGGAGCTAACGCTTGTCTCGGTTGTCATATGCCAGCGGTTGCAAAAGCTGTAAAAGCAACAGCTATTCCACAATCTCACTTTACTGATTTTAGACCAAAGCATAGTTTTGATGGAAAAGAATTCAAAAAAGTAATTGATAATTACAAAAATGAAATATCTATTTCAAAACCTAAAGATAAATTAGTTCAAGCTAGATTTAACTGTTCACAGTGCCACGCTCCACAATCTAAAGGTGATTTGGCAGTTTCTAATACTTTTGAAGGTGGATTTAGTGAAGAAACAGGAAAAGGAGCTTCTTCTTGGTATGAGCATATGGATGATGATTTGAAAACTCTTGGCGAAGAAAATAATATTGTAACTGAAGATGATATTGCAAATAAAAATTCAGCAGCTGGAAGTTTAAAAGAAGAGCCGCATAAATAAAAAGTATAAAGATACAAAACTAAATGCAAAGACGACAGTTTTTGAATTCTTTAACCTCTTCTTTTAAAGGCAAAAAAGAGGTTGAAGATTTAGTTATTAGACCACCTTATTATAATGATTTGGATAGTTTTGAGAATTGTTTAAAGTGTGAAGATAAAAGCTGTGTTAGTTCTTGTGATGAGAATATCATTTTTATTGATGAGAATAATTTACCACAGCTTAATTTAAATACTCCAAATGGTTGTAGCTATTGTGAAGAATGTGCAAGCTCTTGTGAATTAGGGGTTTTGCAACTAGATTTTGCCCAAAAAATAGATGTTACAATTCAAATTAACCAAGAAAAATGTTTAGCTTGGAATAGAACAATGTGTTTTTCTTGTAAAGAACCTTGTGTTGATAATGCAATTGATTTTAGTGGAATGTTTAGCCCCAAAATAAATATAAATAAATGCACTTCTTGTGGATTTTGCGTGCGTCGTTGCCCAACAAATGCAATAATAATATCTAAACAAACAACCCTTAAAACTGATATTTAATAAATATGCAAAAATTAACTAAAAAACTTACTCTTTTAATATTCTTATTTGCTAATTTATTAGTTACAAATCAATTGATTGCTAAAGATTTGCAACCAAATTTTATTTATAAAGCAAGTGGTGGAGTTACAGATTTGTTTTATATAAATAAAAAACTATATTCTTCAACTGCTGAAGGAATTATTGATATTTTTGATACCGAAACTAAGAAGAAAATTGATATGATAGAAGTTCCAAATATTAATAGTTTTACTGGGGAAAAAGTTCCTGCCAAAATTTATTCAATAGATATTTTAAATAATAAAATAGCAATGATAACGCAAGCAGCAATGGGTTATAGGCGGTTATATATTTATTCAAATAAGAAGTTACAAGAAGTTATTACACCCAAAAAAGAATTAAGTATTGTAAAAGTTAAATTTATAAATGAAACTCAAGTTTTACTTTCTCTTTTGAGTAATGAATTGATTTTGTTTGATTTTGTAGAGAATAAAATTATCTATAAAAAACAAGTTTCACTATCAAGGTTTTCAAATTTTGCAGTAAATAAAGAAAGAACCAAAGCAGTTATTGTTGATGAAGGTGCAAATATTAACCTAACTTCAGTTCAAGCTGGTGAGATTATCAAGAAAATAAAAATGGCGAATAAAAATCACTCAATAACTGAATTATACACTGCTTATGGAGTCCCTAAAAACACATTTTACAGAAAAACTAATATTAGGAAAACGAATGCAAAAGCTTTCAAAATGACATAATTATTAAAGAAAATTTCTATAGAAACAAAACACAGTTATGGGAAAAGAATTTAAAGTCCATAGGTTTTAAACAAAAAGACTTATGGTTTGATATAGTTAACCCAAAGAGAGACATAGACATTAGTCTAATGAACTGAAAAAACATGGTTTTAAAGGTAAAGTTACTTTTTACTGAAGAGTATTTTAAAAAACATATGCCGAAAACAAAAAAGGAGAAAAAATGAAAAGTATAATGATATGTGTATTAATTCTAATTCAGGCTAATATAACTTATGTGAAAGTAATATTTGTATCTAACTCAAAAGTAGAGAAATAATAATAGAATTTAAAGTAGGTAGTATTTTAAATACAGTTCAATTTTTAAATAAAATAACTTTTGGTTCATTAGAAAAAAGAAACAAGGAAGCACTATGTCGTCAATACCAATGGTCTTTTTATTAACTAATAATAAATGAGGAATAAATGAATACAATTTTTAAAATAATATTAATCTTAATATTAACTAAAACTAGCATTATTTATGCTGAAAATAATATTAATTTTTTAAGTTCTAAAGTAGAAAAACTAGTTAGAGCAAAACTTAATATAAAATCAAATACAATAACAAAAATAGATGTGAAAAATATAACAAGTTTATCGATAGACTTTTTAGAAAATGACACAATACTAGATTTAGTGGAGCTTCCCAATTTAAAAGAACTATCATTAAATGGTAATAACATCTCTGACATTTCACTATTACCTAAATTAAAATATTTAGAAAATATAGATATAACAAAGACTAATGTTTCAGACATAAGTCCTTTAGGTAAACTTAATAATTTACACTCTATTTCTTTATACCAAAATAATATTTCAGACATTAGTGCATTATCAAAACTCAAAAATCTTGAAGAGTTTACACTTAAATTTAATAAACAATTAGTAGATATAAGTCCTTTGATTAATATCAAAACTTTAGAGGGTATCTATTTAGTTGATAGTAAAGTTTCTAATATGGGAAAATTATCAAAAGTTAAAAGCTTAAAAGCTTTTACTCTTGCATACTCTACAATAAATGATATTAGCTTTTTAAATAACCTTGAAAATATAGAATTTATTAATATAGATTATACTAAGCTCTCAGATATCAGTACTCTTGCTAATTTAAAGAAATTAAAATATATTTGGTTAAATAACAATAAAATTTTTGATATAAGCCCATTAGCAAACCTAAGTCAATTAGAAAATCTAAGATTAGAATATAACCAAGTTTCTGACTTAACTCCAGTAAAGAACCTTAAAAAGTTAAACTCTCTTACTCTTGAGAATAATAATATTTCTAACTTAACTCCTTTAGCAAACCTTGAAAACTTAGGTAGGCTTATCTTGCATAATAATAATATTTCAGATTTAAGTGCTTTATCTAAGCTAAATAACTTAAGAGGGTTAGTTTTAAGTAATAACAATATTTCTGACTTAACTCCATTATCTAAGCTTAATGAGCTAAAAACTTTAAATTTAAGTAATAATAAAATAAAAAACATAAAGCCTTTATCAGCTTTAACAGAGTTGAAAAAATTAAGGTTGGCTAATAATAAAATTAAAAATATAAGTCCGATTAAAAACTTAACCAAACTACGTGTTATTTCTTTTCCTAATAACAATATCAGTGATATTAATGCTTTAGCTGATTTAAAAACATTATTAGTCATAGGTCTGGGAAAAAATTCAATAAAAGAATTCCAAGCAATAAAAAATCTGAAAAATCTTAAAGAGTTAATTTTACCTGAAGGGGTGAGTATTGATATAACAGATTTTAAGCAAAAGAACCTGCAGTTTCATGTGACTAGCCATAACCCAAAGAGAGACATGGACATTAGTCTAAATGAACTGAAAAAACTCGGATTTAAAGGTAAAATTACTTTTACTGAAGAATATTTTAAAAAACATATGCCGAAAACAAAAAAGGAAACCAAATAAATCTCCAAGCTTCTTATTAAAGTTATGCTGAAGAGAAGCTCTAAATAGATAGGTATTTTGGATAAACACATAACTGAAAAATATTTTAATTACTAAAAATAAGAAATAGGAGAATAAAATGACATACATTTACAAAACAATAATTTTAACTTTTTTCTTTACTCTTTCTTTTTCTAAAGAGGCAATAAGTAAAAGTATAATATTTAGCGATAAAAACTTAGAAAAAGTAATTCGTAAAAAAATCAAAAAGCCTAAAGGTCAGTTGCTTATTAGTGATTTTAAAGGAATAAAAAAACTAATAATAAAGGGTGGAATTATTGACTCAATT
>CBDCEG010000004.1:0-37831 GCA_965215775.1 Cardiobacteriales bacterium
ATTCTTTGATATTCATTTTTAGAGTGTTCTAATATTTTACCTTGGACTAATTCTTCATAAATAATTTTATGAATGATATTTCTATCACTTTCATTTGGAATAATTACCTCTATTTTATTATCTGAGAGTATTTTTTTATAAAAATCTTTTTCCATTGTAAATTTTGTTCCTAAAAGCCCAATTTTTTTAATGTTGCTATTTTGTATTTCCAAAACTGTTGCTTGAGCGATATGTAAAAAAGGAATGTTAGTATTTTTTATTATTTCCTCGCTGCATAAATGCATAGTATTTGTGCATAAAACTATTAAATCAGCCCCAGATTTTTCTAACTGTTTGGCGGAGGTAATTATTATTTCAGTTAATTTATTCCAATTATTTTGATGTTGAAGTTCTTCAATCTCAGCAAAATCTACAGAAACCATTATTGATTTTGCACTGTGAGAACCTCCAAGTTGTTCTCTAACCTTTTGATTTATTAATTTATAATAAATAGCTGAAGATTCCCAACTCATTCCACCAATTAATCCTATTGTTTTCATAATTATTAAAAAAGCATATCAAGGTCAACTTCAAGGTTTTCTGCAATTTTAATAAGCACAGAAATTGAGCCATCTTTTTTTCCTGTTTCAATTTCTGAAATATAAGATTGTGATACATTTACTTTTTTAGCTAATTCTGTTGCTGTCATTTTTCTATATTTTCGCCATATTTTTATTTTTTGTTTTGGGTTATCAAATAAATTATCAACCAAATCCATTGGAAAAGTTTCTTCATCTTTATCATAAGATAAGTTTGCTGCATCTATTTTATCTTCTATAATATCTACTAATTTATCAAATTTTGCTTTTGGAAGAACTATAAACTCTTCATTATTAATAACTATTTTTTGTATTTGTTGCATACTAATCCTCTTTTTTAAATATAACTACTATTTTATTAAAGTAGTTATTTTTGTTAATTTTACGCACTTATGAAGTAAATATTAACTATAAATTTTTATAAATATCACCGCGAGTTCCAATCTTTATAATGGAAATAATTATATTTGTTTCAGTAAAAATAACTCTATAATTACCAACTCTAAGCCTAGTATATTCAGAGTTCTTAAGTTTTTTCATATTATTTTTTTGACTACTTGAGTCAACAGCATACTCTTTTATTTTTTTTCTTATTTTTAGGCTTTTATTTTTAGGGATTTTTAACAAATCCTTAATTGCTTTTTTAGAAAACTTAATTTTTTTAGACATTATTGGAATATAGCAAATAGAGATATTTTGTCAACTAAACTGAATATATTTTTAGCAAATAGTTAATTGTTTACCATGTTTAATTTACTTAAAAGCTAGATTCTACCTACAAGTGCAACTTTTCAAGTTCAGCTTGAAAGACTTCATTTGGGGTTTTAAATCCTAGTCGTTTTCGTGGTCTATTATTAATAAGTTCCACAAAATAAGCAAGTTCTTCATCAGAAACATTATTAAAATCAGTGCCTTTGGGAATAAATTCTCGGAGCAAACCGTTGGTATTTTCATTAGTTCCTCTTTCCCAAGGTGAGTAAGCGTGTGCAAAATAAACATTCATTTTCACTTGTTTTTCAATCTCTTGGTGTAAAGAAAACTCTTTGCCATTATCGTATGTCATGCTTATTCGTAACTCATTTGGTAAGTCTTTGAAATCTTTAACTGTAGCTTCTAAAATAGCTTTTGCAGTTGATTTTTTCACTTTGGAAGCAATTAATTTACCACTTTTTCTTTCAACATTTGTAACTATCGCGCCTTGGTGATTTTTACCGACAATTGTGTCTCCTTCCCAGTGTCCAACTTCTTTTCTAAGCTCAATATTTTGCGGTCTTTCATCAATCATTCTACGATCTTTTATTTGATATTTTTCCTTTCTATTATGTTGATATTTCTTACCTTTTCTTCTGAAATACATCTTAACTAATTTTGGGTGATACTTATAAACAAATTGATAAATAGTCTCGTGGCAAATCGATTCTTGCGCCTCCTCTCGCCACTTTCCAGAAATTTGTTCTGGCGACCAATGTTGCTCTATTTTTATCAAAATATATTTCTCTAAAATACTATCAGGTAATATCCTAACATGCTTATTTGCAATAGATTTCCTCTTGGAAACTTTCTCCCATGCCTCTTCACCAACAAAGGTTTCTGCGTTTTTATTATTTTTTATGCAGCGGTATATTGTAGTCTTATTTTTGCCTAGTTTTATCGCTATTTCACAAGGATTATAATTCTCCTCAAGCAATGTTTCAATTTTTGTCATATCAGTTCTGGTTAATTGTGTGTATTTTTTCATAATGTTATTATCTTAGTTAATAAAAATAAAAATAACTAGTTCCAAATTAAAACCTAAAAATAAAATTTAGTTGCACTTCGGTTTAGAAACCAGGAAATATACTTAGCACCTTGCCAAATACCGTGGTCAAAGCAGATTGTATATTTTGATGGAATAGTTATATTTGGAGTTTGAAGCATTATTTTTTGGATTGCTGGGTGTTTGTTAGTTTTATTTGAGAGGCTAAAATCATCACTATATTTTATATTAATTATCAAATCTGTTTTGATTGAAATTAGTTTTTCTAAGCTTATATTTGAGCTTAAATTATTTGCACTGTTTTTGATTTTAAGTAAATTTAAAAGTGTAGAAATATTATTATTTTCACTGTTAAAAACACTAATATTTTCAGCTAATAACAAAGCAGATTTATTTATTGGTTTTAGGTTTTTTTCTATATTATTTATTTTAGAAATTAATTTTTTTGCTTTATTTGAGCTATTGGTTAAAGTAGAAATTTTATTGATAAGGTTGATTAACTCTTGTTTTGTTGTCGGCTCTTTGTAACCAAAAGTTTTAAATCCCAAATCATTTAAGCGTTTATAAAAACGACTAGAAAAAGTTGTATTTACAATAATCGTATCATTAATAAAAGGTACTAATTCAGTTAGTTTATTATTATTTTTTGTATTTTTTGGTTAGGTTTTTTAGTGAAACATTTTCATCAAATCCCATAGCAGATAAAGAAGATATTTGTTTTGCATCAGCTAATTCCACTAATAATCTATCTGTGCATAGGTTTAGAGAAACGAATTTATTTTCTGCCCAAATAGATTTCAAGAAAAATATTGAGCAGAAAATTATAATATTATTTAATTTATTTAGTTTCATTTATGTTTTATGAATTAAAAACCAGCCTTAAATCCTAAGAAAAAATTACGCCCATCAGCAGAATATTCTCGCACATTTTCATATTTTTTATCAAAAGCATTATTTACTTTAAAATAAACTTTGTAGCTTTTATTGAATTTATAACTAACTCCAAAATCAGCAACAGCATAGCTTTTCATTTTTTCATCACCATCAGCTCTTGAGCCGATATAGCGAATTGTGGAATTTAGTTTTATTGCATCTGTTGGTTTGTAAACTGCAGAAATTGAAGCTTGTGATTTTGGAATTCTATTACTATATTTGCCAGTTTCTTCTTTTGATTTTGTATAAGTATAGTTTGCATTTAAGCTAAATTTATCATTTACTTTACCTTTATATGATAGTTCTAAGCCTTTGATTTTCTTAGCTCTATCTATATTATAATAACTATAATTATTTAAGTTAAATTCCAAAGAGTCTTTAATTTCTCTTTGAAAATAAGTTACATTTAAGCTATGGTTTTTATTAGAGGTTTCAAATAATATTCCTAAATCCGCACCTAAACTAGATTCAGTTTTTAAATCATTAGAATAACCATTATCTCCGTTGTAAGAAAGCACATCTAAAGTAGGGTTTTTGATGCCTGTTCCAACGCTAGAATGAATTCTAAAATTATCATTTATTCGATAACCGCCAGAAACTTTAAATGTAGTTTCATTATCATATTTTGAATTTATATCGTGGCGAATTCCTATAGAAAAACTATGATTATCCTTATGAAATAACCTATATTCACCTATAAAAGATTTCTGAGTTATTTTATTGATATCACTTTTTGACTCTGTTGATTTGTTAGTTTCATACTCATAAGCAAAGCTTAAGCCTTGGGTTATGTTACCAGTTTTATCAAATTCTATATCTAATTGATAACCTAGTTTTTGTGATTTTCCATTAAATTTATTTTCACCAAAAGCACTGTTAAATTTTCGCTTAGTATTAGATTTTGTTAGGAAAACTGAGTGCTTAAAAATATCATTAGTATGTTTTAGATAACCTTTTAATTTGAAATCAGTATGGTTGCTTTTGTATTCAGGTAAACCTGTTTTTGTATCATCAGGTGCTGAAAATGGGTCATAATCGCCATTGGTTTTTGTATTATGAAATATTGCCTCAATACCAGCTTGGTTATCAAAATCATAGCCTAAATTAAATCCTAATGAAGTATTATCATAAGCATCATTTTCTGTGGCTTTAATTTTTTTCCCAGTTGCAAAATTAGTATAAAATGAACGAGCTGATATTCCATCTGTTTTATATTTTGAAGCTTTTAATGAATAAAAAAAGCCTGATTTTTTACCATAAATATTTATATTTGCTTTCTTAGAATTATGCGATCCAGCTCCAAACTCTATATTTGCGTTAAGTGGTTTTGTAGCATTCTTGCCAGATTTGGTGGTTATATTTATAACTCCGCCCATTGCATCAGAACCCCCAAAGGGCAGATTGCTCACCTCGTAAAATTTCTATTTGCTCAACATCATCAAGAGATAAATGTGAAATATCAAATCCACCACTAATTGCTGAAGGGTCTTTTTTGCTCAATTCCATCAATAATATATTTAACTCTTCCATTGCCAGAACCCCTTAAATAAACAGTATTTGGCTGACCGCGTCCACCATTTGAATTAACGATTAAACTTGGTGTATTTTGTAACAAATCATTTATAAACTCTGCATTAGAGCTTTCAATATCCTGTTTACTTATTGTTATAACTGATGAACCTGTGTTGTCTTCTTTGGTTGGAACTTTATAAGTTGAAGTTAGAATAATTGGCTTTTTATCATTTATATTTTGTGATTCTTGTAAGTTTTGTGAATATCCTATAAATGGAGCTAATAAGCTTATTAATAATGTTTTTCTAGTAAATTTTTCTGTGAATTTTTCTGTGAATTTTTCTGTGAAAGTTTTATTGTGTTGCATAATTTTCCTCAAAAGGTAAACCATACTTTTGTTATGTTTAGTATGGCAAATGTTAATAAAACACCGCCATAAAAATGATTTATAAGAATTCACTCCCCGTGAAAACTTGTAGGATTTTAATCCTTAAGCGGGACATTTGGTAGGTCTCACTGACTCTGACTTTTGAATTATAAATCCTTCCCAATTTTTTAATAAATCAGTGAACTTATAAAAAAAATATAAATTGTCATTACAGTTGCGGGGGCAGTTGTGGCATTATAAATCAGACAAATAAATATCTAATTTCCACATTCCCTGTTATGCATAAATGCACCAAGTGTAAGTCCAATTTATAGCTATTTGCTGATTATGTCAAATTCTAAATTAAAATGCTTAGGGTTTTAATTTCTAGTTTGTTTTTTTTATATCTTGAATTAAATTAAATAATTTCTTAAATCCTGTGAAATCTTCTTTTTTAAAGTTGTTTTTTTAAGTAATTAATCTCATTTTCTAAATTTTTGATAAGTTTTTCTTATCTATTTTTATTTCAATAATCAAATCAAAAAGTTTTTTAAATCCTTCAAATTCAGCCACATCATAATTATCACATTGCATTGCAAAATCATTTTTTTTAAAATTTTTCTTAGTATCTTGAAATGTTTCAAGCTGAACTTGAAAAGTTGCACTTGTAGGTAGAATCTAGCTATAAATCGTATTGCTTTTAGGTATTCCTCTAACTATTTTAGAAACCTCTTTTTCCCAAAGGTTAAACTTCCTTGCTTTGCCTAATTTTAGTTCTTTTAGTAGTTTTTGCTCCCGTTTCACCCTCATAAAGAAATGTATTTGTTTTCATTACTATTCTCTAAAGTAAATCATCAAGTAAATCAACCTTTGGATCAGTTTCAAATAAATCATTTTTAACATAATTTAATAATTTTCTGTCATTTTTCTTGAATGATTTTTCTGGATGAATGAATTCCACATAATCACCCTCTTTTTTTAAAAAAACATAACTGTGAATTGGGAGGTTCAAATCTAAAATATCATAATTATGAGTTGTGTAAAAAAAATTGACTATGTCTTTGAAGTTTATCTATTATTAAATTTATAATTGTTTTGCTCTAAATATGAATGAGTATAAGCTAACTGCTCATCTAAATATAAAGTACTACAACTTTTTTGGAATACACTTAGTATAAAACTAGATAATTTTATAGCGTCATAGGTTCCCCTAGATAATCTTTTTTTATTTGAAGGAACACCATCTAAATCTATATGCAAAGAATCCTCATTAGTAAATATAACTGAATATCCGTTTAATTTACCACCTTCATTATTACTTTTCACGACCTCTTTGATAGATGGGTCAAAAGTTTTTAGGATTTTATCAAGTAAATTACCTAGATTTTTATATTTTAATTTTTTTATTGGTTTAGAAGAGTCGTAGTTCTCAGAAAAATCATAACGCCAAGTTGGTTTTACACTTGAAAAAATATTTTTAAGAGTAACTCTATTAAAAAGATTTTTCTCATTATTTGTTTTAGTATTGTATTTTAGAAATTTACTAGTTTTGAGATTATTACCTTTTTCATCAAATATTTTATTTATTTTTTTCCTTGCTGTAGTTGCACTATCACTTTTCCCAATATCACAGGAAGCATACTTTATATTAATTCCTTTATCTTTTGGTGGTATTGATATTTGTATTTTATGTATCTTATAGTCATTTTCTGTTACAAACTCAATTGTTAGGTTTGCTTTTTTATTTTGATGAGTAATGTTTTTTTCAAAGTTTAGAGTATCGTTCACCATGAAATTCTGAAAAGCACACATAACTCTGCCTAAAGATGTTTTTGCCTGATGCATTTGCTCCAGAAATAATACAAACTTTTTTGAAGTAAAACTTTTCTCTTCCTTTTATATATTCAAGTGGGATTGTTGTATCTTTGGGTATTCGTTTAAAGGTTAAGTCTAAAACAGAATCCTTAAAGCAAAATAAATTATCAATCTCTATTCTTGTGAAAACCATAATAAGTTCCAGTTATTGGAAAATAATTAGTATAGTTTTTTAAAGAGTTCAAATCAAGTTATAATTAGAAAGATATTAGCTCGTACAAAAAAAGCCCTTAGTTTTAAAACTAAGGGCTTTTTGAAAATACTAAAGTAGTATTGAAATAAGAGTTTACTTTTTACCTCTTGAGTCTTTCTTACGCTCATGTTCTTTTAGGAACTTCTTACGAATTCTAATACTTTCAGGTGTTACTTCAACTAGCTCATCATCCTGAATAAACTCCAAAGCTTGTTCTAAAGTCATTCTGATAGGTGGAGTTAAAATAATACTTTCATCAGTTCCAGATGCACGAACATTTGTAAGCTGTTTTCCTTTGATAGGGTTTACACACAAATCATTATCACGATTATGAATTCCAACAATTTGCCCTTCATAAACTTCATCAGCATGCGACGCCATCATTTTACCGCGTTCTTGTAAGTTAAATAATGAGAATGCAGCAACTTTACCAGCAACCATTGATATAAGAACACCATTTTTTCTACTTCTAAGACCTGCGCCTTTTTGAGGACCATAGTGATCAAAAACTTGGTTTTTAATTCCTGTTCCAGAAGTTGTAGTTAAGAATTCAGTTTGATAACCGATAAGCCCACGCGTTGGTATAACATATTCTAATCTAACACGCCCTTTTCCATCAGGAACCATATCTTTCATATCACCTTTACGCATACCCATTTGCTCCATAACAGAACCTTGATGAGCTTCTTCAACATCAAGAGTTACGAATTCATAAGGTTCTAAAATTTCGCCATCAACCTCTTTCATAATAACTTCAGGTCGCCCAACTGCCATTTCATAACCTTCACGACGCATAGTTTCTATTAAAACAGATAAATGAAGCTCACCACGACCAGAAACACGGAACTTATCAGGATCAGGAGTATCTTCAACCTTAAGAGCTACATTATGTAATAGTTCTTTAGTTAGTCTTTCAAGAATTTGTCTTGAAGTTACAAATTTACCTTCTTTTCCAGCAAATGGAGAAGTATTTACTTGAAACATCATACTCATAGTCGGTTCATCAACTGATATTGCAGGAAGTGATTCTACTTTTTGTGGATCACAAATAGTGTCTGAAATATTTAAATCATCAATCCCTGTAATTGCAATAATATCACCAGCAACGGCTTTATCAGTTTCAACTTTATCAAGCCCTAAAAATGTATATATTTGTAAAATTCGTCCATTACGAGTTTTACCACAAGCATCAATTAGTGTGATTGGTTTGTTATTTGTAATTTCTCCGCGTTCAACCCTACCTGTTCCAATGATTCCTTTGAAATTATCGTAAGCAAGCGAACTAACACGCATTTGAAATGCTCCATTTACATCAGGATCTGGAGCTGGAACTTTATCAATAATAGTTTCAAACAAAGGTGTCATATCACCACTTGCAATAGTATCTTCTAGTCCAGCATAACCATTCATAGCCGATGCATAAATAATTGGGAAGTCTAATTGCTCATCAGTTGCGCCTAATTTATCAAATAGATCAAATATTTCATCTATAACATATTCAGGTCTAGCACCATCTCTATCTACTTTATTTACAACAACTATTGGCTTAAGCCCTAGAGCAAAAGCTTTTTGAGTAACAAATCTAGTCTGTGGCATAGGTCCATCAACTGCATCAACAAGTAATAAAACTGAATCAACCATTGATAATACGCGTTCAACTTCTCCACCAAAATCAGCGTGTCCTGGAGTATCAACGATATTTATATGGTAACCATTCCAGTGGATTGCAGTATTTTTGGCTGTGATTGTAATTCCACGCTCTTTTTCCAAATCACCAGAATCCATTGCTCGTTCATCAAGCTTTGCTCGCTCGTCAAGAGAACCAGACTGTTTAAATAATTGATCAACCAAAGTTGTTTTACCATGGTCAACGTGGGCTATAATTGCTATATTTCGTAGTTTTTCACGCATATTAATTTATTGTTTATTAGATTTTAAAGGTTAATGATTATACACACTTAAAACTATAAGTCTTTATTAAGTAATTCTTAACTAAAAATATTTGAAATGTTTCTTTATTATATTTAAGTAGATATATTTAATAGAGTATTCCTTTGTTTATTAAAGGTTACATTATTTATAAACCTTTTATTAGTTACTAACAAAAGAAAGATTATTTTTTCTTGACACTGTTTTACCTACGATTAATCACTTAATTAATTTAACTAGCTAATAAATAAAGTAAAAAATTATTACCCAAATATAAATAGTAAATTAGAAAAAAAACTAAAAAAAGATAATATTTAACTTGCTTTTTAGTTATTAACAAAGTTATTAACAAAAATGTTGATAACCTTTTCATCTTGTTTTTGTTATAATTTTAGTTTTTCCTTATTGATTTCAACCTTAAAAAATTATGAGTATAAAATATTTAAATAAGTCTTCATTTAAGCTAGGAGTTTTGTTTTCAATGCTGCTAAGTGCTTGTATTTCTTTTGGTATTGGTCTTATTTATATTAAGCATTATGAAATAATACAAAAAGATAGTATGGAAAAGCTAAGTTTGGAACTTGGCAGACAAAAGCAATCATTAGAATTAACTGGTGCATTATCAAGCCCTATTTTAGATAATGTAACAGTTCACATAACCTCTGAGAGTGAGATGGAGTTTGATAAAACCCTCAAAAAGAAATCTTTTAAAAAAATTTATATTCAAAAAATATCAAAATATAATTTAATAACTTTAAGTAAGTTTAGCCAAAAAGATATTTTATTGGTTGCCTTGAAACCAATGCCTAATATGTTATTTCCAGTTGTTATCAAGATAACACTTTACCTTTTTTTGGTCTGTTTGTTTATAATGGTTTTATTTAATTACTTTATAAATAGTAAGGTTGATAAGAAAATTGAAGATATAAATGATGCTGCCAAAGAGATTATGCAAGGTGATTTGGGTAAAAGAATTCTAGTAAATCCAGCAAGGAATGATGAAATTAGTAACTTATCAAGAACTTTAAATCAAATGCTTACAAAAATTTCAAAGCTTATGAATGATATAAAGCAAGTAAATAGTAATATTGCTCATGATTTAAAAACACCTTTAAATAGAGTTAAAGCAAGAATGGAAGTTGCTTTGATAAAGCCCAGAGAAATAAGTGAATATGAAGACTATCTTGAAAAATCAATTACTGATTTAGATAATTTGGAGCAAACTTTTTCATCACTTTTATTAATTGCCAATCTAAATTCAGGAAATACTGAAAACCATAAACTAGAGAGAGTTTCATTAAGTTTATTACTTAAAAGTTTGGCAGAATTTTATGAGGTTTTATCTGATGAAGCTGGGCATAAGTTTTACTCAAATATTTCTGATAATATATATATTGATGCAAATAAAAATCTTTTTGCCCAAGCGATTAGCAACCTTTTAGATAATGCAATAAAATATACTCCAACGAATGGGAAAATAACTTTATCATTAGCTAAAACTAATGGCTTTATTATTATAAAAATAACAGATAATGGAATTGGCATTTCTAAATCTGATCATGCAAAAGTTTTTGAAAGGTTTACAAGGCTTGATAAATCAAGGTCTTTACCTGGAACTGGATTAGGGCTTAGTTTGGTTAAATCAATTTTGGGAATTCATAAAGCAAGACTGAAACTTTTTGATAATAAACCTGGATTAGGCATCACTATAACGCTTAACGAGCCTTTGATTATTGAAGTTGGTTCTAAAAAGTTATAGAAAAAAGTGTAGTCTTATATTGCTAATATTATAATAACCAACTAAAATAGTCATAAATAGAAAATTGTTTATAAATTACTTTAAAATAGCTTAAAACCGAGGTTTACTATGCAAATTTATTTAGATTACGCCGCAACCACTCCAATTGACAACCGTATCGCCAAAAAAATGGCACAATATTTAACTAACGAAGGCATTTTTGGTAATCCAGCTTCTCGTTCACATAAATTTGGCTGGGATGCAGAAAAAGCTATTGAAAAAGCCAGATTACAAGTTGCAGAATTAATTAATGCTGATGAAAAAGAAATTGTTTGGACTTCTGGTGCAACAGAGTCAGATAATTTGGCAATTAAAGGAGCTGCGCATTTTTATAAGCGAAAAGGCAACCATATAATAACTTCAAAAACAGAACATAAAGCAGTTTTAGATACTTGCCGACAGTTGGAAAGAGAAGGTTTTGAAGTTACATATTTAGATCCTAGTGAAAATGGCGATATAACAGCAGAACAAATAAAAAAAGCAATAAAACCTGAGACAATTTTAGTTTCAATTATGTTTGTAAATAATGAAACGGGCGTTATAAATGAAGTAGAAAAAATAGGTGTTATAACTAGAGAAAAAGGTATTATTTTTCATATTGATGCAGCTCAAGCAACAGGAAAAGTTGAAGTAGATGTTGATAAGTTAAATGTTGATTTGATGAGCCTTGCTTCACATAAATTATATGGTCCAAAAGGAATTGGAGCTATTTACATTGGACGCAAACCACGCGTGAGGTTAGAAGCACAAATGCATGGTGGTGGGCATGAAAGGGGGTTTCGCTCTGGAACTTTACCAACGCATCAAATAGTTGGAATGGGAGAAGCTTACAAAATTGCCAAAGATGAACTTGAACAGAATAAAAAGCACTTTAAGCAGTTAGCTGATAAACTTTGGAATGGTTTAAATGATATTCCAGAAGTTTTTCTAAACGGTGAAAAAGCAAATAAAGTTAATAACATTATGAATATTAGTTTTTCATTTGTTGAAGGTGAGTCTTTGATGATGTCTATTGAAGATTTAGCAGTTTCTTCTGGTTCAGCTTGCACTTCTGCTAGCCTTGAGCCTTCTTATGTTTTGAGGGCGATGGGAATTGCTGATGAAATTGCTTCTAGCTCTATTCGATTTAGCTTTGGAACAATGACAAACTTAAGTGATATTGAAATTGCAATTAATTTGACAAGAAAAGCCGTTGATAAATTAAGAGAACTTTCGCCTCTTTGGGAAATGTTTCAAGATGGAATTGACTTGAATTCAATTGATTGGGGTGATGGGCATTGATTTTTGAGTGTTTAATTAACAGCTTTAAAAAATAATTTTAAATAATTGGTAAAAATAAATTTTAGGTAATAGATTATGAATATAAAGATAACAACAGCTGCAACTGAGCATATGAAAAAATTTCTTGAAGGGCGTGGCAAAGGTTTTGGAATAAGATTAGGTGTTCAAACCTCTGGGTGTTCAGGAATGAGCTATGTTGTTGAGTTTGTGGATAACTTAGCAGAAGATGATGAAGTTTTGAAAATTGATGGTGTAAATGTGGTAGTTAGCAAAAAATCTCTTTTATATATTGATGGGATTGAAGTTGATTATGAGAAGCTAGAAATGAGTGAAGGTTTTAAATTTACAAATCCAAATGTAGCTGATGAATGCGGTTGTGGTAAAAGCTTTACTGTTTGAGCAAATAATTAAGTAATTAAAATAAACTATAAACAACGACTCTAAAGCTGTATTTAAAATATTTCTTTAAAATAATATAGCTTTGATCCCTCAAAAAAATAACCCTTTAAGTTTCAAATATATACAAGTAAAAGCTTAAAAAACAAAATCCTTATCTTATCTAATTTTCAAATATAAACCCTTAAAACAAGGGGGATTTTTTAATATTTAGATAATCAACAGTAACTTAAAAAAACACAACATATAGTGGTTGACCAAAATAAAACCACAATATATAGTAGTTTCTTTTAGTTAGAATTAAACAAATAAGGAATGAAATAAATGCACAATTCAGATAGCTCAGTAAATATAGAAATGCAAAAAGCTTCACTTGATATTTGGGAGAAAAAATATCAACTTAGATCAAAAACTGGAGAAATTTTAGATAAAACACTTCAAGAAACTTACGAAAGAGTTGCTAAAGCAATTTCTAAAGTAGAAAAAAATTCAGAACAAAAAATCTGGGAAGAAAAATTCCTTTGGGCATTAGATAATGGTGCAATTCCAGCAGGAAGAATTATTTCAAATGTTGGAGCTACTGAACATAAAGCCGCAACTTCAACTATAAATTGCACAGTTTCTGGAGTGATTTCGGACTCAATGAGCGGAATATTAGAAAAAGTCCAAGAGTCTGGACTTACTTTAAAAGCAGGCTGTGGAATTGGTTATGAGTTCTCAACTCTAAGACCTAAAGGTGCGTTTGTTGCTGGAGCTGGAGCTTATACTTCTGGACCAATGTCATTTATGGATATTTATGACAAAATGTGTTTTACAGTTTCGTCTGCTGGCGGTCGTCGTGGCGCACAAATGGCAACTTTTGATATTTCTCACCCTGATGTTTTGGATTTTATTCGTGCAAAAAGAGAAGATGGAAGGCTTAGGCAATTTAACTTATCACTTTTAATAACCGAAGAATTTATAAAAGCAGTTCAAACTGATTCTGATTGGAATTTGGTTTTTCCAATATTACAAAAAGATGTTGATGATAACTCAATAAATCTTAAAGAATTAACCTCTAAAAATAAAATAATATACAAAGAGTGGAGTGATTTAGATGGTAAGGTTATAAATGAAGATGGTTTAGTAGCTTGTAAAATTTATAAAACAATTTCAGCCAAAAGAATTTGGGATATGATAATGGCTTCAACTTATGATTATGCTGAGCCTGGATTTATTTTGATTGATAAAGTAAACCAAATGAATAATAACTGGTTTTGTGAAAATATAAGAACTACAAATCCTTGTGGTGAGCAACCTTTACCACCTTATGGTGCTTGCTTACTTGGTTCTATAAACTTAACTAAATTTGTAAATAAGCCTTTTACAAAAGAAGCTTGTTTTGACTGGGAGAAATATAGAAAAGTAATTTCAATATTCACAAGAATGCTTGATAATGTTGTAGATATCAATGGATTACCACTTGAAGAACAAAGAAAAGAAATAGAAAGAAAAAGACGCCATGGAATGGGTTTTTTAGGATTAGGTTCAACTTTGGCAATGCTTCAAACGCCTTATGGCTCAGAAGAATCACTTATATTTACTGAAAGAGTAAGTAAAGAAATGGCTGTTGAAGGCTATAAAACAGGAATTAGCTTAGCAAAAGAAAAAGGTTCTGCACCAATTATGGAAGAGACTTTTGAAGTGGATAAAGCAATGCTTAGAAAAAGACCTGAAATGGCTGAAGATGGAATTCAGCTTGGCGATAAAATACCTGCAAAAGTTTTGATAGCAAGGTATAGCCGTTATATGCAAAAATTTGCAGAAATTGAGGCGGAGTTAATTGAAGATTTTGCGGAATTTGGCTGTAGATTTACCCACCATTCTTCAATAGCACCAACTGGAACTATATCTTTATCGCTTGCAAATAATGTTTCAAATGGAATTGAGCCAAGTTTTGCTCATCATTATTCAAGAAATATTATTCGTGAGGGTAAAAAATCAAAAGAAAAAGTTGAAGTTTATTCTTATGAATTATTAGCTTATAGAACTTTAATTAATGAAAAAGCAATGCCTTTCTCAAATGAAGAAGAAAATAAACTTCCAAACTATTTCGTTAGTGCTGATGAAATCACACCAAAAGAACATGTTGATGTGCAAGCTGCTGCTCAAAACTGGATAGACTCATCTATTTCAAAAACTGCAAATGTTCCAACTGATTTTGATTTTGAAGAATTTAAGAATATTTATATGTATGCTTATGAACAAGGGCTTAAAGGTTGCACAACTTTTAGATTTAACCCAGAAGTATTTTCTGGAGTTTTGGTCAAAGAAAAAGATTTAGAGAATACAACTTATAGTTTTACTCTTGAAGATGGCTCAACTGTTGAAGCTAAAGGTAATGAAGAAATTGAATATGATGGCGAAATTCATAGTGCAGCAAATTTATTTGACGCATTGAAAGAAGGCTATTACGGAAAACTATAAAATACAATATATATATAACACTATGACTATTAAAATAAAAAGTAAAATTGTTTCTTATGAAATAAAAAAAGATGATGAACCAAAAGCAAAATCTGTAGAGAAAATCATTAAACCACAAATTGATCAAATGCATGAAGCAATTGAACGCCCAGAAATGCTTATTGGCTCAACATACAAAGTAAAAACGCCAATGTCAGAGCATGCACTTTATATTACTTTGAATGATTATATTTTGAATGAAGATACTAAATACGAAGTTCGCCGACCTTATGAAATATTCATAAACTCAAAAAGTATGGAACATTATCAGTGGATTGTTGCCCTAACTAGAGTTATTTCAGCTGTATTTAGAAAAGGTGGAGATGTTGTGTTTTTAGTTGAAGAACTAAAATCTGTATTTGATCCACAAGGTGGTTATTTCAAACAAGGTGGTAAATTTATGCCATCTATAATTGCAGAACTTGGTTATGTTGTTGAATCTCATATGAAATCAATAGGAATGATTAAAGATGTTATGGACGATGCTCAAAAACAACTTATTTTTGATAAGAAACAAGAACTAGCATCAAAATCAAAAGATAATCCATCACAAAGCGAATATCCAGCATCAGCTTCAATGTGTAATAAATGCCACACCAAAGCCGTAATTATTATGGACGGCTGTGCAACTTGCCTTAGCTGTGCAGATAGTAAATGTGGGTAGTTTTAGAGTGAAATAATATTAGCTGAGAAAGGTATTAAATGACAATTAAAGAAGCAATATTAAAAAGCTTAAATGATTTGAAAAGTATGGCAAATAATGGACAGCTATATGATTTCATAACTAAAAATAATTATTATGATTTTGGAAATGCAAAAACTCCAAAATCAACAATTTCGGCACAACTTGGGGAATTTATTAGGAATGATGATACACGCGTTAAAAGAGTTAAAGGTAAAAGTAGTGTATTTTATTATTATCTTGCAAAATACGAACAAGATATTAATATTGAAGAATATACAGTTTCATCAGATGAAATTGAAAAAAAAGCAGTAAAAAATAAAAAAACATATCAAGAAAGAGATTTACATAAATTATTGAGTAGTTATTTAAAAAATAAAAATATTTACTCAAAAACCATCATTCATCAAGAGTCTAAAAATAGTAAAGATGACCATCAAAAATGGATACATCCTGATATGATTGGTATTGAATTTTTAAATTTAACATCAAAAGTTAATAAAGCTTTTATGAAAATTCTAAATAAAGCAGATACATTTAAAATAACATCTTATGAAATCAAAAAAGAAATTAATACAGACTACGAACTAAAAAAATGTTATTTCCAAGCTGTATCAAATTCAAGTTGGGCAAATTATGGATATTTAGTTGCACTTGAAATAAGTGATAATTTAAAAGACGAAATGGAAAGATTAAACCAATCTTTTGGCATAGGAATAATTGAGCTAAAATCAAACCCTTATGAAAGCAAAATATTATTTCAATCCAAATTCAAAGAGTTAGACTTTAAAACAATTGATAAACTTTGCAAAGTTAATGAGAAATATGAAAGGTTTATTGAATTAACAGAAAGAATATTAACAATAGATGAAAGAAATCATAAATCTATTGAAAAAGAATTGGAAACTTTTTGTGATAGCTACTTTGAAAATGATTCGGAAATAGAGCTATATTGTAAACAATCTAATATACCTTTAGAAACAAATTTTATTTAATCAAATAAAATAGTTTCTACCATCACAAAGATAATATTTTATAGGTGTGATTTTTGCGCCTATAAGTTCAAAAGCCAATGAATTGCAAGGAGAAAAGGGTCGGTCAAAATATGGAAAAGAATACAGTGGAAAAAATACTTAAGGTGCTATAATCATTTTTTTATATCTATATGCTGTTTAATTATAGATAAATTATAATAAATTAAGAGGAAATATATGAGTATTGATAAAAGTAGGTATATAAAAAAGTACAAGAGAAGTGAACTGCCAGCTAAAGTAAAAATAGACTTAATTAAAATTAAAAAGTCAATAGATACTAATAAATTTATTGGGTACTTGTTTGCAATTGTTGGTATTGCTATTGGTGTAATTGGTGGGGCATTTATTATGTTTGGACCAAGCACTATTACATATAATAGATATGAAGGTATGACATTCTTTCAAATGTTACAAGCGTACCCTGGGCCAGTAGCAACTGTTGGTGGGGTTATATTAACTATAGGAAGTTCTGTGGTTTCAGTTAGTGAGGCTGCTTTAAGTAAAAAAATCCTAGAAGAAATAAATAAACAAATGGATTTTGATATATCAAAGCTTCCTGATGATGAGGAAGTAACTATAGAAAATGTTGCTGATGGTAGTTTACTGGTTGATATTCAAAAGATCGAAATAGAGCTAAGTGATGAGGAAAGTAAAGATGGAAAGAGCGATAAGTAGCATGTGGAATTTATAAAATCTTAAGACAATCCATCATATTTAAAAAACATCAATCTAAGAGAGACAAGTGTCTTATCTCTCTTAGATACATTTTATTTCCCTAGATTTGCTAACTCTCTGACTAATGTTTTTGCAATAAGAGCAATATCTTTAGGTTCGTCTTTAGCATCCCACTTAAATACTGCAATTTCTGCATTTACAACAATATCTTTAAGGTAGCTATATTTTGTTGTACTTTTATTAATATCAAAATTAGCTAAAAGTTCCTTTTCATAGCTATAAATCTTAACAGTATAATAAAACTCTGGTTTATTTAGTGCGTTTCCACCGTAGTTATAAGTTCGTTCATAATTCATATCTACACTAAATTGAAAGCCTGTAGAAGTTCCTTTTAGTGATTGTTTTATTAATTCTTTGTTAATAAAATCTTCAAAAGATTGCTTTAGCTCTTTTTCATTTTTAAATGTCTTATTTTCTTTATTTTGTCCCGAGCCATGTGTTAGCTTCAAGTTAAAATTTTTAAGAAAATATTTAGCCTTACCTTTTTGCAAAGGTGTCGGTTCTACATTGTAGTTGTAAGTTGAGCTACATCCAGCAAGTACTATCAAAGTAGTAATTAGTAATAAATTTAGTTTTTTCATATAATCCTTAGTTTTGTTATATTTTTATTTGCTTGGATTATCTAAACTCCAAGCATTGGTTTTTGTTAGTTTCTAATTTAACTTAGAAACTAACTTTAAAACCAACTCTAAATAAGCTTAGAAACCAATTCTAACACCTAAATAAACACTTGTGTCTTCGTAGTCATCAAAGTTGTTTTTATGGCTTAATTCTCCATAAACTTGAGCACTTTTTGAAAGCTCAGCGCTAAATCCTAACTTAACTTCTCCCAAAGTTTTACCGTTATCATTACCTTTAATTCCTTTAATGTTTCCATAAGTAAATTCTGGAGTATCACTAAATTCTTTAACTGCACCTAAGTAAGCGTAAGGTTTGAACTCGCCTTTGCTTGTCTTAATTGTAGTTTCTGCACGAACTCCCAAACGACCAGTTATAAATGTTTGATTATCAAATTTAGAATCAGCTGTTGAAACTCCGTTTCCTTTAATATTATCAACACTTACTCTAGTTGCTGTAACTTGAGCTTGTGGTTCAATAATGAATTTATCAGTTACCTTGAAGCTATGACCCACTTCAACTGAAGCCGATATTGAGCTTGCATCTGTTGAGCTTGATAAATCTGCAGTATGAATATTGAAATCATAAGCACTGTATTTTGTTGTGAAATCAAGGTAAGTTCCGCCTGCGTGGAAAAATGTTGCATAAGCTCCCAAGCTATAAGATTTATGGTTTACTTCAGCTTTATCAGCTAGATACTTATCACTTCTACCTGTTGTTGTTTCACCCAAATTATGTGCTACAAATCCACCAGCATAACCTTTCCAATTTGCACTTAGATTAAAATCAGTGTCTGCACCAATTGTGAAGCCAGTTGTTGAAGTTGTCATTTTATAATTTGAACCTTGCTTAAATTCAGAACGACTATTATTAAATCTTCCCCAAGCATTCCAACCTTGTTTATCATAGTCTGTTGTCGCATAACCTTCTGAATTATTTCTTAATTCACCAAGTCTTGTGTGAAGCGTTTCCATTTCATGATTTGAAACTTGACTAACAATATTTGATAAATTCGCATACGCTGGAATTTCTGCAATCACTTCTAACTTTGGCTTAGCCGTTGGCGTTGCTGGCGTCGGTGATGGTGATACAGGTATTGACGGAGTTGGCGTTACCGTTGGAGTTGGTGTTACCGTTGGAGTTGCAGTCGGAGTTGGTGTCGGTTTCAATTTTCTAGTATCCGCTGTTTTATCACTATCCGCAACCGTTGTCAAAACCCATTCCTTATCAGTTCTTTTTAAATCCCAAACAAATGGAGATTTAGCAAATTTACCTTTTGTAGCATTTCCTTTATATTGATTTGCAGCAACTAAACTGAACTTTTCATCAGTTTTATCAGTATCATTTGGTGCAGAAATCAAAGTTATTTCTTTGCCTGCAGTTTCAGCTGCTTCAGCCAAACCGTTAACACTATCAGAATATTGATCAAATGTTTTGGTTGTTATATCATTTATTGAAATTTGACCGTCAGCTATTGTAAGTTCGCCGTTTATCGTCATTGTATCTGATTTAAAAGTCCCAAAATCAGTATCAAATTTGTAAGTTCCGCTTTGGTTTTTGAAATTTCCATTTACAGTTAAATTATCACCAACTTTTCCATCTTCAAAATCAAAAGTCCCTTTGTTATCAACATTTGCATCAATTACATAAACACCTGCACCGTTTCCAGTCATTGTTATTGTAGAGTCTGCATCAACTGTGAAAGTTTCATATTTGGTATGAGTTTCAGCTCCTGTATTATCAATTTTATCACCAAAATCAACTATTGATTTGTTAACATTAAAAGTTTCAACATTATTTATAGATTTTGCAACATCAGTTATTAAGCCTTTGTAATTATTAAGGTTTACAATATCAACTTGCCCATCTGCTGAGTCCATATCATCTCCACCATCAATAATTCCTGTAACTGTATTTGCATCGCCATTGTAGTTTAGAGTATCTGAACCAACTGATAGAATAATATCTTTGCCAATAGTTGAGCCATTGTTTAAATTGACAATATCATTTCCAGTTCCTTTTTTATAAAGAATAAATGCTTCAGCAGGTTTATAAACTCCTGATTGTTCATCAATAGATGTTTCACCATATATTGATTCTAAAATTTTAGTATTATTTAAGTTAAAAGTATCATTCCCAGCAATATTATTTGACCCACCTTCAAAGATTTCTCCTGAAATATTTTTTATTGTTGTTTGAGTTAAATTAAAAGTATCGTTCCCAGCAACATTATCATTTCCTTTCCCTATAATTTCTCCTGTAACAACATCTGAGCTACCTTTAGTTATGTTAAAGATATCATCTGATGCTTTATTATTATTTCCTTCATGAAAAAGCTCACCACCAATAAAACCTATTTTCGAATCTGTTATATCAAACTTATCAACAGCAGCAATATTATTATTACCAATATAAAAATCCTCCCCAGAAAGGTGTTCAATGTTGGAGTTAACTATTTCAATCTTATCAGCAGCAGCTACATTATTACTTCCATCACCAAAATTATCTCCTATAACCTCTTCAATAGTGGAAGCGGAGTTTAATATCTTTATATTATCACTACCACCTAAATTATAATTCCCATCATAAAAATCATCTCCATAAATATCAAGAACCTTGGAGTTCTCAAGTGTAAGCACATCATTTCCTCCAACATTATAATTTCCTTTTTGGAAAACATCTCCAGAAATGCTAGTAACATTACTATTTATAACTTTAATAATATCATTACCACCTTTGTTATTGCCACCATTAACAAAGTTATCACCATTTATAGAACCAACTTTAGAACTATCTACTAATATATTATCATCACCACCTTTACTAAATTCATCTTTACCGTTTGAGTTCCCGAAAACATCACCATCCACTGCAATTATATTTGAGTTACTAAGTATTTTAATAGTATCGTTCCCACCTATATTCTTACTTCCATATTCAAAAAAGTCCCCAAAAACTCTAGTTACAGTTGATTTGTTTTGTATGGTTATTAAGTCATCACCACCTTTACTATCTTTAGATCCTTCAAACTTTTCACCAATTACGCGGTCTATATTTGAGTTATCTATAGTTATTATGTCATTTCCACCTTTGTTATTGGTTGAGTCATCTTCAAAGTCTTCCCCCATAACATCATCAATAACTTTAGAATTGAATATGCTTATATTATCATTTCCTCCAGTATTATTTAGGGAAGAATAATTGAAATTACTGCCTAAAACTGAATATACTTCAGACTTATTTTTAATAACTATTGTATTATTTCCGCCTTTATTATTTTCATTTATAGTTCTACCAAAATAACTGCCTACAATAGATTTTGCTTTGGAGTTCAAATCTAAAGTTATTTTATTATTACCGCCAATGTTGTTCATACTATCTTCAAAAATATCTCCATATATGCCACTTACATCAGAGTTATTTGAAATATTAATATTATCCCCTGCGGCTATATTTTTTTCACTAGAATCAAAAAAATCTCCTTCAATAGAAGATTTACCTTTAGAGTTATTTATAATTATTGTGCTTGTTTGACTTATATTATCACTTCCAACCGACTGCCCAAAAGATATTGAAGAGAAATTATTCCCAATAACTCTATCTGGTAAAATGGAGTCCTTAATTAGAATATTATTACTACCACCTTTATTCCCAGTGCCTCTTCCAAAATCACTTCCAATAACAAAGTCTGATATTTCTGAGTTGGAAATTGATATTTTATTACTACCCCCTTTATTTCCACCACTTTCTTTTGCTCTAGTTAAAAATTTATTACCAATAACATTCTTTACTTTTGAGTTATCTGTTACATTAATAATATTATCCCCTCCAATATTATCATCGTAGTCATAAGTCCCTTTAGAAAAAGCATCGCCATAAAGTGTTGATATTTCAGAGTTAATAGCAGTAATAGTATTAGCACTACCTGTTGTTTTAACACGATAAGAACCACCAAAAACTGAATCAATTTTACTTGCTTTATCAAACACAACAACATCTTTGCTATTGCTACCTGTAGGATCTAACAGTATAGTGGTACTATTGAAATCTCCTGTGCAAATTACAGGATTAGCTGTAGTCCCATCTTCACCAGTTGTTAATACTGGGGTGCAATCTGCATAAACTTGGGCAGATAAAATTGCTGATATTACTGTTACGATAAGTTTTTGTTTTGTTGTTAATTTCATTTTTATTCCTCTTTTATTAATTATTTTGTAGTGTTATAGTCTAAGTATTCCTAATCCCTGTAATCATAACCCAGTCCTCTTTTGTTGTTACTTTAAGATTTGAATAATCACTTTCATAATGTTTTATAATACTATCAGTTTGTTCCTTTAGTAATCCTGTTAAGATAATTGTTGAGTTCTTTTTGCCAATTCGTTTGAATTCGTTTTTAAGTTCAATTAGTGGAGTAAATAAAATATTAGCAATTAATAAATCTGCGTAATTATTTTTTATTTCAAGTCCTTCAATTGGAGTTATATTATCAATTACATTATTTATTTTTGAATTTTCAACTGTTGTTTGGATTGCTTTTTCATCAATATCGGTCATTAGACAGTGTTTTGCATTCATTTTTAAAGCAGCAATTCCTAAAATTCCAGAGCCACAGCCATAATCAACCACCATCTTATTTTCACAATTATTTGTTGCTATATATTCTAATGCCATTGCTGTTGTTGGGTGTGTTCCTGTACCAAAAGCAAGACCTGGGTCAAGTGTGACTATTTGTGTATTCTTTGTTAGTTTGTCTTTTACAACACTTTGATTTGATGGGCAAACCCATAGATTTTCACCAAACTGGATTGGTTTGAAATATTTTGTCCACTCTAGCTCCCAGTTTTTATTTTCTAGTTTTGAAGTTTCAATTAAAGGAATGTTTTCAGTTTCTAAACAAAGCTTTATAACTCTCAAAGACTCATTTATATCACAATCTTTTGCAAAAAGACCCGTTACAATTATTCCCTGTTCCCAGAGTGGTAAATTACCTGGCTCTGGCTCTATCAAAATCACTTCATCTTCTTTACTAGTAAGGGTAATGGATAACGCACCGCCTGCAAATAAAGCCTCTTCCAAAGTATCACAGTCAAATTGTTTGTTTCTAGTTTTATTTCTAAGTAGTTATTATTTTGCATATCTTGTTATTTTGGGTATTTAATTGATTTAACCCCAAATTATAACAAATAACTAACTCAAACGGTGATAGATTACTAATATTTTATAAAACTATTGTTTAAATATTACTTAACTATTTGTGGCTTCTTTATTGTTCTGATCTTTTTTAATAAGCCCTCAGCAGTCCATTTTTGAATAAAGGTGGCTGCTCTATTTGCAATATGTTCCTCATCAATCCATTCAAGTAAGCCCTCACAAATATCTGCAAAACTAGCATCTTTCTGAGCGTTAGACAAAGCCCAATCTTCATCAATATCAAGTGAGTACCAAGTTGGGTTAAGGTTCTGCCGCCACATAACCCAAGCCAAAGGTTTTTCTAATTTAACTGGTTTCTCTTCAATATTATCATCCTGGTTTCTAAATCGAAGTGCAACTAAATTTTATTTTCTGGTTTTAATTTGGAACTAGTTATTTTTATTTTTATTAACTAAGATAATAACATTATGAAAAAATACACACAATTAACCAGAACTGATATGACAAAAATTGAAACATTGCTTGAGGAGAATTATAATCCTTGTGAAATAGCGATAAAACTAGGCAAAAATAAGACTACAATATACCGCTGCATAAAAAATAATAAAAACGCAGAAACCTTTGTTGGTGAAGAGGCATGGGAGAAAGTTTCCAAGAGGAAATCTATTGCAAATAAGCATGTTAGGATATTACCTGATAGTATTTTAGAGAAATATATTTTGATAAAAATAGAGCAACATTGGTCGCCAGAACAAATTTCTGGAAAGTGGCGAGAGGAGGCGCAAGAATCGATTTGCCACGAGACTATTTATCAATTTGTTTATAAGTATCACCCAAAATTAGTTAAGATGTATTTCAGAAGAAAAGGTAAGAAATATCAACATAATAGAAAGGAAAAATATCAAATAAAAGATCGTAGAATGATTGATGAAAGACCGCAAAATATTGAGCTTAGAAAAGAAGTTGGACACTGGGAAGGAGACACAATTGTCGGTAAAAATCACCAAGGCGCGATAGTTACAAATGTTGAAAGAAAAAGTGGTAAATTAATTGCTTCCAAAGTGAAAAAATCAACTGCAAAAGCTATTTTAGAAGCTACAGTTAAAGATTTCAAAGACTTACCAAATGAGTTACGAATAAGCATGACATACGATAATGGCAAAGAGTTTTCTTTATACCAAGAGATTGAAAAACAAGTAAAAATGAATGTTTATTTTGCACACGCTTACTCACCTTGGGAAAGAGGAACTAATGAAAATACCAACGGTTTGCTCCGAGAATTTATCCCCAAAGGCACTGATTTTAATAATGTTTCTGATGAAGACCTTGCTTATTTTGTAGAACTTATTAATAATAGACCACGAAAACGACTAGGATTTAAAACCCCAAATGAAGTCTTTCAAGCTGAACTTGAAAAGTTGCACTTGTAGGTAGAATCTAGCCATCATTTATTGCTTGCCAAATTTGAGGGATATTATAATTATAAACTAGTCTTTTAATTGCAGGAATAAATTCAAATTTGGCTTCTTCCCAGCTATCAACTGGAATTTCTGAAAGTTGTTTTATTGTTAAAACTTCTGAATTCCCTGAGTCAAAAACAAGTCCTTTAGACCACTCAAAATCCGCAATCTCTGCTAAGTATTGATGATTTTTATATGGTATTTCTTCTGATAAATATTTAGACATATTTTGCCCAAAATTTCTAATTGAAAATGAAGTTGAAGGATATTTTTCTACATAATCAAAAGCCATTTTAGAAAAATCATCATCTCCTAAAATCTTATGCACTGTTTTAAAATCTTCAAATAAAACATCAACTAATCTAAATTTGTAAGCATCTTTATAAATATCCATTCTTTGGTTTGAAGTGCCTTTTTCATCAGAGTTTATCAATGTTGTTATTTTGCTTTTCCCACCTTTTACATAGGTTTCAAATTCTGTGTAAAAGTCAAAATCAGTTTTTAAATCAGTTTTTAAATCACTCATTATTTCATACCTTCTTTTAAATATACTTTTTCCTGAATTTCTTTTGCATAATTTATTTCATCAATTAACTCTTGAAGCACTGGAATATTATCATCTCGCTCAATCATCGTTGACACTTTGCCAAATTTTTTGACTGCGTAAGCATACAAATTCCAAACCTCCTCACGAACAGGTTGATCGTGAGTATCTATAATTATTTTTCCAGCATAACTATAAGTATGACCCGCCAAATGATGTTGTTTTACATATTTTGGATTTATCTTTGATATATATTCATAAGCATTCCAGCCGTGGTTTTCACAACTCACAAAAATATTATTAATATCTAACATTAACAAGCAGTCCGCCTCTTTACAAAGTGAATTCAGGAAATCTGGCTCTGAGATGGTTGTATTTTTAAAACTTACATAAGTTGATGGATTTTCTAATAAAATTCTTCTTCCTAAATAATCTTGGACAATTTTCACTCGCTCAATAACACTCTTCAAAGACTTTTCGGTATAAGGAACAGGAAGTAAATCATGCAAATTATGTGCACTTCCTTTTACCCAAGCCAAGTGATCTGAAATCCAAGCAGGCTGAATTCTCTTTTCTAAAGCTTTTATTTTATCTAAATAATCATAATCAATAGGTGTATTTCCAGCAATTGACAAAGACACACCGTGCATAACTATTGGGTAATCTTGTCTGATTTTATCAAGATAATAAAGTGGCTTTCCACCATCAACCATAAAATTTTCAGAAATTATTTCAAACCAAGAAATATCTTTAGGTTTTTGCTCAATAATCTCATCATAATGTTTTGTCCTTAATCCTAAACCAAACCCCAAATAAGGGAATTCTTCATTTGCCATGGTTTCCTCTTTTGTTAGAAACTTTTAAAAAGTGATAAATATATATAATGAAAAATATAAAAGACTACTTTTGCAGTCCTTTATAGCAATCCACAAAGCTTTATGAAGTATATAAAAAGTTATTTTTTCTTTTTAATTTCTTCAAATTTTCCGCCTTTTGTTTCACAATCAGCTGCAGTTGCAGTCAACCAACCTTTTCCTTTACAAGAATTAGTTCCAGCACAAGCACCATCAGCTGTTTGACAAGCAGAATGACCTTTGCAAGAATTAATCCCATAACATTTACCCATTTTTTCACTTGTTTTCTCATCGGCAACTGCAGTTGTAGCACTCATTCCAAATAATAAACTTGCAGCAGTTAGCGCTAAAGATATTTTTCTTGAACTTTTTAAATTAGTTAATTCATTTGATTTATTTAATGTTTTCATATTATTTCTCCATTTGATTTGTATTTTCAAAATTTAAGTTGGCTCTAATCTAAAATAAAAGCTAACTATTTTGCTTTGTCTATTTCATTGATATAGACATAAATTTACCACCTTTGCTGTTGCAATCAGATTTACTTGATTTAACCCAGCCCTTTCCTTTGCAACTATTTTTTCCTTGGCAAGCATTACTTGTGGTTGCACAAGTTGTTTTACCCTTACAACTGTTTACACCGTGGCATTGCCCAACTTTGTCCATCATTTTTCCCTTAGCCATAGAATTATTGCCATCACTTGCACAACTTGCTAGTAATAATGCTGCTGTTGCTGCAAGTCCAACTTTTACTTTATTTGTTTTCAAATTCATATTTTTTCTCCGTTTAATTAATAAATTGTGCAGATTTTATTTCAAATTAAATAACCTACATATCTTAAATACGCACAGAATTTATTTTTAGTTTCAAAATAATTCAAAAAAATATAACTTTTTTGAATTTAACCCATAATTATAAGTTATATATTCAAACTTCAGGTGGTTAAACTAAATTAGCTGAAACTAAACGGACAAAAAAATCGTATCTTCTAATATCAACCAATAAAATCTAAATAAAATTTAATAAAACAGAGGAAAAAATGAAATATAAATTAAACAATAAGTTTAAAACTAATCTTGCAACTAGTTTGCTTGCACTTACTTTAGTAGCTAATAATTCTAATGCTTCAGAAATAAAGCAACAAAGCTGTAAAGGCAAAGGAATTTATTTGCAAGTTCTTGGCTCAGGAGGTCCAGAACTACAGGATAAACGAGCTTCCAGCGGTTATCTAATTTGGAAAGATGGAAAAGCAAAGGTAATAATTGATGCAGGAAGTGGATCGGCAGCTAATTTTGGTAAATCAGGTGCACAAATGTCTGATGTAGATTTAATTTTATTCTCACATTACCATACTGACCACAGTGCAGACTTTGCAACTTATATAAAATCAGTTTTTTTTGAAGGTAGAAAAAAAGACTTGGCTGTTTTTGGGGCAACAGGAAGTGAACTTTTCCCAAGCACCAAAGAGTTTCTTGAAAGGTATATTGGTAAAAAAGGAGTTTACCCTTATTTATCAAGATACTTAGGTGATAATGCAAGCTATAAAATCATTTCTAAAAGTATAAAGCCAACAGATAAAATAGATACGCAAAAATACTTAAAATACAAATTGAAAAGCATAAATGCAGAGCATGGAGCTGTGCCATCTCTAGCTTGGAGCATTATTATAAGTGGTAAGAAAATTACTTTTTCAGGTGATAACGGAGGGCATTCAAATAATCTTATAAAACTTGCAAAATCATCAGATTTCTTAATTATTCATAACGCTATTCCAAACCATACAACAGGCTTTGTTAGAAAGCTACATATGACTCCTGACCGAATTGGGGAAATCGCAAAAAAATCTAAAGTGAAAAGAGTTCTACTTTCGCATTTTATGCAAAGAACTCTTAAAAATATGCCAGAAACAATTGATTTAATTAAACAAAACTATAAAAGTGAACTTTTGTTAGCTAATGATTTAAGTTGTTACAAAATTTAAAAACACCAATTAATGAGGAAAATAAAATGAAAAATATATTCAAATTTTATGATGCATTTTTTAATAAAATCAGTTTAATATTACAACCCTTGACCTTGCTTGCTATTCGCCTTTATTTGGCAAATGTTTTTTTCAAAGCTGGAATACAAAAAATAACCCACTGGGATACAACCCTTTATTTATTTCAATATGAATATAATACTCCTTTAATTCCATTTGAAATTGCGGCAATTATGGGAACTGCTACTGAAATATTAATTCCAATAGCCTTGGTTTTGGGAGTTCTAACTAGGTTTCACGCAACAGTTTTATTTATATTTAATATTGTTGCTGTTTATTCTTACCAAAGTGCTTTACTCAAAGGAGGAATTGGCTTAGTTAGTATGGATGAAATAACTTATGGCATTTCATTTCCAAGTGGTTTTGAACAACATTTGGGCTGGGGAATGATGATGCTTGTTTTAGTTATTTTTGGTTCTGGAAAAATAGCTGTATCTGAATTTTTTAATAGAAATAAACAGCAAAATATTAATAATAAATATTAGTGATTAATACTCTCAATTTTGGTATCTAAATTTTACCCAAAAAATTTAGATGAATGCTAAAAAATAAAACAATACATAAGTAGATAAGGTAAATTATATGAATAATGCTTTTGACTTATAGCTAAGTCTATATATTATATTTTCTAAGTTGAAATTATAAAAAAACAAAAGAGGTTTTATGGCACAGTATGTTTACACAATGCAAGGAGTTGGGAAAATAGTTCCACCTGAAAAGTATATTTTAAAAGATATTCACTTATCATTTTTTCATGGGGCAAAAATTGGGGTTTTAGGGCTAAATGGTTCTGGAAAATCAACTTTGCTTCGTATAATGGCAGGAATTGATACTGATATTATTGGTGAAGCTAGAGCGCAAACTGGTTTAAACATTGGTTATTTACCTCAAGAACCTGTTCTTGACGATAGTAAAACCGTTAGAGAAATTGTTGAAGAAGCATTATCGCATATCAAAGAAGTGCAAAATGAATTAGAACAAGTCTATGCCGATTATGCCGAACCTGATGCTGATTTTGATAAGCTTGCAAAACGCCAAGCAGAATTAGAAAATATAATCTCAACAGCTGATGCTCATAATTTGGATAGAAACTTAGAAGTTGCTGCTGATGCACTTCGTTTGCCTCCTTGGGACTCAAATATTAAGCATTTATCAGGTGGTGAAAGACGCCGAGTTGCTCTTTGTAGATTATTATTATCTGCTCCAGATATGCTTTTGCTTGATGAACCAACTAACCATTTGGATGCTGAATCTGTTGCTTGGTTGGAAAGATTTTTGCACGATTACAAAGGAACTGTTGTTGCTGTAACTCACGATAGATATTTTTTAGATAATGTTGCTGGTTGGATTTTAGAATTGGATAGAGGGCAAGGAATTCCTTGGGAAGGAAATTATAGCTCTTGGTTAGAGCAAAAAGAAAATAGACTTGCTACCGAAGAAAAACAAGCTTCTAATTTACAAAAAACAATTAAACAAGAATTAGAATGGGTTAGACAAAATCCAAAAGGCAGAAGAGCTAAAAATAAAGCAAGGCTTGCAAGATTTGATGAGTTATCTAGCCAAGAGTTTCAAAAAAGAAATGAAACGCAATCTCTTTATATTCCTCCAGGTCCAAGACTTGGGAATAAAGTTGTTTTGGCTGAAGGCTTACAAAAAACATTTGGAGAAAAATTACTTTACGATAATTTAAGTTTTAACTTACCAAAAGGCGGAATTGTTGGGATTATCGGACCTAATGGGGCAGGTAAATCAACTTTGTTTAATATGATAGCAGGCGTTGAAAAACCAGATGGTGGAACGATTGAAATAGGTGAAACAGTTGAACTTTCTTATATAAGTCAGTCAAGAGATGATTTGGAAGATGAAAAAACTGTTTGGGAAGCAATTTCAGATGGCTTGGATATTATTCAAATTGGAACTGTGCAATTAAATTCTAGAGCTTATATTGGTAGGTTTAACTTCAAAGGCTCGGATCAACAAAAACACGTAAAAGACTTATCTGGTGGAGAAAGAAATAGACTACATTTAGCCAAAACTTTGAAAAAAGGTGGGAATTTATTATTACTAGATGAACCTACAAATGACTTAGATGTTGAAACTTTGCGTGCTTTGGAAGAGGCTGTTTTAGTTTACCCAGGTTGTGCAGTTATAATTTCTCACGATAGATGGTTTTTGGATAGAGTTGCAACGCATATACTTGCTTTTGAAGGAGATTCTAATGCAGTATGGTTTGAAGGTGGTTATTCTGATTATGAAGATGATCGTAAAAAACGCCTTGGAATGGATGCAAATCAACCTGTTAAAATTAAATATAAGAAACTAAAAATTTAAAAAAACAAATGAATACTTATAAAATCAATACAAGTATTAATTTAATGTCAGATTTTATATTAGACAGTAAAATTAATATGGCTTTTGAAAAAGATATTGCAAAACAAGCAAAACTAAGCAGTAAAGCTAATATAATTAAGTTTAATGCTGAAGATATAGTTGATAAAATAAAAACTTTGGTAGGAGAAAAGAAATTATATTTAATTGTTGACTGTGCAGTTAATAGGGATTTTAAACCATTATATTATTCAGAAAATGAAGTGCAAATTTTAATGGCAGATAGATATCTTAAGATGTTTAAAAAATCAGCAGCTTATCTTATGAAGTTAGACTTGGATAGTTTTTTTAATCAAAGAGAAGCTGTAGAGTTTATTATACAATCAATTGGGCAAAACTGGGCAACTTTTGTGATAAGTGATAAGAGCTTAAAAGACTTATCCGTTGAGCTTAAAAAAATAATCAATATTCGTAATGAATATTCTGGGAATTATGTATTGTATAGATTTTATGACCCAAGGAGGCTGGATACATTTTTTGATGCATTAATTTTAAAAGAGTGGTTAATTATCACGAATAAAATTGGCGGAACTTTATTTACTTTAGTAGATGAAGCAATAAAAAGTTATGACTTTAGTTGTGATAACTTTAAAAAAGAAAGTGAAAATAATATAGGTGATGAAGATTTTAGATTTAGTTATGATTTTGCTAAACGGCTAGAGCTAATAAAACTTAATGAATATTTTGACGAATGTGTTAAAGATTTATGTGATATTAACTATGAAAATAATTACCCCAGTGACAAAAAGAAATACAAAGCATTTGTAAAAGTAGTTTATGAGCAAGCAGTAAAATTTGGTTTAGATAATGAAAAATATGCTTTTGGGTTAATGTTGCTATGGCACTTTGAGGGGGTTAATTTAGCTAAAGACTATAAATTTATGAGAATGTTATCAAATAATGATATTTGCTCAAGAGAAAAATATTTAGAAATAAGAAGGAAGTTAAGCTAATTTATAAGTTTGATTATAAAATAATAATAATTTGAGGTTAGAGTTATGGGGATAGGAGAATATAAGTGTACAGAAGAAGGAATAAAAAAAATACAGAAAGCTTTTGAAGAAGATTTTAATAAAAAAAATCCACAAGAAAAAACCGCCAATAAAGAAGCTCTTAAAAAATTAGATAATAAGCGTGATACAGTTGCTGGAGGTCTTGCTTCTGCAAGTTGTTGTCTAAAAATAAGAAATTGGACAATAAAGCAAGTAAATAAAATAGATAACAAAGAAAGACCATACATATTAAATATAACTGATGACAAAGGAAAAGAAGTTGCTTCAACTGATCAAGAAAAACTAAAAGTTAAAACTTATAATTATAACACAAACCCTGCAAAACCTATTTTTCATAAACAGCACCATTTATATGTTGTTTTGCCCGAAGAGGAAGGTCAAAATGTAAAAATAAAAGTAAGTTATAATTTATCTCATAAAGGAACTAAATGCACTCATAAGGTAATCGCCGATAATTTAGTAAAGAATGAAGAAAAAGATTTAGGTGATTTAGGAGAGCATACTAGTTTTTTTGAAATTGATAATGAAGGTCATATATTAGATTCTAAAAAACTAAAACAAGGTGATAAACAAGATAAAATCTCAAAATTAAAAAGAAAAATTGAAAGACTAAAAAAGAAAATGAAGTTTTTAGAGCCGTATGGGAAACCTGGTGGTTATGCGGCAATTCAAGAGTTTAAGGGTAAGTATTTTAAAACTATTACATTTAATACCCCCAATTCTAAATGCTTTAGAGATGTTGCCAGAGAACAATATTTTTCAATAGAAGAGCAAATAAATATTTTGGATGACAAACTTTATATAGAGGAGCATTACCAAGAAAAATACGAAGAAATTTCTGAAAAAATCAAAAAAAAGAGAGCTTACATATCAACTATAACATCTTCCTATAATTACAATAAAAGTGCGGTTTTTTTAAGTGAAATGAGGGTGTCTAAGATAGAGTGGGAAAAAGCATCTATAGGGAGGTATCAACCTATACAAGATATAAACGATTATAACCATATGCGTCAAGATGGTTTTAGGGAGGCATTAAGAATCGGTTATAACGAATTGGAACAACTGTTTAATGAGTTTAATGATTTAGACTATGGGCGTCCTGATAGTTTACCCAGCATGATAAAAAGGCTTATTTTTCAATCACCATCATTAGGAAATGAAATAAAAGTCCGCCCAACTGGTGTTGATGGCTATCCAGATATACCCTTAGCAAGTGTTTATGCTTTTATTCCTATTGATGTGTCAGGTAGTGCTGGTTTTTCACTTACTTTTAGTTCCAAAAATGGCAAATCCTCTATTGACACTTCAGCAGACGGGTCAATTGAGATATCTTCAGGAAATAAAAAATACTCATATTCATACTCAAGAGAGAAAGAAGTTAATAAGCATAAAGGGGTATCTAAAAAACCAGGCTTAGTTCCTAATTTGATTAGAAATATTAATAAAATAAGTGAGTTCTTACCAATAGGTCGTGGTAAGGTTGGGTTTAAATTTCCTTTTAGTATTGAGCTAAAACTTGATGGGAAGAGCCAAGAGAATTTAAAAAGTTACAATTTGACAATGGCGTCAGAAGTTAAAATTGAAATAAGAACTAAACCTGAAATAACCATAAGTATTTTAAGTTTTTTAATAAAAAAACTATACTTTTTGCCAGGTGGTTTTATCTTTGCTCCTATATTATCCATTGCAGAGCAACGAGGGAATATTTCGGTTAATTTTTTTGTAAAAGGAGATTTGGGACTTGATATTGAGTTTAATAACGGTAAGTTTTCCAAATTTGAGACTGAAAGCTCAGATGAAAAAAATGATGATTTATTAGATATAGCAGAAAAAGGCAGTATTTCATTTGGCATAAAGGGGGTGGCAAAAGCTGAAATTGACATTGATAACTTTATAATGGAGTTTAAAGCTAAAGTTGGAGTCAAGGCTAGTGCTAGTGCGAAATACAAGTTAGCGATAAAAAAGGAAAAGGGCAAAACAAATAAAGGAGAAGACAAGAGTAAAGATTATTTAAGCTTCAGTGCTACCTTTTCTGGGCTAGTTTTAACAGCTATGGTTTATAAAGAAAACCTATCTAACGCTAAAACTGATGGGAATGATGAGGATGGTGACCTAAAAAATGAACAAAAAATACATTCAGTAAAAGGGGAGTGTGTTTTATTTAAGTCTGATGAACCATTTTTTGAAAAAAGATTTAAGCTTCCTGAGTTAGGTAGCCCTGATTATGGAATACAATGCTCTTCATTAGAGGAAGTTTTTGATAAGCTAATATAAATGTAAATGATAGGCTATGAGCTATAAATCACAAATAAAATATAAAATATAAAATATAAATATAAATATAAATATAAATATAAAATATAAATATAAATAAGGAGGTATAAGTGAAAATACTAAATGAATTAAAGAAACAAATAAGAAAACAAATAAGAAAACAAATAAGAAAACAAACAAAAAGCATAAACATAAAACATTCACTGAAATTATTAGTCTTATCAATGTTGCTGATATTGATTCCTGCCTGTGTTGATAATAATACTGACTCCAAGCGAGCCAACAAAAGATCAACCTCCAAGGAAGTAACCCAAATAGTCAATAACAACGCAGTCAATAGCACAGTTAATAAATTAATTAATCAATCTAAAGGTAAAAAAATGTCAATATTAATGAATAAACCAAAATATTATTTAAAAGTAGCAAAAGGTCTAACTAACCTAATCGTAACATTCAACGGTGAATCCGTAAATAAATCATACACCCAATATAATTCAGAAAATCAATTTCCTATAAATAAGTATATAACAAGTGGTAAAAATACTTTTGCCATCACAATGTTAGCTTGGGAAAGAGATAAGCAAGTTATAGTCAAAGAAGCTATGGTAGTTGCCGAGCTGATATTAAAAACTCCAACTAACCAAGAGATAGTAATAGCTAGAATAAACTATCAAAATAATCAAGCAAGCACAGATATAACTGGAACATATCAGGCAAAAGTAGATAACAACAATCCAACTAGGCTAATGAAACATATGGGCGATATAGAAAATATAACAAACACTGGTTTAGTAAAAGTATCAGAGTTAGAAATAATCCCTAGAGATTATTATCAAGCAGATAAAGTTCACGGTATAACAGCAAGACAGACAGTAGAGCTGGATACACCTTTCCCTAGATGGGCATATTTAGATGGTGAAGATGTAATGTTAGGTGAAGGAGAATATTATTACTTAAAAAATTATGGGCACCCACCAACACCAGACTATATAAAATTAAAGAAACGCTCTGATATACAAGAGCTTATGAATATATGTGATGGTATGGTGGAGTTAGTTAGTCATGGGCAATATAATGACTTTATAGATATGTTTGCAGTTAGAAATAAGGAGTTTGATACTGCTAATTACTTATTAGCTGGAACTACAGAGAATGACTTTTTTCATTCATTAAAGCAAAAACTAACAAGTGGTAAATTTGAGCTAAGCTTAAAATCTTGCAAAACAAAACCGCTATCAATATCTGATACAGGTAAAACTATAATGATAAGTTCTGGTATTTTCCTTAGGGGCGTTGGAGAGAATAAAGGTATAAATACAAAATATCATATTAGATTTAGTAAAATAAATGGCAAGTGGGTAATAACTCACTAAATCAAAGAGACAAGTAATATCTTGTCTCTTTGATTTATTTAAACAGTGCATAGGCTAAAAATAAGTAACCTAAAATAGAAAATTCAGAAAAACTAGAAAATCCAGAAAAAACAAAAGAATATAAAAATATAAAAAAGGTAAAATAACAAGATGAAAACAAACACTTTAACTAACATTTCCACCAACAAGTTCAAGTTTACAAAACTAATAAAACTTACAGTTATAATATTTATTTCCTTAATATTACAAAATATTGCTATGGCAGGTACATTTTCCCCCAAAACCACTAAAAAAATTATTGGCAAAGGTAAAAAAATGTCAATATTAATGAATAAACCAAAATATTATTTAAAAGTAGCAAAAGGTCTAACTAACCTAATCGTAACATTCAACGGTGAACCTGTGAATGAATCATACACCCAATATAATTCAGAAAATCAATTTCCTATAAATAAGTATATAACAAGTGGTAAAAATACTTTTGCCATCACAATGTTAGCTTGGGAAAGAGATAAGCAAGTTATAGTCAAAGAAGCTATGGTAGTTGCCGAGCTGATATTAAAAACTCCAACTAACCAAGAGATAGTAATAGCTAGAATAAACTATCAAAATAATCAAGCAAGCACAGATATAACTGGAACATATCAGGCAAAAGTAGATAACAACAATCCAACTAGGCTAATGAAACATATGGGCGATATAGAAAATATAACAAACACTGGTTTAGTAAAAGTATCAGAGTTAGAAATAATCCCTAGAGATTATTATCAAGCAGATAAAGTTCACGGTATAACAGCAAGACAGACAGTAGAGCTGGATACACCTTTCCCTAGATGGGCATATTTAGATGGTGAAGATGTAATGTTAGGTGAAGGAGAGTATTATTACTTAAAAAATTATGGGTTTCCAGTAACAGCAACACCAGACTATATAAAATTAGAAAAACGATCTGATATACAAGAGCTTATGAATATATGTGATGGTATGGTGGAGTTAGTTAGTCATGGGCAATATAATGACTTTATAGATATGTTTGCAGTTAGAAATAAGGAGTTTGATACAGCTAATTACTTATTAGCTGGAACTACAGAGAATGACTTTTTTCATTCATTAAAGCAAAAACTAACAAGTGGTAAATTTGAGCTAAGTTTAGAATCTTGTAAAAATAGCCCGTTATCAATATCAGATACTGGGAAAACTATAATGTTAGATGGTGGAGTTTTTCTTTATGGAATTAAAGAAAATAAGGGCATTATGAATGTAAATTATCATATTAGATTTAGTAAAATAAATGGCAAGTGGGTAATAACTCACTAAATCAAAGAGACAAGTAATATCTTGTCTCTTTGATTTATTTAAACAGTACATAGGCTAAAAATAAGTAACCTAAAATAGAAAATTCAGAAAAACTAGAAAATCCAGAAAAAACAAAAGAATATAAAAATATAAAAAAGGTAAAATAACAAGATGAAAACAAACACTTTAACTAATACAGAAAGGAATATATGACTAAAGACTTAAATAAAAAAGAAGAAAACGATTTGGATATAAAAAATAGACATTTATCATTGCGTGGGAGAGTTTTTCCATCAGATTTAAATCATAATGGTGGTGCTTTTGGTGGCTGGATTATGGCAAAAATGGACAAAGCAGCATCAATTGCAGTTGAAGAAATTATCCTAAGCAACGCTGTAACTGTTTTTGTAACTGATATGCACTTTAAATATCCTGTGCATAACGGAGATGTGTTTTCAATTTACACAACAATTAAAAAGATAGGCACAACTTCAATAACTATATTTGTTGATTTCGTTATAAAAAGCCGTGATACAGCAGAAGAATTTAGTGTTACAAATGCTAACTTTACATTCGTTTCAATGAATAAACGAGGGCATAAAGTAGAAGTTAGAAAAGTTATAAGACACGATGTTCCAAAATATGTAAGTGCTTTGTTAGAAATTAAGAAATAATAAAAAATGATAATAGAAATTAAAGATTTAACATTTAAACGAGGTGATAGAGTTATCTTTGAAAGCCTTGATATGCAAGTTAAATCTGGGTCAATAACTGCAATTATGGGACCAAGTGGAACTGGTAAAACAACACTTTTAAACCTAATAACAGGACAGTTAAAACCACTTTCTGGAAGTGTTTATGTATTTGGCGAACGAGTTGATAAAATGAGCAATCGTCAATTAGTAAATATGCGTAAAAAAATGAGTATGCTATTCCAAAGTGGTGCATTATTTACTGATATGTCTGTATTTGATAATATTGCATTTCCTTTGCGTGAAAACACAAACCTCTCTGAAAAACTAATCAAAATAATAGTTTTGATGAAGTTAGAAACTGTTGGGCTTCGTGGAGCGGTTGATCTTATGCCTGCTGAATTATCTGGAGGAATGCAACGAAGAGTTGCTTTAGCTCGCTCAATTGCACTTGATCCAAGCTTAATGTTTTATGATGAGCCTTTTGCTGGGCAAGATCCTATTTCTATGGGAATGTTGGTTTATTTAATAAAATCGTTAAATAAATTATTA
>CBDCEG010000005.1:0-34779 GCA_965215775.1 Cardiobacteriales bacterium
AAGTGTAACCTCTCTACTCCCAAAACTCCAACAAGCTAGAGCTTTGGGGCGAGAAGACTTGAGGGGAAATAGACAAATTAAAATTTTTTTCACTTTCTTCCACAGAATGTTTAACAAACTCTTTATTATTTTAATAAAAAATAACACTTGTGATTTTTTCAACTTCATGTCTTATTGAGATCCATACACGCGGTCTTTCCGTTGTGAACCGCACACTTGGTGTGTAGTAATTACCAGATAGAAATTCTCTTTTACTGTGGAATTCTATTCTACCTATATCTGATTTCTCGAAATCGCTAAACGGCGTATCTTTACTAAGATAACCATCGTCTAATTTCACAACACCTTTATAACCAAGTGCATTGACATTAATAATAGGGACTGTAGAGCCTTTATAGGGTGCAAATCCAAATTTTGAGCTAAATCTTTCTTTATAGTCTAAAAAAAAAGATAGCGATATCAGTTACTTTATCATTTTTTACTCTTAATGAAATTCCTTTGTCATCAAAAAAATAAACTAGTCTGCTTTTGGCTCCGTGAGATTCATCTCTTATTCTTGTTAGTTTACCAAAAATATCAATTAACTTTTTTTTTGGTCATTAATGTTCTTTGAAGCTTAAATTTTTTCCCATTAAAATCAAAAGTCGCATCTCTAAATAGTGTAATAACATCTCTACCTTTTGTATCAATAGGTTTTTGCCCACGATCTAATTCGCAACCTACAATAAATACAAGAACTAAAACTCCAAATAACTTTATTTTATTCATCCTACATTTTCTCCAAATTTTTCATGTGCTTCCACAGAATGTTTAATAAACTCTTTATTATTAACTATTAATTTTTTCAAATACATTTCAGACTCTTTATTCCCTTCATACTTCCAAGTATTATTGATTTTTTTTTTGATTTAATATTCTAACAAAAAAGTTAAGTTTTGTAATTTTTAAAGTTCTTTATATTTAATATCAAGTCTCTTGATATGTTATAATTTCCAGTAATTTAAAAAAACAAATAAAAACATAAAGAATATGGCAAAAATAAAAAAATTAGATAATCATTTAGTAAATCAAATTGCGGCAGGGGAAGTGGTTGAAAGACCTTCTTCAATTGTAAAGGAGTTATTAGAAAATAGTTTAGATGCGGGAGCGGATAAAATAGAAGTTATTATTGAAAAAGGTGGGACAAAACTGATAACTATAATTGATAATGGTTGTGGTGTTTCTAAAGATGATTTCCCACTATTATTAGCACCTCATGCAACCAGTAAAATATCTAATTTGCACGATTTGGAATTTGTAGAAACTATGGGGTTTCGTGGTGAAGCGCTTGCTAGCATTGCTTCGGTGAGTAATATAAAAATAACTTCTAAAACTAAAAAATCAGAATACGCTTATCAAATAACCAACGCTGGAAATGTTTTACCAGCAGCTCATAGTATTGGAACAACCATTGAGGTTAAAGATTTATTTTTTAATATTCCTGCTCGTAAAAGGTTTTTAAAAACTGATAAAACAGAATTTGCACATATTGAAGATTGGTTCAAACGCATTGCGATTTCACGCCCTGATGTTAGTTTTTTGTTAAAGCATAACGGTAAAATAATTTATGACTGGAAAAAAGATAGTATAAATTATGAAGAGCAACGCTATCAGTTTGTTTTTTCAAATCAATTAAAACAAGAAACTATATTTATTGATGAAACTAAAGCTGGGATTAGGATTTGGGGTTTTATTGGAAGTCCTGCAATTGCAAAATCTAATAATAAAAATCAGTTTTTTTATATAAATAGTAGAAATATAAAAGATAGGCTTGTAGTTCATGCTATAAAACAAGCTTATAATGATGTTTTATATGGCAAATCACATCCTGTTTTTATTTTGCATATTGAAATTAACCCTGATAAAGTTGATGTAAACGCACACCCAGCTAAGCAAGAAGTTAGATTTCACAATCCTAAAGAAGTTCACAGCCTTATTTATTCAGTTATTTATCATAACCTTGGTAAACCTCGTGCTTTAAATGCTGAGCAAGAAACCAATTTAGAAAATAACTTAGAAAATAGTTCAGGAAATAGTTCTGAAAATAGTTTTTCAGACTTAGAAACAACACCCCAAAACAATATAAGTAACTCTTATAAACCTTCAAATTATTCTAATTATTCTAGCTCAAACTCATCTAACTCTTCAAAAATCGCAGAATATAAATTATTAGGCTCTGGAGTTGGTTCTGATTTTCCAAGAAATAAATTTACAAATCACGAACCAATGCAAAAGCCTGTGCAAAAATCAATGCCAGCTAGTTTTTCTAGTTCTAGCCAATCTGTAGGTTTAGATCCAAATAAAGAACTAACCTCTGATTTTGATGAGGAAAAATTACAATTATTGGATAAAACTGAATTTCCTTTGGGAGTTGCAATATCACAAATTCAAGGAGTCTATATTTTGGCAGAAAATACAGATGGCTTAATAATAGTTGATATGCATGCAGCCCATGAGCGAGTTGTTTATGAAGAGATGAAAACTAATTTTCATAACCAAAAAATATCCACTCAAAAACTCTTACTTCCAATATCAATAGATTTGGATTTGGAGCAAATGGAAGTGTTAGAAAAACAAAAAGAAATGATAGAAAAGTTAGGTTTTGAAGTTAGCCTTAGCAGTGATAATCAGATTTTACTGCGTTCTTCTCCGTCAATATTAAATACTCAAAATGCTGAAAATATTATCATTGAAGTGATTAATGAATTAAAAGATTTTAGTATTACAAAGTCTGCAACAAATAAAATCAATCAAATTTTAGCAACTATTTCTTGTCATGGTGCGGTTCGTGCAAATCATAAACTTTCAATTTCTGAAATGAATAGTTTATTGCGTGATATTGAAAACACCAAAAGAAGTGATCAATGTAATCATGGTCGCCCAACTTGGATTAAGTTTAGTTTAAAAGAATTAGACAGTTTATTTCTAAGGGGTAAATAATGCAAATAAATGATAAAAAACCTTTAGTTATAGTTGTAACAGGACCAACTGCTTCTGGTAAAACAGCCCTTGCAATAGAAATAAGTAAGCAGTTTCAAGTTGAATTAATAAATATGGATTCTGCACAAGTTTATCAAGAAATGGATATTGGAACAGCCAAAATAACCAAACAAGAACAACAGTTATATCCGCACCACTTAATGGATTTGATTACACCAGAGCAAGTTTATGATACGGGGCAATTTGTAAATGATGCAACTAAGCTTTGCAATCAGATAATAAATAAAGGGAAAATACCAATTTTAGTGGGTGGAACAATGCTTTATTATAACGCTTTGGTTAATGGTCTAGCCAAATTACCATCAGCTGATGAAAATATACGCAAAGAGTTATATGAAATAATTAAACAAAAAGGACACCAACCATTAATAGATGAGTTAAAACAAATAGATCCAAAGTTAGCAGGAGAAATTCAAGGAAATAATACCCAAAGATTAGTTAGATTTGTTGAAATTGCTAGAATTACTAAAAAAGCTCCAACACAGTTTTTTGCAGAGCAAGAAAAACCAAATGATTTTGACTTTTTTCATATTTGCATTATTCCAGAAAGAGAAATCTTACATAAAAGAATAGAAAAACGAATGAAAATAATGTTAGAACAAGGTTTTTTGAAAGAGGTTGAGTATTTGCGAAGTAAGTATAATTTAAGCTTAGAGTCTTCATCTATGCGTTGTGTTGGTTATCGTCAAGCATTTTTGTATCAAGATGGTTTTTATAATGAAAACCTTGATAATAATGGAAATACACCAGAACAAGAAATGCTTGATAGAATGATTTTTGCAACTAGACAGCTTGCAAAACGGCAAATAACTTGGCTTAAGAAATTTGAAAAAGATGTTTTGATTTCGGACTTCAGGGAATTTAATTTTGATTGTTTGAAAAGTAAAATAAGCCTAAAATAATAAAAATTAATAGAGTAATGATAAAAATATGAAATTATTAGAAGTTAAATCTAAAAATAATAAAAGTATTACAATAGAAGAACAGAATGAAGCAACTAAAATATGTGAGCAATATCAAAATGTTGAAAAAATAACTATTGATAATGAAAATAATAAAAACATAACGCAGTTAGATATTTACTATTCTAAAAAAAGTTATGCTAAATATATAGAGGCCTTTGTTATAGCTTCTAATAATAATTGTTCGAAAATCCCTTTCACTTTAATTGTATTGGATAAAAAAGGTAATAAAATAATAGAGAAGACCCAAGAAGCTATATTGGACGATGTGAAAGCACAAACCAAGTTTAATTATTTAGATATATTGGACGAAATAGACCGAAACAATAATAAAAATAACACTAATAATAAACCTCATTATATTTACGCAGTTATTTCAATAGAGAACAACATATTAGGTTCTAAAACAGTTTTGATTATTCCACCAAGGTATAAAACACTAATTTATAAGAAAATAACTAAAAAATACTTATTAAAGCTTTTTATACTATTAATATTATTATCACTTGCTGCAATTGGTATGACAAGAATTTATATGGAAGTTTATGATTATCCTATTGAAAAACCGTGGATTGTTGGAGAACCATTTCGTTATAAACAAATGAAAGAGATTGAAGATTTTGGCTATGAAGTTATTAAGCAAGGTGGTGATGATTGCTATAATATCAAAACTAATAAGCAAATAAATTTAGCCAAAGATTTTAATTATAAACAATGTATAAATTCTGCTGATTTGAAGCAAATATCATTTGATAGAAAAACTGGTTTTGAATCTATATTTAGAGGTGTGCAAAATGGTATTATTTGTGAGATTAAAATCACCTCTGACTTAAATAATAAAAATAGAAAGTGTTCCAAAAGTTTGTTTTATAAAGAAGATGCCGTGGAATAAGTAAGCATTATTGGCATAAATATTAAAAAACTAATAAATGATTAATAAAGTAAAAGGAGGTAAATTATGACTGGTATTATAAATGTAACACATAAAAAAGATGGAGATAAATGAGCTGTTATATATTAAAAATTGATTGTTTAGATGAGAAAGGTTTGGTTTATAAAATATCTGAATTAATTTATAAAAATAATCTGAATATTGATTAACTATGTCAGGAACAACTAAAGCAATAATAATTATTTTACTATCGTTAGAAGCTCTTTTTTATGCTCTACTTTATAATGGAGAGCTAGCAATTATTATAAATTTTTTATCTATAATTTTAGCAATTATTATTGTAATAACTTGTTATGAGTTGCTTTATGATAAGATTTTGAGAAAAATTAAAATATATAAATTTACTTTGAATATAATGAAACCATTAACTATAGGAGTATTAATGATTTTTGTAATTATTGGAGTTATAACTTGTTATGACTTAATTTATTATAGATTTATTGAAAAAAGTTTTGTTTATAAAGATACTAGATTTATAGAAAGTGTAGGTAATTATATAAAAAAAGAAGGACATTTTAAATATAGCCAAGATACTCCTTTAGGGGAAAGATTTCCTTATAATAAAACATTTATAATTTTCAGAAATCCAGCTTATTGTGGGGTTAGAGATGAATGTTATTATCATGCAAAAGAAGAGCTTCCTTCTTATGGAAATAGTATGGAAAATACCTGTGGTAAAACTATCAAACTAGAAAGCATATATTATACTAGCAATGATAATAAAAAAGGTGAAGTTATTGGAACTTATATTGGGCAAGTTGAAGATTTTACTTGCAAATACACAATAAATACTAAAGAAAAATTCAGCCGAGGCTCTATATATTCTGAGTATTATTCTGGTAATTAAGGCAAAAAAATAAAAGTAAAAAAAATAAAAGTAAAAAAAATAAAAGTAAAAAAAATAAAAGTAAAAAAAATAAAGAGGGGAAAAATGAGTTGTTATATATTAAAAATTGATTAACCATGTCACTAACAACTAAAGTAATTATTTTCACTACTACTCTTGTATCAATACCACTGTTTTTTTTTGCTTTTGCTATACTTTTATTTGAGTATAACAATCAATTATTAATTATGGTTGCAATAACTATTCTATTAATACTTATCTTCACTCTTATTATTGTAATATCTTGTTATGAAGTAATTTATAATAAATACCTTAGTAATAGTTTTGTATATAATTTTTTACTAAAACTATTAAAACCTATAACTCTAGGTTTGTTAATAATATTTATAACTATTGGGGTTATAACTTGTTATGACTTAGTTTATTATAGATTTATTGAAAAAAGTTTTGTTTATAAAGATACTAGATTTATAGAAAGTGTAGGTAATTATATAAAAAAAGAAGGAGGTTACTCTCGCATGAATGACCGTTCTTCTGCAAAGAGAGATTACCTTGATATATCAAATTACCCTAGCGTTCTCTTTAGATATCCAGGGTATTGCACAGAGATTGCATGTAGTGGAAGAATAGAGCCAGATTGTGCTAAAACTATTAAACTAGAAAGCATATATTATACTAGCGATGATAATAAAAAAGATGCAGTTTTTGGAACTTATATCGGGCAAGTTGATGATTTTGTTTGTAAATATAATATAAGCACTAGAGAAAAGTTCAGCCGATGGCCTAGATATTTTGACTCTTATTATTCTGGTGATAGTGATAATTAAGGGAAAAAATAAAAATAAAATAACTAAAGAGGAAATAAATGAGCTGTTATATATTAAAAATTGATTGTTTAGATGAAAAAGGTTTGGTTTATAAAATATCTGAATTAATTTATAAAAATAATCTGAATATTGAGAAAAATACTGAATTTGTAGATGAAGATAGTAATAGGTTTTTCTTTCGTGCAAGAATAATAGGGAGTTTTGATACTATTCTAATTAAATCACAATTAAAAGAAATTCTACCAAAAGATGCAAATATATTTCTAAAAATAAGAAAACCTAAAAATATAGTAATTATGGCAACCAAAGAGCTACATTGCCTTGGCGATATTCTTTTGAAGAATTATAGTGGTGAATTAAATGCAAATATACAAGCTATTATTTCCAACCATAATCATCTTCGCCCACTAGCTGAAAAGTTTGATATTCCATATTTTTATATTCCAGCGGAGGATTTGGAGCGAAAACAACACGAACAAAAAGTGCTTAAAACTTTGAGTGAATTTAGACCAGATTTTATAGTTTTGGCAAAATATATGCGAATATTAACAAGTGATTTTGTTAAGCCTTATGATGGTAAAATTATAAATATTCATCATTCTTTCTTACCTGCTTTTATAGGTGCAAACCCTTATAAACAAGCACATAAAAGAGGTGTGAAAATAATTGGGGCAACAGCACATTTTGTGAATAATGATTTGGATGAAGGACCAATAATCGTTCAAAATGTTATAAATATAAACCACGAAATGAGCTGGAAAGATATGCAAAAAGCAGGAAGAAATGTGGAAAAAATCGTTCTTTCAAATGCATTAGACTTAGCTTTTGAAGATAAAATTTTTGTAAATAATAATAAAACTATAATTTTTTAGAATTTATTACTATTTAAAAAAACATTAGCAGATATTCTGTTTGTTTGTATAATAAACCATTGATTTGTTAATTTTTAGCAAATTAGGTATTTATTAATAAAAAATATAAGGTGTAAGTAATGTTAGTAGAATTTTCAGTAAATAACTTTAAATCAATAAAAGATACTGTAACTTTAAGTATGGTTGCAGATAAAAATGATGAAAATACATTTGCCCATAGAACTGAAGAGTATCTAAAATTAGCTGCAATATATGGTGCTAATGCAAGTGGTAAAAGTAATATTATTGAAGCTATACTTTTTCTAAAAAATCTAGTTCTAAACCAAAGTAAAGTCTATCAATCAACTGATGAATTGCCACACAATCCTTTTAAATTAAACACAGAAACTGAAAATTCTCCTACTAGTTTTCAGATTATCTTTTTTATAGAAAAAGATAAGTATAGGTATGCAGTTGAGCTTGACGGTGAAGCTATTTATAGTGAAGAACTATATATTGATATATATTCTGTGGGTAAATTAAGAAATTCCGAAACTAAGTTATTCACAAGAGATTTAGATAAAGGAGATTATATGAATCCTAAATTTGAAGAAGGATTTGAATTTTTTAATAAAAAAAACAAAAAGATAAAAGTAGCAAAAAATCAACTATTTATTTGGAAATGTGACCAAAATGATGGGAAATACTCAAAAAATATACTTAACTATTTTAAGAATAATTTAAATATTTTAGACTCAAGTAAAAACATAAATAAAATAAACTTGAAAAAATTAGAAAATGATAATTATAAAGAAAAAGTAGAAGCTATTATTAAGTCAATTGATACTGGAATTAGTGGAATAGTTTTAGAAGAAAAATCAATTCTTGAAGAATTACAAAAAGGGCATAAATTACCAAAAAAATTAATAGAAATAATAAAACAAAATGAGGCAACTATGTTGCTAAATATAAAAACAAAGCATAACAAATATAATAATGATAATAAAGTTATTGGTTTTGCTGATTTTGACTTGCAAGACGATGAGTCTGTTGGAACAAATAAGTTTTTTGCTCTATTAGGTTATATATTATTAGTTTTAGAGAGTGGTGGTATTTTGGTAGTTGATGAAATAGATGTTCATTTGCACCCCAAATTGGTAAATGTGATTATTGATTTTTTCCATAACAAAAATAAAAACCCTAAAAATGCACAAATTATTTTTACAACTCATAATGTTAATCTACTAAAAAGTTATAAATTTTCTAGGAGTCAAATATGGTTCACTGAAAAAAACGAATATGGTGCAACTGATTTATACTCTTTATTAGAATTAAAAGGCGTTAGAAAAGAAGATGATTTTGCTAAAAATTATTTAGACGGTAAATATGGTGGAGTTCCTTATATTTCTGAATTAGAGATTTAGGTTATGGTAAGAAGAAAAAATACATTTTCTAAAAATAATAAAAATACTAGAAAAAAAGACAATAAACAAACAAGGAAAAAAGTAATAATTGCCTGTGAAGATAAGAATGCGTCCCCAACTTATTTTAAATTAATAATAGAAAATCTAATTACAAAAAAGAAAATAACCCAAAACTCTTTAGTTATAGCAAAACACAAAAATACTGCTCCAACTGGAGTTTTAAAAGACTTGAAAAATACCAAAGATTGGAACAGCTTTGATAAAGGTTATAGATGGATTGTAATAGATAGAGATAAACAACAGCAAAAAGGAAAAGGACATGAACTAGAAGATTTTAATAGTGCAATTTCACAAGCAAACTCTAGTGACATTGAGGTTGCATATTCTAATGATAGTTTTGAATTATGGTACTTATTGCACTTTGATTATATTTGTAGTGCTATGACGAGGGGAGAAATAAATAAAAGACTTATTAAAAAATTAAAAGCAAAAAATGAGAAACTATTCTCTAAATTGAATTCTGACTCATTAAAAACTAAAGAAACAACTGAAAAAATATTTGATGAGTTATTGTTATTACAAAAAACTGCAATAAAAAATGCAAAAACTTTACTAAAAGAGTATAACCAAACAAATCCAGAAAATAATAATCCATCAACAACAGTTCATAAGCTTGTTGAGCTATTAAATGAATTAAAAGATTGATTATTAGAAATTACTAAAATAACATTTAAAACACAAAAAAACATGACTAAAAAAGTAGAATTACTATCCCCAGCAGGGACTTTGAAATCAATGGAATATGCGTTTGCTTATGGAGCGGATGCAGTTTATGCAGGTGCGCCAAGATATAGTTTGCGAGTGCGAAATAATGATTTTATTGGGGAGAATTTGGAGAAAGGAATTAGCAGAGCACATGAACTTGGTAAAAAATTCTTTTTGACTGCAAATATTATTCCACATAATAAAAAAGTTTCATCTTTTATTGATGATATTAGACCAACTTTGGAATTAAAACCTGATGCAATAATTATGGCAGACCCTGGGCTTATGATGATGGTAAAAGAACAGTTTCCTGATATTGAGTTACATTTATCAGTTCAGGCAAATACGATTAATTACGCAAGTGCTAAGTTTTGGCAATCAATGGGGGTTAGCCGTGTGATTTTATCAAGAGAACTATCAATTGATGAAATTAAACAGATAAAAGACCATTGCCCAGATTTGGAAATTGAAGTTTTTGTGCATGGTGCTTTATGTATCGCTTATTCAGGTCGTTGTTTATTATCAGGATATTTCAATCATAGAGACCCAAATCAAGGAACTTGCACAAACTCTTGTCGCTGGAAATATGATACTGTTGCTGGCGAAGAAAATTCTGAAGGAGTTTTTGTTCCAAAACAAGAAAGTATAATAACTCCAGATTTAAATATTCAAAATTTAGGTGCTAGCAAACTAATATCTAGTATGGATTCTCAAGAAAATCGCAATCCAAAAGCTGATGGGATTTATTTTATAGAAGAAGAAAATCGCCCAGGTGAGCTTATGGAAATAAGTGAAGATGAACATGGAACTTATATTATGAATTCCAAAGACTTACGAGCAGTTGAGCATATAAAAGATTTGGTTGAGGCTGGAGTTGATTGTTTGAAAATTGAAGGACGCACAAAATCACATTATTATGTAGCAAGGACAGCTCAGCTTTATAGAGAGGCAATTGATGATGCGGTTGCTGGGAAAGAGTTTAACGAACAATTAATTGGTAAATTAGAAAATCTAGCCAATCGTGGTTATACAGATGGTTTTTTTAAACGCCACCATACCCAAGATTATCAAAATTATATCGAAAATGTTTCACATAATTCAAACCAAAAATTTGTTGGTGAAATCACTGATTATAATAAGGAAACAGGATTGTCAGAAGTTGTTATAAAAAATAAATTATCAATTGGCGATAAGGTAGAGCTTATAAAACCTAGTGGTAATATTGATTTAGAAATAACTCATATTGAAAATGATAAAGGCGAAACTATGCAAGTCGCACCAGGCTCTGGACACATTGTTTATATTCCTTTGGGTGAAACTGATGAAGATTTGGTTTTATTAGCTAGATATGTTTGATAATTAAAATATAAAAACAAAAATAAATGAAAAAAACAATAAAAATAATAACAGGTATATTTGTAATAGTTATATTGTCAGTTTTTGTTTTACAAATAGATGATGATTGGAATCCAGAAGCACAAAAGTGGGTAGATGAAATTAATACAGAAAAAGAAAGTGAAGCTTATCTTTTTTTGTTAGGAATAGATGTTGGGGAAAATGACAGTCCTATTGAGATAGGCAGAAAAAGGCATAATGCAATAATAGATTATCAAAATAATTTAGAAGTAGAGCCACTTAATTATAATAAGATATTGTTAAAACCAGATGGGGATATTTATTGCCAAATTAGCTATGAGGGTTGCTTAAAGAAAATGTTTGAGCAAAGCCTAATTGCAGAAAAAGAGTTGGTTAAATATTCTGTTCTTTTAAATAGGTATGATGAATTTCTTAGTAAAAAAGAGTTTAAAATAATGACTAAGGCTGATTATTATGAACCATATATTAGTTTAAGTTATATAACTTCAGCAAATAGAGTTATTTTATTAAAAGCTATCAATTTTGCTAGAAATAAAGAGATAGCAAAGTCTATAGAAGCTTTATTATCTAATATTTCAAAGCTTAAGCAAAGTTTATATTATCAAGATAGTATTTTTGGAAAGATAGTTTTTCTAGGTATGATTACAGAAAACATAAATGTAATTTCTGTTATTTCAAATAAATATAATTATGTTAGTAATATTAAAATAAATCCTATATCTAAAAAGGAGTTAAATATAGTTCCTGCAATAAAAAGAGAGTTTGTTAAAAATGAAGGTGTTATTGCGTATCTTTTAAATGATGTTAATGAGATTAATAGAAAAGTTGTTTTATTTAGCACTGGTGGTGGTCATATCGTAGAGGAAACTGAAGTACCTGAATGGATTAATAAGATATTATTTAAGCCAAATATGACATCTAACTATTTTTTAGACTATGTGAAAATGCATATAAAGTTAGATGGTAAACAATTAAAAGATAATATTGAATATAGTCAACTAAAGGAAAAAAATAATGAGAAAATATCTTTTAGGAATTTATACGGAAGAAAGGTGTTAAGAACAGGAATTAGAAATATTAATTATTCTTATAATCGGCTGTATAATGTAAATAACAAAATAAAAATATTAAACAAAATGTTACCAAGTAAAATTAAAGATATGGAAAAAGTAAGTATTACTAATTATGATGGAGAAACTTTCACACCAAAGCTAAATAAAAAAGGTAATAAATTATGTTTTCCTAAAATTCTTCTTAGCTCCAAATTTGGTTATGATGATGAGAGGAATTGTTTACTAATTAAAATATAAAAGAGGATTGAGTGTTAGATATTTTAAAAAACAAAAAACTATGTAAAGTTAGGACAATTACATCATTTATAACTCTTTCAAAGGATAAAAGTAGTTGGGCGGAGAAAATTAAAAAAACTACAACTTTTGCAAACTCACTTTCCAATCAATTTGATAAAAATAACTATGAAGTTCAGAGTTTAAGGATTGTTACAAATGCATTTGGAGAATATTTGGATACAAGCTCACTTGAAAACACAATAAATGATATGGCAAAACTTGAGGCAATAATTAAAAATTTGCCTATGGATAATATGCGAATAAGGTTTGCAATAGGTGAGGCGAAAACAGATAAAGAGATAGAAATGATACCTAAACTTATTTGTAAATTTGGGGATTTATCAAACTTTTGTGTAAATATTGGCGTTGATAGTTTGGGAATTCCAGATAATAACAAAACTAAATTATGTGCCAAAATTGTAAAAATTATTGGGCAAACTAGCAAGAGCGGTGAAGGTAATTTTAATTTCACAGTGAATTATAATTGCAAACCACTTATACCTTATTTCCCAGCCTCGTTTCATAACAGTTCTGATGAAGATTATTTTGTAATTGGCTTAGAAACTCCTGATTTGTTAGTTGAGGCATTAAAAACATTAAATATAGAAAAAAATCATAATTTGAAATATAAAAAATCTTATGAAATTATGAATAAAGCTTTGCAATATCACATAGATAATATTTTGGAAATAACTAATGACTTTACATATACAAATAAAAACACAAATAAAATTTTATTTAAAGGAATTGATACTTCTGCCGCTCCATCAAAAAATTGCAGCTCTTTGGTAGATGTTTACAAATTATTAGGTGTTGATTACTTTGGTGCTGCTGGAACGGTTGAAGCTTCTTCATTATTAACTAAAGTATTTAAGAATATTCAAAACTGTGAGCTTGCAGGTTTTTCTGGGTTAATGCTGGCGGTTATTGAAGATACTGGGTTAGCACAAGCAACCAAAGATAATTTATTTGATATTCGTTCGTTACTTACATATTCAAGTGTTTGCGGAATAGGTTTGGACACGGTTCCAATTGAAGGAGATACTTCAGTTAATAAAATTGCTGATATTATGCGTGATACAGGCACAATGGCTTTTAGGCTAAACAAACCTTTAACAGTTAGATTATTTCCACTTCCGAATTTTAAAGCTGGAGATATAACTAAATTTGAAAGTGATGATTTGTGCAATAGTGCTGTTTTATCCGTTCCTTAAGAAATAAATGAGATTGAATAATGGTTTTAAAACATAAAAAATTAATAGATATTTGCTAGATTCTACCTACAAGTGCAACTTTTCAAGTTCAGCTTGAAAGACTTCATTTGGGGTTTTAAATCCTAGTCGTTTTCGTGGTCTATTATTAATAAGTTCCACAAAATAAGCAAGTTCTTCATCAGAAACATTATTAAAATCAGTGCCTTTGGGAATAAATTCTCGGAGCAAACCGTTGGTATTTTCATTAGTTCCTCTTTCCCAAGGTGAGTAAGCGTGTGCAAAATAAACATTCATTTTCACTTGTTTTTCAATCTCTTGGTGTAAAGAAAACTCTTTGCCATTATCGTATGTCATGCTTATTCGTAACTCATTTGGTAAGTCTTTGAAATCTTTAACTGTAGCTTCTAAAATAGCTTTTGCAGTTGATTTTTTCACTTTGGAAGCAATTAATTTACCACTTTTTCTTTCAACATTTGTAACTATCGCGCCTTGGTGATTTTTACCGACAATTGTGTCTCCTTCCCAGTGTCCAACTTCTTTTCTAAGCTCAATATTTTGCGGTCTTTCATCAATCATTCTACGATCTTTTATTTGATATTTTTCCTTTCTATTATGTTGATATTTCTTACCTTTTCTTCTGAAATACATCTTAACTAATTTTGGGTGATACTTATAAACAAATTGATAAATAGTCTCGTGGCAAATCGATTCTTGCGCCTCCTCTCGCCACTTTCCAGAAATTTGTTCTGGCGACCAATGTTGCTCTATTTTTATCAAAATATATTTCTCTAAAATACTATCAGGTAATATCCTAACATGCTTATTTGCAATAGATTTCCTCTTGGAAACTTTCTCCCATGCCTCTTCACCAACAAAGGTTTCTGCGTTTTTATTATTTTTTATGCAGCGGTATATTGTAGTCTTATTTTTGCCTAGTTTTATCGCTATTTCACAAGGATTATAATTCTCCTCAAGCAATGTTTCAATTTTTGTCATATCAGTTCTGGTTAATTGTGTGTATTTTTTCATAATGTTATTATCTTAGTTAATAAAAATAAAAATAACTAGTTCCAAATTAAAACCTAAAAATAAAATTTAGTTGCACTTCGGTTTAGAAACCAGGTTTTACAAAGAGCATATTCTGGTGAAAGGGCTGCCGCACTTGCTTATGTCGGTCATGCCTCATCATTAAGAAAGAAATTCCCACAAATAGCAGAAAAGATAAAGCAAATTGAAAATGATGAATGGGAGCATCGCGAGGAAGTGCTTAAAATAATGCAAGAATATAAAATAAAACCATCTAAATATTTTGAGCTTAAGATGTTTTTAATTGGTAAATTTATTGGTTTTAGCTGTCATTTTATTGGTAAGTTTATGCCTTATTTTTTTGCAGGCAAATTGGAAAATTTTAATGTGAATATTTACTCTCGTATGGATGAATATTTTAAATCATTAGGAATAAATAAACATTATGAAATCCTGTTAGAAATGGAAGAAAAAGAAAGAGAACATGAGGTTTTCTTTTTTGAAATGGTTAAAGATAGTAAGTTACTACCGATTTTCTCAATGCTATTCCGCTGGGGTAGAAATCTTTGAAAGTATAGATTCCTTTAAAATAAAAAATAAAAAATAAATGCTAAATTATCTCATATACATAATTGTTATTATTGCAGTCCTAACTTCTTTAGTTGTACCTCTTTTGTATAAACAAAGGTGGGTTTCACAGGTAGTTATAATAATATCTTCTTTAATATTATTTAAAGTCTATTTAAATGATTTTTTACCTTATTGTGGCTCATACCATGGACCTGGTTATTCCCTAGGAGGAGCTAAATATATACTTATTGAAATATTTCTTGGAGGACAGTTTTTATTTAATTTTTACACTTCTTTTTTATTTAAAAATATAAAAAAAACTTTCCTAAGTCTATCTGTAGATATTATTATTTGCTAGATTCTACCTACAAGTGCAACTTTTCAAGTTCAGCTTGAAAGACTTCATTTGGGGTTTTAAATCCTAGTCGTTTTCGTGGTCTATTATTAATAAGTTCTACAAAATAAGCAAGGTCTTCATCAGAAACATTATTAAAATCAGTGCCTTTGGGGATAAATTCTCGGAGCAAACCGTTGGTATTTTCATTAGTTCCTCTTTCCCAAGGTGAGTAAGCGTGTGCAAAATAAACATTCATTTTTACTTGTTTTTCAATCTCTTGGTGTAAAGAAAACTCTTTGCCATTATCGTATGTCATGCTTATTCGTAACTCATTTGGTAAGTCCTTGAAATCTTTAACTGTAGCTTCTAAAATAGCTTTTGCGGTTGATTTTTTCACTTTGGAAGCTATTAATTTACCACTTTTTCTTTCAACATTTGTAACTATCGCGCCTTGGTGATTTTTACCGACAATTGTGTCTCCTTCCCAATGTCCAACTTCTTCTCTAAGCTCAATATTTTGCGGTCTTTCATCAATCATTCTACGATCTTTTATTTGATATTTTTCTTTTCTATCATGTTGATATTTCTTACCTTTTCTTCTAAAATACATCTTAACTAATTTTGGGTGATACTTATAAACAAATTGATAAATAGTCTCGTGGCAAATCGATTCTTGCGCCTCCTCTCGCCACTTTCCAGAAATTTGTTCTGGCGACCAATGTTGCTCTATTTTTATCAAAATATATTTCTCTAAAATACTATCAGGTAATATCCTAACATGCTTATTTGCAATAGATTTCCTCTTGGAAACTTTCTCCCACGCCTCTTCACCAATAAAGGTTTCTGCGTTTTTATTATTTTTTATGCAGCGGTATATTGTAGTCTTATTTTTGCCTAACTTTATCGCTATTTCACAAGGATTATAATTCTCCTCAAGCAATGTTTCAATTTTTGTCATATCAGTTCTGGTTAATTGTGTGTATTTTTTCATAATGTTATTATCTTAGTTAATAAAAATAAAAACAACTAGTTCCAAATTAAAACCAGAAAATAAAATTTAGTTGCACTTCGATTTAGAAACTAGGTTTTAATGATTGGGTTTATTGGTGTCCCCTATTTTTATAATTATGTTGACTTTCATGATGCTTGCACTAAAGCTAACTTTATTGAAAAGTTATTTTTTTAGAAGTATTTTATAAATAATATATATATCTATTTGCTCAGTTGTATTGGATATTGATTTATATTTTATTTTGTAGGTTTTTTTATTAGCTGTTAATATTTTTATAGTTGGGTTTTTGCTGTTTGTTAAGCTAATCTTTTTTATATTTGAGAGTGGAATCTCTACTTTCTTAAAAGGGAATTGTAATTCTATTAAATTATTTTTTAAATTTATTTTGTATATGGTTGAAATAAAAATATAAGTTATAAAAGAAGTTAAGCAAAAACTAAAAGTCATAGCAAAAAAGAACTTATAAAATAAAGTATATTTTGAAAGCAATGAAAAAATCAAAAGTAAAAATAAAGTGAAAAATCCTAAAACATATGTCTCATTTTTATCTGGTGTATTTGATAGTTCAATATTATGATTATTAGTGATTTTTTCTGCAATAATTAACCTAAGTTGATGAATGTTTTTCAAACCTAAATCAATATTTATTAAGGCTTTATTACTAGTATCTGATAAATATATTGAATTACTACAAACGGATTGTTTTGAAAATGCTATTTGTTTCCAAGAAATAAGCCCAATCTCTTTCCCAATATATTTATACCAAAGTCCGTCATTATCAGTACAAATCTCAATAGAAGCTAATGTTTTGCTATATAAAAACATAGACATTGTAATATAAATAATAATGCAAATAGAGGAAACTAAAATCTTCCATATATTTATTTTGAAACCAAAGTATGAAGGTGTTGAATAACCAAATACTAAAAGACAGGTAAAAAAAGCTACAACACAATAAACAGTAGGTCTTTTAAACCATTCTTTAAATAAATATTCAGTTCCAAAACTTTGCATAATTATTTCTAATATTACTTATTAAATATAAACTTAATGATTAAGATTTGTGAATTTAAACTTTCCTAAAAATATTATTAATAATTGCAAAAATAGCAAAACAAACAAAAGCAATCAAAGTCCAACCAGGAATACTTATTTCAAACATTTTCCATTGAATTTCTGCACAATCACCTGAGCCTGTAAGCATAGTTTTGACTGCATCTAAAAGAGGTGTGTTTTCAAATAATCCATAAAAATCTTGTCCACAAGTAGAAGTAAGTCCTGTTCCAGAGGATTCTTTATGACCATATTGAATAAGTAAGTGTCTCGTTGAAAGAGCTGCTCCACCAATAGAAATCAGAAATAAAACTAGACCATTTATAACTCTGCCAATTCCTTTACCAGGAAAAAATGTAACTATCAAAAACCAAAAACCTAAAATTGCAAATACAATTCTTTGAGCATAACAAAGTGGACAAGGGCTTAAATAAAGAGTTTTTTCCATATAAAAATAAGCAACAGCTATTAAAATATAGCATGTTAAAAATGCTAGGAAATTCAGACTTCTTTTTGAAAATATATTCATTATTATTTACCTCGTTATTATTTTATTTATTTTAGACTTGAAACCAATATTATATACGAATTAAATTTTATAGCGGTTGCATATTTTATTAAATTATATTGGATTTTATAAAAATCATAAAATCTTAGTAAAATTTAAATAATTTCTCAAGATTATAAAAAGCGTATAGGTTATAATTGGAAGTTATTCATTAAATAAATTTGAGGAAAATTATTATGGCAAAAGGATTTGGAACAGAATTTTTTAAAGAAATGACAGTAGCAAAATTTGAAAATAATGCTTGGGGAGAAACTGAGTTTTGTAGCAGTGATAGTTTGAATTTACACCCTGCTAGCCATGTTTTACATTATTCAAGCACTTGTTTTGAGGGGCTAAAAGCATTTAGAACTGAAAAAGGAGAATGTGTGGTTTTTAGATTAGATGACCATATCAAAAGAATGCAACGCTCTGCAAAAGGACTATTATTGCCAACTCCAGATGCTAAACAATTAAAAGCTATGATTTTAGATTTACTAAATAAATACAAATCTGAAATCCCAAAATTCCCTTCAACGGCTTATATCAGACCAACTTTAATTGGAACAGATCCTGCAATTGGGAAAGCAGCTGATCCTAGTCAAACAGCTCTTTTGTATATTTTAATTTCACCTGTTGGTGGATATTTACAAGGAATTGATGTTAAGTTATTAATTGATGAAAAAAATCAAAGATGCGCTCCACATTTTGGTAGTGTAAAAGCTGGTGGTAATTACGCTTCAGCACTTTCGATAGTTTATGGAGCAAAAGAAGAATATGGAGTTCAACAAGTTTTGTTCTGCCCAAATGGAGATGTTCAAGAAACTGCTGCAACTAATTGTTTATTAATAAATGATAAGCAAATAATAACAAAAGGAGTTTGTGATGAATTTTTACCTGGAATTACTAGAGATTCAGTTCTAAAAGCTGCCAAAAAGTTAGGTTACGAAATAATTGAAAGAGATATTACTGTTAAAGAATTGCTTGATTGGGTAAAAGATGGTGAGTTAATGCTTTCTGGAACTGCTGCAACTGTTGTTCCAGTTAAAGAGTTAATTTATAATGATAAAACATACTTAGTTAATCAAGGAAATGAATGTAAAAATGCTAATAAAATTAAAACTTATATTGAAGACTTAAGATTGCAGAAAATAGCTGATGATTTTAATTGGCTTACAATAATATAACTGCAAATATTTAATTTATTACTAGTATTAACTATAAATATTAACAACAAATATAATTAAATAATATATGTTTAGAAAACTTTATGAGTTTGTATTAAAACTCTCAGCACATCGTCTTGCAGTTCGTTATTTGGCAATAATTGGGTTTATTGAATCAATAATATTCCCAATTCCTGCAGATATTATGCTTGCACCTATGTGCTTAAAAAAACCTGAAAAAGCATATAACTATGCCAAAATACTTTCAATCGCTTCTGTTTTAGGAGGGGTTTTTGGTTATTTAATTGGTTATTTTTTTGCTGATTTTGTAACTCAAATTGCAGCCAATTTGGGTAAAGCAGAAAAATTTGCTAGCTTTAAAGAATCTTTTGATGAATGGGGCTTATTACTTGTTTTTATTGCTGGATTTAGTCCATTTCCTTATAAAATAATAACTATAAGTGCTGGAATGTTGAAAATTTCATTTCCTATATTTTTTATAGCATCTGCAATTAGCCGTTCTCTTAGATTTTTCTTAATCGCTTGGGCAATAAAAAAAGGCGGAGCAAAGTTAGAAAAAACAATATCTAAATATGTAGAATGGTTAGGCTGGGCTTGTGTTGCTTTGGTTGGCGTTGGAATAATTTACTATATAAGTAAATAAAATTAGTAGAAATAATTAAATGGAAAATAAAAAATAATGTCAGAATTTTTAAAAGAACTAAATAAACGAAGAACTTTTGCAATAATATCTCATCCAGATGCTGGTAAAACAACTTTGACTGAAAAATTACTGCTTTTTGGTGGAGCAATTCAATCTGCAGGAACAGTAAAAGGTAGAAAGTCCACAAAACATGCAACCTCAGATTGGATGGCAATGGAGCAAGAAAGAGGGATTTCTATTAGTTCGTCAGTTATGCAATTTCCTTATAAAGATAAAATTGTAAATTTACTTGATACACCTGGACACGAGGATTTCTCAGAAGATACTTATAGAACTTTAACGGCTGTTGATTCGGCGTTAATGGTTATTGATTGTGCAAAAGGGGTTGAGCAAAGAACAATAAAACTTATGGAGGTTTGTAGGCTTCGCGATACGCCAATATTTACATTTATAAATAAACTTGATAGAGAAGGGCGAGATCCAATGGAACTTCTTGATGAAGTTGAAGATATTTTGAAAATAAAATGTGCGCCAATAACTTGGCCAATTGGTATGGGAAAAAGATTAAAAGGTGTTTACCATTTGGCAAACGATACAGTTCACTGTTATGAGTCTGGCAAAAATGATCAAATAAATGCAGGGCAAATAATAAAAGGAATTAATAACCCAGAAGTTGATGAAATTTTAGGTAAAGAAATGGCAGAGGAGTTAAGAGATGAAATAGAACTTATAAAAGAGGCTTCAAATTCATTTGATAAACAAGAATATTTAGCTGGAAAATTAACTCCTGTATTTTTTGGTTCTGCAATTTCAAATTTTGGAGTTGCTGAAATGTTAGATGGTTTTATTGCAGAAGCACCAGCACCACAACCACACCAAGCCATTGAGAGAGAAGTGAAAGCTGATGAGGAAAAATTCTCTGGTTTTGTTTTTAAAATTCAAGCAAATATGGATCCAAAACATAGAGATAGAATTGCATTTTTACGAATTTGCTCAGGAACTTTCAAAAAGGGAATGTCTGCAAAACATGTCCGAATAAATAAAAATATAAAAATACCTGATGCTTTAACTTTTATGTCTGATAGTCGTGGAAGTGTTGATGGCGCTTACCCTGGAGATATTATTGGTTTACATAATCATGGGACAATTAGAATTGGAGATACTTTTACTGAAGGTGAGATTATTCAATTTAAAGGTATTCCAGATTTTGCACCAGAACTATTTAGACGAGTGCAATTAAAAGACCCATTAAAAATGAAGGCACTTCTAAAAGGTTTGGAGCAATTATGTGAAGAAGGAGCAACACAGTTTTTTAGACCAATTCTTGGATCTGATTTAATTATTGGTGCGGTTGGGGTTTTGCAGTTTGAAGTTGTTGAACAACGCTTATTAACCGAGTATAAAGTATCTTGTAAATTTGAACCCGTTCCTGTAACCACTGCTCGTTGGGTTGAGTGTGATGATGCGAAAACATTATCAAAATTTAAAGACAAAAATGCTCAAAACTTAGCTTTAGACCATTATAAACAGTTAGTTTATATTGCACCAAGTAGAGTTAACCTAAATCTTACACAAGAACGATTTCCAGAGGTTATATTTACAGATACAAGAGATCACTTAGCACAATAAAACATAAAGGAGAAGACTATGAAATTTTTAACGAAAAAAATTAATATTTTAATAATTTTTATTATATTTTTATTAACTGGTTGTGAAGTTTTACAAACAAATTCATCAACATTATTAGACTATACCAAAACTTATGCAGGATCTATTCCTTGTGAAGATTGTGATGAACAAAGAATTAACCTTTCTTTAACTAAGGATAAAACCTATGATAAAAGCATTGATTACATTGGGAAATCAGATGAAACTGCTTTTGAAAAAGGTAACTGGACTTTGAAAAATAACATATTAACACTATTTACAGGCAAAGAAATAGAAAATAAAGAAAGTTATAAAGTTACTAAAAAAGGTCTAAAATTATATACCCAAAATGGGCAAAGAATAATAAGTACCGAAGATTACATATTGACACCAAACTAATATTAACTAAGTGTCTTTGAATATATCTAGCTGGATAAAAGCATCAAGATTACAAACATTACCATTATCACTTGCTGGAATTATTTTAGGTAGTTTTATAGCTAAATCCAATGGATTTTGGAATTTTAAGATTTTTTTATTAGCTTGTATTACAACAATTTTATTACAAGTATTATCTAATTTTGCAAATGATTTTGGTGATGGTGTCAAAGGAACTGATAATCTTGACAGAATTGGTCCAAAAAGAATGATAGCAACTGGTGCAATTAGCATTAATTCTATGAAAAATGCAATAATATCGTTATCTATTTTATCTCTCTTATCAGTTTTAATTTTAATTTATTTAGCTTTTGATAATTTTTTATTCTCTATAATATTTTTTGTTTTAGGAATTATTAGTGTTATTGCTGCAATTAAATATACTATTGGCAAAAATGCTTATGGCTATTCAGGTTTTGGAGATATTTTTGTATTTGTTTTTTTTGGTATTTTGGCAGTAATTGGCTCTTATTTTTTACAATCTAAGCATTTGGAAATTTATTTAATTCTTCCAGCTGTTGGCATTGGAATGCTTTGTGTTTCAGTTCTAAATTTAAATAATATGCGTGATATAAATTCAGATAAAAAAGCAGGTAAAAATACTATTGTTGTGAAAATAGGCTTAGAAAAAGCAAAAAAATATCACCTTGTTTTAGTAACATTACCTTTTGTTTCACTAAATATTTTCTGCATTATATTTGAAAGCTATTATGCTTTACTTTTTAATTTGTTATTTGTTGTTGTAGTTAAGCATTTACAAATAGTTTTTACCTGCCAAGCTCCTGAAAAACTAAATCCCGAACTCAAAAAAATGGCAATAATTACTTTTTTAGTTTCTGTAATTATTGCTTTTGGGATTAGTTATTAAATAAATCTATAACTTTAATTTCATCATAATTTCCTCTCTCTGAAACTTGTGCCAAAAGTAGCTCTGCAGTTGCAATAGCATCTATCATTGCATTATGATTTTTATATCTTGGCAAGTTATAAGACTCTCTAAGAGCAGATAAACTTAACTCATCAGATCTAGACATTTCAAGTTTCTTTTTATAAGCAATTTGCAAGGTATCAATAAAGTTTATAGGCATTTTGGTATTATGAAATTTCATTGCTAGTAAATTTAGAAAATTAATCTCAATATCTGCATAATGAACAACCAGTATTTTATTATTTAAATTATTTAGAATTTTGCAAAATATATCATTGATATTTTCACCTGTTATCGCTTTCTGTTCTGTTATTTGATGAATTACAACTGTTTCATTTGGTATCTTTCCATTATAGAAAACATAATGATGAAATGATTTATTTAACAATATTTTATTCTTAGAAATTACAGCCCAACCAACACTTAGGATTTTATCTTTTTTGGGATTTAGTCCTGTTGTTTCAAAATCAAGAATAAGAAACTCACTATCAGAAAAAGTTTGTATTTTATTTATTTTAGAAAATTCAATATATTTATTTATACTAGAGCTATTAGCTTTTTTAATTAACTTTTCTTTTTGTTTGTTTTTTAACCAGTTAATCATAAGAATTTTTGGCGTAAGAATTTTTGCATAGTATTTACAATATCAAAAGAATCTTTTAAGTGCCTTTTTTCAAGTGATGATAAAATATTTGGTGAAACCATATTATCTATCAATAAGTCTTGTTCTGCCTTTTGGCATTGGTGCATTAATCTAACAGAACATATGAATTTATAACTATCTAATAAGTCCTCACCACCTTGCTTACTTAGAGCTTTAATTTTAATTAGTTTAAGTAATCGTTGTTCTGTATTTAGCTCTCTAATTCCAAAGCAAAGTGCATAAACTCTAACAAAATCTATAATAGGAGTGATACCTCTTTTTTTTAAGTCTAATGCTTTTTCTTTTTTTCCTGAATTTTCTAAAATAAATTGACGAAATATTCCAAGTGGTGGAGAAAATTGTAAAGCATTTTTAGACAAATTAGATAAAAATAAAGCATTATTTTTTGTTTTATTTAAAACTGACTGCATTAATTTTAAACAAAGTTCTTCATCACCATAAATGCTTTGCAGGTCAAAAAATATACTACTATAAAGTAAAGCTTTTTCATCAGGTTGGTTTATCCACTTGTCAAATTGTTTTTTCCATTGTTTGAAAGTTTTTTGCCACTTTGGATTAGTAGCCATAATATTTCCAGGGCAATAAATATAACCGCATTTATTGAGACCATCAGAAACTTTTTTTGTAAGCTTATTAAAATATTGCTGATGCTTTTCAGGGTTAAAGTCATCACTTAAAATTAAAGCATTATCTTGATCTGAATGTGCTGTTTGTTCCATTCTAGCAAGTGATCCAGCAACAACCCAAGCGTAAGCAACAGGAGGTGTTCCTATTTCTTTTTCTGCTAATTTTATTAACTGATGATTAATAGCCTCGCCAACAGAACTAATTAAATGAGTAATGTCATAAGAAGTCAACCCAGACCTAACTAAATCAATTAATAAATCTGGTATTTTTTTACTATGTTGTGCAACCTCAGAGCTTGTTAATGAACTATGAATATCACTAATTAAAAACAAAGGGTTATGACTTTGGAATTGGATAATATCAGAAGCAGTGATCGTTGCATAACTATTGATATTTTTTCTTTGAAAAGGTAGATGATGAATGTTATTTTTTGCCATAATTAGTAAGGCTTCTGAAGCAGACATTTCTCCAGTAGCGGTAATTATATTTTCAGTCATTATATTACTAATATCTAAATTAATATCTGTTTCTTTGGCTATAACTTGCTCTGTAAACTCTTTGTGGGTAACAATTCCTATTAATTGATTATTATCTAATACCGATTGGTTTCTTATTTTTTGTGTGGAACTCACTATCAAAACTGATGTTCGCCCTTGTTTAGACATTAACTTAGCAACTTCTTTAATAGAAGTATTTGATAATACTATTAAAGATTCGCGTCTTTTTATATCTTTGATTTTTGAAGATATTAGCTGAGTTTGTGTATCTCCCCTATAGTTTAAAACTGCTTGCTTTAAACGGACTTGCTTATCATTAGAGAAATAGTTTTTTATATGGTCTGAGCTTTTTAAAACCTCTTGAAAAACATCAGCAGGAATCATATAAAACAGACAGTCTTCAATAGTAAATATATTATCTTTAACTTTTTGATTTCTAAAAAAAGAACTATGCCCAAACCAAGACCCTACATCTAAATTAGTTTTCAAATTACCATTGCAGTCAATAACTGAAACTGCTCCTTTTCTAATAAAAAAAAGATAGTTATTTATATCATCAGCCTTTAGAACATTTTCACCATTTCTTATATAAGTTATCTCAATAGCAGACGTTAGTTTAATAATGCTTTGTTCATCAGCATTATTTAATGGTGGGAATTTCTCTATAAATTCCAATATGTCTAATTTTTCTGGTTTTATTCTTTTATTCATAATTTTTCCAAAAACTAAAAAACTGTCAAAAAGTGAAGAGCTCTTCACTTAAATTTATAACAGCTTAAGTAATTCATACTTTAATATTATATCAGAATATGTTATGTTTAATATTACAAAGTTTTATAGATGTTGCTTGGGTGCTTTAATACTAACAATTTTATAAAGGAGAATTTAGTTATGAATGAAAAAAAAGATAAGTCATTATATTGGAAAAAAAATATCCGCTTAATTTTGATATTAATGAGTATTTGGTTTTTAGTTTCTTTTGGGGCAGGAATTATTTTTGTAGACTATTTAGATAACTTTAATTTATTTGGTTACCCACTTGGATTTTGGTTTGCAGAACAGGGTTCTATTTTTGTTTTTGTAGCTTTAATTATTGTTTATACAATAAAAATGAATAAACTTGATAAAGAGTTTGGCGTTAGGGAGGATTAATTATGAGTTTACAATTACTTACATATATTTTTGTTGGTGTTTCTTTTGCTCTTTATATTTTTATAGCTTTTTGGTCGAGAGCTGGAACAACCAAAGAGTTCTATGTAGCTGGTGGTGGTGTTCATCCAATAGCTAATGGTATGGCAACAGGGGCTGACTGGATGTCGGCAGCTTCTTTTGTTTCTATGGCTGGATTACTTGCTTTTATGGGGCGAGATGGATCTATGTATTTGATGGGTTGGACTGGAGGATATGTTTTACTTGCTATGTTACTTGCTCCTTATTTGCGTAAATTTGGTCGCTTTACTGTTCCAGAGTTTTTAGGGGATAGATACTATTCTGACTTGGCTAGAATTATAGGAGTTGTTTGTTTAATTATTGTTTCATTCACTTATGTGATTGGACAGATGCGTGGAGTGGGAATAGTTTTTTCTAGATTTCTGGAAGTTGATATAACAACAGGTATTATTATTGGAATGATAATTGTATTTTTCTATGCTGTTTTGGGTGGAATGAAAGGGATAACTTATACTCAAGTAGCACAATATTGTATTATGATTTTTGCTTATACAGTTCCTGCAATATTTTTAACATTTCAGTTTACAGGGCATATTTTACCACAAACAGGATTAGGAGCTACTTTGACAGGCACCGATACTTTTATGTTACAAGCACTTGATAAATCTGTAACAGATTTGGGTTTTAACGCTTATACAGATGGCTCTAAATCTAAAATAGATGTGTTTTTCATAACAGCGGCTCTTATGTTTGGAACTGCAGGATTACCTCATGTAATTGTTAGATTTTTTACAGTTCCTAAAGTTCGTGATGCAAGAGCATCTGCTGGTTGGGCATTAATATTCATTGCTTTATTATATACAACTGCTGGAGCTATTGGAGTTTTTGCAAGATACAATGTTATAAAAACTGTAAATGGAGCTGATAAACAAGGAACACAATATACAGAAATGCCAGACTGGTTTAAAAACTGGGAAAATTCAGGGCTTATATCTTGGACAGATTTGAATAAAGATGGCAAAGTTCAATATGCAGCTGGTAATTCTTTAACCTCTAAAAAACCAAAATTTGATGGTGAAAAAAGAGGTGAATTAGGGCAAAGACTATTAACAAACTCTGCATCAGGAAACTTTGATAAAGCCAAACAACCATTTGCAAATGAACTTTATGTAGATAGAGATATTATGGTGCTTGCTAATCCTGAAATTGCAAACTTACCAAATTGGGTTATTGCATTAGTAGCAGCAGGAGCAATGGCAGCCGCTTTATCAACAGCAGCTGGATTATTGCTTGTTATTTCAACTGCTGTTTCACATGATTTACTTAAAAAAACCTTAAAACCAAATATTTCAGAAAAAGGTGAGCTAATGTCTGCAAGGGTGGCAGCAGCTATTGCAATCGTAATTGCTGGATTGTTTGGAATTAACCCACCAGGTTATGTTGCAGCTTTAGTAGCGCTAGCTTTTGGGTTAGCAGCTTCCAGCTTTTTCCCGTCAATTGTTATGGGTATTTTTTCTAAAACAATGAACCGTCAAGGTGCTGTTGCTGGAATGATTTGTGGTATTACATTTACATTAAGTTATATAATCTATTTTAAATTCTTAGGAGGAAATTCTGAAAATTACTTATTTGGTATTTCACCTGAGGGAATTGGTACTCTTGGAATGATTATTAATTTTGTGGTTGCTTGGGGTGTTTGTAAGATAACTCCAAAAATTCCAGAAAGTGTTGTTGAGCTAATAGAGAATATTAGAACTCCATAATCAAAATAAAAAGTAAAACTTATTTAAGCTTGGGCTAATTTAACTCAAGCTTATTTTTATTAAAAAGTAATAGAAGGTGGCAAAATGAGTAATTATCATATAAAAGATTTACAAGAATATTTTCAACTGTATAGAAAATCAACACTTCAGCCTGAAGTTTTTTGGGAAGAAATTGCAGAAGAACACTTTGTTTGGAAAAAACGCTGGAATGATGTTCTAAAATGGGACTTCAAAAAACCAGAAATAAAGTGGTTTGAAGGTGCTAAATTAAATATTACTGAAAACTGTATTGATAGATATTTAAATAATAGTCCTGATAAAGTAGCTATTTTATGGGAACCAAATGATCCAGACGAAAAGGCTGAGCATATAACATATAAAGATTTATCAAAAAGAGTAAATAAATTAGCAAATGTCTTAAAGAAAAAAGATATTAAAAAAGGTGATAGAGTTTGTATATATTTGCCAATGATTCCAGAGCTAGCTATTTCTGTTTTAGCATGTGCTAGAATTGGTGCAGTTCATTCAGTTGTTTTTGCAGGTTTTTCTTCTAACGCATTAGCAACAAGAATAAATGATAGTGAATGTAAAATAGTAATTACTGCAGATGGTGGATATCGTGGTGCAAAAACTATTAACTTAAAAAAAATAGTTGATGATGCATTAAATGAATGTGACTGCGTTAAAAGTGTTTTATTAGCAAAGCGTACAGAAACTGAAATAAATATTGTTGAAGGGCGTGATTATTGGTTAGATACACTTCTAAAAGATGCTTCAGATATTTGTGAAGCTGAAACTATGGATGCAGAAGATCCATTATTTATTTTATATACATCAGGATCAACTGGTAAGCCTAAAGGAATGGTTCATACAACTGCTGGATATATGGTTTATTCCGCATATACATTTAAAAATATATTTCAATACCGTGATGATGATATTTATTGGTGTACAGCAGATATTGGTTGGATTACGGGACATTCTTATATTGTTTATGGACCTCTTTTGAATGGTGCAACAACTGTTATGTTTGAAGGGATTCCTAGTTATCCAGATTTTGGTAGATTTTGGAGTATTATTGAAAAACATAAAGTAACCCAATTTTACACAGCACCTACAGCTATTAGAGCATTAGCAAAAGAAAATTTAAGTTATGTAAATAAATATGATTTGTCTTCAATAAAAGTTTTAGCATCTGTTGGAGAACCTATAAATGAAGAAGCTTGGCACTGGTATAATGATAATATAGGAGGTAAAAAAGCACCTATAGCAGATACTTGGTGGCAAACTGAAACTGGTGGTATTATGATCTCTCCAATTCCATTTTCTACCCCAACTAAGCCTACTTATGCAACTCTTCCACTCCCTGGAATTCAACCAGCTTTAATGGATGAAAATGGTAAAGAAGTAACTAAAAATCAAACTGATGGTAGACTTTGTATGAAAGCTCCTTGGCCTAGTATTGCAAGAACTATTTGGGGTGACCATAAACGCTATAAAGACACTTACTTTTCAGCTTATGAGGGAATGTATTTTACAGGTGATGGAGCATTTCGTGATGAGGTTGGTTATTATAGAATAACTGGACGAGTAGATGATATTGTTATTGTTTCTGGGCATAACTTAGGAACAGCCCCAATAGAAGATGCAATAGATGAACATCAAGCTGTAGTTGAGTCAGCAGTTATTGGTTTTCCTCATGATATAAAAGGAAATGCTTTATATGGTTTTGTGATTTTAAAAGAAAGTGGACAAAACCGTGATAGAGATAATTTACGCAAAGAAATTAACCAAACTATTAGTGAATTAATTGGACCAATTGCAAAATTGGATAAAATTCAATTTGTAGCAGATTTACCAAAAACTAGAAGTGGTAAAATTATGCGACGAATTCTTAGGAAAGTTGCAAGTAAAGAGTTTGATAGTTTGGGTGATACATCAACTCTATTAAACCCAGAAATAATTAATGATATTATAGAAAATATCCAGTGATTTAATCAAAAGTAACTAATAATTATATTTTTAATATAAATGGTTTATTAGTTACTTTTTTATTTTGCTAGGAAAATATTTAAATTATTTTTTGATAAAATTTTTAACTATTTTAACTATTCTTTATTAAAACTATTGAGTTAAAACATTCAAACATTGCTCTGGCAATATCTTTGGTGGGCGTGGTTTTCTAGGCTTGGTTCTTGGTGGTTTTATATAAACCCCATTTGCAATATCACTTTGTTTATCTACCCAGTTATAAAGCCCTTCATTACAGCCACTTCCTGCAGGAATTGAAGCTTGGTTTTTACATAAAGGAGAATCACTTGGACAATTTAATCTAACATGAAAATGTTCATGATGACCCCACCAAGGGCGAAGCTTTCTTAACCAACTACGGTCTGCTTCTGTTTCACAAAGGCTTGCTTTTATAACTGGATTTACAAAAATTCTTGCAACATTTTTATGAGTTGCTGAGAAATATAAAGCATCACGGATTTCAGGCTTTAATTTGTTAGCCAAGAGCCTACCGTCAGACTTGCTAATTGTTGTTTGCATATCTCTTAACCTATATGGTTTTTCATTTGCATTTAGGATTTGCATCCAAACATCAACATCTAAACCAATTCTATGGCTACTATGCCCAAAATTCATTTTCCCGCCACGAGCTTGAGATAAGTCGCCAGTCATAATACTTTTGCTGTATTTCCTATCAACAAATTGCCCTAATTCAGTTATAAAATCAATTAGTTTTGGGTGTCCAAAATAGCGACCTCTATTTCTTCGCATATCATAAAAACCATCTCCCTTACTAGGTAAAGCAACAGCACCACTAATACAACCGTTAGCATAACTACCAATTGAGCTAGGCTTAGATGCTTGAGTTGGAGTTTTTTGAGCACTCCAGTTATTATCGCGTTTAGTTTCAGGTTTATAGGCAAAAGATAAACTAATTAGACAAACTAGAGATATGCTTATTATTTTTTTCATAAATTTATTTTTTTCATAAATTTATTTTTTGAATTCTAATAATTTTTGATGTGCATCTAAAATCATTTCTTCCGTAGTTTTCCAGTCAACACAAGCATCTGTAATTGAAACACCATATTCTAAATCATCTTTATTTGAAGATATTTTCTGATTGCCTTCATTAATATTAGATTCAATCATTAGCCCAATAATAGATTTATTTCCTTCTGTTATTTGGTGAATACAGTCTTTCATAACAAGCGGTTGTAATACGAAATTTTTATTTGAATTTGCATGAGAGCAATCAATAACAATATTCATTGGTAAGTTTGCTTTTTCCAAAGCTTGCTCTGTAAGTGCAACATGAACAGTATCATAATTTGGACCTGCTTTTCCACCACGCAAAACAGCATGAGCGTAAGGGTTTCCAGTGCTATTTGTAACTGCAATTCTACCATCTGAATCAATACCTAAAAAGCTATGCGCGTGAGTTGCTGACTCAATTGCATTTACACAGGTTGCCAAACTTCCATCAGTTCCATTTTTAAAACCAACTGGAGTTGAAAGTCCTGAAGACATTTCTCTGTGCGTTTGAGATTCTGAAGTTCTTGCACCAATTGCAGTCCAACTTATTAAATCCCCAATAAATTGTGGAGCTACAGGATCTAAAGCTTCTGTTCCAGTAGGAATTCCCATTTCAGCTAAATCTAGAAGAAGTTTTCTAGCTATTTTAAAACCTTTTGCAATATTAAAACTATCATCTAAATCTGGGTCATTTATAAGACCTTTCCAACCTACAGTTGAGCGAGGTTTTTCAAAATAAACACGCATAACCAAATATATTGTGTCACTAACTTTGTCAGCAAGTTCTTTAAATCTTTTTGCATAATCCAAAGCAGCATCAACATCATGAACAGAACAAGGACCTGCTACTATAAAAATTCTATCATCTTTTTTATCTAAAATATTACGAATAGTTTCTCTTCCACTTAGAACAGTTTCTTTAGCTTTATCAGTTGCATGCACTTCATTGTAAAGTGCGTTTGGTGTGATTAAAATTTCTTGTGATTTCAATCTAACATTACGAATTTTTGAGTTTGTCATAGTTAATTATCTCCAATTATTTTTATATTTTACTAATTTTTGTATTATATGCTTTATATTTTTTATATCTATTATAAGTTTTAATAAACTCTAGTTAAAATAGACGAACAACTGTTTTTTTGGTTTATAGTTTTACCTCTCTAAGCCAATTTCCATAACCTTCTCTAAGAAGCATTAATTATGGAGTGGTTTTACTTTTTTATCAGGGCTTATATAGATAGAATAAAAACTATTAGTCAACTCCTTTTTCCTCATAAAATTTAACCACTTCAATGGGGTTTCTAACACAAAAGAATCTCTATCAGTAGATAAACTATCAACTTGCAAATCAGCCCTCACCAAACTTGGCTCAACCACCATAGTCCAACGGGTGCGACGACAACCAGATTCGCGTTGTAGCAACGAAGTTACAATTCCATTAACAAATCTAACAGGTGTTTCACGGTCTTTATCTGTGTAAAATGAAAGAGTAGCAGGTTTTGATGGATAGAGACAAGGCGTACCTTGTCTCATATTTCTTTTTAATCAATAAAGATATTTTTTAGGTTCAACTTTTTCACTACCATCTTTATTGTAACAAGATACTTTATTTATAAAATCAAACTTTTTTTGGGGTGAACACCACTTTAATTTGTTACTCTTTATCTTTAGGTATATTATCCTCTCACTATTAAAAGAGCTAAGGTCATTTATCTTTGTATTATTTAAACTTAAGCTTAAGTATTCGGAACCTTTTTTTATTGCAGGTATGTAACTTACGCTAACATATGCTAGATTAATATTAGAAAGGTTTGTTAGGTTACTTATCGGACTAATATCAACTAATGGTGCATTTTGTATTGTCAGTTCCATTAAACTCTTAAACCCTTTTATATCAGTTATATCCATTAACTCTGATTTTATAATTGATAGTTCTTCTAGATTTATTAAGCCTTTGATTGATTTTAAACTTTTCACACCTGATATCATAATTTTCCTTAGTGATTTTGCATTAGAAAGTGATTTTAAATCAACTATATTAGTATTTAATATTGATAACATATACAGATTTGAGTTTTTATTTTTAAGAGGTGAAATATCACTTATTGGATTATTATCCAATACCAAATATCCCAAGCTTTCCATCTCTCCTAAAGGCGTTATATCTTTAATATCATTATCATTTAATGTTAATTCGATACTACTAAAGAATTTAAAAACTTCCAAATTAGTTATTTTTTTCTTTGCTAAGACAATGCTATGACCATTTTTAACATATTTTTTATATATAAGTTTACAAGCTTTTTTTAAATGTTTAGATTCTGCTAACTGCTTAATAGTATGTAAAGCAGCACCTTTTGCATTGGTGCAATATTTCATAAAGTCTTTTTTCTTTGTATGTTTTTTCTTGCTACCATCTTTGTTATAGCAAGATATGCCTTTTATAATATCTTCACTATCTTGTGGGGAGCAACCTTTTAGCTTACTACTATCTATTTTAATAGCAAGATTTTGCATTCCTGCTAAAGAGCTAATATCGGTAATTGGAGTATCCTCTATAACTAGTGATTTTAAGTTTTTAATTTCTTTGAGTGGGCTAATATCATTAACTTTTATTTTGATTAACCTAAGATTTTGTAAACTTTCTAGATATTTGAGTGGGCTAATATCGGTAACTGGAGTATCCTCTATAACTAGTGATTTTAAGTTTTTAATTTCTTTGAGTGGGCTAATATCATTAACTTTTATTTTGATTAACCTAAGATTTTGTAAACTTTCTAGATATTTGAGTGGGCTAATATCGGTAATTAGTGCTTTTTCTATTTTTAGCGATTGTAAAGATTTTATTTGAGAAATACTTTTAAAGTTTTTTATATCTACTTTGCTAATATATAATTCTTTTATATTGGTATCTTTAAGGGAGGATATATCAATTGCTGAATTATTATATGATTCTAAATACTCGAATCTTTCCATCTCTCCTAAAGGCGTTATATCTTTAATGCTAGTATTATATAATAGTACTTCACGACCACTAAAGAATTTTAAAATATCTATATTTGTTATTTTATTATCAGAAAGTTTGATGACTTGACTTCCTTTAACATACTCTTTATAAATTAGTTCACAAGTTTCTTTAAGTAATTTTTCTCTTCCACCAAGATAATTAATAGTATATAAAACTTCACCTTTAGCAGTAGTGCAATATTGCATAAACTCTTTTTCTTTATCCTTATTTTCCTTGAAATCCTTGCTATGGAGACTCTCACTCCCAAATAACAAAACAACTAAAACTATTATTTTTTTAAACATATTACTTATCTCCTTAATCCTTAATTAATCTTTTGAGAATCTTTTGGGTAAATCCATTAATTCATTAAATAATCCCAACTTTTAGGGTTTTGGATATCACCATCAATTTTATAAATCAAACCTTTTAAATAATTCTTATTATTAACAGTTAGATAATAAAGAACTCTAATCTTATTATCTGCTGCCATAAACACTCTATAACCTGTTTCTACTTTGTCCTTAGGACTCACATCACAAATATAATAGTGTAAGTAAAATATTTTATTATCAATTTGGGTATATCTATGACCAAGATACTTATATTGAGGTTTATTAGATAAAACAAACAGTTCTTTTCTTTTACAGTCATCTGTAAATGCACAAATAATATAAACCCTATTCTTGTCAACAAACAGAAAACCAACATCCAGAAAACGGTCCCACTCAGATACTTTGAATGTTTTAAAATCAATAACTTCACTTATGCTAACTAATTCTCTAGTTCCATTATTATTTAGCTTATAAACATTTGAAATGTTAAATCTTGATAACGCAGGAACCATTTTAAGTTCATTATTTTCTGAAATGTTTTTTTCGTTATCAGCAGTTAATTTATTCTCATTTGCGTTACAAAATCCTATAAATACTATCAGTAAAAACATTACTATTGTTTTTTTTAGTTTCATTTTTTCCTCTATTTAGAATATATTTTGTTAATTAAAAGCTTTTT
>CBDCEG010000006.1:0-20430 GCA_965215775.1 Cardiobacteriales bacterium
ACCACTTATTATTTCAGGACACGCCGAAAGTGATAATACAGTTTATGAAAGAATTAATAAAATAGTTCCACACTTAGTTAAGCAAGAAAATGAAGATAATCCAGCAGACTATGTGGTTGATGAGAAAGATAAAAATGTTAATTTGACTGATAATGGTCATGATAAAGTTGAAAAACTACTTTTTGACGCAGGTCTTATGGACGAAGGTGAATCAATTTATAACCCAGTTAATATTAGTTTGTTCCATATTTTAAATGCTTGCTTGAGAGCGCATAATTTATTTGCCAAAGATGTTGATTATATTGTTGATAATGGTGAAATTATTATTGTTGATGAATTTACAGGAAGAACTATGCATGGGCGAAGATGGTCTGAAGGTCTTCATCAAGCTATTGAAGCAAAAGAAGGCTTGGAAATTCAAGATGAAAATCAAACAGTTGCATCAATAACTTACCAAAATTTCTTTAGACAATATGATAAATTAGCAGGAATGACAGGAACTGCAGATACTGAAGCTGCTGAATTTCATCAGATTTATGACCTTGAAACTATTGTTATCCCAACAAATTTACCAACACAAAGAAAAGATGAAAAAGATGCTATTTATCTTAATGCAAAAGGAAAATTTAATAATGTAGTAAAAGATATTATTGAAAAAAACAAAAAAGGACAGCCAGCTTTGGTTGGAACAACTTCTATAGAAATATCTGAATTTATTGGACGAGAGCTTGATAAAGTTAGAGTTAACTACGAAGTTCTAAATGCAAAACAGCACGAAAGAGAAGCTCATATTATTGAAAATGCAGGAAGAAAAGGTGCAATTACTATAGCAACAAATATGGCTGGTCGTGGAACTGATATTGTTTTGGGTGGTAATTTGGAAGCTCAAATAAAAGCTTTGGGAGAAAATCCAAGTGACTCAGAAATTAGCAAAGTGAAAGAAAATTGGAAAAAAGATCATGACGAAGTTGTTAGTTTGGGCGGGCTTCATATTGTTGGAACAGAGAGACACGAGTCCAGAAGAATTGATAATCAGTTAAGAGGAAGGGCAGGGCGTCAAGGCGATCCAGGTTCATCTAAATTTTATTTATCAATGGAAGATAACTTGATGCGTATTTTTGCTGGCGAAAGAATGCATATGTTAATGACTAAGCTTGGATTAAAAGAAGATGAGGCTATTGAATCTAAGCTTGTATCAAATTCAATTGAAAGTGCGCAAAGAAAAGTAGAAGCACAAAATTTTGATATGCGTAAGCAACTTATTGATTATGATGATGTTTCTAACGAACAAAGAAAAGTGGTTTACCTACAAAGAGATGAGATAATGGAATCTGAGGATATTTCCGAAGTTATTTCAAATATGCGTGAAGGAACTATTGAGCAAATTGTAAATAAATATATTCCAGAAACTGCAATGTTAAATGACTGGGATAAAAAAGGTCTTGAAACTGCAATGTTAGAATTTGGTCTGAAAATAAGTATTGATGACCTGTTAAAAGAAAACGATACATTAACACCAGTTGAAGTTGAAGAACTTATTATTAAGGAATTAGAATATATTTACTCAGAAAAACTAAAAGATGTTGAGGAAGACCAAAGAAAAATGTTTGAAAAAGTTGTTACTTTACAAATAATAGATGAAAAATGGCGTGATCATTTGAAATATATTGATTATCTAAGACAAGGAATTGGTTTGCGAGCAAGTAGGGCTCAAAAAGATCCAAGACAAGAATATAAGAAAGAAGCATTTATTTTATTTGAAACTTTACTTGATGATATTTCACAAGAGGCAACTAAATTTTTCTCAAATGTTTATTTCAAAGATGACCCAACACCAGCTGATGAGCTAGAACAGGAAGTTGTAATAACTTCAGAAGAACATAATTCTGTGAATTTGCTAAACGGTAATGATAACGAACTTCAAGAAGTTACGAAAGAAATGATGATTCATGCAAGTAGAAATAAACCTTGTCCTTGTGGATCTGGCAAAAAATTTAAACATTGCCATGGTGCGATTTAGTTTTTGGTTTAAATAATAAAATCACAATATAAAATGATGAAAAATCAACATATAAAAAATATTGAAATTATTGATTATAGATGCTTTGACAATTTTAAGGCTGAGGGTTTTAAACGAGTTAATCTAATAACAGGAGATAATAATATTGGTAAAACTTCTTTTTTAGAGGCTTGTTTTTTAAAATCAGAATTTATAACTTGTTTTGTTGAAATGCACGGAGATTTAATAAAAGATGATAATAGAGTTGAAGATGGTTATTTAGGGACAAAACTTTTTTTTGATTTTTATATTAAAAGGTTGATTTTAATTGAACAAAACAGAGATAAAACTAATTTTTTACTAGACTGGTTATTAGAAGAGTTTAATTTTTCAAATACAAATTTGTTTAATATAAATTTAGATTTTAATGAATATGAAATAAATACTGGTTTAGAAGAAACATCATATTATCATGTTTATGACTTTAGGAGTTTAGTTTTAAAAAAAGATAAGAAAATATGTTTTTGTTACTATCATGAGAGCAGTGAAGAATACATGGGCAGAGTAGAAAGAATGACTCCACCCTATGAAGATGCCTTTATAGAAGCTGAATCAATAATAAGCTTTAGAAATTCTAATGCATATCATAATATTTATAAAAAAAATCACCCACCAAAGCTAGATATTTATAATTTTGTTACACCAAACATAAACAATAATTTAGTAGGTTTGATTGATAATCTAAAATTAGAAAATAAGTTAGATGAAGTAAATGGATATTTATTTGATGTATTTGATGTTCAACAAATTGATATTATTAAAAATAAAGTAATGTTAAAAAAAGATAATAGATTTCAAAATATATCTGCTTTTGGTGATGGCTTACAACATTTTATTAATATAATTGTCACTTTGTTATCACATAAAAATTCTGTTATTTATATTGATGAAATTGAAAATGGCATTCACTTTACAAATTTTGATAAATTATGGGAAATAATTCTAACAATTTCTAAAAAACAAAATATTCAAGTGTTTGCAACAACTCACTCTAAAGATTGTATTGAAAGTTATTCAAAAATATTAAACAAACTAAATGATAATGATATTTCATTAATTAATTTATCACAAAATCTTAATAATGAAACTGTAGCAATGATTTTAGATAAAGAAATGTTAGATAATGAATTAAAACAAAACCATGAGGTTAGGTCTTGGTAAAGAAACATAAAGTTAGAATTGTTATTGAGGGTGGGCATGATATTGTACTTTGTAAAAAACTTTCCCAAGGTGAGTTTGGCGATAAGAATTTTATAAGTATGAATGGAAAAGGTAATTTACTTAATTTTGATGATTCAAATTATGAAACATTAAAAAATGAAATTAAAAATTTATCAATTAATAAAATTTTATTTATATTAGATGCCGATTGTGAAAAAGAAAATAATATGAATGATGGTTATGACAATACAAAAGAACGCTTGGAAAATCATATTATAGAATTTAGAGATAATATTGAAAATAGTAAAAACCTGGTTTCTAAACCGAAGTGCAACTAAATTTTATTTTTAGGTTTTAATTTGGAACTAGTTATTTTTATTTTTATTAACTAAGATAATAACATTATGAAAAAATACACACAATTAACCAGAACTGATATGACAAAAATTGAAACATTGCTTGATGAGAATTATAATCCTTGTGAAATAGCGATAAAGTTAGGCAAAAATAAGACTACAATATACCGCTGCATAAAAAATAATAAAAACGCAGAAACCTTTGTTGGTGAAGAGGCATGGGAGAAAGTTTCCAAGAGGAAATCTATTGCAAATAAGCATGTTAGGATATTACCTGATAGTATTTTAGAGAAATATATTTTGATAAAAATAGAGCAACATTGGTCGCCAGAACAAATTTCTGGAAAGTGGCGAGAGGAGGCGCAAGAATCGATTTGCCACGAGACTATTTATCAATTTGTTTATAAGTATCACCCAAAATTAGTTAAGATGTATTTCAGAAGAAAAGGTAAGAAATATCAACATAATAGAAAGGAAAAATATCAAATAAAAGATCGTAGAATGATTGATGAAAGACCGCAAAATATTGAGCTTAGAAAAGAAGTTGGACACTGGGAAGGAGACACAATTGTCGGTAAAAATCACCAAGGCGCGATAGTTACAAATGTTGAAAGAAAAAGTGGTAAATTAATTGCTTCCAAAGTGAAAAAATCAACTGCAAAAGCTATTTTAGAAGCTACAGTTAAAGATTTCAAAGACTTACCAAATGAGTTACGAATAAGCATGACATACGATAATGGCAAAGAGTTTTCTTTACACCAAGAGATTGAAAAACAAGTGAAAATGAATGTTTATTTTGCACACGCTTACTCACCTTGGGAAAGAGGAACTAATGAAAATACCAACGGTTTGCTCCGAGAATTTATTCCCAAAGGCACTGATTTTAATAATGTTTCTGATGAAGAACTTGCTTATTTTGTGGAACTTATTAATAATAGACCACGAAAACGACTAGGATTTAAAACCCCAAATGAAGTCTTTCAAGCTGAACTTGAAAAGTTGCACTTGTAGGTAGAATCTAGCAAATATAGAATTTGATTATTATATTATGCCTAATAATAAAGATAAAGGTTGTTTGGAAACTTTAATATTATCTACTCTTGATAATAAAATAAAGGGTTGCTATGAGAATTTCTTAGAATGTTCTGGGGAAAAAAAGAAGGATAAAGGTAAACTACAAATAATTTATAAATTAATTGGTTTAAGCAATATTAATTATAATCATATTAACTTTAAACCATTAAAAGATAAGTTAAAAAAGTTGATAGAAAAAAATGAAAAATAAAAGTATAGGAGTTATTTTTGGCAAATTTTATCCACTTCACACAGGGCATATACATTTAATCCAAAGTGCAAGTGGGATTGTTGATGAATTACATATTTATGTTTGTCATGATAAAAAAGCAGATGATAAGTTATTTGAAAGCAGTAATATGCTTAAACAACCAACGATTGAGGATAGACTTCGTTGGTTACAGCAGACTTTTAAATACCAAGGCTCAATAAAAATACATTCATTTAACGAAGAATTATTTCCTAGCCATAATAACTGGGAAGAGTGGAGTAATAGGGTTACTCAAGCTTTTGAAGAGCATAATATAAAACCAAGTTTAATATTCACAAATAACCCTAAAGACACTGAAGAATACGAAAAAAGATTAAATCTTCAATCACGAATAATTGATAGTAACCAAGAATTTATGCAAGTTTCTGGCTCGGAAATCCGCCAAAGTCCAATGAAACATTGGCGTTATATTCCAACTGAAGTTAAACCATTTTTTGTTAGAAAAATTGCAATATTAGGTGGTGAAAGTAGTGGTAAATCAACGCTTACAAATAAACTTGCAAATGTTTTTAATACTAGTTCTGCTTGGGAATATGGAAGAGAATATATATTTAAAGAATTGGGAGGAAATGAGCAAGCTTTACAGTATTCAGATTACCCCAAAATCGCTTTAGGACAAGCTAACTATATTGATTACGCAGTGAAAAGAGCTAATAAAATATCTTTTACTGATACTGATTTTGTTACCACCCAAGCTTTTTGTAAAAAATACGAAGGTAAAAACCACCCATTTTTAACTGCAATGATAAAACAATATAAATTTGATAAAGTGATTTTATTAAAAAATAATACAAAATGGGTTGATGATGGGTTAAGAACTTTAGGTAGTAATAACGATAGAAAAAACTTCCAAAATTTACTTGTAAGAATTTTAGAAATGCACAAAATAGAATATACGGAAATAACTGCAAGTGATTATGATGAACGCTACCAACAATGTATTGATATTGTTAGTGAGCTTTTGTAAACTTAACCCCAAATATAATAAATAAAAAAATGCTAAAAATACACAATTCATTAACAAGAAAAAAAGAAGTTTTTCAACCAATTACAAAAAACAAACTTGCAATGTATGTTTGTGGAATGACAGTTTATGATTTTTGTCATATTGGTCATGCTAGGGTTATTGTAGTTTTTGATATGATTAGACGATATTTTGAAGCAAGTAATTATGAAGTTGAATTTGTTAGAAATATCACAGATATTGATGATAAAATTATTCAAAGAGCTTTAGAAAATAACGAAGATATTTCTAGCCTAACAAATCGTTTTATCAAAGCAATGCACGAAGATGAAAAGCAACTAAAAGCATTACCACCAACAAAAGAGCCAAAGGCAACTCAAACAATTAATGAAATGATTGAGATGATAAAAGAGTTAATTGAAAATAACTATGCTTATCAATCAGATAGTGGTGATATTTTGTATTCGGTTGCTAGTTTTTTGAATTATGGCAAGCTTGCAAATCAAAAATTAGACGAATTACAAGCTGGGCAGAGAGTTGAAGTTGATAAAAGTAAACGAAATCCACTAGATTTTGTTTTGTGGAAATCAGCTAAACAAGGTGAACCTTTTTGGGAATCTCCTTGGGGAAATGGCAGACCTGGTTGGCATATTGAATGTTCGGCGATGGCAAAAAAAGAGCTTGGAAATCACTTTGACATTCATGGAGGCGGGCTTGATTTGAAATTCCCTCATCATGAATGTGAAATTGCACAGTCTGAGCCAACTTGTGATGGTAAACATGTCAACTATTGGATTCATAATGGATTTGTTCAAATAGATTCTGAAAAAATGTCTAAATCTTTGGGAAATTTCTTTACAATAAAAGATGTTTTGGAAAATTTCAAAGGAGAGGTTATTAGATTTTTTATTTTAGGAACTCATTATCGTAGCCCACTTAATTATAGTGATGCAGGGTTACAAGAGGCTGGAAATGGTTTGGAAAGGTTATACACTTCATTAAATATTGATGAAAATTCTGCAAATCAAAGTTTGGAAAATATAAGTTTAGATGATTTAAAAGCAAAATATGTAACTTTTTTTGAGGCAATGAATGATGATTTTAATACTTCTAAAGCTATAAGTGAGCTTTTTGCCATATCTAAAAATATTAATAAAACAGCAGATAAACAAATAAAAATACAGTTAGCTTGTGAACTTAAATCTTTAGCAAAAATACTGGGGATTTTACAAGATAATCCAAAAGAATTTCTACAAAGTTCTAATAAAAATTTAGAAATAAACCCTCAAGAAATTGATAATTTAATTACAAAAAGAAACCAAGCTAGAGTTGATAAAGACTTTAAATTATCAGATGAAATTAGAGATTTATTAGCTGAAAAAGGAATTATAATTGAAGATAAAATGGAAAATAAAATAATGAAAACAACTTGGAGAGTTAAATAAAAATGATTATTATCACAGGGTTATCTGGAGCAGGGAAAACTAATGCATTAAATGCTTTAGAAGATATTGGTTATTATACAATTGATAATCTACCTGTAAATTTACTTCCAGAACTATATTTAGAACAAAAAAATATTAGTTTACCAGTTGCAGTTGGAGTTGATATCCGCAGCCAAACTTCTAATATTGCCCAAATCCCAAAAGTTATTAATAAATTTAGAAAAGAAAATAATGATGTTAAGGTTTTATTCTTAAATGCAAGTGATGAAGTTCTTATAAAAAGATTTAGCGAAACTAAAAGAAAGCACCCTTTAACTGATAATAAAAGACCTTTGGTTGAAGCAATAAAACTAGAAAAAACAATACTATCTCCATTACTTCTAACAGCTGATTATACAATTGACACCAGTAAAATTAATATTTATGGTTTACAAGACAGAATAAAATCTTGGGTTGGTAAATCAAGCGATTCTCAACCAACAATTACAATTGAATCATTTGGGTTTAAGAATGGAATTCCAATTGATTCGGATTTGATGTTTGATGTTAGATTTCTACCAAATCCATACTGGCAAAAAGAAATTCGTCATTTAAATGGAAAAGATAAAAAAATTCAAGAGTTTTTGCTAGAACATAAGGAAACAACAACATATATAGATGATACAACTGAATATTTAAGTAAGTGGTTACCAACATATTTAACAAGCAATCGTTCATATTTGACCATTGCTATTGGTTGCACTGGTGGAAAACATAGGTCTGTTTTTGTTACAGAAAGTATCACCAAAAAACTATTAGAAAGCTTTGAAAATATTAATATAAGACACCGAGATTTAAAAAAACATGGTTAGTTTTTTGTAAGCTTTTGATTTATTTTGTATAATAACCTAATATCTCAAATTGACGATAAATATAAATTAAAATATATTATTTAACTAAGTCTTTAGCTTTATTCCAAATATTTTCACTTTGATTTTTTATTTCATTTGTTACTTTTTCCCCAGCTTCTTTGCCTATTTTTTTTAGGTTATCAGTATTTGAATACTTTTCTATACTTTGAGTTATCTTTTTAAATTTATTAATTAAACAGTACTATAATTTAAATTTTAATGAGTAAAATTGACTAATTTGTTAATTAGGAGTATTTTGTAGATGTAGGTTAACTAATTTAAAAAGAGGTGTGTTATGGAAATTGCTGTTTTTTTTATTATTGTAGGGTTTATTATACAAGTAGTTATGTTTATACGAGCTGCAATAAGCCCACATAGTAATAACGACTATGAGATAGAAGAGGAAGAAGAAGAGGATTATGATATAATCTATGGTAACTTTGACGATGAAGATGATCTTGCTGATTTTTATTATCATGAAGATGTTGAAGATGTTTATTAAGATATTTAGTTATATTACTTATAAATAAAAAACAAGCTTTTATATACTAAAAGCTTGTTTTTTATTTGCCCTATTATTTTTTTGAGGTAGGTGATGAGGTAGTTTTATTAGCTTTTCTATAAAGCGGTAAATATTTCATCAGATTGGACTATATTTTGTTGCTTTAATATTTTTTCCCAGTCTAATTTTTTTGCAGATGAAAGTGCAAACTTGACACCCATCTTAATAAGGAATATTTTATCACGGAGTCCATTCAGTATTTTTCCAGACTTTCTTTTTTTGACATAAGTTATAAGCTTATCAATAGTTTCCTTATCTCCTTCTGATGAGATTTTGCTATTTTTTAGTTTGTTGAGTGAGATAATTGCTTTTTCTTTTTCATGAGAAACTAGATAAACATAAGTCTCAATTATCACTATCTTTTTCAACATTTTTAACCAATATAAAAGCAACATACCCCATAACTAATAAAGCAGTAATCATAGCTAGCATAAACAGAAGCTCTTTATTGCTTTTTAAAAAAGATTGTTGGGGGTGGGGTGCAATATTAATTTGTTTTAAAGTTTCTAATTCAGAAACTGTACCTTTTATGAAATCAATGTTTTTATCATTATCAACACTTTTATTAATTAAGCTTTCTAGTTCATAATTAGGTTTTAATGCATCTTTGTTACAAAAATATAAAGCATACTTTTCTGATGTATTTGCAATAAAGTATAAGTAATTTGGTGGACTTAAAAGGTTTAAATTATTAACTGTAAGTTGTTTGTTATCACCATTTGAAATAAGTAATTTTAAATATTTTGCTCTTCCTGTTGTGCTAATTTCAACATTATTTTCTTTAGTTATTGTTGAGGAAAAGAATGAAAATCTTTTAATGTATTGCCAACTAAAACCATCATTTGAAATATAAATATCTCCATTTCTTTTAAAGTTTTTTTCTTTAATACTTATTCTTATTTTTGAAAAAGGAATGTTTTTTATATCAAAAATATACTCTGTTTTTTTATCTTCTTTTATATTTCTAGTTGATTTTATTGCTATTTTATTACTATTCCAAATAATTTTACTTTTATTGTTATTAGAAAAACTAACAGACTTAATTGTTAGATATTGACTCATTTCTTTTAGCTTTTGATATTTCTTATAAAAAGAGGTGGTTTTATCCAAATGATAAATTATTTTAATTTCTTTTGTATTAACTTTAGGTATTTTTACAGTAAAATTACTAGTTCCTGTTTCATTGCTATAATCAAAAATTTTATAGTTACTTAACAACTGCTTTCCATTGGCATATATATCCACGGTGCTTTCAAAATTTATGTCTTCAATATTTAGCTTTATATTTTCAATATCAAAGGGTTTGTTAAATTTGTAAATTAACTCCCCTTTTTTACGATTATAAGAGCTTGCTGTTAGAGTTTTAGTATTTTCTACAAACTTTCTTTTAAATGAGCGAATAAAGTATCCTTCTATTTCATTTTTACTATTTCTTAACCTTATATCAGCAAAACTATTTTTACTATTTTTATATATTTCATTATCTAGCTCTAGTTGAACTAGAGTTGGTTTATCAATATTTTCAAAGGTAATGTCTTTTTTGCAAGTTTGAGCATTTAATATTGAGAGTGTATTTAAAAATAATATTAAAATAAATAATTTCATTATTATTTCTCCACTTTAAGGTTATTTTCTAATTTAGTTTTTTGCTCACTTTTTTTAAGGTAAAAGTATGAAAGAGCAAAGAGAATAGGTCCTAAAATCAATAGTAAAACTATTCTATAAATTGAGTTCAAGTTAGTTAAATCAAAGAAAAATGCTTTTAATATTGCAGTAGAAATAAGTATTATTGCTGCCATTTTCATATTCTTTCTTTCGGTAGTATAGCCAAAAGAGAATAACCCAATACCAAAGATAACCCATAAAATTGTTATAGCAAATTTAGTTCCCTCTGGTGTGAAAAGCCTTACCAAATGATATATTTCTGTATTTAAGAACACAAATACTAAAAATATACCCAAAGCTAACACAGCATCTGATAAATTATGGTTAGAAACTGTTATATTCAAACCTTTGTAATGAATATTATAAATTAATGCAAATACAGACATAAATAGGATAAAGTTTATAGTAGCTATTATTAAATTATCTTCTGAAATTATGCAAATATTATAAATAAAACAAGCAGATATCATTAAAACAAATATATCAAATATAAAGTTGAGTTTTTTTGCATAAAAACTTTTAGATAGTAAAAATGCAAATATAGCAATAATAAGCATATATATCATCGATATAATATTAGAGTCAGTGTAAAGATGTTTGGAAATTGTATTTAAGTAAGCTAAAACAAAAAATGATAATGCAAATAAAATTATAAATAAAGTTTTTTTGATGATGCTATTTTCAATAAACTTGAAATTCAAATTCTTACCTTTGAGTAAGTAATAAGATGTAAATAAAGGTGCTATAACAAAGAAAGATGTTATTGCTAAGTCTCTAATTTGCATTAAATTCATATCAATATAAAAGCTGTAAGTAATCATTAAGTCCATAAATAAGAATTTAAAAATAACCAAAGCAAACCCAAAAAAGCCAAACCCAGCATAAGTAACCTCTTTAGTTTTTGTGAATATCCATAGAAGAACAAAAGACTCAACTGACCAAACAATTGTCAATATGCTTCCATCAAATATAAGCGCTGGAGTTACTAATAATAATGCAACTGCTTGCCCTAAAACTGAGTAAAATAAGTTTTTAAGGAAAACTTTTTTCCTAGATAATATGCCAGCATAGACTAACATATAAGCTGCTAAAGGAATGCTTACAGCTGAGTAATATAATAATTTAATATTAAATAGTTTAAATAATATTAAGTAACTTAGAACAACTGAAATAAAGTTTATCCAAAATAATAAAACTTGGGGTGGCTTAAGATTTTTATCCTCTCTTCTAATTTGATTTATAAATGGAGCAATTGAATATATGATAAAAAATGCTGCAATAAGAAGAGCATACTTTATAAAATTATGACCAGCATTTAGTTTGATTGAATAATATGTTGTTGCGGTTGTTATTATAAATGCCAGCCAAGGAAGAAGTGTCCATTTCTTATAAACAGAAATAAATAATACACCTAGGTTAAGAATAAGCATATAAGTTAGTAGCCCAATATAATTATGCGAACCTGTGCTTAGTAACATTGGAGTTGCAAAGCCACCAATTAGTCCAAAAATAGCTGTTGATTTTGCATCAAATTTGACTGAAATAATGCCTGCGAGTATTGTTATGAAAATCATTGCAACATAAGCATATTGTGTAGATATGAATATAAAGCCTTCAATACTAACTGCCGCAAAGGAGGATAAATATAACACTGCAATACCAGCGCCAAATAGACCTTCAGAAAATAGCTTTTGCTTATTAGTGATCATTTTGATACCACCAACTAATAAAGAAATGCCAACAACAATGCCAATTAGTACTCTTCCCCAAATTGGAAGCCAATCTTTGTCAATAGAGTATTTTAAGAAAAATCCAATGCCTAAAATAAATGCTAAAATAGATACTTTTAAAATAATATTTCCAAAGAATATATCTTCAATAGAATTCTCTTTAAAGTAATTAGTAAGCTGACTCTCTTCATTTTGTTGTTTATTTATAGGTGATTTAGAAGGAGACTTTGCTGTTTTAAAAATATTTTCAATTTCTTGTTTTTTGGCTTGATAATTTTTTTCTATAATTTTAGATTGGTTGGTTTTTTTTATATTATTAATAAAACTTTTAACATTTTCTTTACTTATATATTCATTAGGTTTTTCTGGTACAACGGTTTTATTTGAGGCTGTTGGCTCATTAGAAAGTTCGTTATCAGTGTTATGTTTAATTATTTTATTTTGTTTATTTATATTTAAAGCTGAAGTTTGAGTATTTTCTTTTTGAGAGCTTTCTTTTTGAGAGCTTTTAGGTAATGCTTCAGGTAATTTTATATTCCTAGTTGGTGCTAACTCTTCTTTATTTATAACACTTGTCTGTATTGCCTGTGATTTATTTTCTCTATCTTTAGATCTATCTTTAGATGAATTGCTCTCAAGATTTTCTCCTGATAGTTTTTCGGAGTACTCTTTATTGATTTTTGTTAATTCATTGATTTTATTATCTAGATCATTAAATTTAGACAGCATCAAAATTTCTAGGTCAGCTAACCTTTCTTTTCTGTTAAATTTTATATCATTAATTCTTGATGAAATTGACGATAGCATTGAGATTATAATAATAACAAATAGTATTGGTAAAACAGCTGCAAAAAAGATAATAGCTTCCATAAAAAACCTTAAATACTTTTAAAATAAAAGTTAATTATAGCACTATTACAATTTGGTATGGTTAAAAAACTCACCAAAGAACTCTAAGTTAATATTTTAATTGCACTTTCTTATTTTACTGATACAATCCTCGCTTCTCCTTGCTATCATTTTTTTGGTAGCTATTTTTTTTAATTTTAATACCCATAGGGAGCTTAAAATGAGACATTATGAAATTGTATTTCTTGTTCAGCCAGATCAAAGCGAACAAGTACCACTTATGATAGAAAAGTATTCTAAAATAGTAACGGAAGACAAAGGAACTATTCATAGAACTGAAGACTGGGGAAGACGCGTTCTTTCTTATCCAATTAACAACTTTGCAAAAGCACACTACGCTTTAATGAATGTAGAATGCACAAATGAAGCACTTGACGAAATAAAAACATCATTTAAATTTAATGATGCTGTTCTTCGTAACTTAATAATCCGTCAAGATAAAGCAATTACTGAGCCTTCAGTGATTATGTCTGCAAAAGAAAATAAATAATTGGGGTAATTATCATGCAAAAGAAAAAAACAACATTTAAAAGAAGACCAAAGGTTTTCATCAAAAAATATGATGTATTTAACAAAGCTGGTGCGCCAGAAATTGATTATAAAGACATTGAATTACTAAAAGGTTTTGTAAGCGAAGCTGGGAAAATAATCCCAAGTAGAGTTACAGGAACTGGCGTTTTCAATCAACGCAAAGTAGCACAAGCTATAAAACGAGCTAGATTTTTAGCTTTAATTGAATATACAGATAAACATTAAGGAGTTAATTATGCAAGTAATCTTATTAGAAAAAATTGCCAATTTAGGCGACCTTGGTGAAAAAGTTATTGTTAAATCTGGATTTGCTAGAAACTACCTTTTACCAAAAGGAAAAGCAACAACTGCAACACCAGAAAATATTAAAATTTTTGAAGCAAGAAGAGCAGAGCTAGAGAAAATAGCTCTTGAAACTTTAAATACAGCAAAAGCAAAAGGAGAATTAATTGACGGTAAATCAATTACAATTCAAGCGCAAACAGGAACAGAAGGTCGTTTATTCGGTTCAGTTGGTTCAATTGATATTGTTGAAGCTGCCAAAAAAGCTGGTATTGAAATTGAAAGAAATGAAGTTCGTATGCCTGAAGGAGCAATTCGCCAAACAGGTGAGTTCATTATTCCTTTAACACTACATTCTGATGTTCACATTTCAATAACTGTAAATATTGTTGAAGAAGCATAATATTTAAAAGTTTTCTAAAAAGCACCTTTATAGGTGCTTTTTTTTACTTTAAAGAAAAGCATTTTATATTTTTTAATGTAATGTAAGATAAAATATACTTTTAACTAATACTATGCTCATATATTACTTATATAAATAATATATGAGTATAGTAAATAACCCGTAAGATATTTATAAACATAAACTTTATAGAAAATATAATACAAAAAAAGAGAAATTAAACAATGCCAGAAAATAGTTATTCAAATTATGACAATAATAAACTTGCTCAATTAAAAACACCTCCTCATTCAAACGAAGCTGAGGAAGCTGTTATTGGTGCATTACTTATAAATGCTGACTCTTGGGAGAAAATTGAAAGCACTATTTCAACTAATGACTTTTATAAAAGAGAGTTTAGAATTGTTTTTGATGCAATTTCTAGCCTTGCTAACAAATACCAACCGTTTGATTATGTTACAGTTATAAACGAACTTAGACTAACTGATGATTTTGAGAAAATTGGTGGAGAACAGTTTATCCTAAATATTGTTGAAAGAATTACAAGTGCTTCAAATGTAAAGATTTATGCAAACTTAGTTCGTGAAAAATCAGTTCTAAGACAAATGATTGAAGCAAGTGGTCAAATAACTGAAATGGGCTATTTCCCAGGAAAAAAAGAAGTTAAAGAGGTTATAGATTCAGCAGAACAGAAAATATTTAGAATAGCTGAGCAATATCAATCAAATGATAGAGATGGTTTTTTGAAAATTAATCAAATAACGGCTCAAACCTTAAAACAAATTGAAATTTTATCCGAGCAAGAAGGTGAAATAACTGGTCTTGCAACAGGTTGGAAAGATTTTGATGAGAAAACCCTTGGCTTACAAAAAGGTGATTTATTTATTTTAGCAGCTAGACCATCTATGGGGAAAACTGCACTTTGTTTGAATATTGCAACTAATGTAGCGTTATTTGAAAAGAAAAATGTTGCAATTTTTTCACTTGAAATGCCTGCAGAACAATTAACAATGAGACTTATTTCTGCTTTAGGGCAAATAAATCAAACTAATATTAGAAAAGGAACTTTAGAAAAGCAGGAGTGGAAAAGGCTTAGAGGTGCAGTTCAACAGCTTGCGAACGCACCAATATTTATTAATGATAACTTAGGTTTAACACCAACTGAAATGCGTTCTAACTGTAGAAGATTGGTTAGGGAAAATGGTCCACTTGGACTAATCATTGTTGATTATTTGCAATTAATGGATTTACCTGATAGCAATGAAAGTAGAGCTAATGTTGTTTCTGAAATTTCTAGATCTTTAAAAATGCTTGCCAAAGAGTTTGATTGCACAGTTATGGCACTTTCACAGTTAAATCGTAGTTTAGAAAATAGAACTGATAAACGACCAATAATGTCTGATTTGCGTGAATCTGGTGCAATTGAGCAAGATGCAGATATTATCACATTTATTTATAGAGATGCTGTTTATGCAGCCGCTGATGACCCTCGTAAACAAGATAAAACCGCAGAAATAATAATAGGAAAACAAAGAAATGGACCAATAGGTTCAATCAAACTTACCTTTTTGGGTGAATATACACAATTTGTAGATTACGCTCACACAGAAGAGGATTATGGTTCCTTTTAAATAAAAAGAGAGAATAAATAATGACAAATGGAAGAAGAATTTCAGTATATGTTTTTACTTTATGGCTATTTTACATAGCATTCAAATACTTAATACTTGAAATGGATAATTATACACAGGGTTCTATTATTTTTGGAATAGTAGGATTAGTTGCTGGTCTTTTTTGTATAGGAATTTTAATTAGGCTAAAAGAAAATGGTTATAGTTATCTAAAACCTCTTAGAAAAGTATCAAAAGGACTATTAAAAGAAAATGCAAACTCTTTTTTAGAAGAACTGGATAAGTCCATAAAAGATAAGACGCCTTATATTATAGGATTTAATAATAAAAAATACTATATTGAGTTTATAGATGAAGATGATCATGAGAAACAAAATAAAAGGCACCTGCTCATGGCAAAAGAAAAAGATATTCATGTTATAAAAAAAGAAGGAAATCTTATTACAGAGTTTTATGAAAGAAATCATGTAGGAATGGATTTAGAATATTACTTTTTTGATTTTGCAAAAGATAAGTACAAACTGTTTAGAAAGCAAAATGATAATCTACAAAAAAATATAACTACACTTTTAAAACCTTTTAATATATCTTTTTCATTAAAATACTTTGATGTAATAAAAGAAAAATATAAAGAAAATACTACTAAATACGAAATAAACCATAAAATATTAGCCTATGGAACTAGTATTTGGAGTAGTGAAGAGATAGAGAGTTTTAAGCAAACTTCTATAGAACTTAAAGAAAAAGGTTTTGTTTTTTTTGTTGCTCAGTATAAAGGTGATGATGGTTGGTTTGGTATTTTAGAGGAGGAATATTTTTCCAGCTTAAAAGAATTAAAATTCATAGAAGCAATATCCGTATGCGAATTATTAGATAAGCATATAGGAAAACAACACTTTACCCTTAGAGAAAAATTTGACAAATTTTATGGTGATATAAAAGATAAAATAGAGCAAAATGCATATGAATTGGTTTATATAATAGAACAAAGTGATAAATTACCTACTTCACTAAGCCAAATAGGAGGCAAAGGCATCGGATTGGATGAGCATAATTATCCAAAATATAATAATAGTCCAATGCAACATATTATTACTTTGGATTTGCAAGATTTCCCTCATCTTTCAAAGGAGTATCCAAATAAGAGAGCTATAAGCCTATATATTAGTGATTATATAGAGAATGAAGCATATGAGGAAGATACATCTGAAACTCAAGTGTTGCTATTATCCCAATCAGACATTGATAGTAAAAAACTTAATATGCACATTGATGGGGTTAAAAAAGTAACAGGTATAAATATACAGGCAATAAAAGTACCTGAAGATTTTTTTGATGATGAGATAGAGAAGAGCGAATGGCAAGATGAGTTGCATGAATATCTTTATAACCTTAATTTCATTGGTAATTATCCAATATGGATGCAAGGTGATGACGGAGGTAACAACTTTATTGGTCAATTTGATGAATCTATTTTTTTAAGTTCTGATATAAATTTTGCAGGAGGGATAATGTACCTTTTTGATGATACTGCATTTTGGCAATGCGGTTAGTGTAAATACAAAGAAATTGACTATAATCAGGTATCAATAGTATTTCTAAATATAATTACTAACTTCTATTAAATTACCATCTATATCTCTAAAATAAAAAGAAACTATTTCTCCAACAGCTCCAGTTCTAGTAACTGACTCTTCAATAATTTCTATCCCTTTAGATTTCACATATTTGATTACTTGTTTTAGTGGTATTTCAGTTATAAAGCATAAATCAGCTGAGCTAATAATCACTTTTGTTATATATAGAATTATATGCAAATACACTGAGAAAAATTCAGCTGATAACTTATATTCTATAGTTTATTATTATAAATTTATTAATCAAAGTTTTTGCAAACTAAGTTATAATAATATCTAAACAAACAACCCTCAAAACTGATATTTAATAAATATGCAAAAATTAACTAAAAAACTTACTCTTTTAATATTCTTATTTGCTAATTTATTAGTTACAAATCAATTAATTGCTAAAGATTTGCAACCAAATTTTATTTATAAAGCAAGTGGTGGAGTTACAGATTTGTTTTATATAAATAAAAAACTATATTCATCAACTGTTGAAGGAATTATTGATATTTTTGATACTGAAACTAAGCAGAAAATTGATATGATAGAAGTTCCAAATATTAATAGTTTTACTGGGGAAAAAGTTCCTGCCAAAGTTTATTCAATAGATATTTTAAATAATAAAATAGCAATGATAACGCAAGCGGCAATGGGTTATAGGCGGTTATATATTTATTTTGATGATAAATTACAAGAAGTTATTACACCCAAAATGCAGTTAAGTATTGTAAAAGTTAAATTTATAAATGAAACACAAGTTTTACTTTCTCTTTTGAGTAATGAATTGATTTTGTTTGATTTTGTAGAGAATAAAATTATCTATAAAAAACAAGTTTCACTATCAAGGTTTTCAAATTTTGCAGTAAATAAAGAAAAAACCAAAGCAGTTATTGTTGATGAAGGTGCAAATATTAACCTAACTTCAGTTCAAACTGGTGAGATTATCAAGAAAATAAAAGGTCATAATGTAGATAATATATTCCAAGTTGACTACAAAAATAATATAATATTAGCAGGTGGCAAAGATAGGCGGGCTTCTGTTGTTTCAACAAGTTCCTTAAAATCTTATTATAAAAAAGCAGAATTTTTCATCTATGCTGTTGCACTTAGCCCTAGTGGAAATTTGGCTGCAATTACAGATGATGAAGATAATAATGTTAGTGTTTTTGATGTGAACACCAAACAAGACTTATATAAATTAGGTTTTCATAAAAAATCAGTTTCTAAGATTTTGTTTTTGAATGAAAAAGAACTTTTTATAGCAAGTGATGATAATAATATTAATTATTGGAAGTTAGGAAACTAGCCAATTAAAACATAAATAAGAGAGTAAAATATGAATATATCAAGTGTAATTATACAAACTTTACCAGAAAATGTAGATAAAGTTATTGAAATAATTAAAGAAAATAGTGAAATTTGTGAATACCATTTGCACGATCCAATTGGAAAAATTATAGTTACAGTTGAGGGCAAAGATGTTGAAGAAGATATTGAAAAATTAGTTGATATTCAATGCTTTGATTATGTTATTTCTGCAGATATGATGATGACTTACCAAGAAGATCAGCTTGATGCTGAAATCAAAAAACTAGAAGCTGATGCAATTGTTCCTGCTGTTTTAAATGATGATACCGATCCAACCAAAGTTGTTTATAACGGTGATTTAAAAAGAAGATTTTAAATAAAGCTATATAATTTTACTTTGTGAAAGTATTAAAATAGTTGCTGGAATAATAGTTTTAATATAATTATAAATATAAGTACAAATAAAAACACAGCGTTTAGAACAACTATATACATATTGACTTTTTCATCAATATTTTCTGGTGTTTTTGCTTGATAAAGCATTGCAGGAAGCATAGAGCTTGGTGGCATAAATGCTAATATAATTACAGCTATAAGGCTAATTTCAACAGGGAAAAGCACCAAACTTAGTGAAAAAACAATTAATAATGATAATATTTTTATGGTAAAGAAATGTATCAATATGCGAGATATGGTGCTAAAACTAAAGTAGTCTAATTTTATTTTTAGTAAAATAGAAGTAAGTAAAAATATTGAGAAGATATTTTTTCTCACCATCTTAGTGTTATCTAAATAATCTAACAAATCATCCACTGAGAGCGTGTTGGATTTTAATATTAGCAAAATAACCGATACCCATAAAACTGCAATCATAGGATAGCTATCAATAATTTTTTTAAGATTGATTTTATAACTATTCTTAGTTTTTATTTTTAGAATTCTTTTAATTATAAAAGGAAGAATCCCTAACATATAAATAGTATGCCCTAAGTCAACAAACATAAATGTAGTAAGAATTGTATTAAACGATTCAACACCACCCCAAATAATCAAAATAGTTAGAACGCCTCTATTACCGCCACCGTGTGTAGCAATACTAAGAATTAATTCTTTTTTGATACCTATTTTTGATTGAATTATTTTACTAGTTATTATAACAATTAGTGGGAAGAATATTCCAAGTAAAACATATATTAACATTGAAAAATTAACATTTGTTACTAAAATAGAATGGATAACAAAGGTTGGTAACAATAATTTTAGAGAAACAGTGTCAAGGCAATTGGATATTTTTTTTGAGTCTACTAATTTGCTATTTTTAGATTGTATTTTTTTATAAAAAAAAGAAAAAATTATAGCAAAAAGTAGTGGCAAAATTATTACTAACAATAATTCATTGGTTGTATTCATAGATTTTTATTTCGTATTGTTTTTTATAATTTATTTTAATTATTGTTGATTTTCTTACATTACTAATAACAAGTTAAATCAATAACTTTCCCACTTTTCTTGTAAGATAATTTACATTTTGTTTTTACAGAAACTGGGGCAATGAATTTACACC
>CBDCEG010000007.1:0-32208 GCA_965215775.1 Cardiobacteriales bacterium
ATTGGCTCATCTATCATAACAAAGGCAAATAAATTTGTTATTGAGATAAATAAGCTTGATATAAATATATTTCATAAATTTTTACCAAATGGAGAGTTTTATGCAGTTTTAAAAACTTTAGTAAGTTTCCTTCTAAGAGAACAGCTTCCTTATGATATAAGACTAGGAATAATAAAAAAAGATGTACCTAAATTAATATTAGAAGAAGGTAATAAAATATATTTAGGTTGGAGTAGCTTTATTTCTGAAAAAGGATTTACTCAAGATGCTACGATAAATATAACTGGTGCTACTTAGATGTATAGATTATTTTTGTTTATAAAAAATGTCTCCTCTCTTCAAAAAGGGACTAAAGTTAAACATGAGTTTGATGATGCAGGCGGTAGTATTGGATCAGACCAAAATTGTAACTGGGTTATTGATGACTATGCTAAATCAGTAGAAGACACTCAGTGTCAAATAATTTATTTAAATGAAAATTACTGCTTAAAAGAGATTGCTGGAAGCACTAGAATTAACAAATCGCACAAAACTCTTAATAAAGGCGCACTTGTAACATTAAAATCAGGTGATTTAATAGAAATTGGGCGTTACTTAATAATTGTTAACTATATAAAGAAAGGAGAAAATTTTTTTCATAAAGATTTATCAGATTTAATAGGTGAAAGATATAATATATTAATAGAGGATCACAATATAGATGACTTTATTTTAAAAACCAAAACTAAAGGTGAACTTTTACTTGATAAAAAAAGTGAGTTAGACCCACTAATTTTACTATCTGATGATGATAACAAATTAGATTTAGATATTGATGACTTTGGTTTTGATATAATACCTAAAGATAATTTAGGGGTTTCTAAAAAAGATATTGGTGGGCTAGATGGAACTGATAATACCCACCAATCAGTATCCTTAGTTTATAGGGTAAAAGAAAGCAAAAGAGCAGTTATAGAAGAAAAAGTAGAGAAAGAATTAAAAGTAAAAAAAGAAGACATAATAATTAAAGAAAATCTTGATCCAATAAAAGAATTTCCTAAACTAAAAAAATAGGTTCTGAAAACATGAATAATAAAATAAAAAAAATACTATCTAGAATAAGTGTGTTGTTAGTAATAACTCAGATTGGGTCTTGTACTGTAATGGATGCTGCAAGTAAAACATGGGAAGTTATAAAAGATCCATCTATAAAAGTAGGTGAAGACAAAGAATCAAAATCTAAATTTGCTCTATCAATATATGCCGATAAAAAAGTAAATATTAATGAATATTCAGATAGCGATGACTTGGATGAAGAGAAAGGCAGAAAGAGGAGAAAGACAACTCAAATTTGGAAAAAAATGATGATGGGTTGCATACAACAGCAGATATATGTGAAGATAATGAAGACTGTGATTCATCAGGTGTAGATGTTGATACAATAAAGAAACGCAAACAAAAATCAAGTAAAGAAGCTGGTGAAGAACAAGCAACCCCAATAAGTCTAAAAATAATTCAGCTTAAAGATGACTCACTATTTATGAGTGCTGATTACTCCAGTTTAGAAAAAGATTTAAAAGGTAGTTTAGGTAAGACCTATTTAGATCATGATGAGTACATAATTGACCCAAAACAGTTTAAATATATTGATTTTTCAGAAGTTGATGAAGATACACACTACATTGCTGTATTAGCATTTTATAGAGATTATAATAATGTAAAGTGGGAGAGATACCATAAAGATAAAGTCAAAAGCAAAAGAGTACTCTTTTCTAGTAAGGCTACTAGAAAAGAAAGTAGAAATAAAAAAAGAAAACTAAGAGGATATTATTAAATGAGTGTAAAAAATAGAGTTATTTGGAGTGAAGGACTGTTTATAAGACCTCACCATTTTCAGCAAGAGTTTAAGTTTAATGAGCATAATGTTAATCAAAAAATACAAAATCTAAATCCATTCTTTTTTGGATTCAGAACATTAGAAATAAATAAGGAGTATTTAGGTTTTGGAAAAGTTGGTATTCAGCTGGCAAGAGGTGTTTTGCCAGATGGGACTTCCTTTGAACTTCCTAATGAAGCACCATTACCTGAGCCTTTAACAATAGAGAAAGCAGATGTAACCAATCAGAAGATATACTTATGCCTACCTCTCAAAGTTAGTGGTGTTAGAGAGGTTTTGTTAGACTCTGATACCCTTGGAGGCACAAGGCTTAAAACTAAACTAATTGATATAAAAGATACTTTTTCAGAGGATGGAAACTATGCTAATTTAGGCTTAGCAGAGCTTGACTTTAAACTAATGCTGGAGAAAGATGATAGAAGTAAATATACTTCCTTGGCAATAGCTAGAATAGCTAGTGTAAATCCAGATAAATCAATTATTTTAGATGATAAATTTTATGCAACCTCAATATCCATATCATCTATACCTAGATTGAAGGACTTTCTTGTTGAGGTTGCTTCTCTAATGAGAGAGCGAGCAAAATCTATATCTGAAAGAGTTGGATCACCAAGTCAATCTGGTGTTGCTGATGTAACTGATTTTATGATGTTATTAGCTTTAAATAGGATGCACCCTTATTTTATTCATTTATCTAAATTAAATCATTTAGATCTAGAGACACTATATAGTGCTTTAATAATGGCTTGTGGTGAGTTAAGCACCTTTGTTCAAGAAGGAAAATTGCCAGAGGCATTTTTACCTTATGATCATGAAGAGCCACATATTTCTATTATTCCTCTTGAGGTTAATTTGAAACAGATATTAAGCTCTGTTATGAGCTCTAAAGCGATACCTATTCCTATAGTATTTAGAGATCATGGAGTTCATGTTGCTGCTGTTCATGATGTTGATTTAATTAAAACAGCTAGTTTTGTTTTAGCAGTTAGAGCTGATATGCCTGCAGGTGAGTTAAAAACTAGGTTTACTCAACAAACAAAAATATCATCCATTGATAAAATTAGAGAATTAATAAACTTACAATTACCAGGGGTTCCGTTAATTCCTTTACCTGTTGCACCTAGACACCTTCCTTACCATGCTGGATTTACTTACTTTCAACTTGACAGTGATATAAGTGCTTGGAAAGCTTTGGAAGAAAGCTCTGGCTTTGGTTTCCATATATCAGGTGAATACAAAAATTTAGAGTTGGAATTTTGGGCTATAAGGAGTGATAAAATATGACAAATGTGAATTTAACAGACGAATTCTTAGATGCAGAGAAAGAATATGATGAAAATGAAAGTACTCAAAATATTCCTGATAAAGATAATGTAACGAAAAATATTGAAAAAACACAAGGGTTAAAAGATATAAGTCATATAGATAAAATGCTCTATAAAGATATTAATTTAATTGATGTTGATAATGACTATAGCTTTGATATAAACTCAAATAATTACAATAGGATTATAGAAATATCTAGCTCTATATTATCTGTAGCACTAGAAGTTAGGAAAATAAAAAGCTTTGAAGAAGAGAAAAATCTTTATGTGCGAATACGAGACGAAATTGACGGAGTATCAGAGGAAATAAAGACTCTTGGCTATGATAACTCAGTTCAGTTATCTTTTAGATATTGCCTATGCTCTTTTTTAGATGAAGCTGTTATGAGTACAGACTGGGGAAGTAGTTCTATTTGGTCTAATAAATCTATGTTATCTCACTTTCATGATGAGACTTGGGGAGGAGAGAAGTTTTTCCAAATAATATCAAGAACAATGACAGAACCTGAAAAATATAGAGATTTACTTGAGTTTTTATACTTATGTTTAGCTCTTGGGTTCAAAGGGCAGTATGGTATAGAAAAAGATGGCAAGGAAAGTATACAAAAGATTTTAAAAAAACTACAGAAGATACTTAGAGAGTTAAGAGGAGGTTATAGCAAAAGTTTAACCAAAAACTTAGATATCTCAAAGCGTCAATATAAGCTAGATAAATTATTCCCAATATGGGGTGTTTGGGGCATTTCTGCTTTAATTCTTGGGCTAATATATTTTTTGTATGATTTCTCATTAACTGACACAACTGGAGAAGTGTTAGATAAATTAGATAAAATTTTAAAAAAATAGCTAAAATTGATATGAAAACCTTAATTTCTGACATTATAAACCTAGATAATCCAGCTGACAAACTTAATGCTTTTATGAGTGAAATTCAGAGTATTTATGAAGATATTAAAATTCATTACTATGAACCTGACATTTCAGGTCAGCAATTATATTTAAGTATATCAAATGATAAGCTAATAGAGAAAAATTTATCTTTTTCTATATTAGATACTGAAAATCCAATATGTTTTAGTTTTCTTTCTATGAAAGTTTATATGACAGATAAGCTAAGTTTTTTTTCAAATTATTCAATTTTTAGAAAATATTTTACCAACTATCCGTCAAATCATAAAGTTTTAGCATTTCCTATATATCACAAGCTAAAAAAAATAGGGGTCTTTGCCTTTATATCTAATGATAGAACTCTTAGAAAAATCAAAGGAGACAGAAATATTCAATTGTTTATGGATTTATATGGTTTTTCAGTCTTTAAAAATAAGCAAGTATTAGAGCTAGAAAGTCAGCTAAGTAACTATTATAGTAAAATAAAAAGATTTGAGTCCTTAGAAAAGCTTTCTAGTATTGATACGCATATAAAAAATAACTGGGTTAATGAAACTGGTAGTGCAAATAAATTTTATAAAGATATTACTAGATTGATAATTTCAGATGATAATATTTTTATTGCTGGTGATGCAGGTACAGGCAAAACACACCTCGCTAAAATAATGCAGGTCTCCATCCAATCACTAGGTAATAAACTATATATAGATTTTAAAAACAAATCTTCATCTTATATACTTTACAAATACCTCACCGCTGATTATATGAAAGTATTTTTTAAGAAATATCAAAATACCACCCTACTCTTTGATAATATTGAGTATTGTAGATACCCATTGCAAGACAGGATATTAGAATTTTTATCATTAGAAACACTGCATAAGTTTAATATAAGAATAATATCAACATCATCAAAACCTATCAGAAAACTAGAAGATTCTTTGTTATACACAGAGTTAGTAAAGCTACTATCTAGGAAAACTTTAAATATACAATGTTTATTAAGTAGAAAATCACAAGTTATCTCATTAGCAGCACTCTTTATATATGAAATACAGGTGAAATATAATAATACTAATATTGCAATTTCCCCTAAAGCTCTAAATTGGCTTTGCAGTATTAAATACAAAGAAAGTGTTAAAGAGCTTAAGCAAATTATAGAGAAAGCATATAATATATCTCCAGAGAAAAATATTATTAATTTGCAGGCTTTAAGAAATTCAAAAAAAGATTACTCTTATAGTAAAGGTGAGAGTTATAAACTATCAAGCTTAGTAAGAAACTATGAGAAATCTATAATAGAAAATAGTATTATAAAAAATCTTGGAAATAAGGCAAAATCAGCAGATGAGTTAGGTGTCGCAAAAAGAACTTTTAACTATAAATGTAATAAATATAACTTATAAATAATTTATAAAGGAGAAAAAAATGAATAAAATAATAATACTTTTTTTACTATCAATTAATATAAATATGTCATCTGCCGATAGTATTAATAAACCTACAAATAAATGTACTAAAATAATGTCAAACAAAGCAAGATTAGCCTGTTTTGATAAGGTATTTGGCAAAGTTCAGTTAATAATTAATAACTCTAAGCTAGTAAGTGATATATATAAAAATGAAAATAAAAGAACTGACTTTAGTGATGACCTAATTCTCACAGATTCTTTTGGCGCTATAACTAAAAGAATGTTTTTAACTTCAAGTAGTAAAGTAAAAAGCAAATACTCACCAGTACTTTCTTTTAGTTGCATAGATGATATAACTCGTATGCAAGTTGCTTTAACTAAACAAATTGATAAAAGATTTATAAAAGTTACTTTTTTAGATAAAAATAATTCTATAATAAGCTCACAAAATTGGAATGTTTTAGAAGATGGTTTTTTGCTTGATGTTGGGCGTGGTCTCTATGCAATTAGAGAAGCTAAAAAACTATTTAAGTATAAAACTATAAAAATAAGAGTTATGGATAGCTCTAAAGAGTGGATTTTTAATATAAAAGATTTGAAGAAACTAATAACTCCTTTAAGAGACTCATGTCATTGGAAAGGATAATATATTATTTAATATAAATTTAAGAGGAAAAAATGTCAGAAAATAAACCAATATCAACAGTCAATGATTTGCATATATGCACTGTTTGTGAAAATAAGAAATTCCCAATAATAACTGGAAGCCCAACGACTAAAATAGATGGTCAGCCCGTTGCAAGAATAGGAGACAAAACAGCTTGTGGGGCAATAATAATTCAAGGCTCATCAACATCTAAAGCTGATAATATACCTGTTGCTTATATAGGTGCAAATACTTCCCATGATGGAACGAAACCAACAGGAAAAATAATAACAGGAAAAGAAAGTATGCTAGTAACTCCTGCTTAAATTTTCTTTAGTGATACCTAAAGTTGAGATAAAAAGGTTAAGTGCTTTATTTTATATCAGCTGTAATTGTTATGATATGCGAATTTATGAATGATTTTCTACTTTCTAAGTGATTTTATTTCTTCTAAACTCAAACCTGTTATTAATGAAATTTGTAATGGTCTAATTTTATGGAACACTTTTTAAGCGACATTTATCATTCTATTAAATTTTTCATTTGGTGTCATGTGATTTATTGCGGAGTTTAACCTCTTATAATTATAAAAATATATATAACTATCTACTTTTTCAGTAACTTCTGGATGGTTTTTAAAACTTAAATAATTTAATCTTTCAGACTTTAGACTTGAAGTGGTTCAGTTTTATGGGACAGATTTTTAGCCTATAATACACTTTTAAGAGGAAAAAATTATGTCAAAAATTAACAAACAAAGAAAAAACTTGGACTGTAGAGCAAAAGCTTGATTATGCTAAACTTATGGTGCATGAAAATTATACAAATAGTCAAATTCAAGAAATTTCTGGTGCAGGAAAATCAGCTGTTGCGCGTTGGAAAAAACAATATATTGATGAATTAGGCGGAAAAACTCCAGATGGCAAAAGAGCGTTGACGGCTCAACAACAGGAAATTCAAGACCTTAGGAAACAGCTTTGGAGGGCTAAAAGAGACAATGAAATTTTAAAAAAGGCTGCTGCCATTTTTATTCAAAAAAACTAAAAACTGAAGTTATTATGAAAATAAAAATGGCAAATAAAAATTACTCAATAACTGAATTATGCACTGCTTATGGAGTTCCTAAAAATACATTTTATAGAAAGACTAACACTAGGAAAATTAATAGAAAATCTTCTAAAATAATATCTTTATTCCTGGTTTCTAAATCGAAGTGCAACTAAATTTTATTTTCTGGTTTTAATTTGGAACTAGTTGTTTTTATTTTTATTAACTAAGATAATAACATTATGAAAAAATACACACAATTAACCAGAACTGATATGACAAAAATTGAAACATTGCTTGAGGAGAATTATAATCCTTGTGAAATAGCGATAAAACTAGGCAAAAATAAGACTACAATATACCGCTGCATAAAAAATAATAAAAACGCTGAAACCTTTGTTGGTGAAGAGGCGTGGGAGAAAGTTTCCAAGAGGAAATCTATTGCAAATAAGCATGTTAGGATATTACCTGATAGTATTTTAGAGAAATATATTTTGATAAAAATAGAGCAACATTGGTCGCCAGAACAAATTTCTGGAAAGTGGCGAGAGGAGGCGCAAGAATCGATTTGCCACGAGACTATTTATCAATTTGTTTATAAGTATCACCCAAAATTAGTTAAGATGTATTTTAGAAGAAAAGGTAAGAAATATCAACATGATAGAAAAGAAAAATATCAAATAAAAGATCGTAGAATGATTGATGAAAGACCGCAAAATATTGAGCTTAGAAAAGAAGTTGGACATTGGGAAGGAGACACAATTGTCGGTAAAAATCACCAAGGCGCGATAGTTACAAATGTTGAAAGAAAAAGTGGTAAATTAATAGCTTCCAAAGTGAAAAAATCAACCGCAAAAGCTATTTTAGAAGCTACAGTTAAAGATTTCAAGGACTTACCAAATGAGTTACGAATAAGCATGACATACGATAATGGCAAAGAGTTTTCTTTACACCAAGAGATTGAAAAACAAGTAAAAATGAATGTTTATTTTGCACACGCTTACTCACCTTGGGAAAGAGGAACTAATGAAAATACCAACGGTTTGCTCCGAGAATTTATCCCCAAAGGCACTGATTTTAATAATGTTTCTGATGAAGACCTTGCTTATTTTGTAGAACTTATTAATAATAGACCACGAAAACGACTAGGATTTAAAACCCCAAATGAAAAATTTAATAGAATGATAAATGTCGCTTAAAAAGTGTTCCATAAAATTAGACCATTACACTGAATAATCTTTAATTTTATTATTGCCTAAGCTAAGAATTTCTAAATTCTTAAGATTTTTAATAGGCTTTAAATTAGATATTGGGTTATTACTCAAAAACAATGTTTTTAAGCTTGGATAATTAGCAACTGTATCAATATTTGTAATATTATTATTTGATAAGTCTAACCAAAATAGTTTTTCAAAATTGCTTAACTTACTAATATCACTTATATTATTGTTAGATATTGATAGATACTTTAGTTTTTTCAAATCTTTTATTGAGCTAACCTCAGAGATTTGGTTAAAGCTTAAGTTTAAGTGCTTTAAATAATATAATTTTGATAGCGGATTAATATTGGAAATTTTATTTCTACTCAAATCTAAGGTATTAAAACCCCTAGAAATATCCATACTATTATACATTTCATAATCAGGTTTTTTTAAAATTACCTTTTTGTTAAATATACTTATATCTGAAATTTGATTATTAGCCAAATTTAATGAGCTACCTGCATATAAATTTACAAGAGGGGTAATATCTGATATTTCATTATTACTAAAATCAATAAAAGCCACTTCAAAAAGATATTGCATTCCCTCCAAAGACTTTATTTTTTTATTAGGTAATAATAAATAGTTTACTTGGTAATTAATTTGTTCAAAAATGATATCTCCAGTTTTTCTGTAGGTTTTTTTTCTAACTTCTTTTTCTATAGCTGATGATTGAAATGTAATAACTTCATTATCTGAATGCTCAGATTTTAATCCATCAACAACACTAACATAATCTTCCCAATATTTTCCAGCAAAAGATATGCTAAAACAAGTTGCTAACATTATAATTACACCCGCTTTTAAAACTTTACTTATTTTATTTTGCTTTTTCATTATATTTCCTCTTTTGAATTTGATTGTTCCGCTAAAGCTAAAACTTCCTCTACTTTTTCTACCTCTGTTAAATCATTACTAGTAAATATTTTTTTCATATTACTTTTTTGAGTATCCCAAAATTTAAAATTGCTGAAGTAAATCTCAACAAAACTTGCAATAACATCCTTTCTTTTTAATCCATAGCCCATAGCTAAGGCAACATTATTACTTACTATTTCATATATTTGTTCTAGTTTATGTTTTTCTAATAAACTGTATTTCTTTATGTATATGCGACAAACATTTCTTTTAAATGACTCAATAGGAACAGGGGCAAGATGCTCTTTTTCTTTAGAACTAATATCCCAGTAACTTCCTAAATTAACATAAGATAGCTTATTATTTTTTACTTGTGGAATGTTATCTAACATATTTAATAAATCCATATTACTTATAGTTACTCCATCATCATCTAAAATATATTTAGTAACTATATTTGGATAAAATGATTCCGTATAAATAGTAGTAAATATACCTAAAGCTTCATTCACTCTATTAGTTTCTTCTAAACCAAATATCCAGTTTGAAAAAGTTAAAGTGTCATAAAATCTAAAAATAAAAGATTTGTTGTCTTCTTTTAATAATGAAATGCTAGAGAAATGCTCAACAACTGAATCATTTGGTAATGAGCTAATAAAAAAGCTAAAAAAACTATTTCCCCAATTCTCAATAATAAATTCAGATACTTTAGGGTGATCACTCAAGCAAACAGCAAAAGCTCCTTTTTCTCTCCACTCTTCATTTACTTCCTTAAAAATTTCATAACAATATTCCTCATAAGAATCTATAAAAAATTTTATTTTTTTATCCTTTAAATATTCCAGAATAACCCATACCTTAGTTGCTTTATTCTTTTTATCTAAAATAGATTCTAGAAATTTTTCAGCTTCTTTTTTTATTTCGTCTTGCTCATCTTTCTTATATAAAGATAACATTACTCACCTCTTTTATTTTTCATTTTCTCGCATATTTGTGCAATTGGCTTACCTTCGTTAACAACTGCTGCAAAGTGAGCTACTCCCTCTGGACTTCCTCCTTGCACACTAAAACTGCCTTTTACAGTAACCACACCTTTTAACTGAATTCCTGTATGGTCAATAATAATAGTTCCGCCAGGTCCTTTTATTATAGTTTTCTCACTCGCTGAAAGCGTATGCGTTTTGGTAATAGTTTTTATGCTAGTTCCTGCTTTGAGGCTATGCTTTCCGTTGGTTGTTTGCTCGTGATTTCCACCTGTTTTTATAGTGTGATTTGCAAAAGTTTCGTCCCATCTATGATTTCCAATTTTGGTAATTTTATCTTTTTGAATTTCATTTTCTTGGTTTCTGATAACTGTTAATTTTTGGTCGTGTCCAACTGTTAATTTATCATCATTTCCAATTGTATAAGTTTGGTCGTTTCCAATCGTAACCTCTTCATCAACGCCAATATTTTCAGTTCTATTTACGCCAACCGTTGTGGTTTCGTTATTTTTTACAACATTATTTTGGTCTTTTTCTGCATGAATATAAACCTCTTCAGCGTTGGTTGCATCTTCAAATCTAAGCTCGTTAAACCCATCGCCCTTATGGGTTTTGGACTGAATTGACATTCTAGTTTTATGCAAAGGTAAATCATAAATTGGCAAAGTATTTGCGTGAAAAGTTCGCCCTGTGATTATTGGCTGATCAGGATCTCCTTCCAAAAAACTTACGATAACTTCGTGTCCAATTCGTGGAATTGCAACATTTCCAAATCTAGCACCTGCCCAAGCTTGTGAAACCCTTACCCAGCAAGAGCTTAGCTCATCATTTTTACCCAATCTATCCCAAGGAAATTGGATTTTTACGCGTCCAAATTCATCACAATAAATCTCTTCATTTTTTGGTCCAACAATATGTGCAATTTGTGGTCCATCAACAACTGGCTTGTGTTGTGGAGTTGGTCGCCATTGGTTTTCTGCAGGAATTAATTTGACAATATTTTCATAACTATTTCCAGCTTCGGTGCTTTCTTCTTGTTGTGAAGTATTTTGCACGCCTCGTTGTGAAACCCCAATAACAAACCATTCTCGGTCAAATTCTTTGCGTCGATGACCTTTGGTTGAGATGCGATTTCCAAGTAATATTTTTGGCTCATCGCCTTTTGCGACCGCCATTTCAGATTCTCTGCGTTCGTATTCTAAACGGAATTTGGTAAAAGGCTTGCCTTGTGCATCGCGTTTATATCGCCCTGGATAATCGTATTTCTCATATTGATCTGCTTCAAATTGATTGCGTGCAAAATCGTTATGTTCTTGAATATAATCAGGATTTGTAAAAGTATAATCTCGCATAACTTGGTTGGTTGTTGCGATTTTTTTCTGATAATGTAGTTGATGAAAAGCTGGATTTGGACGATTTCCACTAGGTTTTGAATTATATTCAACTTCACCAACATTTACTGATAAACCAGTATGATTTGAGAATTTAATCAAATGTTTATCTTTCAAATGCTCAAAATAATAATAAGTTCCTTCTTCTGCTGCCAATCGCTCAATAAATTCCAAATCGGTTTCACGATATTGTAAACAATATTCACGCGTTTTATATTTTTCTTGTGCTGTGGCAAATTCTGAACCTTGGATATTGTTCTTTTTTAAGATAATTTCAATAATTTCTTGTGCGTTTTTTTGCTGGAAAACTCTACAATCAGATTGTAAATCAGCCCTCACCAAACTTGGCTCAACCACCATAGTCCAACGGGTGCGACGATAACCAGATTCGCGTTGTAGCAACGAAGTTACAATTCCATTAACAAATCTAACTGGTGTTTCACGGTCTTTATCTGTGTAAAATGAAAGAGTTGCAGGTTTATCAACAATCTCAGCAAAATCAACTTTTGAATTAAAACTTGAAATATCAAGCTCCAAACGAAAAGGCTCAGAAAGATTTTCTGTCAAATCAAACGAAACCACTTCAAAAATAGGAAACGCAGGTATATCCGCATTGACTTTTAACGCATAAAAATAATCAGTTTGTATCAAAATATAACTCCAAATTATTAAATATTCAAGTGGTTATTGTAGCATATTCCCACTTTCAAATTAACTAATAAAACTAACAAAATCTTAAAAAAATAAGAAAACAGATAAATAAAAGATAAATAAAAAGGACTTTAAAAAAGCCCTTTTCATTCGTTAAAATATTTAAATTTGTTTTGTGTAGTTTTTTATAAGCTAAAAATCTGTCCCATAAAACTGAACCACTTCAGTTCATGACATTTTATATCTGGAAATTTATTTTCCAATTCATAAAACTATTTTTTAATCATTAACCCTGCATCATTATTATTTAGTTTTTTATATCACAATATTATAGTCGTCATTATAACACTTTATAATTTGTTAATTCTTATACTTTTGTTACTCGGTTTATTTATATAAACACACAAAAAACAAGTGGTTAATATAATAAATTTGAATTATAGATATAACAATGTATATTAATGGAACTATTAACTAACAAAGAGGATTAAATATGACTTTTGAACTACCTAAATTACCTTATGCGGATAATGCTTTAGAGCCTGTAATTTCTGCAGAAACTATTTCTTTTCATTACGGCAAGCACCACCAAGCTTATGTTACAAATTTAAATAACTTGATTAAAGGAACTGATAACGAAAGCAAATCACTTGAATATATTATCAAAAATAGTGATGGCGGGCTTTTTAATAATGCAGCACAAGTTTATAACCATAATTTTTACTGGAAATCACTTACTCCAAACAAAGGAACTAAGCCAAATGATGCGTTATTGACTGCTATAAATGCAAAATTCTCAAGCTTAGAAAATTTTATCAAAGAATTCAACCAAAAAGCTATTGGTAACTTTGGTTCTGGTTGGACTTGGTTAGTTAAAAAAGCTGATGGTTCTGTTGATATTGTAAATACTGATGATGCAAAAACTGTTCTTACAGATTCTAGCCTAACCGCTTTATTTGTTGTTGATGTTTGGGAGCATGCTTACTATGTAGATTATCGTAATGCTAGACCTGGTTATTTAGATAAAATTTGGGAAATTGTAAACTGGGATTTTGCAAACGCAAATTTCTAAATGAATAATTTTTATTATTTTAAAGGGACATAACAGTCCCTTTTTTTATATCTAAATATCTAAACTATACCAAATTCAAACTAACTATAACTCATCGATTTGCTTAGAAAACTCATCAACCTTATTCCAGTTAGTAAACTCATTGGTGCTTTGTAAGTCTGTTGGTCCTTTGGTCATCCACATAATAAATCTAATCATATGTTTATCTATAAATTTATATTTTGGATAATCAATTTTACCAGCAAAAACGCTTAGTAGCTGTGGTTTTGTTTGAATTTGCTCCAAAGCTTTTAACATATAAGGATTTGTTTCTGGTGTATTTTTCTCTTCTTTTCTTGCAACCACATTCACTGAGAAAAATACATTTTTTTTAGTTTTCAATATGCTTTTATTATAATCAAAAAAACTAAAAACCTCTTTAGAATGTTTACCATAGCGGATACTTGCACCGATTATAATTTTATCAAAATCATTCAAATCATAATCATTGTCTTTAATCTCAACTAAAGTTACACTATTTGCTGATTCAAGATTTGCTTTTATTTTAGAACAAATCTTTTTGGTTTGCCCATCTGTGGTTGCATAAGTTATTAATATTTTACTCATTTTGGCTGACTATTATTTTTAAATAAAAAATTATAACATAATTTAACTCAATGAATATTTCCAATCCGTCTTCTAATCAGCCTAAGAAAAAAATTAGTTTAAAAATATCTAACTCTATAAAAAATGTGGATTTTTTAGCTCAATTTTATAATATTAAAAAAAATGCAACTTGGAAAATAGATCTAGAAAATAATTTGTATGTTTTAACTAATAATCAAACCAAAATAAGTTTAAAAATTGATTTACAATCAGGTAATTACAAACATAGGAATTTAAATAAAGGCAATGAACCTCTTTTAAAAGCCATAAAAATCCAAAACAAATTACCAAATACTATTATTGATACAACTCCTGGAGTTTTGAAAGATAGTTTTTTGATGGCAAGCAACGGAATCAAAGTTACAGCTATTGAACGCTGCCCTATTCTGTATTTTATCCTCAAAAAATCTTTGGCAGTTGTGGAACGAGATATTAATCTTATTTTTGGAAACTCAATAGAACTTTTAGAAAAACATACTGCTGATTTGATTTACCTTGACCCAATGTATCCCAAAAAAAATAAGTCAGCTTTAGTAAAAAAAGATATGCAAATTTTACAATTATTACTTGAAGAAAACTTAGACTTAGATGCGGATTTATTACTAAAAAAAGCAATTTCACAAAACTCAAGAACAGTTGTAAAACGCCCAACTTATGCAGAATATTTGGCTGATATTAAACCTGACTTTTCATCACTAAGCAAAAACACAAGGTTTGATATATATCTCTAATACCTATCTTTGCAAATTACCTCCAATATTCACTGAATTTTTAGTAATAACTTTTATCTAAAAAGGTTATAATAGCGAACTTTCATCTAATTTATAAATACTGGGGATAATTAATTTTGAATAATATGAATAATACTAAAAAAGCTATTTTGGCACTTGCTGATGGTAGCATTTTTAAGGGCGAATCTATTGGTGCTTTAGGAAATACTGTTGGAGAAGTTGTTTTTAACACTTCAATGACTGGTTACCAAGAAATCATAACTGATCCTTCTTATGCTAAGCAAATAATAACTTTCACCCACCCACATATTGGAAATACTGGGGTAAATTCTTTGGACTGGGAAGCCGAAGAAATTCACAGCTCTGGTGTAATTATTCGTGATAATTCAATAATTTGTAGCTCTTGGCGTGCTGAGAATAATTTTGAAAGCTTTTTAACTAAAAATAATATTATTGGAATTTGTAATATTGATACAAGGGCTTTAACTAATATACTTCGCGAAAAAGGTGCTCAAAATGCTTGTATTATGTCTGGAAATATTAACGAACAAGAGGCAGTTAAACTTGCCAAAGGCTTTACAGGTCTTGATAATTTAGATTTAGCAAAACAAGTATGTTGCAAAAAAACATATGTTTACAATAATAAACAAGAATGGTTATTAACTGATAATAACTATCCAGAAAATAAAAAATTTAATAAGCATATTGTGGTTTATGATTTTGGCGTTAAAAAAAATATTCTACGCAAATTTGCCCAGCGAAATGTAAAACTAACCATAGTTCCTGCAAAAACACCTTTGGAGGAAGTTCTTAAGTTAAATCCTGATGGAATTTTCTTATCAAATGGGCCTGGCGATCCTAAAGCTTGTGAATATGCAGTTTCAACAACTAAAGAAATTTTGAATTTAGATAAACCAATTCCAGTTTTTGGGATTTGTTTAGGAATGCAAGTTCTAGCTTTAGCAGCAAATGCTAAAACTAAAAAAATGAAATTTGGACACCATGGTGCTAATCACCCAGTTTCAGATATTAAAACTAAAAAGGTTTATATAACAAGTCAAAATCACGGATTTGCAGTAGATGAAGCTAGCCTGCCAAATAATTTAGAGGTAACTCATAAATCATTATTTGATAATAGTTTACAAGGAATAAAACTAACAAACTATCCTGCATTTGGCTTTCAAGGACACCCTGAAGCAAGCCCTGGCCCACAAGATATTGATTATTTATTCGATGATTTTATAGACCTTATTAATGCTACAAAATAGCAATAAACCAACAATAAACTAACAGCAAAATACTATGCCAAAAAGAAATGATATAAAAACCATATTAATTATAGGGGCTGGACCAATTGTTATTGGGCAAGCTTGTGAATTTGATTATTCTGGAGTACAAGCTTGTAAAGCTTTAAAAGAGGAAGGTTACAAAGTTATCTTAGTAAACTCAAACCCTGCAACGATTATGACTGACCCAGAGATGGCAGATGCAACTTACATTGAGCCTATTTTATGGGAAACAGTCACAGAAATAATCAAAAAAGAAAAGCCTGATGCTATTTTACCAACAATGGGAGGGCAAACAGCTCTTAACTGCACTCTTGATTTGGATAAATATGGAATTTTAGAAAAATATGGGGTTCAACTTTTGGGAGCTTCAATAAAAGCTATTGATACCGCAGAGGATAGAGAATTATTTAAACAAGCTATGGCTGAAATTGGTTTAAATTCAGCAAAATCAAAAACAATTAATAACTTAACTGATGCTATTTTATATCAAAAAGAAATTGGTTTTCCAGTTGTAATTCGCCCATCTTTTACAATGGGTGGTTCTGGTGGTGGAATTGCATACAACCATGATGATGCTTATTTCTATTGTAGAACACGGAATTGAATTATCTCCAACAAATGAAGTTTTACTTGAAGAGTCTTTGCTTGGTTGGAAAGAGTATGAAATGGAAGTGGTTCGTGATAAAAATGACAATGCAATAATAGTTTGCTCAATTGAAAATTTAGACCCAATGGGCGTTCATACAGGCGATTCAATCACAATCGCACCAGCTCAAACTCTTACCGATAAAGAATATCAAATAATGCGTAATGCATCTATTGCTATTTTACGCAAAATTGGAGTTGAAACAGGTGGTTCTAATGTGCAATTTTCACTAAATCCTAAAAATGGTAGGTTAATTGTAATTGAAATGAATCCTAGAGTTTCTCGCTCATCAGCTCTTGCTTCCAAAGCAACAGGCTTTCCAATTGCAAAAATTGCTGCAAAACTTGCTGTTGGTTATACTTTAGATGAACTAGATAATGAAATAACTGGTGGGCAAACACCTGCTTCATTTGAACCAAGTTTGGATTATATTGTTACAAAAATTCCACGGTTTAATTTTGAGAAATTTCCTGAAGCTTCAAATACTTTAACAACTCAAATGAAATCAGTTGGCGAAGTTATGGCTATGGGTAGAACTTTTACAGAATCTATGCAAAAAGCTTTGCGTGGTCTTGAAATTGGAATTTCTGGATTTGATGAACCTGATAATAATTTAGATAAAGATGAACTTAGAAATGAATTAGGGAACCCTACTCCTGATAGAATTTTTATATGTTGCCGACGCTATTCGCAAAGGTTACTCAGTTGAAGAATTATACGAAATAACAGCTATTGATACTTGGTTTTTAGCGCATATTGAATACATTATTAATTTAGAGCAGAACTTAGAAAAAACAGGGATTAAGTTATTACAAAATAAAGATAATTTATTCAAATATAAACAAAATGGTTTTTGCAGATATTAGACTTGCCAAGCTTTGTAATGTTTGTGAAGATGATATTTTCAAACTAAGGGAAAGCTTAAAAATTCTTCCAGTTTATAAAAGAGTAGATTCTTGTGCTGGTGAATTTAGCAGTGAAACACCTTATATGTATTCAACTTATGACCAAGAATGTGAAGCAAAACCAACTGATAAAGATAAAATTATAATTTTAGGTGGTGGTCCAAATAGAATTGGACAAGGAATTGAGTTTGATTATTGTTGTGTTCATGCTGCTTTTGCTCTAAATGAGTTAGGCTTTGAAAACTATAATGGTAAATTGTAACCCTGAAACTGTTTCTACAGATTATGATACTTCCTGATAGATTATATTTTGAACCATTAACCCTTGAAAATGTTTTGGAAATAGTTCGTGTAGAAAAACCCAAAGGTGTTATTGTGCAATATGGCGGACAAACCCCTCTAAATTTAGCAAACAAACTAGAAAAACACGGCGTTCCAATTATAGGAACTAGCCCTAAATCAATTGATAAAGCCGAAGATAGAGAAGAATTTCAAGAAATGCTCAAAAAACTTTCTCTAAAACAACCACCAAATAGAATTGCTAATAGCGTTAAACTTGCAATTACTGGAGCAAAAGAAATTGGTTACCCTATTGTTGTTCGCCCTTCTTTATGTCCTTGGTGGGCGTGCTATGGAAATAATTTATGACGAAAGTAATTTATCTCGTTATATGAAAAACGCAATTAAAAATAAAGAAAGCTTACCTATTTTATTAGATAGATTTTTAAATGATGCTATTGAAGTTGATGTGGATATTATTTGTGATGGTAAAGATGTCTTTATTGGTGGGATTATGGAGCATATTGAAGAGGCTGGAATTCATTCTGGAGATTCAGCTTGCTCACTTCCTCCTTTTTCTTTATCGCAAATGTTACAAAGTGAATTAAAAAGACAAGTAAAATCTATGGCTTTTGAATTAGGTGTTATTGGTTTGATGAATACACAGTTTGCAATAAAAGGTGAGGATATTTATGTTTTGGAAGTTAATCCTAGAGCATCAAGAACTGTTCCTTTTGTTTCAAAAGCAACAGGAAAAGCTTTAGCAAAAATTGCAGCAAAAGTTATGGCTGGACAAAGTTTAAGAGAACAAAACATAATGGAAATTGATAACTTTAACTTCTTTAGCGTTAAAGAATCAGTTTTTCCGTTTGTTAAATTCCCAAAAACTGACTCATTGCTTGGTCCAGAAATGAAGTCAACTGGAGAAGTTATGGGAACTGGGGATTCTTTTGCAGAAGCTTATTTGCACGCACTTTTGGCAGCTGGAGAAGTTTTACCACAAAAAGGAGAAACAGTTTTCATAAGCCTTAAAGATAACGATAAAAAACACTTAGTTAAACTAAGCAAACAAATAATTAATTTGGGCTACAAAATAGTTGCTACTAGAGGAACTTATAAAGTATTACAAGAAGAAAATATTGAAGCAAATATTGTTAAAAAATTAGCAGAAGGAAGACCTAATATAGTTGATTCAATTAAAGGTGGAGAAATATCTTTGGTTATAAATACAACCAGAGGGCAAAAAACAATTTCAGATTCTTTTAATATAAGAAGAGAATCTATTATGAATAAAACTATGTATGCAACAACAATAGCCGCCGCTAACGCTATCGTTATGGCATTAGCAATAAAAGACACAAAAAGAATAAAAAAATTACAAGATTTACATTAAATATTTACATTAAAAATTTAAATAAGATAAAAATAGGAGTATAAAAATGCAAGATAGATATCCAATGACAAAGCTAGGCGCGCAAACAATGCAAAGTGAGTTAGATAGATTAAAAAACATTGAAAGACCAAAAGTTATAGAAGCAATCTCAACAGCTAGAGAATACGGTGATTTAAAAGAAAATGCCGAATACCATGCAGCAAGAGAAGAACAAGGACTTATGGAAGCTAGAATTAAAGACTTAGAATACAAACTAAGCCTTGCTCAAGTTATTGATATTGATAATATTCCTCATAATGGACGAGTTTGTTTTTGGAACTACTGTAAAGCTTGAGGATTTAGACACTGAGCAAAAACTAACTTATAAAATTGTAGGACAAGATGAAGCTAATATCAGCAAAGGGTTACTTGCTTATAATACTCCAATCGCAAGAGCTTTGATTGGAAATAGTAAAGAAGATGTTATTGAGATTGAAACACCTAGCAAAACAATAACTTATGAAATATTAGATGTTATTTATCAATAATTAAAAATAATATTTAAACTATAAAATTCAGGGTGAAATAATCCAATAGAAATATGAAACTATTTTGCCCTGCCAAATTAAACCTTTTCTTACATATTTTCAAACAACGAGAAGATGGATTTCACAATCTTGAAACTTTTTTCCAGCTAATTGATTTATATGATGTTGTAACCTTACTCCTTTAGATGATAATTCAATAAAGGTTGAAAATTCTAACAAATATATAAATGAAACTGATGATATTTGTTACAAAGCAGCAAAGCTCTTACAAACAAAAATGTAATATTTCAAAAGGTGTCTTAATAAAAGTTAAAAAAAACATACCAATTGGTGCTGGTCTTGGTGGTGGTAGCTCAAATGCAGCTTATACTTTGATGGGATTGAATAAACTTTGGAATTGTAATTTATCTAGCTCAGAATTACAAAAACTTGGATTGAAATTAGGCTCAGATGTTCCTGTTTTTATTCATAATAGAAGTTGCCTTGCTAATTCACGCGGTGAGAATTTCATCAAAACTCCAAAAGAAATAACTGATATGTTTACAGGAAAAACTATAGCTTTACTTTTTCCTAATATAAATAATAGCACTAAAAATATTTTTAATTCAGAATTGCTAAAAAAGAGAAATCAAAATAATTATAATTTAGAAAAGTTTAGTCTAAATTCAAATATAAATTCTATAAAAAATATGTTTTTTACTAATGATTTTGAAAAAGTTGTTTTTTGTAAATTCACCCAAAATACTAGAAGCAAAAAGAAAGCTAGAACAGTTTAGCCCAACTCATTTAACAGGAACTGGAAGTTGTCTTTATTCTGTGCTTGACGATAATAAAAAAACTGATAGAATTGTCCACTCTTTAGAAAGCAAATATGATTTATTTATGGTAAAAGCTATAAAAACAAATATCAAAAAATGATAAATGAATATAATTCATATTATTTCTAATGCTTACTTAAATAGGGGTATAGCCAAGTGGTTAAGGCACCGGCTTTTGATGCCGGCACGCGGTGGTTCGAATCCACCTACCCCTGCCAATTTAAAATATGAATTCCCCCCATTTACATCTTTTATAAATTTCTTCTTTAAGAAAAATATTAGTGCAAATAATAAAACCAGTATTAATATAGACAATTTTTCAAACCCAATTTTCTCAACTACTAAACTCAAAAAGGCACTAAAATGCAAAAAAAAAGTATGACAGTTTTTACAGGTTCCGCTAATCCTCAACTAGCAAGACTTGTTGCTCAACATTTAGGATTGCCTTTAGGGCAAGCAAAAGTTGGCAAATTTTCTGATGGTGAAATTAATATTGAACTACAAGAAAATGTTAGAGGAAAAGATGTTTTTATAATCCAACCAACAAGCGCCCCAACAAATGATAATCTAATGGAATTAATGTTTATGGTTGACGCGATTAGAAGAGCTTCTGCAGGTAGAATAACAGCTGTTATTCCATACTTTGGATATTCTAGACAAGACAGAAGACCACATTCTGCTAGAGTTCCTATTTCAGCTAAAGTTGTAGCTAATATGGTTGCAAGGGCTGGCGTAAATAGAGTTCTTACAATGGATTTGCATGCAGATCAAATTCAAGGGTTTTTCAATATTCCAGTTGATAATATCTATGCAACACCAATTATGATAAATGATATTTTAGCACTTCAGCTTGATAATATTATGGTTGTTTCACCTGATGTTGGTGGTGTTCTTAGAGCAAGAGCTGCAGCCAAAAGATTACCTGGTGCTAATTTAGCAATTATTGATAAAAGACGCCCAAAAGCAAATGAATCTGAAGTTATGAATATAATTGGTGAAGATATTGAAGGTAAAAACTGTATTATAATTGATGATATGGTTGACACAGCAGGAACTCTTGCTAAAGCTGCTAATGCTTTAAAAGATAAAGGAGCTGCTTCTGTTCGTGCATATTGCACCCATGCAATATTATCAGGTGATGCACTTACAAATCTTGAACAGTCTGGTTTAGATGAGCTGGTTGTTACCGATTCTATTAATATAGAAGACAAAAGAAAAATATGTAAGAAAATAAGAACAGTTGGTATTTCAGGGTTATTAAGCTGAATGTATCAGAAGAATTCATGTGGAAGAATCTATTTCAACTTTATTTGTTGAATATATGAAGTAAATAGAGTATTCTACTTGGTCGCAAGTCACTTTGTGGCTTTGCACTTTTGCTTACAACGGTCGCAGTTGTAAGCTTTTTAATTATTTAAACGGAGAATTACAAAATGTCTAAAAATACATTTTCATTACAAGCTGAAACAAGAAACGACATAGGGAAAGGTGCGAGCCGCCGCCTGCGTCACGAAAATAAAGTTCCAGCTGTTGTTTACGGTGGAGAAGGTGAGCCTGTCTCTATTACTATTGGTCAATTTGAGATTTTAAAATGTCTTAATAATGATTCTTTCTACTCACAAATCATTGATATTAATATTAATGGCGAAGTTACTGAAACTATCTTAAGAGACTTACAAAGACACCCTTATAAGCCTACAATCCTACATGCGGATTTCCAAAGAATTGTTCGTGGTCAAAAACTTACAGTTAATGTTCCACTTCACTTCATTAACATGGAGAATTCTGTTGGTGTTAAAGCAAGTGGTATCGCTAACCAACATATTATTGATATTGAAGTTTCTTGTCGTCCAGGTGATTTACCAGAGTCAATTATTGTTGATGTTGAAGAGATAGGAATTGGTGATACAATTCACTTATCACAAATCATTATGCCAGAAGGAGTTACTATTGTTGCTCTTGATAATGATGAGTCTGAAGGTGGAGATGCTAATCAGATCGTTTATTCTGTTCATGCTCCAAAAGCTGAAAAAGTTGAGGAAGAAGTGGTTGAATCTGAAGATGAAGCAGAAGCTACTGAAGAAAAGAAAGATGATTAATCACTATTACCAGTAAAACTAAGATATACATTTATGAAAATAATAGTTGGACTAGGAAATCCTGGTGATAAATACTCAAAAACCCGCCATAACGCGGGTTTTTGGTTTTTTAGATTACTTAGAATGTGATTTTAGACTTGATAAAAAATTCAATGCTTTGGTTTGTAAAACAATAATAGGCAATCAAGAAATTATCTTACTAAAACCCATGTCATTTATGAATTTAAGCGGCGACCCTGTTCAAAAAGCTTTACACTTTTATAAAATACCTGTTTCTGAAATGTTAGTTATTCACGATGAACTTGACTTCCAAGCAGGATTAATGAAGCTAAAGCAAGGTGGTGGACACGCAGGTCATAATGGCTTAAGAGATATAATTTCTAAAACAGGTTCAAATGATTTTTTAAGATTAAGAGTTGGAATAGATAGACCGCCTCATAGCGGACAAGTTGCAAATTATGTTTTAAAACAACCATCAAAAGCAGATAGTCAATTAATAAAGGATAATTTTATTAATGCAGAGAATGCAATAAATATACTTATAAAAGAAGACCTTTCTAAAGCAATGTTATATTTACACTCTTAAAATACAGCCTAAATAAAAACAAAACCTCTTACAAATAAAAACTATACTTTTTTATGCTGTGCTTGTTTTAGATGCACTAAAAACTTTTTCTCAAGTAATTTCACAAAGACAACTATTAATGTGGTTAAAAATAAATAGATTAGTGCTGCAGTGATATAAGGTGTATAAGGGTCATAAGAGTCATTTGCTATTTTTCTAGCAACACCAGTTATATCAATAATGGTTACAAAAGAAACCATTGCAGAGCCGTGTAACATATATATGATTTCATTACCATAAGCTGGGATTGCACGCCTAAATGCACTAGGCAGGATTATTCTATAAAGAGTTTGCCAAGCACTCATTCCCATTGATTTAGAAGCTTCTATTTCACCAACTGGAGTATTTCGCATTGACCCCTTTATAATTTCAGAAGTGTAAGCTCCTGTATTTAAAACCAAAGCAAGCAAAGCCCAAGGCCAAGCGTGTTCAAATAAAACCCATAAAGAACTATCTACCAACCACACAATAGAGCCTGCGAATATTCCAACACCATAATAAAAAATATAAAGCTGTATTAACAAAGGTGTTCCACGAAATATATAACTATAGGTATTTGCTAAAAGTCTAAGCCAGCTTTTATCAGATTGTGAAGCTATTGCAGTCAAAATAGCAATAAAAAAACCAATAAATAATGCTAAAGAAACTAACCAAATAGTAGTCCAAGTTCCTGATAGCAATGCTGGTATATTGTTTTTAATTAATTCAAAATTCACTATATCACTCTTCTTTTAATATTATTAAATATACAAAAGTTTATAACTTCCTAACAAAGCCAGCGCTATATCGTTGCTCTAAAAACTTAAATATAAAACTTGATATAGCTGTAAATAATAAAAACACAGCAGCTGCAAACAAATAATAGGTAAATGTTTCTTGAGTTTGAGCTGCTGCATCTTTAGATATTTTAACTAAATCTTTCAGTGAAATTAGAGAAACTAAAGCTGTTGCTTTTAGCATAACTTGCCAATTATTTCCAATTCCTGGTAGTGCATGCCTAACCATTTGTGGAAAAGTTATTTTAAAAAAAATTCTTGTTGAGCTTAATCCCAATGATTTAGCAGCTTCAACCTGCCCTTTAGGCACGGACAACAAAGCTCCACGAAATGTTTCGGCCATATAAGCACCATAAATAAAACCAATAGTTGCAGTCCCAACTGCAAAAGCACTTAGATTAACAAAATCAATTTCCCATCCTCTACTTTCATTTAACTTAAAAATAGTATCATTTATAAATTGTTGCCCACCATAAAAAATCAAAAGCATTAAAATAAGCTCAGGTATTCCTCTAACAATAGTTGTATATATAAAGGAAATTATTTCCGCAACTTTGCTTTTTGAGAGTCTTAAAAGAGCAAAAACAACTCCAATGACAATGGATATAATAAGTGCTAATAAAGCAACAGAAATAGTTGTTAATGCACCAGACATTAAAATAGGAAAGCGTTCTAGTAGGCTTGATGAAATAATTGTAGTTAGACTTATCAAAATAAATATAATTTTTGTTTGTTATGAATGTTTCAAGTATGTTAATTACTCAAATTGTATTATATATAATACAAAAAAATAAAGCCCTATGAAAGGGCTTTATTTTTTAATATTTAATTATGGCTAATTTTATTTACCATAAACATCAAAGTCAAAATATTTATCATTTATTTCTTTATACTTTCCATTTGCTCGAATATCTTTTATTGCTTGGTTTATAGCTTCTCTTAGTTTATCAGAACCTTTGTTTAAACCTATTGCGATACCTTCGCCATAATATTTCTCATCAACTAAGTCTGGGCCAAAAAACTCAAAGTCTTTTCCTGCTTCTTTATTTAAGAAACCATCTTTTAATGCAAGAGATTCTCCAGCAACAATATCAATGCGTCCAGCTTTCAAATCTAAATAAGCATCATTTCCAGTTTGATATCTTTTTATTTCAGCAACACCACCAAATAAATCTGTCAAATGTTTATCAAAAGTTTGTAGAACGCTGAAGACCTATTTTTTTGCCTTTTAGTCCTTCTTTTGTAAATTCTATTTTTGAGCCTTTTTTACGAATAACTTTTGCTGGTATTTTATAATAACGGTCTGTGAAATCTATACTCTTTTTTCTTTCATCAGTAGCACTCATTGAAGCAATTATCACATCAATTTTTCTACTTTTAACAGCAGGAATAAGTCCATCCCAATCAATTTGAACTAGTTCACATTTTCTTTTCATTTGTTCACAAAGAGCATTAGCAATATCAATATCAAAACCAACAACTTTCCCTTCTTTATTTACTTCTGAAAATGGAGGATAAGCTCCTTCAACACCAATGCGTATAGTTTTTTCTGCAAAAGCTGAAGCTGATAAAGAAATAGCTGTAGCTGCTAATAAATATTTGATTTTTTTGTTCATAATATCTCCATATAGTTTTAAGTTATAACAAGTATTTAATTATATCAATATATATAATTAAATCAAAAGCTAATTCTAACAGTTATGATATATGTAATTCTTTTAAAACATATCAAGTTATAAGACTTCATAAAAAATATAAAATATATATAAAATTTATTGCGTAACTGCGATAAAATAAACTGTTTAGTAAAACAAAACAATTTAAACATTAAATGACTAATAAAATGACAAAAAAATTAAGCTTTCAAAATATAATTCTAAAACTACAAGAGTTTTGGGCACAAAAAGGTTGTCTCGTATTGCAACCATACGATATTGAAGTTGGTGCAGGGACTTTTCACACAGCAACTTATTTAAAATCATTAGGTCCTGAGCCTTGGAATGCTGCTTATGTGCAACCTTCTCGCCGTCCAACTGATGGTAGATATGGTGAAAATCCAAATAGATTGCAACATTATTACCAATTTCAAGTTGTTATGAAACCATCTCCAGAAGCATTTCAAGAGATGTATTTAGAATCTTTGAAGCAAATAGGAATTGACCCATTAGAACACGATGTGCGTTTTGTTGAAGATAATTGGGAATCACCAACTTTAGGAGCTTGGGGATTAGGTTGGGAAGTTTGGGTTAATGGTATGGAAATTTCTCAATTTACATTTTTCCAGCAAGCAGGCGGTATGGAATGCAAGCCAGTTATGGGTGAAATAACTTATGGATTGGAGCGAATTGCAATGTATATTCAAGGAGTTGATAGTGTTTATGATTTATTATGGAACACAACTCCACAAGGTGATGTTAGTTATGGTGATGTATTTTTACAAAATGAACGCGAACAATCAATTTACAACTTTGAGCAAGCTAATATTGACGAACTATTTCATCAGTTTGAATTTGCTGAAACTGAAGCCAAAAGACTTTCAGAGTTAGAACTTCCACTTCCTGCTTATGAACAAGTTTTAAAAGCATCACATTTATTTAATTTACTTGATGCACGCTCTGCTATTTCAGTAACAGAACGCCAAAGGTATTTACTTCGTGTTAGAAATATTTCAAAAGCAGTTGCGGATGCATATTTTAATTCTAGAGAAAAAATAGGCTTCCCAATGTGTAAAGATGAAAATGGAAAACCAATTTATAAACCTGTTGATAATTCAAAAAAAGATAGCTCAAAAAAAGGAGGAAATAATGAATAAAACTACTAAAAATCTTCTTATAGAATTAGGTGTTTGCGAATTACCAACTGAAGCTGTTGAAACATTATCACAAGCTTTTTTAGATATTTTTGCTAAAAAACTAACTGAAAGTAGAATAAATTTTACTTCAATAAAAAGATTTGCAACAGCAAGAAGGCTTGCAATTCAAATTACAGAAATAGAACAATCACAGCCAGATCAAGAAATAGAAAAACGCGGACCAGCACTAAAAGCTGCCAAAGATAATGAAGGCAATTGGACACGACCAGCAGAAGGTTTTGCAAAGTCTTGTGGAGTTAGCCCTGCTGATTTAGTTGAAGTTGAAACTCCAAAAGGAGCTTGGTTATTTTACAAAGGAATAGAAAAAGGCAAACAAACAATAGAAATAATCCCAGAATTATTCAAGCAAACAATGGCAGAACTTCCTATTGCCAAAAGAATGAGATGGGCTAATAGGAGTGATAGCTTTGTCCGACCTGTTGTTTCTTTAGTTATGCTGATGAACGAAAGCATTATTGATTTTGAATTATTTGGAATTAAATCAAGCAACCAAACTATCGGACACAGGTTTCACGGTGAAAAGCATATAAAAATAGATAATGCAATGAGTTATGAGCAAAACCTTGCAGATAGTTTTGTAATTGCAGATATTGAAAAACGAAAAGATATTATTATTGAGCAAACAGCTTTATTAATTGCTGATATTGAAAGTAAAACTGGTGCAAATGCAGTTATAACTGATACGGTTTTGAATGAAGTTAATGCTTTGGTTGAATATCCTGTAACTATTTTGGGCGAATTCAATCCAAGATATTTGAAAATCCCACAAGAAGTATTAATAAAAACTATGCAAGATAATCAAAAATACTTTGCCGTAGTTGATGATAATGATGAAATATTACCTTATTTTATAACTGTTTCTAATATAAATTCTACCAATATGGAAACTGTTAGAGTTGGAAATCAAAGAGTTATTGAACCTAGATTTGCTGATGCAGAATTCTTTTGGAATAACGATAGAAAGAAAACTTTAGAATCTAATTTAGAAGCATTAAAAAAAGTTGTTTACCAACAAAAATTAGGCTCAATTTACGAACGAAGTCAAAGAATTTCAAAAATAGCACAATTCATAGCAAACAAAGCTAACTTAGGAAGTGAAATTATAACTAATTCCGCTAGGGCTTCAGTGCTTGGGAAATGTGATTTGGTTTCCGAAATGGTTTTTGAATTTGGTGAATTACAAGGTGTTATTGGTCAATATTATGCGAAAAATGATGGTGAAAACGATGAAGTTTGCAACGCAATTCGTGAGCAATACTTACCTAAGTTTGCAGGTGATAATTTACCAAAAACAGATACTGGTTTAGTGGTTTCACTTGCCGATAAAATAGAAAATATTATTGGCGGATTTTCAGTTGGTGCAAAGCCAACAGGAACTAAAGACCCATACGCATTACGCCGAGCAAGCTTATCAATAATTAGATTGTTAAACGAAACTAAGCTAGATTTGGAACTTTTAGATATATTAAATTTTGCTACAACTGTATTTGCAGATGATTTAAATTGTGCAAAACAAATACTAGATATTCAAAACTATATTAATGAAAGATTAAAAGGTTACTTCTCTGATAAAGGTATAAATTATGATATATTTGAAGCTGTTAACTTAGTCAAACCAAACAAACTTTCAGATTTCACAAATCGTGTAAATGCACTTTCAGAGTTTGTTAAAAATGATAATGCACAAAACTTATTTGCAGCAAATAAGAGAATTAGTAATATTCTAAAAAAAGCAGAGAATATAAGTAAACAAGTTGATGAATCTTTATTTTCAGAAGATGCTGAAAAAGAATTATTTGCAAAAGTTAATCTAGCAAAAACAAACTTAAAATCAGCAATTAGTAATAATGATTATAAAACTGCTTTGGATAGCTTATCTGTTCTTCGCAAACCACTTGATAACTTCTTTGAAAGTGTAATGGTTATGAGTGAAAACGAGGCAGAAAAAAACAATCGCTTAGCAATGTTAACAAATATCCGTGAAATGTTTTTACAAATCGCTGATGTTTCTGTGGTTGGGTAATTGGTAATTTAATGGATAAACAAAACAAGTTTGATTTAGCCAGTAATTCTCAAAGATATATTGCGTTAATAATAGACAATTTTACAATAAGTTTTTTAATCATTCCTTTCTTTTTCTTTTCCAATAGGCTTATGATTGAAAATAAAAGTACTTTGCTCTTATTTTATATATTAATATTAAATATCATATTCGCTATTACATTTATTTCTAAAGATATTATTAAGGGCATTAGTCTTGGAAAAATGATTATGGGAATAGCGGTTAGGGATGAAAAAAATCATAATATAACTCCACCACTTTATAAGTTAATGCTTAGAAACTTGACACTAATATTTTGGCCAATTGAAGTAATTATGCTTATTTTAAGTAAACAAAGGCTGGGAGATAAATACGCGCAAACAGCCGTTATAAAGAACCCTGTAAAACTCAAGCTTTTTAATAGAATTACTACTATTATTCTTTTAACTACAATATTCTTTAGCTTCCTTTTGATTACAGTTACCTATCTTATTAAAAGTTCTGAACCCTATAAGGTATCAATTAATAAAATAGAAAATGACACCCAGCTAATTAATAAAATAGGGAAGATAAAAGGTTACGGCTTAATTCCGACAGGTGGTGTTCATACTATAGATGGTAATGGTAATGCTTATTTTAACATAGAGGTAATTGGTAATAAATCTATAGTTCATATCAATACTCAACTAGAAAAACACACCAATAAAAAATGGGAAATCATTAAATATAATATAATTGAAGAATAATCATAAGCTACAACAAATTACTAAGGCTTTTCCTAACATAAATATCAAATGATATTTTAGCTGTTTATAACATTATTATAAGAGCCAATAACACAAACAAACCTAACTCATTAAGCACTTGTAATTTCAGTATAAAACAAGCCTCACCCTACTCCATCAAAATCTCTAGATAATTTAATTATTAATACCTAAAATAAAACTAAACTTAGTTAATACTATCTTTCAACCGATAAAAATAAACAAGTTTATTCTCTAAAACTAAAAGTAACAGGAGTAAAAGAAAATAGTTTTCTTTACAGTTGTTCTTTCATTTATTATTTTAAGTGGATTTATTTTAAACAAACAATTCTTAGCTTCTAGATATATGATGTTTATGATTATATTAATTGCATTGCTAATGGTTAGATATTTAGATTATTTCTTGGAAAATATCACAAAAAATAATAAGTTATTTCTGCTATATTCTTTGTTTATACAACAGCTGATGCTTTTATTAGCTCAAGACCACGCAAAGAGTATATTTTTGAGGCAGGGAATGAAATAAAAAAACTAGTAGAATTAGGTAAAGTTCTGTGTGATAACAAAAAAATTAAGTATTACTCAAAAAATAGCTGTGATTTAAATACTGGATTAAGATATTATAATAAAAGTAAAGTTTCTAAAGCAATAAAGAGTAATTACAAATATTTGGTTATTTGGATTGAAACCAAGCAAAATAAATATTTAAACAAGTATAAAAAGGATAACAAATTAAAGCTTATAAAAACTATCCCCTATCGCTCAACTGGGGCAGTTTATATCTTTGAGGTTAAGCACTAAAAAGAAGTTTACCAGTTTTGTAAAAAATGATTTTATGAGAGTGCATTGTATTCACAAGATTGCTAAAGAATTGAACCTAAGCTCCAGCTTAGGTTCATTAGTTAGTTTTAAGATATAATATTTATGTCAAAGTCCTAAAATAGTTAAAAACTATAATTTGGAGCTATACTTAATAGAGTAACTTTTGATTACTTATTACCTCTACCATCTCTAACTTAAGCTATCATTTAGTTTTGAAACTAACTTCTAATATTGTTTTAAATCTTGTTCACAACCAACTCTAGCCATTGTATTTTTTCCTGCTTTTTTAACACAAGCTTTAAATTCAGCTTGGACTTTATCATTAGCACATTTAGCAAGGTTTTTAGAAGTTTTGGTTAGCACAAGATAACTGCATTAAAGCATTACCTTTATTCTCTTTATCACATTTTTTTTTAACCTGTAACTTAATTTTATCCAAACATACAAAAATATCCTTAGCATCTTTACAGCTTTCTAAATGCTTTATTTGATAATTGTCTATTAGATATTCAGGGTAATACATAGTAGCTTCCTTTCTATCCTTTAGATATACAAAAGCAGCGAAACTTTTTATTTTTTTTCTAATCTTAAATAAAGCAGGATATTTATCTTCATCGTTATAATAACTTTGGGCTAGAATATGTGCTTTTTTTCGTATTTTTGAAGCTTTTTCTTTTGATTTGTTTTTTTCCAATAAGAGGTACTCTTTTACTAAATTGTGATGTTCTTTTCTTTCTATAACGGCTTCTGTTATTTGTTCCATTTCATAATATAGTTTAAAAAGCTTTTTTTCTGCAAAATCAAAATAGTTATCATTAGAATACATATCAATCCTTTTAGAATGCCTATTACGTACATTTCTTATTAGTCTACTTGAGTATTCTTTTGCTATTTTCTCAAAACAAGTATTTCCTCTAGGCTTTGTTTTATCAAAATCATCATAAGAACAAGGAACATGAGGGTATTTATCTTGCCAAGCGTTATAAGCTTCTTTATCTTCACCACAAGATGCTAACAAGGTTAAACTTACTAAGCCAAACCCTGCTAATTTAATTAATTTTCTTGTGTTTTTTTGTATATTTTTCATTTTTTACTTTTTTATACGATTTGATGTGTTTCAAGTGAATGTTGAGCAGTTACAAAGATTATGTAACTGCTCATTTGTGAAAACTTATATCTGATTAAATTATAATAGTGAAAATAAAAGCAAGTCCGCCAATTATAATTGCAGTTAGATAAAATATGCTTTTTACTTTTTTAGGTGGGTGAATACCAATATCGTGTAATGCGTGATATATACGGTGGCAAGATAGCCAAGCCGTTGTAAATATAACACCTACAACAAATATTTTAACTATCCAATAGCCCATAAATCCATGCATTTCTTGATAGCCAATTCCTTCCGAACCAAAAAAACCTAAAGGCATCATAATTCCAAATATTAAAATAATAGGAGGTAGAAATAAAGAAGCTACAGTTCCACCTGCTCCAAAAATAGCCCATAAAAGAGGCTCTATATGTTTTTGTTTTTTATTATCCATTTCTAACTCCAAGCAAGTATTAAG
>CBDCEG010000008.1:0-34605 GCA_965215775.1 Cardiobacteriales bacterium
TCCTGCTCCAAATTCAGGAACTGTTTTATTCATTTGTGCTTTTTCAATTGCTTGAATTAAATTACTCATCTTATAACTCCAAAATTATTAAATTATTATTTTCTTGTATTTTCAACTTTAGTAAGTTGATTATACTTTATCTTTGTATTCTATCAAAAATTCTTCTAAAAAAGCTAGCTCCTTTTCTGATAAATCTCTTTTTGAGATTAAATCAGGTCTTTTTAGGTAAGTCGCTCCCAAAGATTGCTTTAACCGATAATCATTTATTTTCTTATGATTACCACTTAATAAAACCTCTGGAACACCAACACCATCAAAAACTTCAGGTCTTGTATAATGCGGGTGGTCTAAAAGACCATTTGCAAAAGAATCATACTCTGCTGAATTATCATTCCCCAAAATCCCAGGAATTAATCTTGTAACGCTGTCAATTATTGCACAAGCAGCAATTTCACCACCACTTAATACAAAATCTCCAATAGAGCATTCCAAATCAATCTCTTTATCTAGTATTCTTTGGTCAACACCTTCGTATCTTCCGCATAATAAAATTAAGTGCTTTTCAGTGCTTAATTTTTTGGCTAGATTGTGGTCTAACTTTTTTCCTTGAGGCGATAAATATATTTTGTATCCATCTCCTCTATTTTTCTTTAAATAGTCAAAAGTTTTAGTTAAGCTTTCACAACCCATAACCATTCCTGGTCCTCCACCATAAGGTCTATCATCTATGCTTTGATGGACATCGTTGGTGAAAATTCGTGGATTTATAGTTTTTAAGTCTATAATGTTATCACGAATTGACTTGCTTATAATACCTTGTTCAAAAACTGAAGTTATCATTTCTGGAAATAAAGTTATAACATCAATTTTCATATATTATTTACATTAACTATCTTACTTCTTTTTACTATTTGTTATGAATTACCAATCATTCCAATTAACTATTAGTATCTTACTTTCTAAGTCAACTGAATTAATATACTTATCCATAATAAAAGGAATTAGAGTTTCCTCTTCTTCATTTTTTATAATTAGAACATCATTAACACCCGTTTCAACCAAAGAATTAACTATTCCTAGTTCGTTCTTATTTTGGTCAAAAACACTAAGACCTATTAAGTCTCGCCAATAATATTCATTTTCAAGCTTTGGCAATTCATCAGGCTTTATATATAGTTTTCCGCCAATATATTGTTGTGCGTCTTCGCGTGAATTCACATTTTCAATATTTGAAACTATATTTTTACCTGATTTCTTTATTCCAGTAAGCTTTATTTGCTGAACTTTTCCATTCTTATCACACAAAAAATTAGTATAACTTTTTATATTATCTCTTGGTCTTGTTAGCGAAAATATTTTAACACCACCTTTAACACCAAAAAATCCAGTTATACTGCCAACTTCTATGCAATTAAGAATATCCACAACAGCTTTTAAAAATCAAAGAGTAAAATTATTTTTCAGTTTTTGATTTTTCTTTTATTAAAGATGCAACTCTATCACTAGGTTGAGCACCAGTTCCTATCCAGTATTCAATGCGTTCCATATTTAATCTTAGTTTTTCTTCCTGACCTTTAGCCATAGGGTTAAAAAAACCAACATTTTCTATAAATTTTCCATCTCTAGCTCTACGGCTATCCGCTACAACCATTTGATAAAAAGGTTTTTTCTTAGCGCCACCACGAGATAATCTAATTGTTACCATAAACATTCCTCTAATATTAAAAAAATACGGTGTTTAAATTAGTTCACCGTAAATAAAACTTTAAGAGCGAGAATTCTACACGCTTTTCAAAAAAAAACAAAGTTTAATCATCACGATTTACAAATTTACTTATAAATTTATCTGCTTCCTCAGGGGTAGGTATTTTATTTTTAAATTCTTTTTTTTCTAATAATGAAAAACCTTTACTACCCCACATTGTTGGATGAACTGCAATTTTAATTCTAGGGGCATAACCAATATCTTTGGCAATTGATATCGATATTTCATCAAGTAAATAACTAACCCTGTTAGCCACTAGGCTATTTGGGACACAAAACACCCATATACTATCAAAAGATTCCCAACCAAGTCTAACTAAACTTAGATATTTTTTTGGTAGGTGCTTTCTTAAAACTTTTGTTGATATTTTAAGTTTTGTTATGTTTTTTATAGAGTATATGTATGCATAACTATTCCATAAGTTTGAATTACTTCCTGTTTTGGGAAGTTCCATTGCTATGTCCCAAACACTATTTAATCTATTAAATCTTTTATACTTATTGGTTCTTGCTTTTTTAAATTCTTTGCTATTCATTATTATTTACTAAGTTGAATATTATTATGTTTTTCATCAATTTTTAAAATGCTGTTAATTAAATTTTGTTTTTCACAATAAATTATTAGTGATTTTTTAGCTCTTGTTATTGCAGTATAAATAATAGCATTATTTAGGAATTTACTTTCATCAATAATTATTTCAACATTATTATACTCCGAACCTTGTGATTTATGTATAGAAATAGCATAAGCTAAGCTATGTTTTTCAGGGATTTTATTTATAGGAATTATTTTATTACCAAAATCTATAACTAATTCTTTATTATTGTTATTTTTCACCCAGATACATTTGCCAACATCTCCGTTAAAAAGTTCTAAAGCGTAGTAATTTTTTTCAATTATAATTCGTTTACCAAGATACCACTCTTTGTGTTCACCATCTTTTGTAATCACACTTCTTATAGTATTATCAATAGCTTTATTAACTTGTTCACACGAACACCAGCCCTTTTTTTTAGCACATAAAACAATAAAATTATCTAAATAATCAAGTAACTTTTCTTTTTCTTTTGGAAGTTTGTTTGTGATTTTTTCCAAACATTCATCAAGGTTATTTATTGCTTTATTTTTTTCTAATTCCAAAATTAACTTAGAAAAATTTCTTTTTAAAACTAAGTTAGCAGATTTATAAATAATTGAATTATCATCAAATCTAAAGCTTTTCTTTAATTTAGTAAGAACTAAGTTATTTTGAGAGTTTGCATTTGAATAATTTACACAATCTAACTCTTTTGCACTTATAAAATTAGTTAGATAATCATTAAAACTCCGATTAAAATAATCATTAACACTTGCTATATTATTGAAAAAAGACGGCGTATTAACTGCACCAAGTTGGTTTTCATCGCCCAAAAGCAAAAGCTTTGTAGTTTTGGGAATAGCTGAAATTATTTGCGTAAATATATTACTTGCAACCATAGAAGCTTCATCAATTGCAATAAAATCACAGAATAAAGGATTATTTTGATTGTTAAAAGCTTCACCAGTTGTTTGGCTAATTGCTAAGATTTGATGAATTGTTTTAACTTTTAATGTTTTAAATTTATTTTTAAGCGTTTCATCTTTCATTTCTAAATCTATATATTTTAAAATAGATTCTTGTAATCTATTTGCGGCTTTCCCTGTTGGAGCTGCAAGAATTATTTTAGGATTTTTATTTTCTAAAAAAATAATTTCTAATATTTTGCTAAGGACTGTTGTTTTACCAGTTCCAGCACCTCCGCTTATTATTGAAAATTTGTGAGTTGCTGAAGTAATAACTGCTATTTTCTGCCAAATATCTAATTTATCTAAGTTTATGTTTGGCAAATTATGTATTTCTTCAAAACCAGTTTGTTGTTTTTTTATATAGCTTTCTATATTTTTATCAGTTTGATAGGAATTTTTGAAGCTAAGTTTTCCATTTTCATAAATTAAAGGTAAGTTTTTGCCAGAAATATTGGAGTTATTTGTGCTAATTAGATTTGGTAAGTTTGATAATAAATTATCTAAATCCTCCAAACTACCCAAATTATTAGTATTATCAATATTTAAACTTTCTTTGATTACGCTAGTTGGTAAACAACTATTTCCTTGAGATAAGCTAAAATCAACAAAAGAAATTATATTAAGTAAATCTATGAAATTCTTATGTTTTTTATATCCAGTTATATTTAGAAGTCTTTTTGCTAAAGTTTTTGAGAAGTCAGAAATCAGTAAGTTTTTAAACATAAATATCGCTTAAGACTTTTTGTTTTTTCCAATTTTTGGCTCAGTTCCATTTAAAACTCTAACTATATTATCTTTATGTCTATAAGCAACCAAAACCGCTAATATAACAAAAGCTACAATAAATATATTTGATAAATGATAAAAATAAGCAGAAACTGCAGCAACAAAAGGTGCGATAATTGAAGCCAAAGAAACATATTTAGTTGATGATAAAACAACCAGCCAAATAATTCCAAAAGTTAGAAAAACCAACCAATGAATTCCTAATAAAACACCAACCAAAGTTGCAACGCCTTTTCCACCTTTAAAGCCAAAAAACAAAGGATATAAATGTCCCAAAAAAGCACCAATCCCAACGCCAGCAATCGCAAAATGATTGTCGCCAAAGAAATATTTAACAGTTAATATTGGTATAAGGGCTTTTAGAACATCACCCAAAAAAACTAAAGCACCAGCTTTTTTACCACCAACTCTAACAACATTAGTTGCTCCTGGGTTTTTAGAACCATGCTCACGCGGATCTGGTAATTTCAAAAGCTTGCAGACAATAACAGCACTAGAAAGTGAGCCTGATAAATATCCAATAATACTAACAATAGTTGCGATAAGAAAAGTAGATAACATAAAATTTGCTTAGTTAATTTGTAAGTTTGTAGTTTACAGCTTTTGGGCTTAATTATAAAGCGCCATAAATAAAAACTTAGATTGTGTAACTAAAAAATCATTGAAAACAAAAAGTTAAGCTTGTTTTTTGGATGCCAAATTAATGGAGGTTGATTTGACTGATGTTCTTGGGCTAACTAAAGAGTAGTTGAATCTTACTACAATGCATGAGGAATTAATACTACCCTCACATTTCACAGAAAATAAATAATTTTATTTAAGGTGGATTTGTAAAGACTTAGTTATTAAATATTTTATTGAGCAAGGAAAAAACTAAAGCGTCAGACAAAGCACGCTTTAGTTTTTTAATTGATTTAGATTAAAGCCTTAATAAATCTGCTTTATCAGTTTTTTCCCAAGTGAATTCAGGTAGTTCGCGTCCGAAATGTCCAAAGCTTGCTGTTTTTTCATAAATTGGTCTAACCAAATCTAACATTTTTATTATTCCATAAGGGCGTAAATCAAAGTGTTTGTAAACAAGTTTAGAAATTTCCTCATCAGCGATTTTTCCAGTTCCAAAAGTATTTATACTTATTGAAGTTGGCTCAGCAACCCCAATTGCATAAGAAATTTGGATTTCACATCTATCCGCCAAACCTGCTGCAACAATATTTTTGGCAACATATCTTCCAGCATAAGCTGCACTTCTATCAACTTTTGAAGGGTCTTTGCCAGAAAATGCTCCACCACCGTGATGAGCAGCTCCACCATAAGTATCAACTATTATTTTTCGCCCAGTTAAACCACAATCACCAACAGGACCACCGATTATAAATTTACCAGTTGGATTTATATGAAACTGAGTATCTTTATCTATCCATTTTTCAGGTAAAACTGGTTTTATAATATGCTCCATAACAGCTTCCTGCAAAGTATTTAGCTCTATATCTGGATCATGTTGCGTTGATAAAACAACCGCTGAAATGCCTACGATTTTGTTATCATTATATTTAAATGTAACTTGGCTTTTTGCATCAGGTCGTAACCAAGATAAAATCCCAGCACGCCTAATGTGTGATTGTCTTTCAACTAATCTGTGTGCGTAAGTTATTGGTGCTGGCATTAAAACTTCGGTTTCATTACAAGCGTATCCAAACATTAAACCTTGGTCGCCTGCTCCTTGCTCTTCTGGTGATGCTCTATCAACGCCTTGGGCAATTTCAGATGATTGCTTTCCAATTGCATTTAGAACCGCACAAGTATCGCCATCAAATCCAACTTCTGAGCTGGTATAACCAATTTCTTTTATTTTTTTACGCACAATATCTTCTAAATCAACCCAAGTATTAGTTGAGATTTCACCTGCAATCATAACCATACCTGTTTTAACTAAGGTTTCACAAGCAACGCGTGCGTTTTTGTCTTTTGCAATAATTGCATCTAAAACTGCATCAGAAATTTGATCTGCGATTTTATCTGGGTGTCCTTCAGAAACAGATTCTGAGGTAAATAAATAATTACTCATCTATGCTTTCTCCTATGTTTTTTATATATTTATAAAACTATTATTAACTCTTATCAAGTTATTACCAAATCATTAGTAAATAATTATTAAGAATTTATTGGGTTGTTATTTTAGCGTTTAAAATTAATCTATAAAGCAAAATCAGTATTATTTTTTCATAAATTCATGAGCTTTTTTCATCATATTTTTAGAGCCACAGAAAAAAGGAACTCGTTGATGAAGCTCGGTTGGTTCTATTTCCATAATTCTAGCAAATCCATCAGTTGCAATTCCATCAGCTTGTTCTGCCAAAAATGCCATAGGGTTGCACTCATACAAAAGCCTAAGTTTACCATTTGGTGTTTTACTACTTGTTGGATAAATATAAATCCCGCCTTTTATCATATTTCTATGAAAATCAGAAACTAAACTACCAATATATCGTGAAGTATAAGGTCTATCTCCTTCTTCTTGCTGGCAGTATTTTATGTATTGTTTAACTCCTTGAGGAAAGTGAATATAATTTCCTTCATTTATTGAGTAAATATTTCCATCAGCTGGGAATTTGATATTTGGGTGCGATAAGGAAAAAGTTCCAATAGTTGGATCTAGCGTAAATCCATTCACACCATTGCCAGTTGTATAAACTAACATAGTTGATGAGCCATAAATAATATAACCTGCTGCAACTTGATTAACTCCTTTTTGTAAGAAATCTTTTAACTCAACTTTACTACCATCTGGTGTAACTCGTTTATAAATAGAGAAAATAGTTCCAACAGAAACATTTACATCAATATTTGAAGAGCCATCAAGTGGATCAATCAAAACAACATATTTACTCAAATGTGAGTTTTCAGAAGGTTTAATTGTTATAAAGTCCTCCTCCTCTTCTGAAGCAATTCCACAAACAACCTCACGGCTAGTCAAAGCTTCAACAAAAGCATCATGAGCAAAAATATCTAGCTTTTGCTGCTCTTCTCCTTGAATATTATTACTATTTGTTGAGCCTAAAACATTAGAAATCCCAGCTTTACCAATCTTTAGATTAACAGCTTTGGTTGCAAGCTTTATTGAGCTAATTATTCGTGAGAATTGCCCTGTTGAATATTTAAAATCCGCTTGGTTGTCTATTATAAACTCTCCTAAAGTCTTGTTTTTATTGTCAAACATATGCTCTCCTTGTTTTAAGTTACTTTGTTATCCCACTTATAAATACTATTACAAAATTAAACTATGTAATTTATAAAGCTTTGTTTTCTACTTATTTATGAGATATTCACCAAACTATGATTAAATACTTACTCTAAGTACAGAGTATCACAGATAAATTACCACCTCAAATCCTTTAATAAATGTAATTGTTTACTTGTATCTCTTTGTATTCTATTAAAGATATATATCTTTGTTTTAATTATTATTTAAAGCCATTTTATTTTTAAATTAAATATAACCTATAAAAATGCAAATCTATAAAAAACAGCTAAGGTTTAAAATACAATTTTAGAAATATTACTTAAAAAGTGTTCCATAAAATTAGACCATTACAAAGGGAGCAAATAAATAATAAATCATAATAAGTAAAGAAAGTGTAAGATATAAGAATGCAAATAAATGACTGGTTAGAAATCACAATAAAATATTTGAGTGCTAAATTATCCAAGCTAGAGGCAAAAATAGAAGTGGAAACTTTATTATGTAAAAGGCTTGATAAGAACTTAGCTTTCTTACGCACATTTCCAGAGTTTGAAATACCTCAAAATATATTAGAAATATTAGATTCTGATATGAAAAAGCTAGCAACTGGTTATCCGCTGGCTTACTTATTTGGGGAGAAAGATTTTTGGGATATTTCTTTAAAGGTAACGGAAAATACTTTGATACCAAGGTCTGATACAGAAACTATTTTAGAAACACTACAGACAATTTATAAACAAAGCGACAAGTTTTCTATTATAGATTTAGGCACAGGAAGTGGTGCAATTGCGATTGTTATCACAAGAATTTTCCCAAATGCAGAAGTTTGGGCAGTTGATTTTTGCCCCAAAGCTTTAGAAGTTGCTAAATATAATGCAAATAATTGTGCAAAATCAGAGATTAAATTTATTCAAAATAGTTGGTTGTCAGGAGATAAATTTAAGAATGTGAAATTTGACTGTATTATTTCAAATCCACCTTATATTGAGGAAAATGATAAACATCTTAATGACTTAATGTATGAACCAATTGCTGCTCTTACTTCTAAAAATAATGGCTTATCTGATATTGAAATTATAATAAAACAAGCTGAAAATCATTTGAATAATAATGGTTATATTTTATTGGAGCATGGTTATAATCAGTCTAAAAAAGTTCTTTCAATATTTGAAAAGAATAAATACTGGTTTGATTATAAAACCATTAAAGATATTGCTGAAAATGATAGAGTTAGCTTAGCTTGCTTTGCTTAGATTTGCTCCTGAATAAGTCTCTAATATCATCTAAAATGTAATATAAACTTGGTAATAAATATAATGTTAGAAAAGTTGCGAAAAGTATTCCAAACCCGAGAGAAATAGCAACAGGAATTAGGAATTGAGCTTGCAAAGAAGTTTCTAATAAAAGAGGAACTAGCCCAATAAATGTGGTTAAACTGGTTAAAACTATTGGTCTAAATCGGTTTACACCAGTTAGCATAACTGATTTGTGAGTATCATAGTTTTTCTTTTTATATCTAGTAATGCTACTCACAAAAACAAGTGAATCATTAACTACAACGCCTGATAAAGCTATAATTCCAAAGTTAGATGGGAAAGAAATACTATTTCCAGTAGCCCAATGAGCTAAAATTGCCCCAATAATTCCAAATGGAATTACTATCATAATAATTAAAGGATTTGCGTAAGATTTTAAAGCAACGGCCAAAAGCATATATATTAAAAATAAAGATATTACAAATCCAAATATTGCCCCTTGGTTGGTTTTACTTGACTGATCTGCTTCACCTCCTAAAGTTACAGTAATATTATGTTTTTTCTCCAATCTTTTGAAAAAAGATATTTTAAGCTCTTCCATAATCTCTTCGCTTGAATTTACATCTTTGTTAATATTTGCATAAACAATTATAGAACGCTTACCATTAGTGTGGTTTATAGTGGTGTCAGCCTCTGAGATTTCTAAATCTGCAACTGCTGAAACTGGTATTTTTTGCCCAGTGTTAGTTCTTATTTTTAAGTTATATAAATCTGAAACATATTTTCTTTTGTCTAATGGGTATTTTATCATAACCCTAATATCGTCTTTGTCTCGTTGTATTCTTTGTGCTTGTAAACCATAAAAAGCGGCTCTAACTTCATTTGTTAATTTTGCTTTACTAATTCCATAAAACTCTGCAATTGGTTTTGGTTTTATAATTATTTCTTTTTCTCCAATATCTAAACTTGTTGATATGTCTTTTATACCTTTAAATTTCTCTACTCTTTCCTGGACTTCTAAGCTAGCTTGTTTGATTTTATCTAAATTATTACCATTTAGCTCAATTTGAATATCACTAATTGAGAATTTGAGAGCAGAGCTAAAGTTAATAGATTTAACACTTGGCACTTTTCCAATAACTTCACGCCATTTACTGGCAATTACAGTTGCACTAGTTTCTCGTTCCTCTGAGCTTGTCAGTAAAGCAAAGATATTAAAAGAGATATCGCTATCATTGTATGAAACTATATTTTTTATATTTGAGCCATCAAGATTGTTTTTCTTAACTATTAATTCATCAGCAGTATTAACTGCATTAGATATTAATTTTGCAACTTTAACTGTTGTTTTAAGAGGAGTATTTGGTTGCATTTCTACACTTACAGAAATAATTTCTGCTTCAATTATGGGAAAGGATACTCTTTTAACGATGCCTCCTGCAACTAACGAAACCGTTAATATTAAAATTGAAATAAAAATCAATAAGGTAAAATATCTGTATTTTAATGATATTTTTAGACTTGGTTGATATATTTTATCTATGAAAACTTCAAATGAAGATATTGTTTTACTTTGAATTTTTTGTAAGAAATTTTTATGTTTTGTATCATTTGTAACAACTTTTATATTATGCAAATGTGAAGGAAGAATGAATTTGGACTCAATTAAAGAAAAAATCAAACAAAATATAACAACATAAGCCATATTGGCCATAATTTCCCCCATATCACTATCAATTTGGGTGAGTGGAAAAAATGCAGCTATTGTTGTAAGCACACCAAAAGTAGCAGCCATCGCAACTTTAGAAGCCCCATTTATTGTTGCTTGTGGTGAGTTGTTTTCTTTTCTTTTTTGGGTGAAAATACTTTCTCCAATAACAATAGCGTCATCTACAATAATTCCCAAAACCAAAATAAAACCAAAAAGTGTAATTTTATTTATTGAAAGACCTGTTAATTTCATTAATATTAAAGCACCTGAAAAAGAAACAGGAATACCAAAAGCAACCCAAAAAGCTAATTTAATATTTAAAAATAAGCTTAGTAAGATAAATACCAAAATTACAGCCATAACAACATTTTTATTAAATAAATCTATTCGGTCTTGCACATAAGTTGTTTTGTCATTCCAAGCTGTAACCTTTATGTTTTTTGGTAAATTCTTAGCAAAATCTTGGGCTATTTTTTTTGCACTTTTAGCCGCTAATAGAATATTAGAAGTATCTGAACCATAAACTTTTAATAATAATGAAGGTTTATTGTTAAATAAAGCAAAAAAATCATCCTCTTTAAAACCATCAATAACACTTGCTACATCTTTTATTAATATTTTTTGTCCTTTATCAGTTGCACGCAAAACAATATTTTCAAAATCTTTTTTTGTGTATGCCTGTTGTTTTATTCTAAGTTTTATCTTTCCTTGTGATGAATTAATGGTTCCAACTGATAAATCTAAAGAGCTGTTCTTTATGGCTTGTGCAACTTCAGAAAAAGTTAAATTAAATTTCTCAAGGTTATAATCTGAAATTTCTATTTTTATCTCAAAATCTCTATCTCCAAATAAACCTACTTTTTCAACCTGTTTGTTTAATAATAGTTTATCTTTTAATTCGGTCGCTTTTGTTTTTAGTTCTTTTTCGCTTACATCTCCATAAAGACTAATCCAAATTATATCAGGAGTATTTTTCCTCTTAGAAACTAATATTTTGTCAACTTGTGAAGGAAATGTGCTAATTGCATCAACTTGTGTTTTTACATCATCTAATAAATCATCAATATCATAGTTATTTACTGATCTAATACTAACTCTTGAAGAGTTAGCTGTTGTGGTTGATTCTATTTTATCTATTCCTTGAATTGATTTTATTGCTTCTTCAATTTTGGTTGTAACCGATTTTTCAATATCTTCTGGGGTTGAGCCAAGAACAAATGTATTTACTATTACTGTTTTTGGTTCTGGATTTGGAAGATCCTCTATTGGAATGCTTGCACTTTGCCCAAATAACCCAAAAAAACCAACAGTATAAATACCAAAAAATAAAATAAGTATGGTAAGTAAATTAGTTGCAACATGGTTTTCTATAAACCAATTTATGATAAAACTTTTGTGAACTTCTTCAGCTTTATTTTCAGATTTTTTATTTGTGTTTCCGTGGTCGTTAGTGTCCATGACCTGCTTTCATTTTTTTAGATTGAACTTCTTTTTTAGTTGTAACTTCAACACCTTCTTCAAATATAGGTAAAGAATTTTTGATAAAACTATCATAAGTTTTAATGAATAAAAATTGAACTAAGCTTTTACCTTTTTTACTAGAGATTAATTTGAGAGATAGTTTTTTTAATTTATTACTTTTATCCATAACCCAAACTGATTTATTATCATCTTCATCAGTGGCAATTGCTACATTGTCAATCCACATAGAATTTGGGTAGGTGTCAGAATAAATTTTCACCTTAACAAAGCTTTCAAGCTTTAAATTAGTGTTTTTTTCGTATGGATTGTTTATCTCTGCAAAAGCAGTTAGAGATCTGGTTTTTTTATTAACCACTGGTGAAAATCTAGTAATTCTACTTTCCCAAGTTTGATTATTTGTTTGATCATAAATATAAACCTTTGGTTTTGTTTGTTTAGAAATAAGTTTTAAATCACTTTCACTAACATCAATTTCTGCAATAAATGTATCAAGAGCAGCTAATTGAACTAAAGGAGTTCCCATACCAACTAATTCTGAAGTTGAAATATTTTTACTGATAATTATTGCTTTAAATGGGGTTGTTATATTAGTCCTTGAAATATCTTTATTCGCCTTTATAAGTGCTGCTTTTGCACTATTAACATTAGCTTTGGCTAATTCTAACTGTGGTTTTCTAAGGCTTAATCTACTTGCTTTTATTCCTGCTCGGCTTAAGTCTTTTTTTGCTTGTTTTGATTTAGCTTTTTCTATTGCTAGGTTGGTTAACGCTTTGGTTAAATTTGCTTTTGCACCTGCTTTTGCTGATAAATAATTAGTATCATCAATTTTTATTATTGAAACACCTTTTTCAATAATATTACCAACCTCAAGTTGTGGATTTACATAGTTAATATTCCCAGCAACTTGAGAGCTTATTTTGGATAGTTGTTTTGCTTTTATGAATGCGAACTTAGTAATGAAAACCTGATTATTACTTAGCTTTATTAGTTTTTTTTCTACAAATTCTAAGTGCTTTGGTGGAATGTTTACAGGTGCTTTCTTTTTCTGATTAACAGTTTTGGCAAGAAAAGCACCAGAAGCAATGAGTATTATTAAACCTAAGAAAGTAACAATTTTTGTATTCATTTATAAAAGATAATTATTTAATAATTAAAATTAATTATAGATTAATTAGGGAATGAATAATAACGCTGGTTGAAACTTCAGCAATTTTTTCACGACCTTTTAGTCCATCAAGTTCCATTACAAAAATACACGCAGTAACTGTTGCACCTTGTTGTTCAATTAGTTTTATACAAGCGGCCATTGTTCCACCAGTTGCTAAAACATCATCAACTAAAACTATTTTTTGTCCTTTTTTAATATCATCAATATGCATTTGAAGTTCATCAACACCATACTCTAGATCATATTTTACAGAACAAGTTTTTCTAGGTAATTTGCCTGGTTTTCTAACAGGTAAAAATCCAGTTCCTAAAACATAAGCAAGTGCAGGAGCAAACATAAACCCTCTAGCTTCAGGGCAAGAAAGTTGGTCTGGAGAAATTTCAGGTCTTCTACAAAACTCTTCAAACAAATCAATTACTTGCTTGAATGCTGATGGGTTTGCTAGTAATGGAGTTATGTCTTTGAAGTTAATGCCTTCTTTGGGATAATTTGGAATGTTAAGAATGTAATCTTTCCAATTTACTTTACTGTCTGCTTGATTTTGCATAAGAATAGTTTCCTTGAGTTATTAAATTTGTATTATAGCGGATTTAATATAATTTAATAACTTTATTAAAGTAATTTTTAGGTTAAAATGCTTGCAACATAATTAAATTACATAAAAACAAATGGAAAAAATACTAACAAATAAACAAATATCTTATTTGAAATCATTGGCACATTCGATGAAATTTATCGTTCAAACTGGAGGAAAAGGTTTGAGTGAAAATGTTTTATTAGAAATTGATAAAGCTCTTGATTCTCACGAACTTATAAAAGTTAAGTTAAACGCAGATAAAGATGATAGAGATAAGATGTTGAAAACAATAATCAAAACTCAAAAATGTGAGCTAATTAATTCAATTGGTAGAGTTGTTGTTCTTTTTAAACAAAATAAAAAAGATCCACAAATTGAATTACCAAGTAAAAAATAAAGAAAAAGTAAGTGGAAAGTAAGTAAAATTAATAAAATAAAACTTTAGTTATGAAAAAATTAGAAACTATTTTAGATTGGATTAGATATACATCAACTCAATTAAGCATCTCAGAAGATCAAGGGGAAGTTATATTTGCTCATGGAAATATAAATGCAATTGGTGAAGCACATTCTTTGATTTTAGGTTTACTCTCATTGCCTTATGATTTGGAAAGCAGTTATTTTGCAGCAAAACTAACTACAGATGAAATAAAAGTTATAAAACAAGCGATTGAAGAAAGAATAATAGATAAAAAACCAGTTCCTTATATTACTAACAAAACTTTATTTATGGGGCTTGAGTTTTATGTTGATGAACGAGTGCTAATTCCTCGCTCACCAATAGCTGAACTAATAAAATCAGCTTATCAACCATATTTACCTTTGGAAAAAGAAGTTAATGATATTTTGGATTTATGCACTGGATCTGGCTGCATTGCAATTGCAAATTCATATATTTTCCCAGATGCAAATATTGTTGCAAGTGATATTGATGAAAGTTGCCTTGAAGTAGCTGATATTAATGTTATAAGACATGATATTTTAAATGTTGAGGTTGTTGCTTCCGATATGTTTGAAAATTTAAAAGGAAGAAAGTTTGATATTATTGTAAGCAATCCTCCTTATGTTGATAAGCAAACAGTAGAAGAGTTGCCAGCTGAATTTGAACACGAGCCAGTAACCGCTTTGCTATCTGGTGAAGATGGTTTGGATGCTGTGAAAATTATTTTAAAAGAAGCTATTAATTATTTAAATGAAGATGGGGTTTTAGTGGTTGAAGTTGGAGATTTTTCAGATGTTTTAGAGGCAAAATTCCCAGAGTTTGAGTTTAACTGGCATAATTTTAAACAAGGAGGGCAGGGTGTCTTTATAATGACTTATGACGAGTTGCATTCTTTTAATAATAATTAAATATAAATAAAAAAGGTTTCAGATGGAAGATTCTAAAAATAAAATAACATCAGATACACTTCCACTGGAAGTTAGAGAAGAGCTGATGCGAGGAAATGCTCCTCAAGCAGTGAAAATACTAAGTGATAAATATAATATTTTGGAAAGTGAAAGTAACGAACTATTACAAAAATATAGAGAGAACTTAAAAATGAGAGCGGCTGAGTTAGAAATAAAAGCCATTCAAGAGAAATTTGCAAAAGAAGCTAATGAAGGTAAAAATAAAACTTTTTCTATTGTTGTAAAAGCAGTTTTAGTAACTTTAGTTTTGCTTCTTTTATTTTTAATTATTAAATATGTGAAGTAGGTAAAATATGGAAATGGTAGATTGTAAAAAACTAAATAAAAATTTAGAAGGTTTAAATCGTCCACCTTTTGCAGGTGATTTGGGGAAAAGAATTATAGATAATATTTCCAAAGAAGCTTGGAGCTTATGGCTTGGTGAGCAAACGATTTTGATAAATGAATATAGATTAAACCCTTTGGATGAGCAAGCTAAAAGCTTTTTGAAAGAAAGAATGCTTGAGTTCTTGTTCTCTGAAAAGAAAGATTGAAGTAAAGGTTGAAACAAATAAACTAAAAAATGCAAATAAATAAAAAAATAGATGAAAAAAGCTTGACCTATTATCCAATTCATTGTTTAATACGCCATTCTAATGAAACGGCCAAGTAGCTCAGTTGGTAGAGCAGCGGACTGAAAATCCGCGTGTCGGTGGTTCGATCCCGCCCTTGGCCACCATTTCATTTATATTGTGTTGAAAGTTATTATTTGTATTAATAATTTGCAGTATATAAATTTAATAAATAAAGATTTTGAGGGTTGACTATTATGTCTAGAGTTTGTCAAGTAACAGGTAAAGGAACGATTTCAGGAAACAATGTTTCTCACGCGAAAAATAGAACTAGAAGAAAGTTCTTTGTGAATATTCACTCTCATAAGTTTTGGGTTGAAAGTGAAAAAAAATATGTAAAATTAAAAGTTTCCGCTAAAGGAATGAGAATCATCGATAAAAAAGGTATTGATGCAGTTCTTAAAGAAGTTCGTGCAAATGGTTGCAAAGTTTAAGCAATTATAATTAATTTAAAAGGATAATATTATGGCTAAGAAAGTTAGAGAAAAAATTCGTTTAGTTTCAAGTGCAGGAACAGGACATTTTTACACAACAGAAAAAAACAAACGCAATATGCCAACAAAAATGGAAATCAAAAAATTTGACCCAGTTGTGCGTAAGCATGTTATGTATAAAGAAGCAAAGATTAAGTAATATTTAGCTTCAACAGCTTATTAAGATACAGTAAACAAATAACAACAACGGTAAATAACATAAAAAAGCTAGGAAATGATCTATCTAAATTAACAAAGGCAAAAGAGACAGCCAATATTTAAGCAAAAATAGTAGTACAAACTGCAATATTACAAGCTTTATCTGTCCAAGGAGACTTGCTTAGACAAAAAATAGAAGCCAAGAGAGAGCAAGAGAAAATACAACAAAGTTTACAGCTTCAGCTTGATGTAAAAGCAGCACGAAATAGTTATTTTAAATAAATAAGAGATAAAAAATGAGAAAAATTAAATTAATATTAGTAGCCCTACCTTTTTTACTAATCGCTTGTAAAAAAGAAGTCCCTATATCCTCCAAAATTATTGTCATGTCAGAATATTACTGTTCACTTGATGGGACTCAGCGAAAAACATATATGCAAAAAGTTCTATTATTAAAGGCAAATTATACCTCAAAAGAGTGTGTTACTAAACTTAAAGAAGTATTATTACAAACTACAGGTACTGAAAATGAGCAAATAGTTACAAGACATATTATTATAAATGCAATTAAAAATGAAAAAGGCAATAAAACACTTATAGAAAGAATAAAAGAAAGAAATAGAAATAATTAAGGTTATTTCATTATGTTTAAACAGCCCACTTTAGCAATAAGGTGGGCTTTTTTATTGTTAAAAAAATATAATTAAATTGAATAAAATAAAATGAAAAGACAAATAGCAGGAATTAATACGGTTTTAAATACACTTAATAAAGATATTAAAGTATTGGAAGTGTTTATTGATAAAAAAAAGAAAAATAAAAGAATTGATGAAATTATAGGTAAAACTAATTCTAAAAACATTCAAATTAGTTTTGTTGATAAAGTAGAGTTAGATAAGATGGCGTTTGCAATAAATCACCAAGGTGTAATTGCGGATATATTTGTTTCTGAAAAAAGCAATAATTTAGATGATATTTTACAAAGGGAAAACCCTTTGATTTTAGTTTTAGATAGTATTCAAGATCCTCACAACTTGGGAGCTTGCCTTAGAAGTGCAGCGGCTTTTAATGTTGATGCGGTAATTATAAACTCTAATAATTCTGCAAAGCTTAGTCCTACAGTAAGCAAAGTTGCAAGTGGAGGAGTGGAGATATTAAATATATTCTTCAAGAGTAATTTGAATAACATAATTACAAAGCTTAAAGCCAATGATATTTGGACTGTAGCTTTGACAGGATATACAGAGCAAACAATCTATGATATGGATTTTAAGCAAGGTATTGCAATAATTATGGGTAATGAAGATAATGGTATTTCAAATATAATACTAAAAAATTCAGATTTTAAAGCAAAAATAAATATGCCTGGAGATATGGAAAGCTTAAATGTTTCAGTCGCAACTGGGGTTACTTTATCAGAAGCTATTCGTCAGCGATTGGGGTAAATTATGTTAAAAGAATTAGTGATAGCAAGTAATAACTTAGGAAAAATAGAGGAAATTAAAAGCTTACTAAGTCCATTAGGTATCAAAATATATCCCCAAAAAGATTTTACAGATGATGAAATAGAAGAAACATGTAAAACTTTTATAGAAAATGCAATTTTAAAAGCTAGGTATCTGAGTAAAATTTCAGGCTTGCCTGCTTTGGCAGATGATTCAGGATTAGTTGTTCCATCTTTAAATGGAGAGCCTGGTATTTATTCGGCGCGTTATGCGGGTGAGCATGGTAATGATATTAAAAATTATAATTTATTACTTGAAAAATTAGCAGGAAAGACTAATCGACAAGCATATTTTGTATGTGTGTTATCTCTATGTTTTAGTGAAACTCATCCATTACCGATAATTACAGAAGGCAGGTGGGAAGGAGAGATTGCTTTAAACCCAGCTGGTAAAAATGGATTTGGTTATGATCCAGTTTTTTATATTCCTAATTTAAATAAAACTTCAGCCCAATTAACAAAACAAGAAAAAAACAAATTAAGCCATAGAAGTAAAGCCTTTGGAAAACTTCTTAAAGCAATACAATAATATTAACCAATTAACCAATTAACCAATTAACCAATTATTACTATTGAAATTTTATTGTAATCTAAAACTAACTCTAAAGACTTAGAAAAGCTATTTTGGTATTAGTTATTTACTATGACATTGATTATATGCTGCCTTAAATTTATCAAGTCTTTGTGTTTTTTGATATTTAAATATTTCAACTTGTTTTGCTAGGTTTTATGACTGAAATTAATGTAACTAGCCCAACTTGTATAAGAGAAATTGAAGCAGAAACTGATAATCAAATAGCTAGAAAATTAATATCAGTGATTGAAGGTAAAATTTCTAAAAGGAATAACTAACAAAAAAGGGTAGCTAATAAAAGCTACCCTTTTTATTTGCTTGGATTATCTAAACTCCAAGCATTGGTTTTTTTGTTAGTTTCTAGAACTAACTCTAAATAAGCTTAGAAACCAATTCTAACACCTAAATAAACACTTGTGTCTTCGTAGTCATCAAAGTTGTTTTTATGGCTTAATTCTCCATAAACTTGAGCACTTTTTGAAAGCTCAGCGCTAAATCCTAACTTAACTTCTCCCAAAGTTTTACCGTTATCATTACCTTTAATTCCTTTAATGTTTCCATAAGTAAATTCTGGAGTATCACTAAATTCTTTAACTGCACCTAAGTAAGCGTAAGGTTTGAACTCGCCTTTGCTTGTCTTAATTGTAGTTTCTGCACGAACTCCCAAACGACCAGTTATAAATGTTTGATTATCAAATTTAGAATCAGCTGTTGAAACTCCGTTTCCTTTAATATTATCAACACTTACTCTAGTTGCTGTAACTTGAGCTTGTGGTTCAATAATGAATTTATCAGTTACCTTGAAGCTATGACCCACTTCAACTGAAGCCGATATTGAGCTTGCATCTGTTGAGCTTGATAAATCTGCAGTATGAATATTGAAATCATAAGCACTGTATTTTGTTGTGAAATCAAGGTAAGTTCCGCCTGCGTGGAAAAATGTTGCATAAGCTCCCAAGCTATAAGATTTATGGTTTACTTCAGCTTTATCAGCTAGATACTTATCACTTCTACCTGTTGTTGTTTCACCCAAATTATGTGCTACAAATCCACCAGCATAACCTTTCCAATTTGCACTTAGATTAAAATCAGTGTCTGCACCAATTGTGAAGCCAGTTGTTGAAGTTGTCATTTTATAATTTGAACCTTGCTTAAATTCAGAACGACTATTATTAAATCTTCCCCAAGCATTCCAACCTTGTTTATCATAGTCTGTTGTCGCATAACCTTCTGAATTATTTCTTAATTCACCAAGTCTTGTGTGAAGCGTTTCCATTTCATGATTTGAAACTTGACTAACAATATTTGATAAATTCGCATACGCTGGAATTTCTGCAATCACTTCTAACTTTGGCTTAGCCGTTGGCGTTGCTGGCGTCGGTGATGGTGATACAGGTATTGACGGAGTTGGCGTTACCGTTGGAGTTGGTGTTACCGTTGGAGTTGCAGTCGGAGTTGGTGTCGGTTTCAATTTTCTAGTATCCGCTGTTTTATCACTATCCGCAACCGTTGTCAAAACCCATTCCTTATCAGTTCTTTTTAAATCCCAAACAAATGGAGATTTAGCAAATTTACCTTTTGTAGCATTTCCTTTATATTGATTTGCAGCAACTAAACTGAACTTTTCATCAGTTTTATCAGTATCATTTGGTGCAGAAATCAAAGTTATTTCTTTGCCTGCAGTTTCAGCTGCTTCAGCCAAACCGTTAACACTATCAGAATATTGATCAAATGTTTTGGTTGTTATATCATTTATTGAAATTTGACCGTCAGCTATTGTAAGTTCGCCGTTTATCGTCATTGTATCTGATTTAAAAGTCCCAAAATCAGTATCAAATTTGTAAGTTCCGCTTTGGTTTTTGAAATTTCCATTTACAGTTAAATTATCACCAACTTTTCCATCTTCAAAATCAAAAGTCCCTTTGTTATCAACATTTGCATCAATTACATAAACACCTGCACCGTTTCCAGTCATTGTTATTGTAGAGTCTGCATCAACTGTGAAAGTTTCATATTTGGTATGAGTTTCAGCTCCTGTATTATCAATTTTATCACCAAAATCAACTATTGATTTGTTAACATTAAAAGTTTCAACATTATTTATAGATTTTGCAACATCAGTTATTAAGCCTTTGTAATTATTAAGGTTTACAATATCAACTTGCCCATCTGCTGAGTCCATATCATCTCCACCATCAATAATTCCTGTAACTGTATTTGCATCGCCATTGTAGTTTAGAGTATCTGAACCAACTGATAGAATAATATCTTTGCCAATAGTTGAGCCATTGTTTAAATTGACAATATCATTTCCAGTTCCTTTTTTATAAAGAATAAATGCTTCAGCAGGTTTATAAACTCCTGATTGTTCATCAATAGATGTTTCACCATATATTGATTCTAAAATTTTAGTATTATTTAAGTTAAAAGTATCATTCCCAGCAATATTATTTGACCCACCATTAAACAGATTTCCATCAAATAGATTTCCAACAACATCGCTTGAAACAGTTGAGTTATCTATGCTAATAGTATTATTTCCACCTGTATTATTATCTCCTATCGCAAATCTATCCCCATATACAGAGCCAGATATTTCTGACCCACCTTCAATCACTATAGTATCGTTCCCACCTGTATTTTCGACTGAATTTTCTCTAAAATAATCACCATAAATATTCTCTATTTTTGATTTATTTGTGATTTTTATATTGTCATTACCACCTGTTGATTTAGAGCCTAGATTAATAAAATCTCCCATTACAGATCCTACATTTGTATTATCTATATTGAACTTATCATTTCCACCTTTAAATTCTACAACTGATTTTTCAGATTTGTTTCCGCTTCCAAAAGTTTCATCGTAATATGTTGAATTACCAAGAATATTACCTGTTACAGTAGAGTTTTTTATATTGAAGGTATCATCTCCATCTATTGACTTTTGATTTATTGCACTATCTCTTAGTGCAAATCTAGCACCCGTAACATTTTCACCTATTGTAGAGTTAGTAATATTAAAAGTGTTTTTTCCAGTTGTTATTGGGTCTGAATTGATAGCTAATAAAAACCTTGAACCATAAACACTCTCAGTAACAGAAGCGTCTTTAACGATAATTGTATTATCTCCACCTTTAGTTTCTCCAACCACAGGTTTATTTACATAGTAAATGTAATCACCAAATATTTTATTGACTGTGGAGCCAGAGTTAACTTCTATTGTATCACTTCCAGCAAGCTTAACAGCTTTATTTACCCCATTAGTTAGAGAATAAGCCCTATAGTCTTCACCAGTAATATATCCACTTACCTTAGAATTATTTGTTAATCTCACATAATCATCGCTACTGCCATCTATAAGTGAATAAGCATTGTCTAAATGTATACTAGAAAAAAAAGTACCTGTGCAAACTACAGGGGCTGCGGCGGTTCCATCGGCTCCAGCTGTTAACGCTGGAGTGCAATCTGCATAAGCTTGAGCAGATAAGATTGTTGATATCGCTGTTACGATAAGTTTTTGCTTAAAAGTTAGTTTCATTTTCATTTTCTCCTGTTTTTTGTAATTTATTATATTTTTTTATTAAAGTATTTCATAAGTTTATTTTTTATGAATACAAATAAAGGCTAACACTTATAAGGGTTGATTGCAATAATTTTGTTTGCGTAAAAACAACAAAAAAACTTAATTTTAAAAGAATTTGTTTTTTTTAGAAGGTGAAATCATTAGTTATTTATTGTAATAACAGTAAGTAAAAGCATTAAGTAAGTATTTTTCTTAGATATTACAGTTTGATTAATAATTTACTTATTCTATGGTAAGTGATAATTATTTTATTTAAGGATGCTAGAAAAAATTCCACCCAAAAGTATTAATATTTGTTATTATTAGTAGCTTTAATTAACAAAATCAATTTAATAAAATAATATACTTATGAGCGATTACAAAAAAACATTAAATTTACCACATACAGATTTCCCAATGAGAGGGAATTTGGCTAATAAAGAACCTCTTATGCTTAAGCATTGGGATAATATAAACCTTTATGAAAAACAACGCGAAATTAGCAAAGGGCGAGATAAGTTTATTATGCACGATGGTCCTCCATATGCTAATGGAAACCTTCATATGGGGCATGCGTTGAACAAGATGTTAAAAGATTTCGTTATAAAATCCCAACAAATGTTAGGAAAAGACGCACCTTATTTACCAGGTTGGGATTGCCACGGGCTTCCTATTGAACTTATGGTTGAGAAAAAAATAGGTAAAGCTGGTGTAAAAGTTTCAGCAAAAGAGTTTCGTGAGGAATGTAGAAAATATGCTGAAAAACAAGTAGATAATCAAAGAAAAGATTTTGTGCGTTTTGGTGGTTTTGGGGAGTGGGAAAATCCTTATAAAACAATGAACTTTCAAACGGAAGCTAATATTGTTCGCTCACTTGCCAAAATTGTAGAAAAAGGACACCTTTCAAGAGGCTCAAAACCAGTTAATTGGTGTACTGATTGTGGTTCTGCTTTGGCAGAAGCTGAAGTTGAATATGAAGATAAAGTTTCAACTTCAATTTATATTGCTTACAAAGCCAAAGACAGTAAAGAAATACTAAATAAATTTCAAATAAATGACAACTACCCTGTAGATGTAATAACTTGGACAACAACTCCTTGGACAATTCCATCATCAATGGCGATGACAATTCACCCAAAATTTGAATATGGGCTTTATAAAAGAGACAACGGAGAACATTTTATCGTTGCAAATGAATTAGCTAACTCTGTTAGTGAAAATTGTAACCTAGAAAACCCTGTTCTTATCGCAACTGTTAAGGGTGCTGATTTAGATAGATTAACGCTAGTTCATCCATTTTTAGATAGAGATATTTTACTTATAAATGGTGACCATGTTACAACTGAGCAAGGAACTGGTTGCGTTCATACAGCTCCTGCTCACGGTTTAGATGATTATAATGTTGCTTTTTTAGACTATGGAATTGAATTTGATAGTTTTGTTAATGAAAAAGGTGTTTTTATGGAAAACACTGAATACTTTGCAGGGCAACATGTATTTAAAGCAAATCAGCTAGTTGTTGATTTACTTGCTGAAAAAGGTAGAGCTTTCAATATTTCAAAAATAAAACATAGTTACCCTCATTGTTGGCGTCATAAAACTCCAACTATTTTCCGTGCAACCTCTCAATGGTTTGTAAGTATGGATAATGAAGGATTAAGAAAAGATGCTTTGGCTGGAATTGAAAAGGTAGAGTTCACTCCATCTTGGGGGCAAGCAAGACTTCATAAAATGATTGAAAACCGTCCAGATTGGTGTATTTCAAGGCAAAGGTTTTGGGGCGTTCCGCTTTGTTTATTTGCTCACAAAGAAACTGGTGAAATTCACCCTAATACTTTAGATATTATGGAAAAAGTTGCCAAAGAAATTGAAAAAGTTGGGATAGAAGCTTGGCATAATTTCTCGGCTGTTGATTTAATTGGTGAAAAAGATGCTGAAACTTATGAAAAAACAACAGATATTTTAGATGTTTGGTTTGATTCTGGAACAACGCACGATACAGTTTTACGAACTCACAAAGACTTACAATTTCCTGCAGATTTATATTTAGAAGGTTCTGATCAGCATAGAGGCTGGTTTCATTCTTCATTATTAACTTCTTCGGCGATAAATAACGAGCCTCCTTATAAAGGTGTTTTAACACATGGCTTTGTAGTTGATGAAAATGGCAGAAAAATGTCAAAATCACTAGGAAATATAGTTGAACCACAAAAAGTAATTAATAAGTTAGGTGCAGATATTTTGCGTCTTTGGGTTGCTTCAACTGATTACACTCAGGAAATTAGGCTTTCAGATAATATCCTAAAACATACTGCTGATTCTTATCGTAGAATTCGTAATACAGCTAGATTTTTACTTTCAAATTTGCATGACTTTGAGCCTGAAAAAGACTTACTTGCAAAATCAGATATGATTGAGTTAGATCAATATATCGTTGCAAAAGCATTTGATATTCAAGAGCAAATAAAAAAAGATTATAAAAATTATCACTTTAATTCAATTTATCAAACAATTCATAATTTTTGTGCGTTGGATTTGGGTGGTTTCTACTTGGATATTATAAAAGACAGACAATATACTGCTAAATCTGAAAGCGTTGCTAGGCGTTCTGCACAAACAGCTATGTATTTAGTTTTGGAAGCTATGGTTAGGTGGACAGCACCAATATTATCATTTACAGCTGATGAAATTTGGGGATTTATGCCTCAACCTGCAAGAGGAAAACGCGCTGTGTCAGTTTTCTTGGAAACTTTTTATGAAGATTTGTTTGATTTAGATGGTTCAAACCGTTTCAATAAAGAAACTTGGCAAACAATTGATAAAGTTAGGCAAACAGTTACACAAAAACTTGAAGAGCTAAGAGCCGATGGTAAAATTGGTTCATCTTTAGATGCTAAAGTTGTTATTTATGCAACTGATAAACTTAAGTTTATCTTAGAAAATTTAAAAGATGAATTAAGGTTTGTTTTAATAACTTCTGAAGTGAAAGTTAAAGATTTTAACCACGAAAATGAAGCCTTTATTGAAATAGATGATGAGAAAATTTTTGTAGATGCCGTTAAAAGTGATAGTATGAAATGTGAGAGATGCTGGCATTACAGTAAAACTGTTGGAGAAAATGAAAAGCATCAAGACCTTTGTGAAAGGTGTATTAGTAATATTGATGGAGATGGCGAAACTAGAGTTTTTGCCTAACTTTCACTTAACTTAAAATAGTAGGATTAAAAAATATGAATATTTCAAAATTTATTAGCTTTACGCCGTTAGTTTTGGGTGGTTTCTTGATGGGTGCAAATGCCCAAGAAATAAGCTCGCAAACTAGGTTGTTAGTTAAAACTGATGAGAAAATAACCATTTCTAGCCCAATGACTGGAAAAATAAAATATCTTAAAGTGAAAAATGGAGAGCTTTTTAAAAAAGGGCAAACGCTAGTAAAATTTGACTGCAGAATTCAAAATGCACAATTAAATTATGCAAAAGCAAGCACTAATGGAACATACAAAACACTTGTAGCAAAACGAAAACTTAAAAAGTTAGGCTCAGGTAGTCAATTAGATATTGATTTAGCAAGTGCTGAATATACAAAAGCAAAAGCTGATAAAAATAAAGCTTCTGCTTTTATAAGCTTATGTTCAATCAAAGCACCATTTAACGGCAGTGTTGTTGAAAAACATAAAAATAACAATGAATATGTGAAAGAAGCTGATAAAGTTCTTAGTATTCTAAATCGCGATAATATTATTGTTGAAGTTTTAATATCAGCTGAGAGCTTAACTAAATTTAAAAAGGGAACGCAGTTCAACTTTAAGGTTAACGCTATAAATAAAACATATACAGCTACAATTGAAAGAACTGGTGCTTCTATAGATCCTGTGAGTCAAATGTTACCTGTTTACGCGAAAGTGACTAATGCTGATGATGAGCTAATCCCTGGAATGATAGGAACAATAACTAAATAAAATACAAAACTAACTAAATTTTAATAAATAAAGATTCAAAAGCATAATTAATAATTGAATAAATTCTATAACATAATAATAACAATCAAAATAACAACTAAAACAACAGTAATAATATACAGATAAAAATATATTAAAGTGTCTTCTTGAATTTATAAATTTATAACTTAAATATATAAATAATATGGATAACAATCAAGGTCAACCAACAGCCGCCGAGCTTAGTAGTCAAGTTCACGGTTTAAATACTCTTTGGCAATTAAGCACAGAGGCTAGAGCAGCTGAAAATCTAAATGAGCTTTCTTACATAATTGCTAATGAAACTCAACGGCTTGTAAAATATAAACAATCTGCTCTTTGGGTTAAAGAAAATGGAAGGTTAGGTAAAATTCTAGCTGTTTCTTCTGTCTCAAAAGTAGAAAAAAATGCCCAATATATTATTTGGTTAAGAAAGGTTGCTAAATATTTCTATAAAAATGGTGCTAAAGATTTAAGGGCAATAGCAAAAGAAGAGTTACCAGAAAAGCTTCAAAATGATGAGCTAGCTTTTCCACATATAGCTTGGGTTCCTTTGCTAGATTCAAATAATAACTTTGTTGCTGGAACTATTTGCCTTAAATATGAGCCTTGGAATGAGGGAGAATTAAGCTTATTAAAATTAATAAATGATAGTTATGCACATAGTTTCTCAGCATTGAGTAAGAAAAAAACTATAACAAATTCTATTAATTTATTTAGAAAGAGGATTGTTTTTTTATTCGTCCTTGCTGTTTTAATTTTCTCTTTATTTATTCCGATTTCAATGACCGCACTTGCACCAGCTGAGATTATACCAATTGCTCCCAAAATAATTACTTCACCTTATTCAGGAGTTATTGATAAGTTTTTAGTATTGCAAAATAGTGAAGTTAGTAAAGATGATATTTTATTCAATCTTGATGATACAGATCTTAAAAATAGAGCAGCAGTTGCTTATGAGGAATATCAAATATTTAGTGAAAGTTTAGCAAGAGCTTCAAAACAAGCATTTGTAGATAATGAAGCAAAAGCTAAAATAATTCAGCTAGGACTGGAGCGAGATCAAAAATTTATTGAATGGGAGCATGCAAAAGAGTTGTTAGATAAAGTGCAAATAAAATCACCAACTAACGGACTAGCAATTTTCACAGATCCAAATGAATGGCGTGGTAAACCAGTTCAAGTCGGTGAAAAAGTTATGCTTATAGCTAATCCAAATAAAGTTGAGATTAAAGTTAACTTAGAAGTAAATAATACAATTATCTTTGAGAAAGATGCAAAAGTTCTATTTTTCTTAAATATTGACCCACTAAATCCAATAGATGCAAAGGTTAGAGCAATATCTTATGAGGCAACCCAAACACCTGAAAAAAATCTAGCATATAATATAAAAGCAACTTTACTTATTGATAAAGATAAGCCTTTGCCAAGGATAGGACTAAAGGGAACTGCAAAAATATATGGTCAAAAAGTAACTGTTTTCTACTATTTATTTAGAAGACCTATTTCTTGGATTAGACAAAAAACAGGTTTTTAGTAGTTATTTATAATTGCAACTATAACAGTAAAAGTAATTATACAAAAAAGCCCAAGGAATTAAATTAAGCAGTAATTACCTTGGGCGACTAAATTTTATATCTAATTTTTTAAATTTAATCTTCTTGTTTTGCTGTATATTTTGGGTTCATTAGATTTTCTTTAGAAAGAATTTTATCTAATTTAGATTCTTCCATAAGCCCTCTTTCTAGCACAACTTCTCTTACATTCTTACCAGTTTGTGCACATATTTTACCAACAATATCACCTTCATCATGTCCGATAAATGGATTCAGATAAGTAATAATTCCGATTGAATTAAACACGCCATCTAAACATACTTTTTCATTTACAGTTATTCCTGAAATACATTTTTCTTGTAAATTAACGCAAGCATTTCCCAATATTTTAATTGACTCAAACATACATTGACCGATAACAGGTTCCATTACATTTAATTGTAATTGTCCAGCTTCCGCTGCCATTGTTATGGTCATATCATTACCAATTACTTTGAAGCAAACTTGATTTACAACTTCTGGGATTACTGGATTCACTTTTGCTGGCATAATTGAAGAGCCTGCTTGCATTTCTGGTAAGTTCAATTCATTTAGTCCAACTCTTGGTCCAGATGATAAAAGCCTTAAATCGTTACAAATTTTTGATAATTTAACAGCCAATCGTTTTAATGCACTATGAACCATAACATAAGCACCACAATCAGAAGTTGCTTCAATTAAATTTTCTGGGCTTTTACATTCAAAACCAGTTATTTGGCTTAGTTTTTGTAATGATAATTCATGAAAACCTTCAACTGCATTTAAGCCTGTTCCAATTGCTGTTGCTCCTAAATTAACTTCTAATAGTAAATCAGAAATTAGGCTTATATTTTTAAGCTCTTCTTTTAAAAGTGTTGCATAAGCTTCAAACTCTTGTCCAACTGACATTGGAACTGCATCTTGAAGCTGTGTTCTTCCCATCTTAATAATATCTTTAAATTCTTTTCCTTTTTCAAGAAATCCTTTTTGTAATAACTCAATTGGTGCTAATAGTTTTTGCAAATCCGAATAAACTGCAATTCTAAATCCAGTTGGATAAGCACCATTTGTTGATTGGCATTTATTAACATGGTCATTTGGATTTATTATATTATAGCTTCCTTTTGGCTCTCCCATTAATTCCAAAGCAACATTTGCAACAACTTCATTTGTATTCATATTTACAGAAGTTCCAGCTCCACCTTGAAAAACATCAACTGGGAATTGGCTAATATATTTATCATCTTCTCTTGCTAAAATTTCTTCACAAGCTTTAATAATAAAATTAGCCTTGTCTTGAGGAATAGCTTTTAGGTCTTTATTTGCCATTGCTGCTGCTTTTTTTACATAAATCATACCTAAAACAAATTCAGGCACATCTGATATTTTTTCTGATGAAATATTAAAGTTCTCAATTGCTCTTTGAGTATGAACTCCATAATAAAACTCATTATTAATTTCCTTTTTTCCAAGTAGATCGGTTTCAATTCTTGTTGTCATTATTAACTCCGTTAGTTATATTTTTTTATAAAAAAAGGAGCGGTAATTTTACTAAAGTTTTTTGCCTAAAGTAAAAACAGCTCCTTGGTTAGGAATAATTATAAAATTATTCCAGTCAAAGCAAATCCTAGCAATACAGAGCTAGCAATAGTAACCACACCTGGGATGAAAAATGGGTGGTTAAATACATACTTACCAACTCTAGTAGATCCTGTATCATCCATTTCCACCGCTGCAATTAGCGTTGGGTAAGTTGGAAGCACAAATAACGCACTTACTGCTGCAAAAGAAGCTATTGCTGCCGCTGGACTAACTAAAGTTAAGGCTGCAGGCATTAAAGTTCTTGTTGTTGCTGCTTGTGAATATAAAAGCATAGAAGCAAAAAATAATACAACTGCTAATAACCAAGGTTGTTGTTGTAAAACATTTCCTGCCAATTGTTTTATTTCTACAATATGGTTTTGTACAAATATATTTCCTAACCATGCAACACCTAGCACACATATTGCCGCACTCATTCCTGATTTAAAAGTTGATGCATTTAGTATTTTAGCAGCATCAATTTTGCAAATTCCTACAATTAAAGCAGCTGCTGTCATCATAAATAACATAATAGCTTCATTTCTTTGAACTGGTGGGTGCTCTATTCTCTTAACCATAATTGCATAAATAATAACAGCAACAATTGCCAAAGCAAAAATAATTACTGAAGTAAGTCCTGTTTTTGGAATTTCTCTTGCTTCTGCTTTTACAGGTTCTTTAATTAATCCTTTTGCCAATCTATCTTGATAAATTGGGTCATCTTTTAATTCTTTACCTAAAAATTGAGCAACAAAAGCACCAATCATACAAGCAACAAAAGTAGTAGGAATACAAATAGCTAATAGTTGTAAGTAACTAATGTCAAAAGGGTCTAAAAATCCAGCAAAAACAACAACTGCTGCAGAAACAGGAGAAGCAGTAATTGCAACTTGAGATGCAACAACAGCAATAGAAAGAGGTCTTGATGGTCTAATTCCTTGTCCTTTTGCAACTTCTGCAATTACTGGCAAAGTTGAAAATGCAGTATGCCCAGTCCCTGCTAATAAAGTCATAAAATAAGTAACTATTGGAGCATATATTGTAATTCTTTTAGGATTTTTTCTTAAGAAATTCTCAGCTTTATCAACCAGCCAATCCATACCACCAGCTACTTGCATAGCTGAAACTGTTGCAATAACTGACATAATGATAAGAATTACACTTATCGGAATATGTTTTGAACTTGTTTCTAATCCAAAACCTAAAGTTAAAACCAAAACACCTGCAGCACCAGCAAATCCAATTCCAATGCTTCCAAATCTAGCACCAACAAATATAAACAGTAAGACAATCGCCAACTGTGCAAAAATCATTAAATCCATAATATCACCTTAGCAAAGCTAAATAAAAAGTTAAAAAATCAAAAAGTTAAAACGGTGAAACAAAACCTACAAAGCATTAAAATTTATAAGCTCTATTTCATATTCGGCTTGATTATACTAGTATAACTAAAATTAACACTTTTATTTATAATGTTAATTGATTTTTCGCAATAGATTGACTGATTTTTCATTGTTATTTGCTTAATTATTATATAGATAATACATTACCTAGCTTTTTACTAAGGAATAAATTCTCACTTTTAAAGATTTAAAATCTAAAATAATAAACTTTAGTGTAAAATATTTTAACTAACTAAACTTTTAAAAATATACCAAACTATGAATAGCAGGCTAGCAAGCACCAAATCAGTTATAGATGTGATAATTTACAAAAAATCCTTATCAGAAGTTTTACCAAGTTATTTAGAACATATAAACAAACCATCGGACAAAGGCTTATACCATCAAATAACTTATGGAACTCTAAGAAATTACCCAAGTTTAGTTTTAAATTTTAGTCAATTTTTGAATAAGAAAATCTCAAAAAAGAATAAAAAACTAGAAATACTATTATCAATTGCAACTTATCAGCTTTTATTTATGGAAAAGGCAGATTATGCTGTTATAAATGATATGGTTAATATTTGTGAAGAGTTAAATATTGGCTGGGCGAAAGGTCTAGCAAATGCAGTTTTACGCAAAGTTTCCAAAATAGAACCGCAAAACATAAAAGTTAGCCCAACTTTTGATCAGCCAAAATGGTTATTTGATAACTTAAAAAAATCATATCCAAATGATTATAAAGAGATTTGTTCAACCCATCATACTCAAGCAAAAACAATGCTTAGAACTCATAATTACAATCGTGATGAATATTTGAAGTTACTTTTAGATATTCCAATTGATGCAACCGCACACCCAGACAGTAAGGAAGCAATTATTTTAAACCAAAATACTATAATTCCAGAATTACCTTTGTTTGAAGAGGGGAATATTACAGTTCAAGATGCAAATGCTCAACTGGCTGCAAATTTACTTGGTTTAAAAGATAATATGAAAGTGCTTGATGGATGTGCTGCTCCTGGTGGTAAAACTGCACATATTGCAACAAAAGCCAATAATTTGGATATAACTGCAATTGATTTAAATGATAAGCGAGTTTCAAAAATGTTAGAAACATTTAAAAGATTACAAGTAGATAAAAATATAACTATAAAAACCTCAAAACTAGAAGACTTGGATAATTGGTTTGATGGTGAGAAATTTGATAGGATTTTGCTTGACGCACCTTGCTCAGCAACAGGTATTATCAGAAAACACCCTGATATTTTATTCCATAGGACAGTAGAAGATATAAAAGAATTAGTTAAGATACAATGCCAGCTTTTAGCGGTTTGCTGGAGTTTGCTAAAAGATGATGGCGTTTTGGTCTATGCAACTTGCTCAATATTGCCTGATGAAAATATTAACCAAATAACTAAATTTATTACTGAAAATAATAATGCAAAACTAAAATCAGTTGCACATAATCGTGGAGAAAAAACTGATAACAATACAATCCAATTTCTACCAAGTGAGTTTGGAGATGGATTTTTTTACGCGGTTATTCAGAAAACAACACCCTAAAACTAGCCTCATAAAACCAACTTATTTACTAAGTATTATGATGAAGAAAGCAGAATATTTTATGTTATGATGTTTTTAATAATTACATTTAAATAAAGTAAAAAAGAATAAAAAAGTCAAGAAAAAACAAGAAATATATTATAATAAACTATAAAAATGAGGGTGTTAAAAATGTTCAAACTATTCCAAGAAGCAAGAAGCAAGAAGCAAGAAGCAAGAAGCAAGAAGCAAGAAGCAAGAAGCTAAACGATAACCTACTAAAACCCAAAATACTGATGAGAATGCTTGAGCCAAGGATTATGCTTGACGCGTCTCTTGGTGATGCAATTATTGATATTGTAGATATTTCTCAAGACTCGGTTGATTTTGACAAATTAGCTGATTTTTACAACAATCCAAATTCAGATAATCCAGCAAATTCAGAAAAAGATATAACAACGCTATTTAATGACTTTGAGCCACCAGTTGTTCGCAGTAGCCTTTCAAACCAATCCAATAACCGCAACGAAATAGTAATAATTGATTCAAGTGTAACTAATTATGAAGTTTTGGCAGCTGATGCAAATTCAGAAGGAAATACTGTTTACATTATTGGAAAAGACCAAGGGATTGATGAAATAACACGAATTTTAGCAAGCTATGAGAACCAAAGCGTTGATGCTTTGCATATTATTTCTCACGGTGGTGATGGGTTTGTTTGAGATTGGAAATTCGGTTTTGGATAGCTCAAATATTGCTGAAACTGAAAATTGGAAAAATGCTTTTTCAGAAGATGCAGATATTTTAATTTATGGTTGTGATGTTGCCCAAACTCAAAAAGGAGCAAATTTCATAAACCAACTTTTGGACTCAACCCAAACAGATATAGCTGCATCAGATGATATAACTGGCTCAAAACAAAAAGGTGGCGATTGGGATTTGGAACTTAAAAAAGGAGTAATTGAAACTGACTTCGCACTTTCAACAGAATTGAGAAATCAATATAAAGGTGTTCTTTTTGAGTGGAGCTCTTCTAGCGATTTTGACTATGATTCTAGCAGTGATTGTGATTATTCTGACTCTAGTGATTATGATAATAATTATGACTCAAATGTTAGTGTAGATGCTGATTTTGGTGCGGTTGGAGGATTCTTTAGCGGTGATAATAACTCGGATAATAGTTATTCTAGCTCAAGTAATAACGGATGGGGTGATGTTGATCAAGCTACAAATGATGGTTTGGGTAGTAGCTATGAGACTAGTAACAACTTAGATAATATCCTTGATAACTTTGACTGGAGTGATTGGGGATATGGTGATTTTTATGATGACGATGACTACTCAAATGATAACATTAGCTCTCACTCCTACACTACTTTTTATACAAAAGATGGAAGAGCGGTAACTCAAGTAAGTGAAACAGAAATGGAAATCAGGAGTCCTAGCAGTATTTATATTACTACTGTAAATACTAAGGACTTCTTCTTTGATGATGGATTTAATATTTATGATGTAGATAAAGAGGGATTTGGTAGAGACGGTCTGAATGAAGAGGGAAGAGATAGACTAGGAAGAGATGCTGATGGTTATTATGAAGATGGATTTAATGATGATGATCTAGATAAAGAGGGATTTGGTAGAGATGGTCTGAATGAAGAGGGAAGAGATAGACTAGGAAGAGATGCTGATGGTTATTATGAAGATGGATTTAATGATGATGATCTAGATAAAGAGGGATTTGGTAGAGACGGTCTGAATGAAGAGGGAAGAGATAGACTAGGAAGAGATGCTGACGGTTATTATGAAGATGGATTTAATGACGATGATTTAGATAAAGAGGGATTTGGTAGAGATGGGCTGAATGAAAAAGGCAGAGATAGAGTAGGAAGAGATGCTGACGGTTATTATGAAGATGGATTTAATGACGATGATTTAGATAAAGAGGGATTTGGTAGAGATGGGCTGAATGAAAAAGGCAGAGATAGAGTAGGAAGAGATGCTGATGGTTATTATGAAGATGGATTTAATGACGATGATGTAGATAAAGAGGGATTTGGTAGAGATGGGCTGAATGAAAAAGGCAGAGATAGAGTAGGAAGAGATGCTGACGGTTATTATGAAGATGGATTTAATGACGATGATGTAGATAAAGAGGGATTTGGTAGAGATGGGCTGAATGAAAAAGGCAGAGATAGAGTAGGAAGAGATGCTGACGGTTATTATGAAGATGGATTTAATGACGATGATGTAGATAAAGAGGGATTTGGTAGAGATGGGCTGAATGAAAAAGGCAGAGATAGAGTAGGAAGAGATGCTGACGGTTATTATGAAGATGGATTTAATGACGATGATGTAGATAAAGAGGGATTTGGTAGAGATGGGCTGAATGAAAAAGGCAGAGATAAAGTAGGAAGAGATGCTGATGGTTATTATGAAGATGGATTTAATGACGATGATGTAGATAAAGAGGGATTTGGTAGAGACGGTCTGAATGAAAAAGGCAGAGATAAAGTAGGAAGAGATGCTGATGGTTATTATGAAGATGGATTTAATGATGATGATTTAGATAAAGAAGGATTTGGTAGAGATGGTCTGAATGAAAAAGGCAGAGATAAAGAAGGGAGAGATAAAGATGGAAAAGATGCTGAAGGTTATTATGAAGATGGATTTAATGATGATGATTTAGATAAAGAAGGATTTGGTAGAGATGGTCTGAATAAAG
>CBDCEG010000009.1:0-249837 GCA_965215775.1 Cardiobacteriales bacterium
AGCTTTCCAACCCAATACTCATCTTTAGTATTTTGTTTTTTGAAAAGTATCTGAAACCAAGACTGCTCCTCTCTTGTTTGAAAAAAAGTTTTTATAGGTATGACATCATTAGAAATTATCAAATAACAATCCATATCACAGTTATTATAATCCTCCCCTAGGAAAAATATAAGTTCTAATAAATCACATATTTCATCATAGTTAAATTTCTTAATATTCCACCCTTTACAAATATTATCATAGTTACTAACCTTGCTTCTTTTTATAAAATTACTATTGAATATTAATTGGTAACTTTTATCCATTTCTAAAAAAGATTTGATTAGTTTTAAGTATTTATTTTTATAGTCACTATTTTTATTAAAGTTAAAAGGTGTTAAATATTCATTATCAGCTTTTGCAAACCATAAAGATGCGACATTGTAGTTAGTATGTTTCATATTTTTAATATTTTTTTCAACTTCTTTAGTGACATTCTTTCATAAGGAAGCCCTATCGCATCACCAACCGCTAATCCAAGCAAACATTTATATAATTTAGACATAACCTTTCCATTTTTTAAACACATACTTTACACCATGATATAACACTAAATAAATAATAAAATGTATAAGTATAAATATACCAATAAATATTAGAATATTATTTCTCACAACCATTATATTTGTAGTAAAAATAAACAAACTATCTAATACTATAATGGCGAAAATAAAAATATAGAAATATGAATGTTATTAAAAGCTGAGGATATTAAATATAAGCAATTTAAAAAACCTAGAAATAAAGCTAAACTCAAACAAATATAGCTAAATATAATAGTATGCTCAAACCCAAGATATATAAAAATACCCAAAAAAATATAGTTAAAAATCGTCATAAAATCTATATTCATATTAGCCAAACTCAGAAATAATTATTTTTAGAATCCCCATATTATTTATAACTAAAGTTTCTAGCTTTTTACAGTTTTTACTAATTATATTTATATCTACTTTCTTTCTTCTTGGCTCCATAAAAGAAATGCCTTTTAAATCCCTGGAATATTTAATGTTTTTTAGCTTGAAATCTGAGTTTATAGGCATGGTCGTTATAATCTAGGTCAAATAATTTAAGATCTCGCACTTCTTTTTTAAGATCTTTAGTAAGAAAATTTAGCATATCTTTACTTACAATAGCCTCAACTTTATCTTCTGCTAACCCTATCTTTATAAAAGATAAAAATAGGGCTATTATTAATATGTATTTTTTCGTTAGTTTTATTTACCTCCTTTATGTGATTTTTCTATGACAATCACCTCACCATCAGGTAATTTCATCATTTCCTTAATTTTTTGAGAGCATATTCCAATACTATTAATAGGAGAAAATAAATAAATAAGTGAATGATAATAAATATCATTAAAAATATATATCTACTATTCACAACTATAACTATATTAGTTGTGAATACAAATATAGCGTTAAATACAAAAGGGATAAAAAATAATGCAGAAGTATGCCTTTTTGTCAAAGCTGTTTTAAATATAAAAAGCACACTCAACCCTTCTAATAACAAACCAATAAACAAAGCTATAAAACTTAATATTACAATCATTTTACCCTACGCTGGCTCAAAGGAGGAATAGACCTTTAAATTTTTCCCAGTCACCATAAAATCTATATTCATATTAGCCAAACTCAGAAATAATTATTTTTATCTTATCCTTGTATTTATTGGCTTCTTTTATTATCAAATTCTTTGTTTTATTTTTACTTTTTCCACCTGTTCCCGCACCAATTAATGGAATTGCAATTGATGATAAGCCCTCATTAATAGCCAAAGTTATTGCATTATTTATTGAGTCAATAATTATTTTATCTGTAGAAAACCAAAAAGCATTAATTCCAGCAACATGTATTATGGCTTTATATTTTAGTTTGCCTGCAGAAGTAATTACAGCATCACCAGAGCTTAACAAACCAAATTTAAAAACTTCTTTAAATGGTTTATTTCCAGATTTTTTCCTTATTGCTTTGCTAACTCCTTGTGGAACTAATAACCAATATGGTATAAAATTTCTATTCCAAGCATTAACTATGCAATCAACATCTTGCTCAGTAATACATTTGTTATTTAATGAAATCACTATTTTCCTCTAATTTTTTCATCTATATAGAAAAGGAAATTATAAATAAACTCAAACGCTATAGCAAATACAATAATAACTATAATAATTACCAATTTTTTATTAATTATTTGAGTAAGACTTGTATAAATTAGTATATTTATAGCCAAATTAATTAATAGCGAAGTTATTATAAGTATTATGTTATGCATTATATTTATATGAAATCCAATGAAATTGTAATATCTTCAGGAAAGTCATCAATCATAATTAAACCATTGTAATTTTTATCTGAAATATATAATAACTCAATATTTTTTGCTTCTTTTAATATCAACCTAACCATTTTAATATTTTCAGAAGTTATCTCTATATAGTGCCTATATTTACTGCCAACCTGAAATATATTTGTATTTATTTCTGCAATAATACAGATAACTAGTCCTATTTCTAGCTTGCTGTTGATTTTATCTATTAATTTAGTTTCACTTCCTAAGAAGCCCCCATCTATTTTATTACTATCTGTTTTATTTATTATTTTATCTATAATTATATCTATACCTATTTTATTACTCTCTATTCTATTTGATATTTTATTTAATATTTCTTCTAAAAATATTTTTATATTTATCATAACTTTTCCTCTTATATTTGAAAGTGGTTTTACCATAATAACAATGCACTATTAAAATCCCATATCCCACAAATCATTTTGAATTAATATTTTAAGCTGTTTATTGTCTATATATAAAACACCCTTACTGTAAATTTTTTTTAAAATTCCATGACTTTTTCTAACCTCTACAATAAATATTTTTTTTTGAGTCTTAGCATATTGCTCAACCCAAGTATTAAGTAATAGTTCTATACCTGATATATTTATAGTTTTATTTGAGTATAAATGACTGGATATACAATTTAAATTTATTTTAATTATAAAACTATCTATATATTCATATATATTTTTATCCATACTTATTTACCTTTTATTCTTTTTTTACATTCTGTGAAAGTAGATATATTAGGAAGTTTGGCTGGATTTATGTTTTCTCCAATATATAATTCTGGCTTCACCAAACTATCACTACTAAGCAATCTTTTCCTAATTTATTTGATACTTTATCAGCCTCTTTTATCGCTTTTTTAGCAATTTCATAGCTTTTTTGGGGTGAGTCATTTCTTTTGCAAGACCAATTTAAATAGTGGTATTCTTGACCATCACCCCAAATCTGATATGCATAAATAAGCTCCCCAAAATTATTAATTGACAGAATATCTCCTCCCAATATTAAGACTTCATTCTCTTTAAGAATCTCTATTGCTTCTAAAACATCATTTACACTCAATGCAAATTCATTACTTCCTGGATTTATTTCTGATAAAGGTTTCCCTTTTAATTTCAAAAACTCTAAATAATCTAATAATGTGGTCATATTTTTAATCCTTCTGAAAAAGTCTATGATTAATATTCCCTTTTGAATCTTTGATATATTCAAAAGTACCATTCTTATTTTTGTAACCACCTTTCATTTTTAACCACTTATAGGTTGCGCCATCACTTCCCATCTTAGTCGATAAATTTCCAAATTTATTAGCATAGCCATCAACACTTATAGGAAAACTATGAAATGGATCTATTTTGTTTTTCATTTGATGTAGAACTTTATCAGTATACTCTGCACCTTTAAAAAAACTTTTGCTACCTTGAGTTGCTCCCCCTTTAAGTCCACCTTTAAGCCCAGCTTTTATTGCAGCACCACCACTAAGAATAGCATGAATATAGCCAGTAGCTTCACCCGCTGAATAATATCCTGAATCCTCATTAACAAATCTTGCATCACCATTTGCATCACGATACCATTTAGTGGTACCAAATGAAACTGTATCACCAAAACCAGATATGAAATCCGCACCACCTTGAGGAATGGTTGGAAGATAATACCCTAAAGTCCTATCATACCAATGCGTTTCTTCAAACTGCTTCTGGGACGGTGGTTTGTACCCAGTCGTATTATCAGCTATAAGATGATCCCAATTAGTCTCTTTTTCAAATATATCGTCTATATCTTTCGCTTTCGCCACATCTTCTTTTTCTTCTAATTCTTCGTCAACAACTTTATTAGCAGCTGTTGTGCCTGCCATTTCCTCTTCTGTTTTTTCAGCCTCTGCTTTTTCGGTTGCAACTCTTTCTCTGCCTTCTTTATTCAGACCATCTCTACCAAGTCCCTCTTTATCTAAATCATCGTCATTAAATCCATCTTCATAATAACCATCAGCATCTCTTCCTACTCTATCTCTGCCTTTTTCATTCAGCCCGTCTCTACCAAATCCCTCTTTATCTAGATCATCGTCATTAAATCCATCTTCATAATAACCGTCAGCATCTCTTCCTACTCTATCTCTGCCTTTTTCATTCAGCCCGTCTCTACCAAATCCCTCTTTATCTAGATCATCGTCATTAAATCCATCTTCATAATAACCGTCAGCATCTCTTCCTACTCTATCTCTGCCTTTTTCATTCAGCCCATCTCTACCAAACCCCTCTTTATCTACATCATCGTCATTAAATCCATCTTCATAATAACCTTCAGCATCTCTTCCTACTTTATCTCTGCCTTTTTCATTCAGCCCATCTCTACCAAATCCCTCTTTATCTACATCATCGTCATTAAATCCATCTTCATAATAACCATCAGCATCTCTTCCTACTCTATCTCTGCCTTTTTCATTCAGCCCATCTCTACCAAATCCCTCTTTATCTAAATCATCGTCATTAAATCCATCTTCATAATAACCGTCAGCATCTCTTCCTACTCTATCTCTGCCTTTTTCATTCAGCCCATCTCTACCAAATCCCTCTTTATCTACATCATCGTCATTAAATCCATCTTCATAATAACCATCAGCATCTCTTCCTACTCTATCTCTGCCTTTTTCATTCAGCCCATCTCTACCAAATCCCTCTTTATCTAAATCATCGTCATTAAATCCATCTTCATAATAACCGTCAGCATCTCTTCCTACTCTATCTCTGCCTTTTTCATTCAGCCCATCTCTACCAAATCCCTCTTTATCTACATCATCGTCATTATGTAATGGTCTAATTTTATGGAACACTTTTTAAGCGACATTTATCATTCTATTAAATTTTTCATTTGGTGTCATGTAATTTATTGCGGAATTTAACCTCTTATAATTATAAAAATATATATAACTATCTACTTCTTCAGTAACTTCTTGATGACTTTTAAAACTTAAATAATTTAATCTTTCAGACTTTAGACTCCTAAAAAACCTTTCCATTACAGCATTATCCCAACAGTTTCCTTTTCTGCTAACACTCTTTGTTATATGCAAATTTACACAAAAATCAACAAATAAATTAGACGTATATTGCACGCCACGATCTGAGTGAAATAATAATTTGCTTGTATCTGGATGTTTTCTTCTAATTGCGTTTTGAAGTGCTTTTTTTGCAAGTTTTGCATTCGGTTTTTGCGACAAACTCCAGCCCACAATTTCTTTTGTTGCAAGGTCAAGAACCGTCGCTAAATAGCTCCAGCCTTGATGATTTCGGATATAAGTTATATCGCCAACCCAATGTGTATTTGGTGTTTTTTGATTAAATTCTCTATTTAAAATATTATCAGAAATAATTTTAGACACTCGTTCTTTGGGGTAATAGTGTTTTTTTCTTGGTGTAATTGCTTGAATATTAGCAAGTTTCATCAATGAAGCTACTTTAAAAATACCAATCTTAATACCGTAAAGTTGGAGTTCTTTTTGCATTCTTCTTTTCCCATAACTGTGTTTTGTTTCTATAGAAATTTTCTTTAATAAAGATATTATTTCAGAAGATTTTCTATTAATTTTCCTAGTGTTAGTTTTTCTATAAAATGTGTTTTTAGGAACTCCATAAGCAGTGCATAATTCAGTTATTGAGTAATTTTTATTTGCCATTTTTATTTTCATAATAACTTCGGTTTTTAGTTTTTTTGAATAAAAATGGCAGCAGCCTTTTTTAAAATTTCATTGTCTCTTTTTGCCCTCCAAAGCTGTTTCCTAAGGTCTTGAATTTCCTGTTGTTGAGCCGTCAACGCTCTTTTGCCATCTGGAGTTTTTCCGCCTAATTCATCAATATATTGTTTTTTCCAACGTGCAACAGCTGATTTTCCTGCACCAGAAATTTCTTGAATTTGATTATTTGTATAATTTTCATGCACCATAAGCTTTGCATAATCAAGCTTTTGCTCTACAGTCCAAGTTTTTCTTTGTTTGTTAATTTTTGACATAATTTTTTCCTCTTAAAAGTGTATTATAGGCTAAAAATCTGTCCCATAAAACTGAACCACTTCATTAAATCCATCTTCATAATAACCATCAGCATCTCTTCCTACTCTATCTCTGCCTTTTTCATTCAGCCCATCTCTACCAAATCCCTCTTTATCTAAATCATCGTCATTAAATCCATCTTCATAATAACCATCAGCATCTCTTCCTACTCTATCTCTGCCTTTTTCATTCAGCCCATCTCTACCAAATCCCTCTTTATCTACATCATCATCATTAAATCCATCTTCATAATAACCTTCAGCATCTCTTCCTAGTCTATCTCTGCCTTCTTCATTCAGCCCATCTCTACCAAATCCCTCTTTATCTAGATCATCATCATTAAATCCATCTTCATAATAACCTTCAGCATCTCTTCCTAGTCTATCTCTGCCCTCTTCATTCAGACCGTCTCTACCAAATCCCTCTTTATCTAGATCATCATCATTAAATCCATCTTCATAATAACCATCAGCATCTCTTCCTAGTCTATCTCTGCCCTCTTCATTCAGCCCATCTCTACCAAATCCCTCTTTATCTACATCATAAATATTAAATCCATCATCAAAGAAGAAGTCCTTAGTATTTACAGTAGTGATAAAAATACTACCAGGAGTCCTAATTTCCATTTCTGTTTCACTTACTTGAGTTACTACTCTTCCATCTTTTGTATAAGAAGTAGTGTAGGGTTGAGAGCTAACATTATTATAAGAAATAGCATAATTACCTCCACTTGTAAAACTAGAACTATTATCTATACTGTAATCTAAGCTAGGGTCAAAATTTGAGAATGAATTATCTGAGAATAAATCATAACCGTTACCATTTCCGATAGTAAAGCTAGTATTACTTGGAGTTACCCCTCCCATATAGTTTTCATATCCATTACCTAAGTGAAAGTTATCAGGGATATCATCGTCATCATACACATAATCACTAAAATCAAAATTACTAAAATCAGAGTTTGAATTAGAAGAACTATTATCGTCATCATAAAAGTCACTATACCCATAATCACTAAAATCAAAATCACTAAAATCAGTGTCTGAATTAGAAGAACTATTATCTGAATTATTATCATAATCACTACCAGAATCATAGTCAAAATCACTAGAAGAGCTCCATTCAAAAAGTACTCCTTTATATTGATTTCTCAATTCTGTTGAAAGTGCGAAGTCAGTTTCAATTACTCCTTTTTTAAGTTCCAAATCCCAATCGCCACCTTTTAGTTTTGAACCAGTTATATCATCTGATGCGGCTATATCTGTTTGGGTTGAGTCCAAAAGTTGGTTTATGAAATTTGCTCCTTTTTGAGTTTGGGCAACATCACAACCATAAATTAAAATATCTGCATCTTCTGAAAAAGCATTTTTCCAGTTTTCAGTTTCAGCAATATTTGAGCTATCCAAAACCGAATTTCCAATCTCAACAAACCCATCACCACCGTGAGAAATAATATGCAAAGCATCAACGCTTTGGTTCTCATAAGTTGCTAAAATTCGTGTTATTTCATCAATCCCTTGGTCTTTTCCAATAATGTAAACAGTATTTCCTTCTGAATTTGCATCAGCTGCCAAAACTTCATAATTAGTTACACTTGAATCAATTATTACTATTTCGTTGCGGTTATTTGATTGGTTTGAAAGGCTACTGCGAACAACTGGTGGCTCAAAGTCATTAAATAGCGTTGTTATATCTTTTTCTGAATTTGCTGGATTATCTGAATTTGGATTGTTGTAAAAATCAGCTAATTTGTCAAAATCAACCGAGTCTTGAGAAATATCTACAATATCAATAATTGCATCACCAAGAGACGCGTCAAGCATAATCCTTGGCTCAAGCATTCTCATCAGTATTTTGGGTTTTAGTAGGTTATCGTTTAGCTTCTTGCTTCTTGCTTCTTGCTTCTTGCTTCTTGCTTCTTGGAATAGTTTGAACATTTTTAACACCCTCATTTTTATAGTTTATTATAATATATTTCTTATTCTTGAATTTATTTTTTACTGGTTTTTATCTTTGTTTTATCTTTGTTTTATCTTTGTTTTATCTTTGTTTTATCTTTGTTTTATCTTTTATTTTGTAGTAGCTGTTTCGTTTTTATAAGTGTAATGATGCAAATAATTATAACATAAAATCTAGCAAAAACTCCCACAAAAACCAAGCAAGCAAATTGGTTTTGTGAGGCTAGTTTTGGGGTGTTGCTTTCTGAATTACTTAGAAAGTAAAACTGCCAAACCAATATAACTAGCTGGTGTAAGCTCTAATAATTGTTTTTTTGCATCACTTGGAATATTCAATTTCTTAATAAATTCCCTAGTAGTTTCTTTGTTTATATCTTTACCACGGCTAAAGTCTTTGAGTATTTCATAAGCACCTTCTATTTTATACTTTCTCATAACAGTTTGAATTGGTTCTGCCAAAACTTCCCAGCTATTATCTAGGTCTTTAGCAATAGCTGTTTTATTAATTTCTATTTTATTCAGCCCTTTAAGTAAAGAAGAATAAGCAATTAAGCTATGCCCAACAGCAGTTCCAATACTTCGCAAAACAGTGGAGTCTGACAAATCTCGTTGTAGCCTAGAAATAGGCAGCTTCTCTGCAAGATGTATTAACAAAGCGTTTGAAACGCCAAAATTACCTTCTGCATTTTCAAAATCTATTGGGTTTACTTTGTGTGGCATTGTTGACGAACCAACCTCTTTTGCCACTAATTTTTGCTTGAAATAGCCCAAAGAAATGTAACTCCAAATATCTCTACTTAAGTCTAGAAGTATAGTATTTATCTGAGATAAGTTATAAAAAAACTCTGATAAATAATCATGTGGCTCAATTTGAGTTGTGTGAGAATTGTATGTAAGTCCTAATTGTTTGACTATAAAACCTTTAGAAAAACTAATCCAATCAACATTTGGGTAAGCAACAATATGTGCATTAAAATTACCAACAGCACCATTTATTTTCGCCATAATTTCTATTTGATTTAATTTGGTTAGATATTTAGATAGTCTAGCTTCAAAATTAGCAAACTCTTTGCCCACCGTTGTTGGCGTTGCCGTTTGCCCATGAGTTCTTGATAACATTGATATTTCTTTATAATTACTAGATAGTTTTGTTAGCTTTTCAATTATTTGTTTTATATTTGGTATGATTATTTTTTGTTTAGAATTTTTAACCATCAATGCATATGCAGTATTATTTATATCTTCTGAGGTGCAAGCAAAATGAATAAATTCAACATATTCCGCTAACTCTTTATTTCCCAAAAAATCTTTTTTAAGTTGATACTCAACTGCTTTGACATCGTGATTTGTTTCACTTTCAATATCTTTTATTTTTGTTGCTTTTTCTTCATCAAAATTATTTTGCAAATTAGTTAAGAATTCTAAAGCTGAATTTGAAAACTTAGGCACTTCCTCAATTACATCTTCATTTGATAATGCTTTTATCCACTCAATCTCCACAAAATAACGATAATATATAAGTGCATACTCAGACAAATAGTTAGAAAGTTCTTTTGTTTTACTATGATACCTGCCGTCAACTGAAGAAATATTTAAAATTTTACTCATAATTTTTAATTACCTTTGGGTGATTTGTGAAGTTAGTTTCTAAGCGTTAACTTTCTATGATACCAGCAACTGAAAAAGATATATCAAATAAATCTCACATCATATTTTATAAAATATTTTTAAGTTATTTTCGGTCAAAGATATAATTCCTAAGTTATTTAAATCCAATTGGTTTGTTTCTATTAATTGACCTAGTTAATAATAAAAACTTTTCTTTTGAGGGTTGACAGTTGTCGTAAGTGATGATTTTTCTTTTGGTAAATCACTCATTCCTCGTCGTGTGCTTTTGACTAAGAAACTTCTTCATTTCTTTATCAAAGTCAGATTCTATTTTTTGTATTTTATTAAAAGCTTCATACTCTTTTGAAGCTTTTTCTTTTGCTTGCCCCATGTTAGGTTTTGATGTGTCGGCACTTTTATAGATAATTTCTGCGGCAGTTTTACCAGTGATGGCAAAGTGGAATTTATTTTGAACAGTTGCATAAAACTCTTTTGTTGTTTGAGAATTTCTATCATAGTCTATGCTGCACTCTGCAAATATATCTGTGATTTGTTGATAGATGCGTTGTAATGGTCTAATTTTATGGAACACTTTTTAAGCGACATTTATCATTCTATTAAATTTTTCATTTGGTGTCATGTAATTTATTGCGGAATTTAACCTCTTATAATTATAAAAATATATATAACTATCTACTTCTTCAGTAACTTCTTGATGACTTTTAAAACTTAAATAATTTAATCTTTCAGACTTTAGACTCCTAAAAAACCTTTCCATTACAGCATTATCCCAACAGTTTCCTTTTCTGCTAACACTCTTTGTTATATGCAAATTTACACAAAAATCAACAAATAAATTAGACGTATATTGCACGCCACGATCTGAGTGAAATAATAATTTGCTTGTATCTGGATGTTTTCTTCTAATTGCGTTTTGAAGTGCTTTTTTTGCAAGTTTTGCATTCGGTTTTTGCGACAAACTCCAGCCCACAATTTCTTTTGTTGCAAGGTCAAGAACCGTCGCTAAATAGCTCCAGCCTTGATGATTTCGGATATAAGTTATATCGCCAACCCAATGTGTATTTGGTGTTTTTTGATTAAATTCTCTATTTAAAATATTATCAGAAATAATTTTAGACACTCGTTCTTTGGGGTAATAGTGTTTTTTTCTTGGTGTAATTGCTTGAATATTAGCAAGTTTCATCAATGAAGCTACTTTAAAAATACCAATCTTAATACCGTAAAGTTGGAGTTCTTTTTGCATTCTTCTTTTCCCATAACTGTGTTTTGTTTCTATAGAAATTTTCTTTAATAAAGATATTATTTCAGAAGATTTTCTATTAATTTTCCTAGTGTTAGTCTTTTTATAAAATGTATTTTTAGGAACCCCATAAGCAGTGCATAATTCAGTTATTGAGTAATTTTTATTTGCCATTTTTATTTTCATAATAACTTCAGTTTTTAGTTTTTTTGAATAAAAATGGCAGCAGCCTTTTTTAAAATTTCATTGTCTCTTTTAGCCCTCCAAAGCTGTTTCCTAAGGTCTTGAATCTCCTGCTGCTGAGCTGTCAACGCTCTTTTGCCATCTGGAGTTTTCCCACCTAATTCGTCAATATATTGTTTTTTCCCCTGGTTTCTAAACCGAAGTGCAACTAAATTTTATTTTTAGGTTTTAATTTGGAACTAGTTATTTTTATTTTTATTAACTAAGATAATAACATTATGAAAAAATACACACAATTAACCAGAACTGATATGACAAAAATTGAAACATTGCTTGAGGAGAATTATAATCCTTGTGAAATAGCGATAAAACTAGGCAAAAATAAGACTACAATATACCGCTGCATAAAAAATAATAAAAACGCAGAAACCTTTGTTGGTGAAGAGGCATGGGAGAAAGTTTCCAAGAGGAAATCTATTGCAAATAAGCATGTTAGGATATTACCTGATAGTATTTTAGAGAAATATATTTTGATAAAAATAGAGCAACATTGGTCGCCAGAACAAATTTCTGGAAAGTGGCGAGAGGAGGCGCAAGAATCGATTTGCCACGAGACTATTTATCAATTTGTTTATAAGTATCACCCAAAATTAGTTAAGATGTATTTCAGAAGAAAAGGTAAGAAATATCAACATAATAGAAAGGAAAAATATCAAATAAAAGATCGTAGAATGATTGATGAAAGACCGCAAAATATTGAGCTTAGAAAAGAAGTTGGACACTGGGAAGGAGACACAATTGTCGGTAAAAATCACCAAGGCGCGATAGTTACAAATGTTGAAAGAAAAAGTGGTAAATTAATTGCTTCCAAAGTGAAAAAATCAACTGCAAAAGCTATTTTAGAAGCTACAGTTAAAGATTTCAAAGACTTACCAAATGAGTTACGAATAAGCATGACATACGATAATGGCAAAGAGTTTTCTTTACACCAAGAGATTGAAAAACAAGTGAAAATGAATGTTTATTTTGCACACGCTTACTCACCTTGGGAAAGAGGAACTAATGAAAATACCAACGGTTTGCTCCGAGAATTTATTCCCAAAGGCACTGATTTTAATAATGTTTCTGATGAAGAACTTGCTTATTTTGTGGAACTTATTAATAATAGACCACGAAAACGACTAGGATTTAAAACCCCAAATGAAGTCTTTCAAGCTGAACTTGAAAAGTTGCACTTGTAGGTAGAATCTAGCTCCAACGCGCAACAGCTGATTTTCCTGCACCAGAAATTTCTTGAATTTGACTATTTGTATAATTTTCATGCACCATAAGCTTTGCATAATCAAGCTTTTGCTCTACAGTCCAAGTTTTTCTTTGTTTGTTAATTTTTGACATAATTTTTTCCTCTTAAAAGTGTATTATAGGCTAAAAATCTGTCCCATAAAACTGAACCACTTCACGTCTTTCACTCGCACGAATAGAACGAACTCTCTCAAGTAGCTCTTTAAAGTAGTCTTTTCCAAAGTATTGACCATTTTTAAGCCTATCATCATCCATAGCAAAACCTTTGATGATATACTCTTTTAAAATCTTTGTAGCCCATATACGAAACTGCGTAGCTTTTGAAGAATTTACTCTGTAACCAACTGAAACAATTGCATCAAGGTTATAGTATTTTGCTTCTTGCACTTGTGTTTTTCCCTCTATAGCCCCATGTTGAGTGGTATGTTCCAAAATGGAACTAACCTCTTTTTCTTGAAGCTCGCCACTCTCAAATATATTTTTAAGATGTTTTGTTATAGCTGGTCTTTGTACTCCAAATAACTCAGCAATCCTCTTTTGAGGTAGCCATAAAGTTTCATTGTGTAGATATGTTTCTATTTTTATATCACTGTCTTTAGTCGTGTAAAGTAAAAACTCTGTTAGCTCATCTTTTATAGTTAAATTATTATTTGTCATTGATAAATTCTTTAGTTGTTTAGTCATAGTAATTTTTTTCATCTGCGTACAAAACTTCTACAAAATAACGATAATATATAAGTGTATATTCAGATAAATAATTAGAAAGTTCTTTTATTTTACTATGATACCTGCAACTGAAAAAGATATATCAAATAAATTTTGCTCAGCATTTTCTAAAATGTGTTTAAGTTATCTTCGGTCAAAGATATAATTCCTAAGCTATATGAATCCAATTGGTTTATTTCTATTAATTTACCTAGTTCACAATAAAAAATTTTATCTTGAGGGCTAATGCCTTATTCAGGGCTTATAGAGTTTACACCAACCATACTTGAATTACCTGTGAGTTTATTAACGAGACAGAACTTCGGAAAACCGGGCTACCCGTAAATCCCTCTTGATACCATTGTATGTGTTTTCTTTCTCTCAGAATTTGCACACCATTATCTAAATATTAAAAAGTTCTTTAAGTTTTGTGAATAAAGGGAGAAAGTCATTGAAATCACTCTTGCTGAGGGTTGTTAATAGCTTTTGTAAGTTTTGTTTTTTATCATTTTTTATCTTTAGATATGACGTGCTCATTATTGTTTTTGTTTCAACTAAATTATTAGATGTTAATATTTCGTCACGTAGTAAATTTTCTATCTCCACATGACTCTCAAATACACCATCATGAACTCGGCTTATCAGACCTGCGTGCCTTGCAGGCACAGGAATTAGTAATGCGTAGAAACAAGGATGCTGATTTCTTTTTTTGAAAACACCTGTTTCTGAATCTCCTTGGATTATATTGTCCCAATTATTCTGGCCTTTTAAATGATAAAACTTTTCGGCTCCTTCGGAGTCGTAATCAAATAATCCTATTATTTTCTTGTCATTATACCCATCAGTGTTGTTCATGGAAAGATTACCAGCCACGGCTCTTGCTCCTTCCGCTCTTCTGATAATAAAGTAACAACTTTCAGTAAACACAGAATCTAGTGAATTGTCTGTAAAAGGTATTTCATTGAGTTTTAAAAATGCAATTTTGTAAATAGAATCATATTTATCTTCTACAATTAATACTGGCTTCTCATATTCTTCTATTTTTAGTTTTGTACATTCTAATTCTGAAATACAATCTAATATTTTTGTATTTAGCTCTTCAGTAACCTTTATTTGCAATTCTTTGTTTAATGCTGATTTTTCAATTTCCTTTGATTGGGCAGTTAGTTTTAATTGCAAACTTTCTACAATTCTTGATTCTTGGATAATACCTAGATCGTCACATGTCTTATCCCATTCTGAGTTTGACTCATTAAAACGAGTTACTAGGGATGAGTTATTTGTTGTTTCATTTTTCCACACTCTATATATTGAAACAGCGCTTGAAGAATCATTTAAACTTAACTTTGAAAGAGCCAGTTCTTTTTTTGCAGTTGATTTTAGTTTTTTGTCAGTTAATATCTTATTTTCTTTATTTGTGAACTTTCTTTTAATAGATAGAAATTCTTTTGTGTGGGTAGTAACAAATATTTGCTTTTTTCGTGAGTATTTGGAAAGAAATTCATCTCTAATTTTACGAATATTTTTAGCTTCATAAGAGTTCTCAGGTTCTTCAAATCCCCAAAGAATATTTTTGTTAGAATTTTTTGATATCTCATCCAATATTTCAGGAATAAATCTGGCTTGAACACCATCTCCTCTATCAAATAATGAGATGTCATTCTCTGTCCTAACAGAGAGGGTTCTGAAGAAATCTACTAATGTGGACGGGATGTGAAAACTTGCGTCAACGTTACTACTTCTTTTAAATTTTTTAAAAAGTTCTTCTGTTTCAGTTTTTAGCATTTTGCTAAATTGCGAAGAAGATTTTGCAAATTTATTTACCTGCTTTTTATCTTCTTTTTCAAATAAATATGTTTGCAATTTTTCAAATAAGTAATTGAAAAACATACTATCTTTTATGGCTGGAATATATTCAAATCTAAAGCTCTTTATGAAAAGAGTGACTTGAGCATTACCTTTTAGGTTCGTTTGATATATGTACTCCCCCTCAAAATTATTCTTTTGAGAATATGACTTTGCTACCCAAAATTTTTTCGGCAACCCTCGTTGATTATTTTTATTGTTAAAAAATAGCTTGATTGAAACAACTTCATCAGAACGTCTCAAATCTTTTGGTTTTTCTAATATATTTTCTTCTTTGAGCTTTTCTACACGAATCCTTTCTTCTTCTTTCCGATCTTCAATAATACTATCAAATCTGTTCGATACAATTTTGGAAAAATCTCTTGTCTTATCAAATCTAACGCCTGGGGATATCTCGTTATTGAAAAAGAGGTTTAATGCCCTTAGTACATTTGATTTCCCGGAATCATTTGCACCTGAAAATATGTTTAAATCTTTAAGGCAATCAATTTTTACTTTTGTTTGGTCTTTTCCACCATCAAATGAACGAAAATGTTTTATCTCAATTTTATTGACTATATCCATGATTTATAACTCATATAATTGTATAATGTTTCAGAATGTTAATCGACATTGTTTTTTAGCACAACTATTTATTAGTTGAATATTATATATCACTCACCCTTAAATAAGAAATATTAAGATACATAATAAAAATAACTTATTGTCCTTTTTAAAGAAAATATAGTGATACTTGGGCAAAGCGTTAATTTTCTATAATACCTGCAACTGAAAAAGATATATCAAATAAATTTTGCTCAGCATTTTCTAAAATATTTTCAAGGCTATCAACTGCAGAAACACTACTAAAAACAGAGCTTACCCCAAGTTCATAAAGTGGTTCATAACCTTTTTCTAAACAACCACTTATTACAATCATTTTTTTGTTAAATTGTTTTGCCTTTTTAGCAACCCCAAATACAACCTTACCATTTAGCGTTTGCGAGTCTGTTTTGCCCTCCCCTGTTATGATTAAATCAACATCTTTTAGTTGATTAGAAAATCCACTAAGATTCATAATCAAATCAATTCCAGACTCTAATTCTGCACCCAAAAAAGCTAATAACGCAAAACCAATTCCTCCACCAGCACCAGCTCCTTCAATATTTGCAACATCTATACCTAAGCTAGATTTTGTTACTTTTGCCAAATTTGATAACGCCAAATCTAGCTGTTTAATTTGTTCTAAATTTGCACCTTTTTGTTTGCCAAAAATATAACTTGCTCCATTTTCACCAGATAGCGTATTTTTAACATCACAAGCTACTTTAAAACTTATGTTTTCCAACCTTTTATCAATATTATCTATTGATATTTTAGAAACTTTTTCTAACTCATTTATATTTAAACCTTTAATAATTTGATTATTCAAATCATAAAACTCAACCCCAAAAGCTTGCAACATAGCAAACCCACCATCATTGGTTGAAGAGCCACCAATTCCAATAATAAATTCTTTCGCCCCATTATCTAACGCGGACAAAATCAGTTGCCCTACTCCAAAAGTGTTTGTTTGCATTGGGTTTTTCTGCTCATTCTCTAACATATCTAAACCAACAACACTTGCCATTTCTATAATTGCCGTTTTATCTTTCATCAAATATTTAGCTTTTATTTTCTCACCCAAAGCATCTAAAACTAACGCTTCTTTTTCTTTGAAATCAGAGCCTTGCAAAATATCTACCAATCCTTCACCACCATCAGAAAGAGGAATGCTTATAATATCAACATTCTTAAGTCTTTTTTTGAATGCTTTTTCTATTATTTTACATACTTTTTTTGCTTCAATAGTTCCCTTAAAAGAATCTGGGGCGATAAGTATTTTTGTTGTTTTTTCCTTATTCATTTTTTTCTCAAATGTTTAATTTTAAATTTAATTTTAAATTTATTAGTTTTACCTAATTTCTCAATTGTAATCATTCCTAAGTCATTAGAATTTAGTAAAATTGACTGTTCTAAACTAATCTTTTACCATCGCAAATAAATCAGCAAATAAAGCATCTTTTTCCTTTTTTTGTTCTTCTTTTGTAAGTTCTTTTTCATAAATTCCTTCCCACTGAATTTCTTCTCTTGGTAATTCATCTATAAACCTACTTTTATTAGTTTCAACTATTTGCCCAGCAACTCTTCTTCTTTTACAAAAGCTAATTGATAATTTTTTCTTCGCTCTGGTCATTCCAACATAAAACAAACGGCGTTCTTCTTCAATCATACTATCTTCATCAAGGCAATTTGTATGTGGTAGCAAGCCTTCTTCAAGACCAACTATATAAACAAAAGGAAATTCCAAGCCTTTGGCAGCGTGTAAAGTCATCAAAGTTACCGCATCTAAACTTTCTTTTTCATCATTTTTTTGGGTAAGCATATCAAGTAACATCATTCGTTGCATAAGTTCGGATAAGTTATTTATATCATCTTTTTCTTCAACTTTTTGCACAAAATCCCTTAAATCATTTAACAAATTAAGTCTTCGCTCAGCTTGTTTGCTATTGTAATTCCCTAAAATATAATCTGAATATTCAGTATCCAAAATAACCCAATTTAGAATTTCAGAAGGTTTTTCGCCCTCTTCAGACTTTCTATTCAAACTCATTAACCAAGTTGCAAATTCTTCTAGTTTTTGTCTAGATTTATCTTTCAAATGCTCAGAAAGACCGATTTCTAAACAAGCTGAAAGCATTGGAATTTGCCTAACTTTACTATATCGGCTTAGTTCTTGAAGTGTTTTTGTGCCAATTTCTCGTTTTGGTGTATTTATAATTCTAACCAAGGCTTGGTTATCATCAGGATTTGCAATTAAGCGTAAATAAGCCATCAAATCCCTAATTTCAGTATGTTCAAAAAATGATGTATGACCATTTATTACACAAGGAATATTATTATGTCGAAACTGTTTTTCCAACAATCTTGATTGATAATTACTTCTATATAAAACTACAAAATCTGAAAATTTAGCACCAGTTTTATTAGACTGAGAAATTATATCCATAACTAACATTTGTGCTTCTTCGTTTTCGTTCTCATAAGCATTTACACAAACAGCTTCGCCATTATCAATTTTTGACCAAAGTTTTTTCTCAAAGATATGTGAATTATTAGATATTAATTTATTACTTGCGGATAAAACCCTATGATCACAACGATAGTTTTGCTCTAGTTTTATAACATTTAAATTTGGAAAATCTTCTGAAAGCAGTTTTAAATTGTTCGCATCCGCTCCACGCCAAGAATAAATAGACTGATCATCATCGCCAACAGCGGTAAAATGTCCTGAAATACCACTTAAATATTTAATTAACTGATATTGGCTCTGGTTTGTATCTTGATATTCATCTAATAATAAATAACGAATTCGTTTTTGCCATTTTGCAAGGATTTCTGGGTATTTTTCAAATATTTTCAAACAAAGAACTATCAAGTCATCAAAATCAACAGAGTTTAATGCCAAAAGGTGGTCATTGTATATTTTTGTGATTTGAGAAATTTCAGGGTCAACTTTTTCAGTTGGGTTATTTTTATGATTTGAAACTTCTGATTGTAACTGTCTGAGTTCACTATCATCTTGCTTTGAAATATCTTTCAAAATCTCAAAACAATCTTTACTATCAAAAATACTAAATTTGGAGCTTAAACCAATATAATTAGCATCTTCTTTTAAAATTCTAAGACCAAGCGTGTGAAATGTAGAAACCCAAAGACCTCTGCTCTCTTTCCTAGAAAGGATTTTGGAAATCCTATCTTTCATTTCTCTAGCAGCTTTATTGGTAAAAGTGAGCGAAACAACATTATGTGCTTTATAGCCACAATCCCTTATCAAATAAGAGACTTTGTTTGTTATAACACCTGTTTTCCCGCTTCCAGCACCAGCTAAAACCAAAACTGGACCACTAATATATTTAACAGCTTCAAGCTGCTCTTTATTTAGTCTTAGCTTAAGTTTATTTGCACTATTTTCTGCATTTTTGCTTTGTAAATCAGACAATTCTAACCTTGTTTAATTATAACTTTTGCAATTCTGCGTTTACCAACTTGAATAACTTCACTAAAACCATCTGAAAGTTTAAGATTTTTATCTTCTATTTTTTCACCAGCAATTTTTACAGCACCTTGTTTTATCATTCTATGACCATCTGAAACTGAAGTAACTAAACCAGCTTCTTTTAATACATTTGCTATTGCAAGTGGTTCTGAAATTGTTAGGTTTTTGTCTTCAATATTTTCTGGAAGTTTACCTTTTTGAAACCTTGATACAAATGCGTTTTTAGCATCATCTGCTTTTTGCTTACTGTGAAATCTTTCAATTATTTCAGTTGCAAGTTCAAATTTAATATCTCTTGGGTTAGTTCCTTGCTCAGTTTTTTCTTTCAAACCTGCAATATGTTCCAAACTTTTAAAACTTAATAATTCAAAATAACGCCACATTAAATCATCTGAAATAGACATTATTTTGCCAAACATTTCATCAGGCGTATCGTTAATTCCAATATAGTTTCCTAAAGATTTTGACATTTTTTGCACACCATCTAAACCTTCTAAAATAGGCATTGTTAAGATTATTTGCTGTTTTTGACCGTAATCTTTTTGTAATTCTCTACCAACTAATAGGTTGAATTTTTGGTCAGTTCCACCAATTTCAATATCAGTTTTCATCGCAACTGAATCATAGCCTTGCACCAAAGGGTATAAAAACTCATGAATTGCAATAGATTGACCAGATTTATAGCGTTTGTTAAAATCATCTCGCTCAAGCATTCTGGCAACATTATACTTTGCCGCAAGCTTAATCATATCAACAGATGTTAGCTTATTCATCCATTTTGAATTATATAAAACTTCAGTTTTATCAGGATCCAAAATTTTAAAGATTTGATCTTTGTATGTTTGAGAATTTTGCTCAATTTCAGCTTGTGTAAGTGCTGGTCTGGTTGCACTTTTACCAGTTGGATCACCAATTAATGCAGTAAAATCACCAATTAGAAATTGAATGTTATGACCCAAATCTTGTAATTGTCGCATTTTATTGATCACAACTGTGTGTCCCAAGTGTAAATCTGGAGCTGTCGGATCCATGCCTAACTTTATGTTTAAAGGTCTATTTTCTTTTAATTTTGCTATTAACTCACTTTCAGGAAGACAATCTTCTGTTCCTCTTTTTATGATTTTTAGTGTATTATTATCCATTGCTTTTAATCCTATATTTAATTTAAATTGTGAAAAAAATTATAACTTTTTTATGTCTATCTTTCATTGTATTTTTTAATGCAAGTTTCGTTTATGCACAAAATAAAAATGCAACAACTACAAAATACTCATTTACAAGCTTCTCGCAAAGTAAAGGTCAATCACTAAAATCTGCTTTAGGGAACGCTAAAATAACAGTTTTTCAAAAAAACTTATTATTAAATATTCCAATAAGAAGAGCTACAAAAGTTAAAAGGAATTTCAGACTTGCCTTTATAAATGATAAAGGTAAAAAATTACTTCGTGAAGCAAGAATATCAACCAAAACATCATTAATCAACTTTGTAATTATTAAGACAGGTGGAGAATATAAATTTGTTAGCCGAAAAAGTGCCATCAAATATCCTGTAAAAACTGTAAAACCTACAAATACTAAAAAAGAAACTAAAAAGCCTACAATCACTTTAAGTTCAACTAAAGCAGTTGCAAAAAAACCAACAAAAACAGTAAGTTCTTATAGTTCTCAAATATACTTTATTCAGCAAAAAGGTGAAAGTTTAAGCAATGCTTTAAAATTTGCAAAACTAAGCCCTTTACAAAAGAGTTTGATTTTAAAACTGCCAATTACAAAAAATGCACTTTCAAATAGACAATTTCATATAGCTTTTGCAAAAGGTAATAAGTTTAAAACAATGAAAGCAGTAAAAGTTGTTCGTGGCAATAAATCTGCTCAATATGTAATAACTATAAGAAACCGCGCTCCAGTTTGGTCTGCTAAAAACACAAATATAAATACTAAACTATCTAAATTAATAAAACGCCCTGTAAATATAAAATTAGAAGTCCCTACTAAAAAAGTAACTGTAACTAACAAAGGAAATTATAAGTTAGTTTCATTTGTGCAGAAAAAAGGTGAGTCTATAGGAAAAGCAATGAGCAGAACCAAACTAAGCTTATTACAAAGAAAATTAGTTTTAAAAATGCCAGTTTCTAAAAATGCTCTTTCAAATAGAAAGTTTCAATTGTTATTTAAAAAAGAAAGTAAAAGAAATTTATTAAAAGCTAGTAAAATTTCAAGAGGAAATAAAAAAGCAGAGTTTGTCTTAATTAAACTTAAAGGAAAGCTATATTGGGCAAATAAAAAAGGTGAAGTTAAAGGGCTGACAACAACCTCTAAAACCAAAAGCTCTGGATTTTTACGATACCCAGTTAGATTTTCAAGAATATCTTCTCGCTTTAATCTAAGAAGAAGACACCCAATTACTCGCAGAATTCGCCCACACAAAGGGGTGGATTTTAAAACTGCTTATGGTGCAAGAGTTTACACTCCATATGGTGGTGTTGTAACATTTGCAGGACGCCAACGAGGGTATGGGAGAATTGTTGAAGTAAATCATCAAAATGGCTATAAAACAAAATACGCTCACCTTTCAAGAATAAATGTAAGAAAAGGACAAAGAGTTAGAAAAGGACAAACAGTAGGAAAAGCAGGCAATTCAGGCGCTTCAACTGGAACACATTTACATTATGAAGTTTTAGTAAATGGACGAGCTAGAAACCCATTATATGTCCGCTTACCTGGACAAAGAAAAACTGTTAAATCTAGCACATACAAAAAAAGTAAAGAAGCTATTAAATTAGGTAGATTGTATTTTCCTAAATTTCGTTAAATAAAAGTGTTAATTTTGATATGAAAAAAGTATTAGTTATTTATTATTCACAAACAGGACAACTCAAAAGCATCCTTGAAAGTGTTACCTCAACGCTGGCCGATGAAGATATAGAAATAACAACAATGCCAATAAAGCCTGCAAAAAAATATCCTTTTCCTTGGGGCTTTTATGATTTTTTTGATGAATTTCCAGAATCCGTTCTACTTGATGGCTGTGAGCTAGAAAATACTAAAAATACATCGGATGTTGATTATGATTTAATTATTCTAGGTTATACTGTTTGGTACATGGCACCATCTATTCCTATAGCTGCTTTTATGAATTCACCCGAGGCAAAAAGAATATTTAAAGGAAAGCCTGTCGTTACTTTAGTAGCTTGTAGAGATATGTGGGTTCTTGCTCAAGAAAAAATAAAAGAAATGCTAACAAATGTTGATGCTCGGTTAATTGATCATATTGCCTTAACTGACCAAGGTGGATCTGTAAAAAGTCTAATAACTTTACCAACATATATGTTAACTGGTAATAAAAAATATTTTTCTTTTTTGCCTAAAGCAGGTATAAATGAAGATGAAATTGAAGCTTGTAACAGGTTTGGAAGCAGACTAAATTTAGAATTAAAAAAAGACAAGGAAAAACAAAACGCACCAATGTTAACAAATTTAGGAGCTGCTGTTGTTAATGCAAAGCTAATTGCAACCGAAAAAATAGCTAATAAAAGTTTTCATATTTGGAGTAAAATCATAAAGCGATTTGGGAGAAAACACTCAACTGGTAGAAAGATTATAATTACAATTTATGTTACTTTTTTGCTTTTATTAATATTTACAGTAATTCCGTTAAATATTATTGCAAGAAAGTTTCTAAATATATTTCAAAAAGATAAGATTAAAAAAATGGAAAAAAAATATGAACTTCCAAGTGGAAGATAAAAAATAATAAAATGATAAATGTATATATAAATAAAATTGCAGCATACTTGCCAAATAAAGCTGTTGATAACGATAGTATAGAAAATGTTCTTGGGCAAATAGGACCTAGAACTTCTCGTGCAAAACGAATAATTCTAAAAACTAATAAAATTAAAACTAGGTTTTATGCAATTGACCCAGTAACAAGGCAACAAACTCATAATAATACTGAGCTAACTGCAAATGCTGTGAAAAAACTTAATACTAATTTGGACAATATTGATGTTCTTGCTTGTGGAACAACAATTCCAGATCAAATTATGCCAAACCATGCAATTATGGTTCATGGTGAGCTTGGTATGAAGCCTCTTGAGGTCGTTTCAACTTCAGGAATTTGTTTAAGTGGTGTAACTGCGTTGAAATATGCCTATAACTCTATAAAATCAGGTGATGCAAACTTAGCAATAGCAACAGGGAGTGAAAATGTTTCTTCAGCAATGAGAGCTGAAAATTTCAATTCAGAAATTGAATCAAGAACAGATAAATTAGAAACAAATCCAGAAATAGCATTTGGAAAAGATTTTCTACGCTGGATGTTAAGTGATGGTGCTGGTGCTGTTGAACTTAGTAACAAACCAAATTCCAACTCTATTTCCATAAAAATCAATAAAATATTTTCCATTTCTTTTGCCAATGAAATTGAAGCCTGTATGTATGCTGGAGCTGATAAACTAGAGAATGGTTATTTAAAAGGCTGGCGAGAATATACACCTCAAGCATGGCTTGATAGTTCTATTTTTTCAATCAAGCAAGATGTGAAGTTATTAAATGAATTCATTACAGATTATACTGTCCAAAAACCATTAGAAATGATGCTTGCAAAAAATATGTTCAAACCAGATGATATTGATTGGTTTTTGCCTCACTATTCCTCAAACTATTTTCGTGATGAAGTTTATGAAAAAATGAAAAATGCAGGATGTGATATTCCACAAGATAAATGGTTCACAAACCTTTCAACCAAAGGAAATACAGGCTCTGCTTCAATATATATTATGTTAGAGGAAATATTTAACTCAGGTAAACTTAAAAAAGGTCAAAAAATGCTTTGTTATATTCCTGAAAGTGGTAGATTTTCAACCGCATTTATGCTTTTAGAAGTTGTATAAACTGTATAATTTATCTAAGGTATAAACCTGGTTTCTAAACCGAAGTGCAACTAAATTTTATTTTTAGGTTTTAATTTGGAACTAGTTATTTTTATTTTTATTAACTAAGATAATAACATTATGAAAAAATACACACAATTAACCAGAACTGATATGACAAAAATTGAAACATTGCTTGAGGAGAATTATAATCCTTGTGAAATAGCGATAAAACTAGGCAAAAATAAGACTACAATATACCGCTGCATAAAAAATAATAAAAACGCAGAAACCTTTGTTGGTGAAGAGGCATGGGAGAAAGTTTCCAAGAGGAAATCTATTGCAAATAAGCATGTTAGGATATTACCTGATAGTATTTTAGAGAAATATATTTTGATAAAAATAGAGCAACATTGGTCGCCAGAACAAATTTCTGGAAAGTGGCGAGAGGAGGCGCAAGAATCGATTTGCCACGAGACTATTTATCAATTTGTTTATAAGTATCACCCAAAATTAGTTAAGATGTATTTCAGAAGAAAAGGTAAGAAATATCAACATAATAGAAAGGAAAAATATCAAATAAAAGATCGTAGAATGATTGATGAAAGACCGCAAAATATTGAGCTTAGAAAAGAAGTTGGACACTGGGAAGGAGACACAATTGTCGGTAAAAATCACCAAGGCGCGATAGTTACAAATGTTGAAAGAAAAAGTGGTAAATTAATTGCTTCCAAAGTGAAAAAATCAACTGCAAAAGCTATTTTAGAAGCTACAGTTAAAGATTTCAAAGACTTACCAAATGAGTTACGAATAAGCATGACATACGATAATGGCAAAGAGTTTTCTTTACACCAAGAGATTGAAAAACAAGTGAAAATGAATGTTTATTTTGCACACGCTTACTCACCTTGGGAAAGAGGAACTAATGAAAATACCAACGGTTTGCTCCGAGAATTTATTCCCAAAGGCACTGATTTTAATAATGTTTCTGATGAAGAACTTGCTTATTTTGTGGAACTTATTAATAATAGACCACGAAAACGACTAGGATTTAAAACCCCAAATGAAGTCTTTCAAGCTGAACTTGAAAAGTTGCACTTGTAGGTAGAATCTAGCAAATGAATTAGAAGATGACTCGCCTGAAATTGCTTCAATAATATCTTCTGTAAGCCTATCTGATAGTAGTTTATATAAAGTTATTTATAATAATTCTCAAAAAATACCTAATTCAACTCAACAAAGTGTTCCTGCTTGGATTGTTTTTGGGATGTTTTTTATAATTATACCTATGTCAACAATCTATATAAATGAAAGGAAGCAAAATACATTAGCCCGTCTAAACTCTATGAATATTTCAGTTTTCTCAATGATGGTTTCTAAAAGCATTCCTTATTTAATAATAAATCAGTTCCAAGTTATTATAATGATTGCGGTTGGTATGTTTATTGTTCCATTTTTCAACACAGCAGGGCTAGAAATAAACGGCTCTATCATTGCATTATTTGGAATATCTTTAGCTTTGAGCATATCAGCGATTGGAGTATCCACTTTAATAGCTGTTAGTGCAAGCTCTAGTGAGCAAGCAACAACTATTGGTGGAATATTAAATATACTTCTTGGTGCTATTGGTGGCGTTATGGTTCCCAAATTCATAATGCCAGAGGCAATGCAAAATATTGCAGAACTATCACCTATGTCTTGGGGACTTGATGGTTTTTTAAGTATATTTTTAAATTCAGCTAATTTAACTATGATTTTGGGTAAAATATTTATGCTACTATTTTTTGGATTTATTGCATTATTTTTATCTGCTTATATACTTAAAAGAAGAATTAACAAAGGATTTTAAACAAATATGGATATAGAAAATTTAAAGTATAATCTAAAAAAAATGATTGTAACAGAGTGCGAAAAAGATGATATTAAGCCTGAGGAAATTGCAGATGATGTAGAGCTTTTTTCCAAAGATAGTAATTTAAACTTAGACTCAATTGATGGTTTACAAATATCTATGAGTATTCAAAAAACTTATGGTATTAGAATAACAGACCCAAAAGAATTCAGAAGAGTTGTTACAACTATTAATGATTTGGCTGAATTTATTATTAATAAAAAATGACTAAAATAAATATTTTAAATTGCTCTCTTATAACCGCACAAGGTGATTTAGCATCTACTTTAAACTCAATAAAAAATAATAATATAAAAATCTCAAGCAAAAATGTTCTAGCTATAGATGATTATATTGATGTCCCTTATTTTTCTTTTGAGAACAAAATCAAACGAAACAAACAAGATATAACTTCTGCTATTAGTAAAATAGCCAAGGATTTAGTTAAAAGCCTAAATAAATTACAAAAATCAAAAACTGCGTTAATAATTGGAACAGCTTTAGTTGATATTAATACTATTGAAGCTGTTGAAGATACTACAAATTCATATCAAAATAATCCAGAACAATTCACTAAAAGCAGTATAGATTCTTTTGCTCAAGATACTGCAAAAGAGCTTCAGCTTAATAATTTCACGATGACTATTTGTACCGCTTGCACCTCAAGTGTTAATGCTATTTTAGAGGCAAAAAATCTTATTAGTGCAAATATAGTTGATTATGCTGTTATTATTGGGGTTGATATATTTTCTAAAATTATGAGCTGTGGATTTAGTTCTATGGGCTTATTATCATCAAGTAGCCAAAAACCTTTTGATTTAGACAGAGATGGTCTGATTTTAGGAGAAGCTATTGCTGGCATTTTAATTGGCAGTGATGACTCTCCTTGGGAAGTTTTAGGAGGTTATTCTAATTGCGATTCAGAGACTATTACAGCAGTCAGTCCAAGTGGCAAAGAATTTAATAATGTGATGCAAAGGGCAATGAAACATTCAAATATATCTGCTAGTGAAATTACTGCAATAAAAGCTCATGCAACAAGCTCTCCTTCAAATGATTTGGCAGAAATAAATGCAATAAGTAATATTTTTGATGAAAGTATAACAATAACAGCTCTTAAACCATACATTGGACATACTCTTGGTGCTTGTGGTGTACTAGAACTAATTATAATGATTATTTGTGTTGATAATGGATTTATTCCAAAAACTATAGACTGTAAAAAACCAATTCTAAATAACTATCAACCTATTTCAAACCACAAAAACTGTAACTATGGAACATTTATGCTTAATTACTTTGGTTTTGGTGGAAATAACACAGTAATTATTATTAAGAAATCAAAAAAAATATAATGAAACTTTATATAAAAGCACTAAGTAGTTACAAAGGTGATATAACTGATTTTGATGTGAAAAAAGAATTAAAACAGAATTATAAATATGATACTAGAAGACAAGATAACTTTATCTTATTGTCCCTTTGGGGGGCTTTGAAATTAAAGGATAAAATCAAAATAAATAAAAGTGATGAGCTTTATATAACTAGTGGCATAGGTAATATTGATATTCTTAACAAAATAAATAAAGCTATAAATATTGATAATGATTACTTGAAACCTGTCGATTTTATAAATCTGTTAGGTAATACAAGCTGTTATTACATTGCTTGTGCATTAGGTTTGAACGGCAAGAATACCTTTCAAATTTCTAATAATTTTACTTTTATAAATAATTTAATATCAATTTACGCTTCTATGATTAACTCAAAAAATGATGCCATTTTAGGCTCAATAGACTTAGCATCTGAGCCAATGGACATTATTAGAAGGATTTCTGGATTAGCTAAAAATACTGATATTTTAACAGCTGTAAACTACCAAAAATTATCATTATCAAAAGAAAATGCAATTGCCTCTATTGAGTTTTCAACAAGAATTTATAATAAATCTGAAATTGAAACCATAATAAACAAATCAAAAGTTAAGATTGTAACGCATAAAAATGTATATTTTGAAACTATGCCAAGCTATTATGTAAACCAAGCAATCAACTTAAAAGAAAATATAATATATATTGATTCTTATAAGGAAAATTATAAGTCTATTTTTATTGAGATTTTAAGTTAATATTAAGTTAACTTAAAATTTCATTTCTAAACAACTAAGCTTCTAGTTCAATTATTCTTTTAACTTGAGTTGCTAAGTTATCAATAATAGTTACTTTTTTATCAACATTTTCTATATTTTCATAACCTGCAGGGCGTTTTGGAATGAAACCAACTGCTTCTTGTATTGTTTTCTCAAACTTTGCAGGAAGTGCTGTTTCAATACAAATAGTAACTCCAGCCAAACCTAATTCATTTGCTACAAAAACACCATCAGCTGTGTGTGGATCAATTAAATCATTATAGTGTTCATAAGTTTCTTTAATTGTTTTTAAACGATTTTTATGACTAGATTCTCCAGAAATAAGTCCTGATGCTTTAATTTTTCCTTTAATATCAGATAAATCAAACTCACCTTTTTCACCAAGTTGTTGCCAAAGGTTGGCGATTTTATCAGCATCTCCTTCTAAAATATTATAAATATACCTTTCAAAATTTGAAGACTTTCCAATATCCATTGATGGACTACTTGTTTCAAGAACTTCAGCAGACTTTCTTGCTCTATAGTTGTAAGTTTTGAAAAACTCATCTAAAACATTGTTTTCATTGGTTGCAACAATTAATTTATTTATTGGAAGACCTAACTGTTTTGCAACAAAGCCAGCATAAACATTACCAAAGTTTCCAGATGGAACAGAAAAAGAAATTGGCTCTGAAACACCTTGGTTTTTTAATTCAAAATAAGCTTTAAAATAATAAACAACTTGCGATAAAATCCTTGCCCAATTTATTGAATTAACAGCTCCTATTGAATACTCTTTCTTAAAGTCTGCATCTGAATTTATTTCTTTTACAATATCTTGGCAGTCATCAAAAACACCTTTTACAGCTATATTAAATATATTTGGCTCATTAATTCCAAACATCTGTGCTTGTTGAAAAGGAGACATTCTATTGTGTGGTGATAACATAAAAACATTTATATTTTTTTTGCCAATCATAGCCTGCTCAGCGGCAGAACCTGTATCTCCAGAAGTTGCTCCTACAATATTTAGTTTTCTATTGTTTTTAACTAAAACAAATTCAAAAAGTTCTCCAATCATTTGCATTGCAATATCTTTAAATGCAAGAGTTGGTCCATTTGAAGTTTCTAAAATATAAGTTTTATCTGATAATTTACGAACAGGAGTTATTTCATCACTACCAAAGGCTTGTTTATTATAAGTATTTTTTATTATTTGCCTCAAATCTTTGGCTGAAATATCATCAATAAATAAAGAAAATATATTAAAACATAAATCTTGGTAGCTAAGATTCTGCCACTCCAATAAATTTTTCTCATCTAACTTTGGAATAGTTTCTGGAACGCATAGCCCACCGTCTGGAGCTAAACCCATTACTAATATTTCTGTAAATGATTTTGGGGACATTTGCCCACGAGTGCTAACATATTTCATTTTATATTCCTTTGTTTTAATTATATATTTTATGCTTAATACTTAATATTTGCATTTGATTTAAATTTAATTTAAAAATCTAAAGTTACAGCCTACAACCTTATTTTTTTATATCTTCTATATGTAAAACTATTAAAAATAAAGTTGTTCTTCCTTGCCAATAATTTGTTGTTAATCTATAAGCAATATTGTGCCAATCATTACTTAGTTTGCAATATTTATCATACTTTCCAAACGCTATTGCTTCTATTGTTTTATTAGAGTTTTCCTCAATAAGTAACATTTTAGCATGGTTATTACCTGCTAATTTAACTTGCTTTATATGGAATGTATTATTAAATATTGGTTCAGGAACACCTTGCCCCCAAACCTCAAAATTCTTAATAAAGTTTGCATTATCAATATCAAATTCGTAAGAAAGTAAAGATGCATCTGTATAAATATTATTATCTATTTGTTTATTTTCAAGAGTTTTTGTAACTATTTTTTGTAAAATACTTTCAAATTCTAAAAACCTATCTTCATTTATGGTAACTCCAGCAGCCTTTGAATGTCCACCGTAAGTTATAAGTAAATTTGGAATAGTTTTATTTATCTCATTTAAAACTTTAATTAAATTTACTGCGTCAATAGATCTTGCTGAAGCCTTTAATAAATTACCTGATTTTGTGAAAATAAAACATACTTTTTTATATTCTTTTTTAATACTTGAGGATAAAATCCCAAGAATTCCTTCATGCCAGTTTTCATCAAATAAGCAAATAGCTTGGCTTTCTTTATTGTCTTTAATATCTTTTATAATTAAAGTTGCTTGGTCTTGCATTTCTTTGGAGATAATCTTTCTTTTATTGTTTATTTCAGTAAGTTCCAAGGCATAATCCATTGCTAAATAATCACTTTTTGCAAGTAAACAATCAACTCCTAAGGACATATCAGCAATTCTCCCAGCCGCATTTATTTTCGGAGAAACAGTAAATGCTATTTCTATTGAACTTATTGATTCTTGGTCTATTTTTGAAGTTGAAATTAAAGCATTAATACCTTCTCCAGCAACACCTTTTCTAATTCTTTTTAATCCTTGCTCAACTAAAATACGATTATTATAATCAAGCTTAACTAAATCTGAAATAGTTCCAATAGCCACAAAACCTAATAAACTAGTGAAATCAAACTCATCTAAGCGTTTGTTATTTTCTTGTTTAAATATAGCTCTAAGTCCAAGCATCACATAAAAAGCAACTCCAACACCTGCTATATTTTTACTTTGAAATTTACAATCTATTTGTTGTGGGTTTACAATAATATTTGCTGGAGGAAGTTCATTAGCTGGCAAATGATGGTCTGTTAAAACAACATCTATCCCCTGCTCTCTTAGTATTTTAATTTCCGAAACGGAACGAATTCCATTATCAACAGTTATAACTAAAGTAGGATTTAGTTCTAATATTTTTTTCACTGCTTTATCAGAAAGACCATAACCATAATCGATGCGGTTAGGAATAAAGCTACTTATATTACAGCCTAAAAACTGCAAAACCTTTAAAACAACACAAGTTGAAGTTGCACCATCAGCATCATAATCTCCTAAAACAACTATTTTATGATTTGGGTTTTGAATATGTTTATAAATTATCTCACCAGCTTCCAAACAACCTTTTAGCGAAGAAACACTAAGTAAGTTTGATAAAGGTTTTTTAATATCAGATACTGGTATTTTTCTGTTTGATAATAAGCGTTTATGAGATGGAGAAAAGTCTTTTGGATACTCTTCTAAATCAATAAAACTTTCTCTTTGCTTAATTCTATAATTTGGAGTTTTATTTTCTTTTGTCATTTTCAATAAACCCATAAGCTGAGTGGTTATGGATAGATTCAAAATTTTCAGAGCTAACTTTATAAGCTAATATATTTGGATTTTTATCCATTTGTATTGCCAAATCTCTAACAATATCTTCTACAAACTTAGGGTTTTCGTAAGCTTTTTCAGTAATATATTTTTCATCTGGTCGCTTAAGAGTTGAATAAACTTCGCACGCTCCTTGTTGCTCAATTATTTTTATTAAATCTTCAAAAGCTGTATGTTTTTTTTGTAATATATTAACTATTAAATGTGATCGTTGATTATGCGCACCATATTTAGAGATTTCTTTAGAGCAAGGGCATAAGCTTGTTACAGGAACTAAAATTTCAGTCCAAACTTCTTTTTTGTTACCTTTTTTATTTGCTCTAAATATTAATTGGTAATCCATCAAACTTTTTATTTTTGAAATAGGTGCTTCTTTGTTTACAAAAAATGGCGTTTCAATTTTCACAAAAGCATCTTTTGAATTTAATTTATCAGTTATTTCATCTAATAAACTAAGTAATGAACTTTCATTTATAACATCTAAATTTTCTATTATTTGAATAAATCTAGACATATGAGTGCCTTTTTTATTTGCAGGCAAGCTAACAAACATATCAAAAACTCCAATACTTGGTTGAAATTGACTGTCATTATCTTTTTGACTTAACTTTATAGGATACTTTAAAGATTTAATTCCTACTTTTTGAATAGGTATTTCTCTACTATCTTCTTTATTTTGAATATCTGGGATATTATTCTTCATTTATTTTCATAACAATTTAATACAAAAAAAGGGTAAACATTATTATGCTTACCCTTATATAAAATAGTTCTAACTATTATTTTTTACCTGTCAACCTATCAGCTTCTTTAACTGCTCTTGCAATTCTTTTCTTAGAAGATGGGTGAGATGAAAACATACTATCTTTTCCGCCGCCTAATTGTTGAAGTTTACGCTGAGCTGATGCCGCTGCATAAGGGTCTCTTCCTAAATCATGTAATAATTTAACACCATATAGATCAGATTCTAACTCATCTGATTGAGAGAATTGTGCATTTAAGAAATCCTCAGCAATATCACCATAAGATCCAGCTAATGCTCCAACAGTTCCGCCTGCAGCAGTTAAACCTTCTTTTGCTGCTTTAGCAATAAAGCTTTTTTTGTATTGCTTAAGTGAGTGCTTGTTTATAACATGCCCAATTTCATGACCAATTACTGAAACTAACTCATCATCATTGAACTTATCCATTAATCCAGAATAAACACGAACAGTACCATCAGGCATAGCAAAAGCATTTATAGTTTTTGATTTATAAACTTTAAAGTTAAAGTTTAGACCAGCGTGGTGCTTTAGTTTTCTAGTTAATTTGTTTAATCTTTTTGAATATTTACTTTTTCTTGAAGCAACTCTATTCTTCTTATCCATTGCTTTAGCAGATAACTTAGATGACTCAATTAACTCTGCCTCAGTTACATTTAGACCTCTACCAGCTGTCATTACTGCACCAATACCACCATTTATTTGATCAGTTGTACATGCTGTCAAAGTTAATGCTAAACCAATACTAAGTGGTAATAATATTTTATTTCTTATTGTTTTTTTACTCATTTTTTTCCTCTTTAATTAAATTAATTTAAATACTCAAATACTTTAGTAACAGATTTAACACCTGATACTGTTCTTGCTTTATTAGTTATTGCACTTGCTTCTTGCCTAGTCACAAGACCTAATATATATACTTTACCTCTTTCAGTGCTAACATTAACTAAACTTGAGTCAAAATTAGGTATTTTTAAAGAGAAAAGAGCAAGTTTTACCTTGCTAGTTATTGCAGCATCATTACTTCTACTCAGTAAAGAGCTTTTTGGTGCAATAGCTATATCTGATTTTAACTTTTTGATTTTAGGAACTGTTTTTATTTTTGCAATTATTCTGTTTCGGATTTCTCCTGTTGCAGCTTCTCCTGTTACCAAAACAACACCATTAAAAATAGTTAAATTTGTATGACTATAATCTCTTGTATATCCATCTGCAAAAAGAACTGCAGCTATTTTTGCTTCGAGATTTTTATCATCAATAATTCTTCCTGCAGATCTTCTATCATGGACCGCTGAAACAACCGCACCTGTAGCAATAGCAGCACCACCAACGATCCCACAACCAGTTAGAGTTGATAGTATTACAGCAGAAGATAAAGCTAAAATTGTTTTTTTCATAATTCGTTACATTCTATAAAGTTTATTTAGTTGGATTTTAGCATAATATAACAAATCATTATATTAAAATTAAATGTCATTGTTTAATAGTCTCTAAACTAGTTATATATTAATTACTTATTTCACTACCAATAATATTCATTAACAGCCACTAAAGACCTAAAACACATAATTAACAAAGTTACTAATCATTTCAAGATTCAAAAATAGCATAGCAATTCCAAATGGAATGGCTACTATGTTTTTCCAAAATTTATCAGCAACGCCTGTCAAAACATATGAAATTGCAATTATTCCAAATGCAACTTTTGTTCCTATTAGAAGACTTAGAAAAGGAGTAGAACCAAATTCTAAAAGCTCTGGGTTTTGCACAAAGCTCAAAGGAACCAAATAAAGCCCTAACCCAAGTCTCATTGCAACACCTGCAACTTTCACCCAACTAACATTCGCCATAGTGGCTGCTATAAATATAGTTCCACAAACAGGAGGTGTTATACAACTAAGTAAAGCATACCAATAAACAAACATATGTGATTGTAGTTTTGGTACACCTAAATCTAAAAGAGCTTTTTCAGCAACAGCAATACAAATAACATAAGCTGCTGTTGTTGGAACTTCCATTCCCAGCACAAGGCAAGTTAGAGCTGTTAAAATCATAGCCAAAGCTAAGTTACCTTGAGCTAAACTAAGAATCATAGACGCTATTTTTACCCCAAGCCCCAGTTTATTTAATACACCAATAACAATTCCAACACATATTATTATTGCCGCCATCATTGCTATTTGCCTTGCAGCTGTAACACAGGTTTTAATCACATCTTTAAAAAAGTTTTTGTTATATTTTCCATCATCAATAGCTAACAATAAAAAGGATGAAATTGCTGCAACAGAGGCTGCATACTGCGGTGTTTTTGTTGTCGTAAATAAAATCACTAATAAAATAGAAAAAGGTATTACAAAGTATGGTAATAATTTCCCAACCTTTTCCCAAGAAGGAAGCGATGATACTGGTAGCCCACCTAAATTATATTTTTTCGCGAAAAAATCTACTCCAACCCAACAGGCAACAAAGAACAAAATAGATGGAACAGTTGCAGCAAGAATAATTTCTTTATAGGTAGTGTTTTCAAGAAGCTCAACCATTACAAAAGCACCAGCTCCCATCAGTGGTGGCATTATTTGACCTCCTGTTGAGGCGGTGGCTTCAACGGCCGCCGCTAATTCTGGAGGGTATCCTTGTTTTTTCATAGATGGAATTGTAATTGCACCAGTTGAGGCAACATTTGCTGAAGCTGAGCCTGATATTGAACCAAACAAAGCGGAAGATAAAACAGATACTTTAGCAGCTCCAGCTCTATACCTTCCTGCCAGTTTTGTTGATAAAGTCATAAAAGCATCACCACCTTTACCGTGACTAATGGCAGCTCCTAATATTATAAATACTGAAATTGTGCTAACAGAAACACTTGTAAGCATTCCCCACAAACCAGATTCTGCCAAAACCAAATCACCTAAAGTGCTATCAAAGGGAATATTATGAGCTAAACCACCTGATATTTTCCCACCCCATAGAGCATAAGCTAAAGCTAAACAAGCAACTATAGGAAGAGCAGCTTTTATTTGCCGTCTAGCCATTTCAAGAACAATTATTATCAGCCCTATAACTAAAAGCCATTGAAAATCTCCATATATTGTTGCATATTGATCATCAATCATTTCATTATTCATGATTATATATAAACAAAAAATAATACCTGCTATACCTAAAATATAACCACAATACTTATAAAGTATTGACTTACTTCTATCTGGTAAAAAAAATACCCAAGGAAGAGCCAAAAGCAAATGTAGTGGGTTTTTTATCATATTTGGCCAAAGACCTGCAAAAGTAAGCCATAAATAAAATACCACTGTAAGAACGGCAAAGGCTTTGTAGATGTTATTTATAATATTATTATTTGTAAGTTTCATTTTTTATTTTTATAAAGAATATATATTGGATAATCAGTAATAAAAAAGACCCATATTTTTAAATATAGGTCTTTTATTTTGAATTAAAGCTTTAATTTAAAATATTAATCCATTAATTCAGCAGGAACTTTAATACCTTTTTCTTTATAGTATTTTTGCGCTCCTTTATGAAGTTTAGTTCCAGATTTAGCTAAAAGTTTAACATCTACAGCATCCCAGTATTTTGATTGTTTTGCCATATCTTCTTTTGACTCCCAGAATATTTTTGTTAGCTGATAAGCCGTTTCATCATCAGTCATAGTTGTTGTATAAACGATTACAGGCAAAGTGATTGCAGACACATCATAATCAACTCCTTTGTAAGTTCCAGCTGGAATTGTTACAACAGGATCGCCTAGTTTTTCTAGCTGTTCTTTTGTTGGCGTTAGAATTTTAATTGGCATAGAGGCAGCAACTTCAATCACATTTGGCGTTGGCCAAGATGAAGCTGTTGTAAACCCATGAATTTGACCATTTTTTAAAGCAGGAATAGCAGAGTTAAGCTCTACATCCAAAAAATCAACACCTTTAATCCCTAAAGCCTCAAGCACAGATTTAGTTTTTCTAGCTGAGAAAGTTCCTTTAGCAATTACATATTTTTTACCTACTAAATCTTCAAGCTTATTAACACCAGAAGCTTTAGAAACGACAAAGTGCATATTTAAAGATGGAATTGGAAAAAGTGCTCTTATATTTTTAAACTTTTCATTTGCTCTAAATGGTTTTTCTCCTTTCATTGACTTAACAACCATACTTGGAGGAGTTGTAAATAAATAGTTTGCACCACGCCTAGGAACTTCAATTACATTTTGCACAGAACCTTGACTTTCTTCAATTGTTACTGAGAATTTACCCGCTGTTGCTTTTTTAACAGCTTCGCCATATTGCACTGCCATTTGGTAATAGCTTGAGGTTGATTTGGCTGTTTTATAAGTAATTGCTGTTTGTGCATTCATTGCAAACATAGAACCAGCAACAGTTAAAGCTAATAATGATTTAGTTAAATTCATATTTAATCTCCTTATTAAAATAATTTCAAAGTGTAACTATAGCATAAACAGAACAAAAACGCACATACAAAAAAACCGCTAATCTAAATCGTAGATTAGCGGTTTTTGGTGTTTCTTTTTTAAGCAATTTCTAATTACTTCATCAATTAGTTTTACTAACTGATATTTAATCAAATTAATTTACTTATTAACTTTATGCAAAGCCCTGCCATCAACAGCCAAAGCAGCTTCGTGAATTGCTTCACCAAGACCTGGGTGTCCATGGCAAATTCTTGCAATATCTTCTGAAGCAGCCTTGTACTCCATTGCTACAACCAACTCTTGGATTAGTTCAGAAGCCATAGGACCAACAATATGTGCGCCTAAAATTTCATCAGTTTCTGCATGAGCAAGTATTTTAACTTTACCTTTATTGGCGTCCATCGCAATAGCTCTTCCGTTTGCCGCAAAAGGGAAATCTCCTTTTTTATAAGGAATTCCTTCTTGTTTTAATTGCTCTTCTGTTTTACCAACCGTTGAGATTTCTGGGTGCGTGTAAATAATCCCTGGAATTAAGTCTAAGTTTATATGACCTGCTTGCCCATCAATAATTTCCGCAACCATAACACCTTCCTCAGATGCTTTATGTGCTAACATTGGTCCACGAACACAATCACCAATTGCAAAAATATTATTTATAGCTGTTTTACATTTATCATCAACTACTATAAAGCCTCTTTCATCAATTTTAACTCCCAAATCATCTGCGATAACATTTGCTGTATTTGGACGACGCCCAACTGCAACTAGAAGCCTGTCAAATTCAGCTGTTTGCTCTCCTTTTTTATCTTCATAAGTTACTTTCACAACACCATTTTCAACTATTGCGTTTTTAACTTTTGAGTTTAATCTGATATCAAGTTTTTGCATTTTAAACTGTCGTCCAGCATCTTTTGCAATTTCCTGATCCATAAAAGGTAGTAATTTATCTGAAGCTTCAATAATTGTAACCTCAGAACCAAGCCTATGCCAAACACTTCCTAATTCCAAACCAATTACACCAGCTCCAATTACACAAAAGCGTTTTGGTGGAGTTTGAAAATCTAAAGCTCCAGTTGAATCAACTATATTTTCACCATCCATTTTTGCAACTGGAATATCAATAGGCACAGAACCAACTGCAATTATAATATTATTAGCACTAACTTGAGAAATATTACCATCAAGCTCTGTAACCTCAACTTTATCCTTAGCAATTATTTTACCTCGCCCTTGAATCCATTCAATTTTATTAGCTTTGAATAACTGTTCAATTCCGCCAGTTAACTGAGTTACGATTGAATCTTTTCGCTCAATCATTTTACTAACATCAATTTTAGAATCTGAAACTGTTATTCCATGAGTTTCTAAGCTTGAAATTCTATGAAAATGTTCAGATGATTCAAGCAATGCTTTTGAAGGAATACAACCAACATTTAAGCAAGTTCCACCAAGCGTAGCTTTATCATTTTTATTTACATAGTTTTCAACACAAGCAACTTTTTTACCAAGCTGTGCAGCACGAATTGCAGCAACATAACCACCTGGCCCACCACCAATAACAACCACATCGTATTTATTAGCCATTTTTTTCTCCTTTAAATTTGTAGTTATAAATTAAAGATCCAATAACATTCTAGCTGGATCTTCTAATGCATTTTTCAGATGAACCAAAAAGCTAACTGACTCTTTACCATCAACAATTCTATGATCATAAGTTAGTGCTAAATACATCATTGGGCGAATTACAATTTCACCATTTTCAACAACTGCTCGTTCAACAATATTATGCATTCCTAAAATTGCAGATTGTGGTGGGTTTATAATTGGAGTTGACATCATTGAGCCAAATATTCCGCCATTTGTAATTGAAAAAGTTCCACCTGTCATCTCTTCAATTGTAAGTGAACCGTCTCTTGCTTTTCCACCAAAAGTGCGAATTCCACTCTCAACATCAGCAAAGCTCATTTGATCAGTATCACGAAGAACAGGAACAACTAAACCTCTTGGGCTAGAAACAGCGATACCAACATCAAAATAGTTATGATAAATAATATCTTTTCCATCAACTGATGAATTAACCGCAGGGAATTCTTTTAAAGCTTCTGTTGCCGCTTTAACAAAGAAAGACATAAAGCCTAATTTAGTATCATGTTTATCCGCAAAAGCATCTTTATATTTTTTACGCAAATCCATAATTGGCTTCATATTTACTTCATTAAAAGTAGTAAGCATTGCAGCAGTTTGCTGTGCTTCAACCAATCTATTTGCAATTGTTGCACGCATTCTTGTCATTGGAACGCGTTCTTCTGTTCTTGCTGGAGTTCCTGAAAGAGTTGCTAAAACATCTTGTTTAGTAATTCTTCCTGCCCTTCCTGTTCCAGCTACATTACTTACACCAGTCTCTGCAATAATTTTTGCAGCAGCTGGGCTTGCTATATTTGTTTGTTCTGGCGCTGATTTAGTTTCAGCTTTAGCTTCTTGGGCTACTGGAGCCGCTTCTGCTGGAGCCTCAGCTTCTTCCATAATTGCAACTAAAACATCACCTTCAACTGTTTCGCCTTCAGGTATTATAATTTCTTTCAGAATTCCACCAACTGGTGCTGGAAGCTCTAAAACAACTTTATCAGTTTCAAGATCAACTAAATTTTCGCCTTGAGAAACATACTCACCAACTGATTTATGCCAATCTAATAAAGTAGCATCTGCTACTGACTCTGGTAATTGTGGAACTTTAACTTCAATACTCATACTTAGTCCTCGTCTTTTTTTAAAAAGTTATAAAATAATTTAAATACACTAATATCTATAATATCATCATTTGCGTTCTTTTCTAAGAAAGTTGCCATACCTTTTTCATATCTTTTGGTTGGCATCTCTTTTTTACAAATAACTAATAAGTCTTTTGCAAACTCTTTTGAGAATTCTGGGTGCCCTTGTGTGGTTAAAAAGTGATTTTCATATTGTAAAACTGCATATTTACAAACAACTCCAAAAGCAACAACCAATGCTTTCTCAGGCGTTTTTTTAATCCTATCTTTGCTCATCATAATCATATTAAATGATTTACAATTTTCAAAAGTATTTACTGGTTCTTTAATTTTAGTTTCTGTTTCATCAGAATTATCTATTTTGATAGCTTCTGCTTTTTTTTCATTATTTTCTCTATTTACTTCCAGTTCATATGATTTTTTAGATGTTTCAAAAGGTTTAAAACCAATATTCCAACCATTATCATCTCGTTCAACGCCACCGCCTAATGCTTTGGCAATAATTTGATGACCAAAACTAAAACCTATTGTTTTAATTTTATTTTTATCTAAATTATTTATAAATTGAAGTAAGTTAGTAATCCAAGGAAGCCCATCAAAAACTGAAAAACGACTTCCAGTAATAATATAACAATCACATTCGTTTATATCAGAAGGAAGTTCTTTTTTATAAGTTTGATATACTTCAAAGGTAGCTTTTTCATCAATACAAAACACCGCTTTTTCTATCATATCCGAGTATTCGCCATACTTCTCACTAAGTGTAGAACGCACACTATCACATTGTAAAATGCCAATTTTCATTTAAATGTTGCAAAATTATTAAACAGGAAAATGATTATATTTAAATAATCTCCTATTACAAAGCTATTTATTTAACGAAAGTGAAAAAAATCATAAAAAAACTCTTGCACCAATAAAAATATTGTGTATTATATTGCTTTCTTACAGATATGGGTCGTTAGCTCAGCTGGTAGAGCAGTTGGCTTTTAATCAATTGGTCGGGCGTTCGAATCGCCCACGACCCACCATTATCTAAGAACTCAAGCTTTTCAAGAGCTTTCAAATATCAAAAAACACCAAAATAAAACTTGCAAGCAACAATATAAAATAAAAAAGGTATTAAAGTTATGATTTCTCAACAAAAAATACAGTGGTTTTTCATTCTATTATTTATTTCATTCATCTTTTATATATTATCTCCTATTTTATCTCCATTTTTATTTGCAGCTTTGCTTGCTTATTTGGGAGACCCTTTAGTTGACAAATTAGAAACAAAAATGTCTAGAACACTTGCTGTCTCTTTAGTTTTTGTAACAATAATTACGATTTTAACTTTAGTTGTTATGCTTTTTATTCCACTAATTAGTGTTCAAATAGAAAACTTAATTAAAAAAGTTCCTGCAATTGGTGATTTTTTACAAAATAAAATTTTACCTTACCTTGAAACCAAATTAGGTGTTGAAAGCTCTGACAGTCAAGCTGCAACAATAACTAATTTGATAAAAACAAACCTTAATAACTTACCAAGCATTGCTAATAATCTTATGAAATGGCTTACAAGTTCAACTGGTAGAGTTTTGGCAATTGTTGCAAATGTATTTTTAGTTCCTGTTGTTGCTTTTTACTTATTAAGAGATTGGGATATATTAGTAGAGAAAATTCATAGCCTTATACCAAGAAAACACGAGCCAAAAATTGCCGAAATAGCAAAAGAATCTAATGAAATGTTATCTGCTTTTTTGCGTGGTCAATTTATGGTTATGAATATTTTAGGTATTATTTACGCAATCGGTCTTTCAATTGTTGGTCTTGATTATGCTATTTTAATTGGTTTTATTGCTGGTTGGTTATCTTTTGTTCCTTATCTTGGAATGGTTCTTGGGTTAGGTGTTTCAGCTATTTTAGCATATTTTCAATTTGGAGATTTTACTCATATCATTGGTGTTTTAGTTACTTTTGCTGTTGGGCAAGGTCTTGAGGGAACAGTTTTAACACCTAAATTTGTTGGTGAGAAAATTGGTTTACACCCTGTTGCAGTTATTTTTGCTGTTTTGGCTGGTGGTCAAATATTTGGTTTTGCTGGAGTTTTGTTAGCTTTGCCAGCGGCTGCGATTATAAATGTAATTATTGGACATACTCATAAAGCATACCGTAAAAGTAATTTATACAAAGACGATACAAAGAAAAAACAAAGTAAGAAAAGCAAACAAAAAGAATCCAAAAAAGAAAAGAAAAATAATACAGCTAAAGACGAAGCTAAAAAAGAAACTGTTAAGACTGATACTTTAGATGAAACAAAAGAAGAAAATTCAAAAAACAATCTAAATAAGCAGATTAAAAAGGAAGGTTAAAACCCTTCCTTTCATATATTATGCAACTCTATGCAAAATTATTTTTTAAGTATTTTATAATATCGTTTGATTCATAAAGCCAGTTTACACCATCTTCACTCTTTATTTTCAAACAAGGAACTGTTGTTTTACCACCGTTTTTAAATAATTCTTTCATAAACTTCAAGCTCTCTTGAGTATCACAAGATTTAATATTTAAACCAAGGTCTGCAACCACTTGCCTCACTTTTATACAAAAAGGACAATAACCCATCTCATACAAAGATAACTTTTCACATTGTTTATCAACTTCTTGCTGTTCTTTTTCTGTTCTTTTAATCATTTACTTTATACCTTTTTAAATTAATTGTCTTCAAATAGTATTTTAGCTTATCATTATTTACTTATATTTATCAAGCTAAAAACTTAAGCACTTGAAACAATTAACCAAATACCAATACATGAAATAATAATTCCTGAATATTTTAAATAAATTTGCCCCTTTGGATATTTCTGAATAACTTCCCCAACAACAACTCCTGCAATATGAATAATCGTTGTTGCCAAAACAAAACCAAACGCATACAAAGCTGGAGTTGCTGAGCTTGGCATTTCCTCACCGTGTGCAAACCCATGAAAAAAAGCAAATAAAGAGACGAAAATAATTCCAACAAACATAGGTAATTTATCTCCTATAAATATTGAAAAACCAAGAGCTACAACAGAAATCGCAATACCAATTTCAATCCCTGGTAAACCGTCCATCATTTCCATACCTAAAAAACCACCAGCAACCATAACCAAAACAAATGCTAATGGAACAACCCAAATCGCCCTACCCCCAATGATTGTGCTAAGAACACCAACACTGAACATTGCAAGCAAATGATCAAATCCAAATATTGGATGAGTAAAACCAGATACAAAACCACTTGCATGTGAGTCGTGTGCAAAACTTATTGAACTCATAACTGAGAACAAAACCAAACACACTAACAATATTTTTTTCATATTTCTTACCTTTTTTGTTTATTATAACTTTTTAAATTATAACCCAAAAATCATTCCTTTGCTTTAATCCCTAAAAGCCACCTCTAACCGCTAAATAAGTATACTTTCATAATTTCCTCTATTTATTTTTTGGATCTGCGTATTTTTTAATAAACTCATCGTCCAAAGTTACTTTACCCAAGTGTTTGATTTTATCTAATTTGATTTTTCCATCCTTCCACTTTCCTTTTAAGCCATCCCAATAAATCCTAAAAGTTATATTTTTAAGTTTAGAGTAATTTTTAATATCAATAACATCTCCTTTTTTAAATGTAATACTTTCAAGCTTTGGTAGATAATTAATAGCTGAATAATCATTTATATTATTGTCTCTCAAGCCCAAACTTTCTAGCTTAACCAAGTTCTTAAGCGGTGATATATCAGTTATTTTATTTTCACCTAACTCTAAATCGTCTAAATTAACTAAATTCTTGAGTGTTGAAATATCAGTTGTTTTATTACTATAAAGACTTAAAAGTTCTAAATTAATTAAGTTCTTAAGTGGTGAAATATCAATTATATTATTTTCATTCAAAAATAACTCCTTTAACTTAAGCAAATTCTTGAGTGGTGAAATATCTGTTATTTTATTTTCAAACAACCATAAAGTATCTAAATTAACTAAATTCTTGAGTGGTGAAATATCTGTTATTTTGCTTTCAAACAACTTTAGAGTAGTTAATGATTAAAATACTGAATTCCCTCAATTGATTTTATTTTTTTATATGCAAAATCAATATCTGTTATTTCAGAAATATCAGAGTATAAAATATCTCCTTTGGGTTTTCTTATTATCTCTCTTATTGCTTTTTCAAAATTTTTATCAGGAAATTTATTACATCATTTGGTTGCATTTCTTTGGTTGCTGAGCAGCTAAGTGTTAGCATAATCAGCAAAATTCCTATTATTTTCACTATCATATTTTGTTTTTTCATAATTTCCTCTATTTATTATTTAAATATCTTTTTTGGCTCTGCGTATTTACTTATAAACTCATTGTCCAAAGTTACTTTACCCAAGTGTTTGATTTTATCTAATTGGACTTTTCTATACTCCCTCTTGCCTTTTGATTCCTCCCAAGAAATATCAAAAGTTATATTTTTAAGTTTAGAGTAATTTTTAATATCAACAACTTCCCCTTTTTTAAATGTAATACTTTCAAGCTCTGGTGGAGAGCTAATAGCAGAATAATCATTTATATTATTGCCATTTAAACTCAAACTCTGAAGCTTAGTTAAATTTTTAAGTATTGAAATATCAGTTATACTATTCTTGCTCAAACTTAAACTGCCTAAATTAACTAAGTTCTTAAGCGGTGAAATATCTGTTATTTTATTATAACTAATATTTAATTTATCTAAATCAACTAAGTTTTTAAGTGCTGAAATATCAGTTATTTTATTGTCACTCAACCACAGCCACTCTAACTTAGATAGGTTCTTGAGTGGGGAAATATCAGTTATTTTATTATTATCGAGGACTAAGCCTGTTAAATTAGTTAAGTTCTTGAGTGATGAAATATCAGTTATTTTATTTTCTCTCAAGCCCAAGCCTCTTAGCTTAACCAAGTTATTAATTGCTGAAATATCAGTTATTTTGTTTTCATCCAACCATAATCTATCTAACTTAGCTAGGTTCTTAAGTGGGGAAATATCAGTTATTTTATTTTTATTCAAATGTAGAGTAGTTAATGATTTAAAATACTTAATTCCCTCAATTGATTTTATTTTTTTATCTTTAAATTTAATCTCATCAATTTCAGAAATGTCTGAATATAAAATATCTCCTTTGGGTTTTCCTATTTTCTCTCTTATTGCTTTTTCAAAATTCTTATCTGGGAAATTTATCACTTCATTTGGTTGCATTTCTTTAGCATTTGCAAAACTTAAACCTATTAAAGTAATCAACCAAAGCCCTATTATTTTTCACTATCATATTTTGTTTTTTCATAATTTCCTCTATTTGTTATTTGTTATTTGTTATTTTTTTTGGCTCTGCGTATTTTTTAATAAACTCATCGTCCAAAGTTACTTTACCCAAGTGTTTGATTTTATCTAATTGAATTTTTCTACTCCCTCCACGCTTTCCTTTTAAGCCTTCCCAATAAACCACAAAAGTTATATTTTTAAGTTTAGAATAATTTGTAATATCAACCAAACTTCCTTTTCCAAACACGATATCATTAAGCTTTGGTAATGAATTAATAGCAGAATAATCTTTTGTTTTATTACCATTTAAACCTAAAATATTTATTTTTTTTAACTTTTTAATTACTGAAATATCCGTTATTTTATTATTATTAAAATCTAAAGCTCTTAAACTGGTTAAGCCCTTAAATACAGTAATATCAGCTATACTATTTTTATTCAACCCCAAACCACCTAAATTAACTAATCTCTTAAGAGGAGAAATGTCAGTTATATTATTATTGTTAAAAGTCTAAAAACCTTAAATTAGTTAAGCCTTTAACTGCAGTAATGTCAGTTATATTATTATTATTAAAGTCTAAAAACCTTAAATTAGTTAAGCCTTTAACTGCAGTAATGTCAGTTATACTATTCTCACTCAACCTCAAACGACTTAAGTTAACTAAGCTCTTAAGTGCTGAAATACCAGTTATTTTATTATTGTTAAGGTCTAAGTCTCTCAAACTAGTTAAACCCTTAAGAGATGTAATATCAGTTATATTATTCTTGCTCAAACTTAAACTGCCTAAATTAACTAAGTTCTTAATTGCTGAAATATCAGTTATTTTATTATTTTTAAGTTTCAAATCAATTAAACTAGTTAAGCTCTTAAGTATTGAGATATCAGTTATTTTATTATTATTTAAATATAAGAACGCTAGCTTAGATAAGCCCTTAATAGCTGAAATACTATATATTTCATTATTATAAAGATATAAAAACTCTAACTTAACTAAATCCTTAAGTGCAGAAATATCTGTTATTTCATTATTATTAATATACAAGCCCTCTAAGTTAGCCAAGTTATTAAGTGCAGAAATATTAGTTATTTTATTTTCATTAAGATACAACCTCTCTAACTTAGTTAAGTTCTTAAGTGCTGAAATATCAGTTATTTGATTATTATCAAGAGCCAAACTGCCTAACTTAACTAAGTTCTTAAGTGCTGAAATATCAGTTATTTTATTATTACTAACATACAAGCTCTTTAAATTAGCCAAGTTATTAAGTGCAGAAATATCAGTTATTTGATTATCTTCAATATGCAAAGCACCCAACTTAACTAAATTCTTAAGTGCTGAAATATCTACTATTTTATTCTTTCTAAGTTCCAAGTCTTCTAACTTGACCAACCTTTTAAGTGCTGAAATATCTACTATTTTATTCTTTCTAAGTTCCAAGTCTTCTAACTTGACCAACCTTTTAAGTGCTGAAATATCAGTTATTTTATTATTATTAAAACTCAAATTATCTAGTTTAGCTAAGACCTTAAGTGCTGTAATATCGGTTACTTGATTGTCATCAAGATGCAAAGCCTCTAACTCAATTAAATCCTTAAGTGCAGAAATATCAGATATTTTATTATTACTAAGACGCAACCAATTTAACTTAACTAAATTTTTAAGTGCTGAAATATCAGTTATTTTATTTTCTCCCAACCATAGTTCCTTTAACTTAACTAAATTCTTGAGTGGTGAAATATCTGTTATTTTATTTTCACTCAAATGTAGAGTAGTTAATGATTTAAAATACTTAATTCCCTCAATTGATTTTATTCCTTCATTATCAAAATAAACCATTGTGATTTCAGAAACATCAGAATATAAAATATCTCCTTTTGATTTTTTAATTTCCTTGTGAACTGCTTTTTCAAAATTATTATCAGGGAAATTTATTACATCGTTTGGTTGCATTTCTTTGGCGTTTGCAAAACTTAAACTCATCAAAGTAATCAACCAAAGCCCTATTATTTTCATCATCATATTTTGTTTTTTCATAATTTCCTCTATTATTATTTAATATTTATTTATTTTTTTGGCTCTGCGTATTTTTTTATAAACTCATCGTCCAAAGTTACTTTACCCAAGTGCTTGATTTTATCTAATTGGACTCCTCTATACTCCCACTTGCCTTTTGATTCCTCCCAAGAAGCAATATAAAAAATTATATTTTTAAGTTTAGAGTGATTTTTAATATCAACAACCTCCCCTTTGTCAAAATAAATGTCTTTAAGATTTGGTAGATAATTAATAGCTGAATAATCATTTATATTATTTTTACTTAATGCTAAACCTTCTAAATTAACTAAATTCTTGAGTGCTGAAATATCATTTATATTATTTTTACTTAATGCTAAACCTTCTAACTTAACTAAATTCTTAAGCGAGGAAATATCAGTTATTTTGTTTTCATCAAGATACAACCTCTCTAACTTAGTTAAGTTCTTAAGTAGTGAAATATCAGTTATTTTATTATTATTTAGCGCTAATATTGTTAAATTAGTTAAGCTCTTAAGTGCTGAAATATCAGTTATTTCATTACCATCCAAATACAACATTTCTAGTTTTTTTAGGTGTTTAAGTGCTGAAATATTATTTATTTGATTTCCACCCAGCCATAATCCATCTAACTTCACTAAATTCTTAAGCACTGAAACATTAGTTATTTTGTTTTCTCCCAAGTTCAATTTTTCTATATTAACTAAGCTATTAAGTTCAGAGATATCAGTTGTTTTATTTTTGTAAAGGAATAAATTCTTTAACCTAACTAAATTCTTAATTGGTGAAATATCAGTTATTTTATTATTGTTGATATCTAAGCTTATTAAATTAGTTAAGTTCTTAAGTACTGTAATATCAGTTATTTTATTTTTGCTCAAATCTAAAAGTGCTAATGATTTGAAATATTGAATTCCTTCTATTGATTTTATTTTTTTATCTTTAAATTTAATCTCATCAATTTTAGAAATGTCTGAATATAAAATATCTCCTTTGGGTTTTCCTATTTTCTCTCTTATTGCTTTTTCAAAATTATTATCAGGGAAATTTATTACATCATTTGGTTGCATTTCTTTGGTTGCTGAGCAGCTAAGTGTTAGCATAATCAGCAAAATTCCTATTATTTTCATCATCATATTTTGTTTTTTCATAATTTCCTCTATTTATTATTCATTATCTTTTTTTGGCTCTGCGTATTTTTTAATAAACTCATCGTCCAAAGTTACTTTACCCAAGTGTTTGATTTTATCTAATTGGACTTTTCTATGCTTCCACTTTCCTTTTGAGTCTTTCCAATAAATATCAAAAGTTATATTTTTAAGTTTAGAGTAATTTTTAATATCAACGACATCCCCTTTGTCAAAATAAATATTTTCAAGATTTGGTAGATAATTAATAGCTGAATAATCTGTTATATCATTTTTACTTAAACTCAAACTTAGAAGTTTAGTTGAATTTTTAAGTGTTGAAATATTAGTTATTTTATTATTACTGAAATGCAAATACTTTAAGTTAACTAAATCCTTAATAGCTGAAATATCAGTTATTTTATTATTACTGAAATGCAAATAGTTTAAGTTAACTAAATTCTTAAGTGCTGAAATATCAGTTATATTATTTTCTCTCAAATCTAAATCTTCTAGTTTAACTAAATTCTTGAGTGCTGAAATATCAGTTATTTTATTTTTAATTAACTCTAAATTTTCTAGTTTAACTAAATTCTTAAGTGGAGAAATATCTGTTATTTTATTTTCATCCAACAATAAAGTATCTAACTTCACTAAATTCTTAAGTGGTGAAACATCAGTTATTTTATTATTACTGAAATGCAAATACTTTAAGTTAACTAAATTCTTGAGTGCTGAAATATCAGTTATTTTGTTTTCATAAAGCTTTAAAGCTAGATTCTACCTACAAGTGCAACTTTTCAAGTTCAGCTTGAAAGACTTCATTTGGGGTTTTAAATCCTAGTCGTTTTCGTGGTCTATTATTAATAAGTTCTACAAAATAAGCAAGGTCTTCATCAGAAACATTATTAAAATCAGTGCCTTTGGGGATAAATTCTCGGAGCAAACCGTTGGTATTTTCATTAGTTCCTCTTTCCCAAGGTGAGTAAGCGTGTGCAAAATAAACATTCATTTTTACTTGTTTTTCAATCTCTTGGTGTAAAGAAAACTCTTTGCCATTATCGTATGTCATGCTTATTCGTAACTCATTTGGTAAGTCTTTGAAATCTTTAACTGTAGCTTCTAAAATAGCTTTTGCAGTTGATTTTTTCACTTTGGAAGCAATTAATTTACCACTTTTTCTTTCAACATTTGTAACTATCGCGCCTTGGTGATTTTTACCGACAATTGTGTCTCCTTCCCAGTGTCCAACTTCTTTTCTAAGCTCAATATTTTGCGGTCTTTCATCAATCATTCTACGATCTTTTATTTGATATTTTTCCTTTCTATTATGTTGATATTTCTTACCTTTTCTTCTGAAATACATCTTAACTAATTTTGGGTGATACTTATAAACAAATTGATAAATAGTCTCGTGGCAAATCGATTCTTGCGCCTCCTCTCGCCACTTTCCAGAAATTTGTTCTGGCGACCAATGTTGCTCTATTTTTATCAAAATATATTTCTCTAAAATACTATCAGGTAATATCCTAACATGCTTATTTGCAATAGATTTCCTCTTGGAAACTTTCTCCCATGCCTCTTCACCAACAAAGGTTTCTGCGTTTTTATTATTTTTTATGCAGCGGTATATTGTAGTCTTATTTTTGCCTAGTTTTATCGCTATTTCACAAGGATTATAATTCTCCTCAAGCAATGTTTCAATTTTTGTCATATCAGTTCTGGTTAATTGTGTGTATTTTTTCATAATGTTATTATCTTAGTTAATAAAAATAAAAATAACTAGTTCCAAATTAAAACCAGAAAATAAAATTTAGTTGCACTTCGATTTAGAAACCAGGAAACTCTCTAACTTCACTAAATCCTTAATAGCTGAAATATCAGTTATTTTATTGTCACTTAAAGTCAGATGTCTTAACTCAGGTAGCTTCTTAAGTGGGTAAATATCAGTTATTTTATTACTATAAAGATCTAAAGTTTCTAAATTAACTAAATCCTTAATAGCTGAAAAATCAGTTATTTTATTTTTACTCAAATCTAAATCTTCTAGTTTAACTAAATTCTTGAGTGGTGAAATATCAATTATATTATTTTTACTTAAATTTAAAAACTTTAACTCAGCTAGGTTCTTAACTGGAGAAATATCAGTTATTTTATTTTTATAAAGATACAACCTCTCTAACTTAGTTAAGTTCTTAAGTGGTGAAATATCAATTATATTATTTTCATTCAAAAATAACTCCTTTAACTTAAGCAAATTCTTGAGTGGTGAAATATCAGTTATTTTGTTTTCATACAAATTTAAATTAGTTAACGATTTAAAATACTGAATTCCTTCTATTGATTTTATTTTTTTATCTTTAAATTTAACTCTTGTGATTTCAGAAATGTCTGAATATAAAATATCTCCTTTTGATTTTTTAATTTCCTCACGAATTGCTTTTTCAAAATTTTTATCAGGGAAATTTATCACTTCATTGGGTTGCATTTCTTTGGTTGCTGAGCAGCTAAGTGTTAGCATAATCAGCAAAATTCCTATTATTTTCATCATCATATTTTGTTTTTTCATAATTTCCTCTATTTATTATTTAATATTTATTTATTTTTTGGCTCTCCGTATTTTTTAGTATACTCATTGTATTTTTTAATAAACTCATCGTCCAAAGTTACTTTACCCAAGTGCTTGATTTTATCTAATTTGATTTTCCTATAGTCTAACTTGTCCTTTGAATCCTCCCAATAAATCCTAAAAGTTATATTTTTAAGCTTAGAGTAATTTTTAATATCAACAACCTCCCCTTTGTCAAAATAAATCTGATTTAGCTTTGGTAGCGAACTAACAGCTGAATAATCATTTATATTATTACCATTTAAACTCAACCATTTTATTTTCTTTAGTTTTTTAATTGGATTTATATTTATTATTTTATTATTACTGAGATACAAATACTTTAAATTAACTAAGTTCTTAAGTGGGGAAATATCAGTTGTTTTATTATTACTGAGATACAAATACTTTAAATTAACTAAGTTCTTAAGTGGTGAAATATCAGTTATTTTATTTTTACTTAACGTTAAAGCTTTTAAATTAACTAAATTTTTAAGTGCTGAAATATCAGTTATTTTGTTTTCAAACAGCCATAAAGTATCTAAATTAACTAAATTCTTGAGTGCTGAAATATCAGTTATTTTATTTTTATACAACAATAAAGTATCTAACTTCACTAAATTCTTAAGTGGTGAAACATCAGTTATTTTATTTTCACTCAACTGCAACCAGTATAACTTCACTAAATTCTTGAGCGGTGAAATATCAGTTATTTTATTTTCACTCAACCATAAACTCTCTAACTTAGCTAGCTTCTTAAGTGGTGAAATATCAGTTATTTTATTATTGTTGATATCTAAGCTTATTAAATTAGTTAAGTTCTTAAGTGGTGAAATGTCAGTTATTCTATTATCATTAAGGTATAATAGGTCTAACTTCACTAAATTCTTAAGTGGTGAAATATCAGTTATATTGTTATTACTAAGCTTTAAAATATTTAGAGATTTAAAATACTGAATTCCCTCAATTGATTTTATTCCTTCATTATCAAAATCAATCTCTGTTATTTCAGAAATATCAGAGTATAGAATACCCCCTTTTGCTTTTCCTATTCTCTCTCTTATTGCTTTTTCAAAGTTTTTATCAGGGAAATTTATCACATCATTTAGTTGCATTTCTTTGGTTATAGAACAGCTAAGTGTTAGCATAATCAGCAAAATTCCTATTATTTTCATCATCATATTTTGTTTCTTCATAATTTCCTCTATTGGTTATTTGTTAATTTTTTTTGGTTCTGCATATTTATTTATAAACTCATAGTTCAAAGTTACTTTACCCAAGTGCTTGATTTTATCTAATTGGATTTCTCTACTCTCCCACTTGCCTTTTGAATCTTCCCCACTAATACGAAAAGTTATATTTTTAAGTTTTGAGTAATTTGTGATATCAACAACATCATCTTTTTTAAATAAAATGCTTTTAAGCTTTGGTAGGTAATTAATAGCTGAATAATCTGTTATATCATTTTTACTTAAACTAAAACTTTGAAGCTTAGTTAAATTTTTAATTGGATTTATATCTATTATTTTATTATTACTAAAATGCAAATACTTTAAGTTAACTAAGTTCTTAAGTGGGAAAATATTAGTTATTTTATTATTACTGAAATGCAAATACTTTAAGTTAACTAAATTCTTGAGTGGGGAAATATTAGTTATTTTATTGTCACCAAGACCCAAACTCTCTAACTTAGCTAGGTTCTTAAGTGGTGAAATATCTGTTATATTATTGTTACTTAAACTCAAATGTTTTAATTTAGGCAAGCTCTTAAGTGCATAAATATCAGCTAGTTCATTATTCCCATTTAAACTCAACAATTTTATTTTCTTTAGCTTTTTAATTGGATTTATATTTATTATTTTATTATTAATGAAATGCAAATACTTTAAGTTAACTAAATCCTTAATAGCTGAAATATCAGTTATTTTATTTTCACTTAACCCTAAACTTCCTAAATTAACTAAATTCTTGAGTGAGGAAATGTCAGTTATTTGATTACCTTTTAAATTTAATAAATATAAGGATTTAAAATACTGAATTCCTTCAATTGATTTTACTTCTTTATCTTCAAAACTAACATAATCAATTTCAGAAACATCAGAATATAAAATATCTCCTTTGGGTTTTCTTATTCTCTCTCTTATTGCTTTTTCAAAATTTTTATCAGGGAAATTTATCACATTATTTGGTTGCATTTCTTTGGTTGTAGAACAGCTAAGTGTTAGCATAATCAGCAAAATTCCTATTATTTTCATCATCATATTTTGTTTTTTCATAATTTCCTCTATTGGTTATTTAATCTCACAGCTTACTCTTACAACACCACGATGGGTATTATTAACAATTGTAACAAGTGAGCGCGTTATAAAGTTATCAGTTTTTGTTGAATAAATTATTTTGGATAAATCTAAAAAGTTTTTAATAGTTTTTAGGTTTATTGCGGTATTTAGAGCATTCTCTTTAGTTAAACTTTTATTCTCTAAATCAACCAACAAACCAACAGCGCTACCACTTTCACTTAATAACACTCCGCCACTATTTTTCTCATCAACTTCTACTGATAGTTGCAAATATTTGCTTTTATCCAAGCTAACATCTAGCTTTGTGATTTTCTCCCCAGTATATCTAATATCAATACCTTGTGGATAACCCATAACCAATGCTTTGTCATTAAATTTTACAGAAGCTTCTTTTCTAAGTGGAATTTTACTTCCTACTTTTTCAGAGTTCAATAAAACCAACTCACTATTTAAATCCAACTTATAAATATTTGCTTTACTATGGAAATTATCAGAATCTAAAATAATATTTAAGCAATTTTTGACTGCGTATTTACTGGTTAATAAATAGTTATCATTAATAAAAAAGCCTGTTCCACTTGCTTTGAAACTATTACTTTCCTTAAAAACTTCTTTTGCTGGAATTGCAATAACACCTAATGGGTTATATTTTTTTGCAATTTCTTTTTGCTTTTTTGTCATATCCAAATCTGTCTTAACTTCAGCAGTTGCTGAATTATTTTCATAATAATTAGAAAGGAGATAATATGAATAAGAAATAATATAGTTTTTACTCACCCCATACCCATATTCATATAATAAACCCAAATTATATTGTGCTTCTGCATTCTCTTGATTTGCTGATTTTTGATAAAGTTCAAATGCTTTTTTATAATCCTTATCCATTCCTAAGCCATTGTAAAACAGATAGCCTATATTATTTTGAGCGTATGAATTGTCTTGTTCTGCTGACTTCTGATACCATTCAAATGCTTTTTTATAGTCTTGCTTAACTCCTAAACCTTTTTTATACATATCAGCAAGATTATTTTGAGCATATGAATTGTCTTGTTCTGCTGATTTCTGATACCATTCAAATGCTTTTTTATAATTTTGCTCTACACCGAAGCCCTTTTCATAGTTGTATCCTAGATTATTTTGAGCATATGAATTGTCTTGTTCTGCTGACTTCTGATACCATTCAAATGCTTTTTTATAGTCTTGCTTAACTCCTAAACCTTTTTTATACATATAACCAAGTCTATTCTGGGCTTTTACAACTTGCGATTGTAATGGTCTAATTTTATGGAACACTTTTTAAGCGACATTTATCATTCTATTAAATTTTTCATTTGGTGTCATGTAATTTATTGCGGAATTTAACCTCTTATAATTATAAAAATATATATAACTATCTACTTCTTCAGTAACTTCTTGATGACTTTTAAAACTTAAATAATTTAATCTTTCAGACTTTAGACTCCTAAAAAACCTTTCCATTACAGCATTATCCCAACAGTTTCCTTTTCTGCTAACACTCTTTGTTATATGCAAATTTACACAAAAATCAACAAATAAATTAGACGTATATTGCACGCCACGATCTGAGTGAAATAATAATTTGCTTGTATCTGGATGTTTTCTTCTAATTGCGTTTTGAAGTGCTTTTTTTGCAAGTTTTGCATTCGGTTTTTGCGACAAACTCCAGCCCACAATTTCTTTTGTTGCAAGGTCAAGAACCGTCGCTAAATAGCTCCAGCCTTGATGATTTCGGATATAAGTTATATCGCCAACCCAATGTGTATTTGGTGTTTTTTGATTAAATTCTCTATTTAAAATATTATCAGAAATAATTTTAGACACTCGTTCTTTGGGGTAATAGTGTTTTTTTCTTGGTGTAATTGCTTGAATATTAGCAAGTTTCATCAATGAAGCTACTTTAAAAATACCAATCTTAATACCGTAAAGTTGGAGTTCTTTTTGCATTCTTCTTTTCCCATAACTGTGTTTTGTTTCTATAGAAATTTTCTTTAATAAAGATATTATTTCAGAAGATTTTCTATTAATTTTCCTAGTGTTAGTCTTTTTATAAAATGTATTTTTAGGAACCCCATAAGCAGTGCATAATTCAGTTATTGAGTAATTTTTATTTGCCATTTTTATTTTCATAATAACTTCAGTTTTTAGTTTTTTTGAATAAAAATGGCAGCAGCCTTTTTTAAAATTTCATTGTCTCTTTTAGCCCTCCAAAGCTGTTTCCTAAGGTCTTGAATCTCCTGCTGCTGAGCTGTCAACGCTCTTTTGCCATCTGGAGTTTTCCCACCTAATTCGTCAATATATTGTTTTTTCCAACGCGCAACAGCTGATTTTCCTGCACCAGAAATTTCTTGAATTTGACTATTTGTATAATTTTCATGCACCATAAGCTTTGCATAATCAAGCTTTTGCTCTACAGTCCAAGTTTTTCTTTGTTTGTTAATTTTTGACATAATTTTTTCCTCTTAAAAGTGTATTATAGGCTAAAAATCTGTCCCATAAAACTGAACCACTTCAGATTGGCTTAATTTAGAAAGAAATTCTTGAGTCATTTTCACCGAATCATTTCCAATTGAATTTTCTATTGCTATTTGATACCAAACATAAGCTTTTGTGTTACTTTGCTCAACAAAATCTCCTTTTTCAAACATTAATCCAATTTGTTTTTGAGCTGATATTTTTTCAGTTGAGCTTATTTTAATATTTAATTTATCTAAATCTTCTTTTGCATTATCCGAATTTCTATACACACTTGATACCAAATAAAAAGCATAGGCTTTCACTTTATCAACCGTTACAAACTCTCCCATTTCATACATTACACCCAAATTGTGTTGGGCATCATAGTTACCTTGCTTTGCTGATTTTTGATAGAGTTCAAATGCTTTTTTAAAATCTTTCTTAACAAACAAACCTTTAATATACATATAGCCAAGACTTTTTTGGGCATATGGATTACCTTGTTTAACAGATTTCTCATACCACTCAAAGGCTTTTTTGTAATCTTGTTTAACTCCTAAACCATCAAAATAGATATCTCCAAGATTATCCTGTGCGTATTTATCCCCTTGATCAGCTGACTTCTGATACCACTCAAGTGCTTTTTTATAGTCTTGCTTAACTCCTAAACCTTTTTTATACATATAGCCAAGCCTGATCTGTCCATGTTTGTTGCCTTGTTTAGCGGACTTTTCAAACCATTCAAATGCTTTTTTATAGTTTTGCTTAACTCCTAAACCTTTTTTATACATATCTGCAAGATTATTTTGAGCATATGGATTATTTTGTTCTGCTGATTTCTTATACCAGTTAAATGACTCTTTATAGTTTTGTTTAATGCCAAAACCTTTTTCATACATATAGCCAAGCCAGCTCTGTCCATGCTTGTTGCCTTGTTTAGCAGACTTTTCAAACCATTCAAATGCTTTTTTGTAATCTTGTTTTACTCCTAAACCATCAAAGTATAATTCCCCAAGCGCATTTTGAGCTTTTTCATAACCATTTTTCGAAGCTTTTTCATATAATTCAAAAGCCTTTTTGTAATCTTGTTTAACACCCAAGCCTTCTTCATACATATTACCAAGATTTTTCAAAGCATAAGAATCTTCTTGAATAGCTGCTTTTTGATACCATTTTATTGCTTTCTTATAATCTTGCTTAACACCAATACCCTCTTCATAAAAGTAACCTAAATTTGCCTGCCCTACCAAATTGTTTTTCTCAGCTGTTTTTTTAAATAATTCAAATGCTTTTTTATAATTATGCTTAACTCCTAAGCCATCATAATACATATCCCCAAGGGCATTTTGTGCGTAAGAGTAACCTTGTTTTACTGATTTTTCATACCACTCAAATGCTTTTTTATAATTCTGCTTAACTCCTAAGCCATCATGATACATATCCCCAAGGGCACTTTGTGCATAATCATAACCATCTTTCGCTGCTTTTTCATATAGTCCAAAAGCCTTTTTGTAATCTTGTTTAACGCCTAAACCTTTTTCATACATATAAGCAATACTTGATATTCCTAAATTATTATTTTGGTCTGCTGATTTTTGATACCACTCAATTGCCTTATTGTAGTTTTGTGAGATACCTTTTCCTTTTCTATATAAATAGCCGATATTATTTTGTGCATAAGCATTTCCTTGTCTTGCAGATTTTTCATACCACTTAAATGCTTTTTCATAATCTTGTTTTACGCCATGCCCATATTCGTAGAGATAACCTAAGTTAAGCTGGGCTTTTGCATAATTTTGCTCAGCTGATTTTTGATATAACTCAAATGCTTTCTTTCTATTTTTAGCAAAACCATTTCCAAAATAATACATATCTCCAAGATTATTTTGAGCATAATAATCTTCTTGCAGAACTGCTTTTTGATACCATTTTATTGCTTTCTTATAATCTTGCTTAACACCAATGCCCTCTTCATAAAAGTAACCTAAATTTGCCTGTCCTATCAAATTATTTTTCTCAGCTGTTTTTTTAAACAATTCAAATGCTTTTTTATAATCTTGTTTAACACCAAAACCATCATAATACATATCTCCAAGGGCATTTTGTGCTGCCAAACTACCCTGCCTAGAGGCTTCTTCATACCATTTCACTGCTTTTTTATAATTTTGCTCTACTCCAAGACCTTTTTTATATAGATAACCAAGGCTTACTTTAGAACTTAAACTTCCAAGCTCTGCACTTTGCTGAGTTTCTATAAAATTTTTCTTAAGGTCTTTAATGCTTTCAAGCTCTGCTCCCAAATAATTTACTTTACTCTTACTTAATTTATTTCTCATATTAGGAGAGCATTTATTAAAAATATTTTTAGTTATATTTTCTAAAGCATTATCACCAAAACTTTCTTGACTTGGGCTGTTATCACACAAACTAACATTCCCACCCCAAGAAAAACTAACTAAAAAAGCTGTTGTTAAGATTATGGTTTTATTCATATTTATATTTATTCAGGATAATTTAAATTTGCATCAGTTAATTTATAAAGCACTTCGTCTAAGAATTTCTTACTTTCAAACTTTGCCATAGATAAGTTATTATTCAAATAATTACCACATTCAATTGGGGTTGCTCCAGGGATTTCTCCTGTAAAATTAGCCATAAACTCAAACATTTGTGTAAATAAATCCACAACAGCTTTAGAATTCAAATCACCTGCTAGAATACAATAATGCCCAGTAGAACAGCCCATTGGTCCAAAATAAATAACTTTGTCCGCCCATTGTTTGTGGTTTCGCAAAAATGTTGCACCCAAATGCTCCATAGTATGGATTTCAGGTAATCCAACAACAGGTTCTTTATTTGGAACTTTCATTCTAATATCAAATGAAGTTAGCGTTTCGCTACCAACTTTGTCCTTTCTTGATACATAAATCCCACGAATTAATTTCAAATGATCTACACTAAAACTTTCTATTTGTTTCATATTTTGCTCCTTATTTATTTAATATTGTTTAATAATCAAAATTTATTATACCAATTTTAAATAACTAGGTATTGTTTTGAGCCATAAAGAGAGTAATATAAATACTATTACAAATTAACTTTGAGCAAGCTATGAACTATAAAGATACAAATATGTTTATTGAGTCTAATCAAACTTCTAAAGTTGCTAATTTGATAGATATTAGTTTCAATGATAATTCAATAAAAAATATAGTCCTAAATCTTAAAAAAGAACATCCTAACTTATTTATTACAATTGGAAGAGGTAGCTCCAAATATGCAGGAGAGTATTTTTCTTACCTTATTATGCAAGAGTTAGGAATTGCTAGTTTTGCTTTGCCTCTTTCACTTCCAGCAACAAATATTAATATTATTTCAAAACCTACTTTTAGTTTTGCCTTTTCTCAGTCTGGACAAAGCCCTGATTTAATTGAAGCTGTTAAATTTTTGAATAACCAAGAAAATAAATCTATTAGTTTTGTTAATAATATTGATAGCCCTTTGGCAAAAGTTTCTAGCTTTGTATTTGATGTCAAAGCGGGAGAGGAAAAAAGTGTCGCAAGCACCAAGTGTTGTCTTGCAACAATGATACTATCAATATATTTTGTAAGTCTTTATAAAAATGATAAGCAATTATTAAATAACCTAAAAATACTACCAAATTTGTTAGAACTACAAGAAAATAAAAATAATGAAATAAATGAAGAGTTAATTAGCATTTTTAAAAATACAAAAACTGCATTTGTTATTGGTAGAGGATTATCACATAGTGTTGCAAATGAAGCTGCACTAAAACTAAAAGAAACTTGCAATATTATGGCACAAGCTTTTTCTAGTGCAGAAGTTTTACATGGGCCAGCACAGCTTATAAAAAATGATTTATTGTTAGTTATCTTTGTTTGTAAAGGTGAAGAACAGCAAGGAATTATTGAGTTTGCACAAAATATGAAACAACGAAATATTAATATATTAATAATTGCTGATGAAGAAGATTGTAATAAATTAACAGATGATTTTGATTATTTCTTAAGCTATACAAATACAGACTCTTCAATACTTTCTCCAATTTTAGCACTACAAAAATTTTACCAATTTACTGCTCAAATAGCAGTTACAAAAGGACTAAATCCTGATAAACCAAACTATTTAAATAAAGTTACAAAAACTTACTGAGGTATGAATTATGGGACTATTTGATGTTTTTAAAAACAAAGATGAAGAGAAAACTAAAAGTAACCAAGAAAATATTAGTTTATTCTCACCAATTAATGGAGAGTTACAAAAAATAACTGATGTCCCAGACCCTGTTTTTTCTCAAGAAGTAATGGGTAAAGGGTTTGCGATAAACCCAACAAATGGTTATTTGTATGCTCCATTTAGCGGTGTTATAAAACAAGTTGCAGAAACTAAACACGCAGTTACTTTAGAGTCTGAAAATGGAGCGCAAGTATTAATCCATATTGGAGTTGATACAGTTAATTTGAAAGGTCAAGGCTTCAAAACTCAAGTTAAAACAGAACAAAAAATAAAATCAGGCGATTTATTAGTTGAGTTTGATATGAGCTATTTACAAGAAAATGTTCCTAGTAAACAAATAGTTATTATTTTACTAAATTCTGACAAATATTCTTGGGATTATTCACAAGCTAAATTCCATAAAAATGTCTCTGCAAAAACACTTCTAGGGGTATCAATACTAAAAGGTTATCAATTAGAAAAAAATGATGAAAATATTACTCAAGATATTTGCTCAAATATTTCTTATACAAAAAACATTATTGTTAATCATAAAACAGGAATACACGCAAGACCAGCGGCACTTATTCAAAATATAGCTAAAGAATTTAAACAAAATATAACAATTAGTCTGAATGATAAAACTGCTGATGCTAAATCAATTTTAGATATTTTAAATTTAGGGATTTCTTACCAAGATAGTATTGTAATAAAAGTTTATGGTGATAATGCTGAAAAAATTGCTGAAAATATTAGCTCAATAATAGAACAAAATTCAAAAGAAGATAATGAATCATCAAACAATAATATAAAAAAGAAAAAAACTAATATTTCTTTGGGAGAAAATAAATTATCAGGAATTACAGTAAATGAAGGAGTTGTAATTGGGAAAGTAAAACAGCTTAAGCTAAATATTCCAGAATTTGGTGAGGAGTTTACCAGTGTTGATAATGAGATTAATAAATTCAATAACACTACCGATAAAGTTATAGAAACTTTGAAACAACAAGTAAACCAAGAAACAAATAAAGATAATAAAAATATAATGCAAGCACATATTAGCTTACTTTCTGATAGCTTATGGATAAATTCTATTATTAATAACATAAAACTGCAAAATCCAGTTGGTAAATCTATAAAACTGACTTTATCAGAAATGTCCAATAAATTAAATAATAATAATAATGAAGTTATCAAACAAAGAGTTAATGACATCACAGATATTGCAATTCAATTACTAAACCAATTGTCACCAAATACAAATAATACTAACCTAGAAATAAAAGAACCTATTGTTGTTATTGCAGAGGATATTTTACCTTCAGTATTTTCTAAGTTAGATAAAAGTAATATATTAGCAATCGTTACTACCAAAGGAAGCTTAACTGCTCATATATCAATTATGGCAAGAGCTTACTCTATTCCAATGATTATTAATACTGAGGCAAAAATTTTAGAAATAAGTGATAATCAACAAATAATTGTTAATGCTTCAAATAGTTATATTAATATAAACCCAACACAAGATGATATACAAAAATCTAATACCTTAATAAAAAAAATAGAAATTAATTTAAATACAGTTAATAAAAAATCTAATGAAAAATCTTTAACAAGAGATGGGACACATATAAAAATTGTTGCAAATATTACAAGCGCTGATGAAGCTAAAATAGCTTTTGATAATGGTGCAGATGGCGTTGGTTTACTTAGAAGTGAGATTTTATTTATGCATAAAAACTCAATGCCAAATGATAAAGAACAACTAGTTGATTACCAAGAAATAGTTGATTGTTTACAAGGCAAATCTGTTGTAATAAGAACACTCGATATAGGAACTGACAAAGGGCTTGATTATTATCCACTTGAAAAAGAAGAAAATCCTGCTTTAGGAGTTAGAGGAATTAGAGTAAGTTTGCAAAATAGTGATGTTTTATATAATCAGTTAAAAGCAATTCTAAGCATTACTCCAGTAGAAAGTTATAAAATTATGTTACCAATGATTAGTTCTGTTAATGAAGTTATTGAAGTCCAAAAAGTTATTTCCAAAATTGTAACCGAGTTAAATATTTCCACTAAAGTATCTCTAGGTGTAATGATAGAAACACCAGCTGCTGCATTAATCATTAATCAACTTAATAAACTTGTGGATTTTTACTCAATTGGAACTAATGATTTAAGCCAATATGTTTTAGCAATGGATAGAAATTCAGAAAAACTAACTAAGTATATTGATGGACTTTCTCCATCAGTTTTAAGAATAATGAAAATTGCTTGTAATGATGCAAATTCTAAAAATAAATCAGTTGCTGTTTGCGGTATGTTAGCAGAAAATATTTGTGCAGTTCCTATTTTGCTTGGACTTGGAGTAAGGGAGCTATCAGTAAGTCCTTCAAATATAGGTAAAATAAAAGATTTAGTTAGAAAATTAGATATTGAAAATTGTAAAAAAATATCTAACGAATGTTTAGAGCTAAATAGTTTCAAAGAGGTTAGATGTAAGATGGAAAGATTTATAAGCGTGATAAGTTAAACTTTAAGATATCACCTTATAAACTTATTTTTTAGATATAAAACAATGAGGTAATTAATTATGAAAAAAATACTATTTTTAGCAATTGGAATGTTTTCTTTATCAGCTTTTTCACATGATATTTCATACAAAAAGCAAAAAGAAATTGATAGTTTGATACAAACAGGGATTTACTACTACTGGAACGGAGGAGATTTAAAAAAAGTTGAGAAGAACTTCTTTAAAGGAATTACACTAAAAGGGAGAAATGATTTAGTTGAGAATGCTTTTAAAAAAGCAAGCTCTATTGACCCAACAAGGCTTGATTTGAGATTTTCAATTGCTTCAGCTCAAATAATTCAAAAGAAAATACCAGAAGCATTGAAAACATTTAAAGATATTATTGATTTAGATGCTAATAATTTTGATGCAAATTTACTTTACGCTGTTTATTCTAAAGTTAATGGGGATTTAGAAACCTTTAATAAAAAAATGAAGTTACTTGCAACAATAAATAATAAAGAGGCACAAAAATATAAATTAAGACTAGAAAGTGTTGATAAAATCACTAAAACCAAACTTAAAGTAAAAGCAAATAATACAAATACAGATGTTATTGTTATTTTAGGTTATGCTTTAAACAATAAAGGAGAAATGAGACCACCATTAATTGAAAGATTAAATCAAGGTCTAGCTTTATCCAAAGCAAACCCAAATGCAAAAATAATTGTAACTGGTGGAGTTCCTAAACAAGGTGTTACTGAGTCTTATTTGATGAAAAAATGGTTAATTAAAAAAGGTATAAGTGCCAATAAAATTTCAATTGAGGGTAAGTCAAGAGACACTGTTGAAAATGCTATTTTTGCAACAAAAATAATAAAAAGCTTTAAACCTAAAAAGGTAACTATTATATCAAGCGCTAGCCATATGAGGAGAGCATTAACAATTTTTGGAGAAATAAAAGAACAACAATCTCTAAACTATGATTTGGATAATTTAGTTTATCTAGATTATGATTCATTAGAAGAGGCTCAAAAAGTTTCAATAAATGAATATCTTGTTATCCACAGAGATTTAATGAGAGCTTCTGGAATTTGGAATTACCCAGGTATTCAAAGATAGTTTTATAATTAAGAAAGTAATAAAGTAATATTTAAAAATTTTTAACTACGAGGAGAATGAAATGAAAAGTGTATTAAGTTATATGCAAAATATTGGTAGAGCATTAATGCTTCCAGTTGCAGTATTACCAGCTGCAGCTTTGCTTATGGGTATTGGTTATTGGATAGATCCAAGTGATTGGGGTGGTAAAAGTCAAGTCGCTGCTTTTTTCGTAAAAGCAGGCGCTTCAATTCTTGATCACATGTCATTACTATTTGCAGTTGGTGTTGCTTATGGAATGTCAAAAACTAAAGATGGCTCTGCAGCTCTTGCAGGTTTGATTGCATTTATGGTAATTACAACATTATTATCATCAGGTGCTGTTGCTCAAATAACAGGTGTAGATCTTAAAGATGTTAGCCCAGCATTTGAGAAAATTGATAATCAATTTATTGGTATTTTAGCTGGTATTATTGGTGCAACTTGCTTTAATAAATTTATAAGCATTGAACTTCCACAGTTTTTGGCTTTCTTTAGTGGGCAAAGACTTGTTCCTATTATGGCAGCTTTATTTTCTTTGATTGCTGCTGTTATTTTATTATTTATTTGGCCATTAATTTTCTCAGGTCTTGTAAGTTTTGGTAAATCAATCTCTCAAATGGGAGCGGTTGGTGCAGGAATTTATGGTTTCTTTAATAGATTGTTAATACCTGTTGGCTTACACCATGCATTAAACTCTGTGTTTTGGTTTGATGTTGCTGGTATAAATGATTTACCTAACTTTTTAGATGGTCAAGCTTCTATTGATTCTGGAAAAGCAGTTTTAGGTGAAACTGGTAGATATATGGCTGGATTTTTCCCAGTTATGATGTTTGGTCTTCCAGCTGCAGCTCTTGCTATGGTTCATACTGCAAAACCATCACAAAGAAAAAAAGTTGGTTCAATAATGTTAGCTGCTGGTCTTGCTTCATTTTTTACAGGAGTTACGGAACCGATTGAGTTTGCTTTCTTATTTGTTGCTCCAGTTTTATTTGTAGCACACGCTATTCTTACTGGAATAAGTGTATTTATAGCGGCTTCACTTCATTGGATGGCTGGATTTGGATTTAGTGCTGGTCTTGTTGATATGGTTTTAAGTGCTAAAAACCCTCTTGCTCAAAATTGGTATATGCTTCTTATTCAAGGTCTTGTTTTCTCAGTAATTTATTATTTTGTTTTCAAGATTTTAATTATCAAGTTAAATCTTAAAACACCAGGTAGAGAAGACGATACTGATATAAATGAAGAAGATATTGTTTTAGAGAATAACAACCATACAGAAGTTGCAGCTGTTATGTTAAAAGCTCTAGGTGGAAAAGAAAATATTGAAACTTTAGATAACTGTATTAGTCGTTTAAGATTAAAAATAAAAGACATCTCAAAAGTTGATGAAAAATCTTTGAAAGCTGCAGGAGCTGTTGGGGTTATGAAGCTATCTGATACTGATATTCAAGTTATTATTGGACCTTCCGTTCAATTTGTTGCGGATGCAATGAGGAAGATGTAATTTAATCAACTATACTAATTATTGTTAAGTATATTAAAATAAAAAGAAGCCCTTATTTTTAATAATTTAAGGGCTTTTTTTATGCTTAGAGTTTATATTATTATTCATCCATATAAGTTGTTACATTATATGATTTTACCAAGCCATTATCTGATAAGCACTCCGTTTCAAAAAAATCTACTATTTCATCTCGTTGGCAATGTTGTTCAAATAGCTCTAAATTCTTCCAAGCTTCATGAAAAACGATTGGCATAGTTTCTCCTTCTGCAAATTCATTAACCAAATGTTTTGTAACACGATAATAAATACAACCATCTTCGCGTAAAGAATTAGCTTCTAATGATTTTAGTTTATTAAAAAGCTCTTCATTTTTTCCATCGCGTGGAGTGAATTGAGCGATACAATATATTATTTTTGACATATTTTCCTCTTGTTTTTTAAAGTGTTTTTTTGATTTTTACCTAAGCCGAGACCTTTGCATTAAAAATTAAAATACACAAAAAAATGCATCAACTATTTGTTATTTATGTTAAAATAAACCTTTAGTTTATATGCATAAAAGGAGCTAATAATGAACAGTTTTTTTAAATCAACCTTGAAATCTCGTTTATACAAAAATAAAAACAGATATCCGATTTTGAAAATAATGGATTTAATTGATTGGAAAGAGCTTGGATTAATTTTAAAAAAAATCAAAAAACAAACTCGCAAAGACCGAAGGGGTAAGGCGGGGTATGATTCGCTGAAAATGTTCAAAGCTATTTTAATTGGGCAATGGCACAGTTTGAGCGACCCAGAATTGGAAAAATCACTTATTCTTAGGGCTGATTTTGTTATTTTTTGCGATTTCGATGATATGGAAACACCTGATCACAGCACCTTATGTAGATTTCGTAATTATTTGATTGGTAATAATTTATTAGACATTTTACTTATGGAAATAAATTCACAATTAGAAAATAAAAACCTTAAAATTGCAAAAGCAAAAGTTGCAATTGTTGATGCAAGTATAATCGAATCGGCTGGCAGACCACAGCGAAAATATATTGCTGAAAAAGATGGCAAGCTAATAGAATCAACGCCTAGCAAAGATGTTGATGCGACTTGGACAAGGAAAAATAATAAATTTTATTTGGGCTATAAATTGCATGCAATTTGTGATGAAGAGGGTTATTTTCAAAAGTTAAAAATTAGTCCCGCAAATGAACATGAAAGCAATTATTTTGAACCTTTACTAACTGATTTATATAAAAATACAGAGGTTCTAGCTGATAAAGGTTACTTTTCAAATAAAAATAGCAAAACCCTTGCAAATAAAGGGTTAATAGATGGAATTATGGAAAAAAAGTTAAGAAATTCAAAGCTAACACAGGAGCAAAAAAATAAAAATAACAAAATAAAACTCAAAAGATATGTTATAGAACAAAGCTTTGGCACACTAAAAAGAATATTTGGATTTAGTAGAGCTGCATATTTTGGGCTTAAAAAAGTTTTAGCGCAAAGCCTCTTGAAATGTATGTGTTTAAATTTACTAAAAGCTTCAAACAAAGTAACTTTTTGATAAATAAATTAAATAAGTGGTAAAAATACACTTTTTTAAATAGAAATATTGTAAATTAACAAAAAAATAGTTTAAATTTCAAATTAATAAAAATATTTGAGGTTTTTAGGGGCTTTTTTTCAGTTATTTTTTTTAAAAATTAAGTGATTTTATCTGAAAATATTTAAATCGATTTAATGCAAAGGTCTCAAGCCCTGTGATATGGGTGATTTTTTATAATTGAAATGGAACGGTAAATTGTTTCAACCAAAACTAATCTAGCAATTGGGTGTGGCATAGTTAGTGCGGACAAAGACCAGCGTTCGTTAACAAAACTTCTAACCGTATTATTAAATCCTTCAGGGCCTCCAATTATTATTGCAATATTTATTCCTTGGTTATGATTTTGTTCAAGTTTTTTAGCTAAATTCTCACTTGATAAACTTTTGCCTCCAACATCTAGTGCAATTGGATAAAAACCTTTTGGAACTGCATCAACCAAGGCTTTGCTTTCTATTTCTGTTATTTTTGTAATATTTGAAGTTTTACCTCTTTTTTGTGCGGCAATTTCTTTTATTTCAATAGAGTAGTCTTGCATTGCGTTAAAGCGTTTTGTATATTCTTTCACACCTTCATTTATCCAGCTTGGCATTTTATTACCAATTGTTATTATTGATATTTTCATAGATTTTATTCTCCAAAAATTATATTTTTAATATTTTTCTCACCAAGAATTAACATTAACAATCTATCAAGACCCAAAGCAACTCCAGAGCATTCTGGCATTCCTTTTTCAAGTGATTTTATCAAATTTTCATCATAAGGAATTTCTTCTTTATAATGTTGTTTTCGCGTATTAATTTCATCAATAAATCTTTGCTTTTGTTCTTTTGCATCAGTTAATTCTTCAAATCCATTTGCAAGCTCAATTCCTTGATAATAAAGTTCAAATCGCCTTGAAACAACATTTCCAAATTTATCCTTATCAATTTTCGCAAGAGAAGCTTTGCTTGCTGGATAATTATACAAAAAAGTAAGTTTATTTTGTCCTAAATTTTTCTCTAAAATAGTAACTAATATAAAGTCTAAAAGTTCATCTTTATCAGTTAGTTGTGGAATATTTTTTATTAATAGATTTGCTTTTTGAGAAATTTTAGCAAATTCATCTTGATGAGGGTTTATTCCAATATCCTGAAAAATATCTAAATATTGCAAATATTCAACTTCTAAGTTTAGAAATTTATTTGCTAGTGATTTAACCAAATCCGTAACATCACTCATCAATTCAAATAAATCAAAACCAATTCTATACCACTCAAGCATAACAAATTCTGGGCTGTGCAAAGATCCAGTTTCCTCATTTCTAAAAACTTTACATATTTGAAAAATATCTCCAAAGCCATCTGCTAACAACTGCTTCATTGCAAACTCTGGTGAGGTTTGCATATATTTTTTATACTTTAAATTAAATGTATTAAAGCTATCAATATAAGTATCGGTTGTTCCATATTTGGAAAGTATATTAGTTTCAACTTCAGAAACTTTTTGTTTTTCAAAATAATAGCGAATGTTTTTATACATTGCCATTCTTTGTTGCATAATAGAAATCATAGATTTTAAAATTTAATTGTTTAATATTGAAAAATATATTAATTATAACCTAACAAACTTTTATGAAAATACTTATTACTAGCAGTTCTGGTGTGATTGGTTCTTCTCTTGCTAAATTTGTTTTTGTATTTTTTGTTTTATACACTTTTAAAAGTGTTATGAGCCTCTATTTATTAATTTAATTAAAACAAATGGAGTCAATATAGACAAAAAACTAACTATAACATCCTGATTTATATATTTCACTAAAGGAACTAGATATAAATATAAGACATAGATAAAGAAAAACAAAAAATAAAAAAGTGAAATAAAAGTAATAGCTGTATATTTTTTATTTTTTTAATAAAAAGTACAGTAAGTATTGATACACTAGAGAAAAAGATTAAACCTTGAATTAGTAGTGTATAGTTTTGCGAGCGTGCTAATGTTTCTAAAAATACTCATAGTAGCATATAAATATATACCATAAATTATTTTACTATTACTAATTTTAACTTTTACCATGTTTATTTTTTTAATTAATCAATAGTTATCTAAAGTGTTTGTTCTAACAAAAATATTGCCTGTGAATTTAATATCATCACTTGTTACCAAAAATCGGTTTTTAATATTATCATTCCTATGAAATATGAAATTATATTCTTTATAGTTAGTTTTTAAAGAGACATGTATTTTATATTGTGCTAGAGATTGTTTCATTGTGACAGAATATCTAAAATCTGAGAAATCAGTAATAAATTTATTGTTTTTAATGCTCTCATTATTTATTGAAACAATATTCAGTTTATTTTTTAAAAGTGTTCGCAGAAAAATTCTTTGATACGAAGTAACAATAAAATAAAATACAGCGATTAAGATATAAATCACAATAAGATAAGTGAATTTACGATGCCTTTTTAATGAAAAATCACTTGTTTCAGTAAAATTTTCTAAAATTATTTCTTTTTTTATTAGGTTTAATTTGTTTTTATGTATAGATAAAAAAAATTTTAATGTGGAAAACCAAGCAATAACAAATAATAGAGCAGTAATTATTTCTAAATAAAATGATATTGAATTGATTATTTCACTTATGTTGTAAGCCATATTTTCTCTCTTGATAAACTATTAAAATATATCACACATTTCCAACTTCAGAAACTTTTTGTTTTTCAAAATAATAGCGAATATTTTTATACATTGCCATTCTTTGTTGCATAATAGAAATCATAGATTTTAAAATTTAATTGTTTAATATTGAAAAATATATTAATTATAACCTAACAAACTTTTATGAAAATACTTATTACTGGCAGTTCTGGTGCGATTGGTTTTATATATTTCGTAAGTTAATTTATAGTTTGAAATAGATGTAACTGTCGCAAGCTTAGCTGTGGTATAGTAGGGGGTAATTTTTTAGCACAAATAAATAGGAGGTAACTTTTGAAAATTATAACTTTAGCACTTTTAACATTAGCAGCAGGATGTACTTCAATTGATGTAAGGCAAGTTCCTGCAGCACATAAAATCAATCATGTTTGCATCAAAAATAACCCTAAAGTAACCGTTACTGACTTTGTCCAAGTGGTAGAAGATGTTTTTAATAATCACTCAATAACAACTGAAATATATAACGGAAATACTCCAGAACATTGCCAATATAACTTATCCTATACAGCTCTTAGATCTTGGGATTTATCAACTTACCTAAGTCATGCGGAATTGCGTCTATATAAAGGAGTACAACGAATTGGGTATGCAGAATATCACCTTATTGGAAAAGGAGGTTTAGCACTTAACAAATGGGCTAGTGTTAAAAGTAAAATGACTCCTGTTATAAACAAATTACTCTCTCAACATTAAGTATGACCAGAAATACTTAGATATTAAGAAACTTTTTTTATTTAAATTATAATTAAAAGTATGAAAATACTTATTACTGGCAGTTCTGGTGCGATTGGTTCTTCTCTTGCTAAATTTTTAGCAGGAAAAGGATTTAAAATTACCGCACTAAGTAGAAATCCCAAACAAAAACCATATTGGGATATTGAAAAAGATTTAATTGAGTTAAATAATCAACAGTTTGATATTATTATTAATTTAGCTGGAGAAAATATAGCTAATAAATATTGGAGTAAAAAACAAAAGCAAAAAATATTAGATAGCAGAATTAAAAGCACCAAGTTAATATTTAAATATTTCTCAAGCTTAGAAACTAAACCAAACCTAATTATAAACGCAAGTGCAATAGGTTTTTATGGTGATAGAGCAGATACAAAACTTACAGAACAAGCAACAGTTGGAACTGGATTTTTAGCCTTAGTTTGTCAGCAATGGGAACAGGCAACGAAAATAGATAATAATATTAGAGTTATAAATACTAGGTTTGCAGCTGTTTTGGATAAGAATTCTGGAATGCTTGCAAAAATATTACCTATTTTTAAACTAAAAATTGGTGGTGTTTTAGGCTCAGGCAAACAATTTACAAGCTGGATTAGTTTAAATGATTTGAATCGCTCAATTCTTCATATTATTAATAATCAAATAAAAGGAGCTGTAAATATTTGCTCACCAAACCCTGTTACAAATTATGAATTCACTAAAATTTTAGGAAAAATCCTAAAAGCCCCAACAATTTTCAAAACTCCTGCATTTATTCTAAAACTAATCTATGGTGAAAAAGCCAAAGAACTTATATTACCAAGCACAAGAGCTATTCCAGAGAAACTTATAAATAATGGATTTGAATTTGAAGATAGTGATTTGGAGATTTTCTTAAACAAAATTATTAAGTAAAAAATAATTTAAAAACTAAGAAGAAAAAATTAAACTGTTTTATTGTATACTATAGCTTCGCCTCAATCAGAGAATATTCAAATCAATAAGGAGGAAGCATGGCAACAATTATGGAAAAAGATGTGCTAATTGAAATTCAAGCAAGTGCAAGTGCAAGGATTTTTCACTATGAAGCTAATAACAAAATATCACAAACTGAGAAAATAAATATTGAAAAGGATTCAAATTTAATAAATTTATTTAGAGTTTGGTTATATAAAACTTCAGCAGAATCAATTGACTACAAACAAGAACTGGAAAAAATTATGGGTGTAAGAGCTAAATACCTTACCAAAGAACAATTGAAGCAAGAGCAAGAAAATAGAGATAATTATAAGGAGGAAATTTACTAATGAATGATTTTAATCAACTAGATATTGAGTCTTTTTTTCACAACCAATGGGAAAGAATCTCTCAAAATTCCACAGCAAATCAAGAAAACCCAATTGCTTATGTTTTGGGAGGTCAGCCTGGTGCAGGAAAATCACAGCTAACTTATAAATTAATCGATAATGTATTTAAAAACAATGTTGTAATAATAAATGGTGATGAGTTTAGAGAAGGACACCCAAAGTTTAATGAATTACAGGAAAAATTTGGCAGAGATGCATCAAAATATACAGGTGAATTTGCTGGAGCAATCGTTAGAATGTCAATTGAAAAAGCTGCTCAAGAAAAAAGAAATATTATAGTAGAAGGAACTTTTAGAACTGCTGAAGCCCCAAATAAAACTTTGGGAATTTTCAAAGATAGTGGTTATAAAACTGGTGTTGCAGTTATGACAACAGACAAAACCACTAGCTGGAACTCAACTGTTGAGCGATATAATAAAATGAAACAAGCAGGACTTTTTGCAAGAGCAACCCCAAAAGAACATCATGATTTAGTTATTAAAAATATACCAAATACAGCAGATGAAGTTTATGAAACTGGATTTGCTGATGAGTTTGTTGTTTACTCAAGAAAAGAGAAGATTTGGGATAAGTCCAAAAATAACTCACCTAGTAGTTTAATAAATATTGAAATACACGGAAAATAGTTCACTGCAAAATTTAAAAAATAAAGTTTAAAAATATAGTTAAGAAATACAGGAAAAACTTTAAAAAAACTTTACTAATTATAAACTGCCAAACACTAATCTTTTCAAGTTTGGCAGTTATTCCAAATACAATTCATATACATTTCAACTATAGGTTGTAAAGATGTAAAAACTCTGCTAATTTTAAATACTAATCTACAAAATTAAAAAAATACAAAATGAATATTACAGAAGTAAATCCCAAAAAACATATTATTCACACCAAACAATTCAAAACTGAATTCTTGTTTGAACTATTTGATTTAACTAATAAAATAAAAAGTAACCTTAATAATTATAGAACAACTTTGCAAAATAAAATTGTTGCAACAGTATTTTATGAATCATCAACTAGAACTAGATTTTCTTTTGAATCAGCAACTTATAGATTAGGTGGTTCTGTTATTACAACTGAAAACGCAGCCCAGTTTTCCTCTGCATCAAAAGGTGAAACTTTAGAAGATTCAACCAAAGTTATTTCTGCTTATTCAGATTTTATTGTGATGCGACATTATGACGATAATGCTTCAGAAATTGCAATTAAGACCTCAAAAGTTCCAGTTATAAACGCTGGCTCAGGTAAAGGACAACATCCAACTCAGGCACTTTTAGATGTTTATACAATTTATGAGAGTTTTTCTAAATTAGAAGGTCTGAAAATTGCTTTAGTTGGAGATTTATTTCGCGGGCGGACTGTAAACTCTTTGGTTTATTTACTATCAAATTTTAATAATAATGAGTTTTATTTTGTTGCCCCTGAAAATTCCAAAGTTAAAAATAGCTTAAAACAGCATTTAAAAGATAAAGGTATTAAGTATTATGAATTAGATAATTTGGAAGAAGCTTTGCCCAAAGTTGATGTTTTATATATGACCCGTGTGCAAAAAGAAAGGTTTGCAGATGAAACTGAATATAAACAAGCTGCTGGTAAATTTATTTTAAATAATAATATGGCAGAAAAAATGAAACAAAATTCAATAATTATGCACCCATTACCAAGAGTTGATGAGATTAATATAGATGTTGATAACAATAAGCGTGCAAAGTATTTTGAACAAGCGGAAAATGGGCTGTGGGTAAGAATGGCAATTTTAAAAATACTCAATGATGCAAACTATAAATAAGTAATAATCGGAAATAATAATAGGAAATGATTATGGAAAATAATTCAGCAAATTCAGCAAATTTAGTAACTATTGAGGGTTATATTGCAACTGATTTTAAAGCACCTTTTTTAGGACAAATCCAAATCAGCAAGCAAACAGGACTTATAACAAAAGTTAGTGAAAATATATCTCAACAAGCGGATTATATTTATAATAAAGACTGTTTGATTTTTGCAGGTTTTGGAGACATTCATATCCATGCACGAGAGGATCAGACAGAGCAACAAAATTACAAAGAAGACTACACAACTGCTAGCAAATCGGCATTAAATGGCGGTTGCGTGCATATTAGTGCAATGCCAAATACTCCCAAACCTCTTACAACAACTGAAGATTTATCTTGGCATAGGAATAAAATTTCTGAAATATCAGACATTTCAAGCTTAGTTTCTATCCTAAACTATGTGGGAATTGATTCTAATACTGAGCCTTTGGGTGAGGCGGGTGAGCATTTTTATAAATTATATTTTGGCAAATCAGTTGGAGATTTATCAGTTATTTATGCAGATGAATTGGATAAAATACTTGCAAAGTATAAAGGTCATAATATTTCATTTCATGTTGAGTATGAACCAATAATTCAAGAAAATAAAGATGGTAAAACTCATGCAAACAGAAGACCTACTGAGTGCGTAAATAAAGGTTTAGAATTACTTCTTCCACTCATTGAAAAATATAATATAAAAGCAAAACTTTGCCATTGGTCGGTTGGTGGAAAGAGTTTTGAAATGATACAAAAATACCGTGAAATAGGCTGTCATATAACGCTAGAAGTTTCACCTTTACATCTTTTATTTGATACTAAAATGACTGATGAAAATCCAGAACTTTGGACTAAAATTCAAATGAATCCATCTATTCAAACCCCAAAAGATAGGCTAGAGCTAATTGAGGCATTGAAAAATGGATTTATTGAATTTTTAGCAACAGACCACGCTCCTCATACTTTGGAAGAAAAATTCAGTGCTTTTGTTAAATTTAAAACTGAATTTCCTAATTTAACTAATTTAGAAATAGCTAATAAAATAAAACAAAATAATAAAAAGTTATATTTAGAAACTTGTCAAGAAAATGGCTTTAGCGGAGCCCCTTGGTTAGATACTTTTAGCTTAGTTTGCGTTGAACTAATGCAAAAATATAACTTCACAACGCAAGATATTGCAAGAGTTGCTGCTAAAAACCCAGGAGATTTTGTAAACCCATTTCTAAAAAAACAATTCAAAAATATAAATTTTGGCAATGGTTTTGGACAAATAAAAGAAGGCTTTCGTGGTGATTTAACTATTTTAAACATAAATAAAATAACCATTCTAAAAAAAGAAAACCTACAAACTAAGGTTGGCTGGTCTCCCCTTGAAAATAAAGAATTTTCAGGCTGTTTGGAGGCAGTTTTTATGAAAGGTAACTTAATAAAGGACTAAAAAATGACAAAATTCATACAAGATTGGCACAAAATTAGAAAACAAAAAAATAGTAATATTTGTGCAGGATTAGATCCATCTGTTTTTGCTATGGGGCGTGGCGATAAAGGACTTGCTAAAGGTATTGATAAGTTAGAATGGTCTTTGAAATACATTGAAGCGATAGCACCATTTGTTAGTGCAATAAAGCCAAACGCAGGCTCTTGGGGAAATGCTGGCGATAGAATTTTACTTAAAAAAGTTGTTGAGAAAATCCATCAATTTGACTTACTTGCAATAATGGATTCCAAAATTGCAGACCTTGGATTTACTTGTGATTCTTGGTTTTATGATTATAAACAACTTGGTTTTGATGCAGTTACAGTCGCTCCTTATGCAGGAAATATTGAAAATATAATCAAGTTTGGTAAAAACCGTGATTTAGGAATTATCACAATGGGTTTAATGAGTAATCCAGAGTTTAAAACAGAAATGAACTTCAAAAATGAAACAGGGGAAACCCTTTGGCAAAATAGACTTAAAAGAAGTTTAAATTCAGATGTTGATGGGCTTGTTATCGGTGGAACTTATACAAAAAAAGACCCTGAGTTTTTAGAATTTATAAAACAAACAAATCAAAAAGAAGTCCTTTATTTAATACCAGGCATTGGTCATCAAGGTGGTAAACTTACTGAATTTCTTAATTGTGGAATATCCCCTGAGAAATGTATTATAAATTCAGGCAGAGAAATTATGTTTCCAAATGGAGCTAATTCAACACCTGAGCAACAGGCAGCTGCCGCAAAAATACTACGAGATGAATTTAATAATATAGTTATGAAAAACAAGTAGTAATATTAACTAATTAAGGAGTGAAAATGAATAAGCAAACAGAATTAAAGATAAATAAACAGTCTATTGAGACGGAGCTTGCATCATACAAAGATAAACCTTATAAATGTCTTTTTGAGTATTTTTGGAATTCATTTGATGCTAGTGCAACAAAAATTGAATTAAAATTTGATATTCCAAAAGAAGGAATTGGAACTATTTCAAATGTCAAAATTATTGATAATGGTAAAGGATGGGATTTTGAAAAGAATTCAAATACAGAAACATTTTTGGCATCTTCAAAAAGTGAACAAAATACGAATATAAAAACCTTACCAAAAGGTAAATTTGGTCGTGGAAGATATACATTTATTTGGATTTCAAAAAGAATTGAAATAAAAAGTGGAAATTTAAAAATAACTCTAAACCCAGATACCAAAATTGATAAAGAAGAAATTAAAAATAGAATAACTGGAACTGAGATTAATTTTATATACATTAACTCCAAATTTTCAGACAGTCTTATTGTTGAAAAAAATTTGCATTCAGAGTTATTATTAGAGTTTGGTTGGTTTTTAGCAGAAAATAAAGAGTATAATATTAATATTAATGGTAAAAACTTAGATATTAAGAAAAATATTAAGGAAAGTAAATCTTATTCAAATTCTGATTTTCCTGATGAAATTAAATCAAAATTAAAAGATGATTTCAAAGTAGAAATTATATTATGGGAGAATAAGCCTTCTGAATTTTCAAAATTTTATTTTTTAAATACTGAAAACTTTGAAATTTTCAAAGAAAATACAGGACTTAATAAAAAAAGAGATGATTTTTGGCATTCTGTTTATATATCATCAAATATTTTTATTAATAATATATTTAATGAGAACGAGAATCGCATACAAAAATCCCTTGATTTTGGAGAGGGAAAAACAAACAGATTAAGAAAACAGGTTACTGATTTTCTAAGAAAAGAATTAGCCTTATTAAGAAAACCATATCTTATTAAGCAATCGGAGCTTTTTTATGAGCTCTTAGTAGATGAAAAAATCATCCCTAAACTTACCGAATTTGGAATATATGACGAACAATCATATGGTGATTTAATCAGAACTATTTATACAATAGCACCATCATTATTTGCTGGAAAAGGAAAAGCAGAAAAAAAATTCATTTGTGCAACTTTTGCAGGTTTATTATCTACTCAAGATGACACTTTAATAAAAACAATTTTAGAGCAATTACAAAAATTAACAGTAGATGAAAAAAATGATTTACTTGATATCTTAAACCGCACTTCCTTATCAAATGTTGTTAAAACAATAAAAGAAATTGATCACAGATTAGATGTTCTTGAAAAATTAAAAACTCTTATTTCTGAGTATGAAAAAGAAACATTAGAAGTCAAACATTTGCAGAAAATTCTGGATACGAACTTCTGGATTTTTGGTGAACAGTTTAGATTATTTAGTTCCACAGAAGGTGCATTAAAAAAGGTTTTATATAAATATGCAAAAGAAATTTTAAATATAGAAAATCCTAAGTTAACAACTCAATCAAATTATGAAGTGGATTTATTTCTAACAAAAACAGAAGCAGCTGGTAATATTACAAAAAATATTATTATAGAGCTAAAAAGAGCATCAAAAAATTTAAAAAGAGATACTGAGTTTAGACAAATTGAAAAATACAAAGATGCAATATTAAAAGAGTCAATATGCAATGGAGAAAATCAACATTGGGAATTCTATTTAATTGGAAAAAGTTATAATGAAGGAATCCAAGGGTATATTAATAGCTGTGCAAATCATGGTGAAAAAGAAAAGGGGCTGGCATTTTGGGATAAAGGCGGAAAAGTAAAAATTTATGTAAGAAAATGGTCTGATATTTTAGAAGCAGAATGGGGAACAAAAATGAAGTATTTAAAAGAAAAACTGGAAATTCAAACAAAAAAACGAAACTATGATAATCCACAAGAAATAGTTGATGAAATAATATGAATAATAAGGAAACCCAAAACTGGGGTGAGAAATTAAAACAAATGGGGATTTTGTGGCAGCACAATGGTGAAAGTTCACAACCGCACGCATTATGGACTTCTGGGCTTCATGCAAATACATTTAATAATAGTAGTAAATTAATAGAAGATCCTAAAATTCTAAAAGAAGTTATTAATGGAATTACCAAAATATTAAAAACTCACAAAGATTATAAAAAGCCAGACTGGGTAGTTGGACCAGCTCTTGGTGCGGTTACAATTGGTTACGAAATGGCACGCCAACTTGAAACAAAATTTGCATTTACTGAGCCTGTGAAAGTAGATGGTAAGAAAATGCAAATTCTAAAACGGTTTGATATAAAACCAAATGATACTGTTTTTGTAATAGAAGATGCAATTTCAACTGGTGGTTCAATTATAAAAACTATTTCAGTTTTAGAAAATATAAATGCAACTGTTTTGCCTTTTGTGGCAAGCGTTGTAAACTGGTCTGGAAGTGATAAATTAGGCAATAAAGATATTATTTCACTATACTCTGATAAGCCAAAATCATGGCAACAAGAAAATTGTCCACTTTGTGAAAATGGTTCAAAAGCACTACGACCAAAATCAAACTGGGATAAATTCACAAGTTAAATTTAAAATTAAATTTAAAATAAAACTTAAAATAATATTATGAATAATAAACGCTACGATATAACTAAAACTTTTGAATATAATAAAGAAAATGCACCTTTTGAGAAATCCGTAGATAGAAATTTGGAAATAAAAAATATCTTAGGAGATTTTGGTATTAAAACTGATTTTTTTGGATTTGAAACTAAGCTTCCAATTGGGGTGGCTGCAGGAACTTTACATAATTTAGATTTTTTAAAAATGGCTTGTGATGATGGTTTTGAAGTTTTAACTTGGAAAACTTTTCGCTCAGAAACTCGTTTAGCTCATAGGAATGATGGAAATTACTTAGGGCATAATATCGTATTTATTCCATCTGATAAAATTAGCCAAGACCAGATTAATTCACAAAAAATTGGTAGTCTCACCAAAATAGACGATAAAGTTACCATTACAAATTCAGTAGGAATGCCCTCACCTGCTCCTCAAGATTGGCTTCCTATGGTTATTGAAGGGCAAAAAATCACTCAAAAAAGTAATAAATTAACAATAACAAGTGTAGTTGGAACAACTCATAATGGCGATAACATTGAGGACTTAGCTAAAGATTATGCTTTTACTGCACGCTGTGCTGAGTCGGCTGGGGAAAAAATCATTGAGCTAAATTTGTCTTGCCCTAATGTTTCAGGCAAAGAAGGTGTTATTTACAAAGATATAAATGCTTGTGAAATTATTGTAAAAACAACTAGAGAAATGTTACGAAATAAAGAAACAATTATTTTGATAAAGTTAGGATTTGCTGATAAAGATCATTACAAAAAACTACTAAAAACTTGTGCTAAATATATAAATGGCGTGGTTGCAATAAATACAATTTCTATGCAAATAACTGATAAAAATGGTAAGCAAGCACTTCCAGGTGGGCTAAGCTCTGGAACTTGTGGGGCTGCAATTATTGACCTTGCGACACTTGCTGTGAAAAGATTAAACTCAGCCAAAAAAGAGCTAAATCAACAAACAAATAAACAGGCAAATCATATAAAAATCATCGGCTGTGGTGGTGTTATTGATGCAACAAGTTTTATGCAACATATAGATGCTGGTGCTGAATTTGTTATGTGTGCGACAGCTTCTTTATTCAACCCAAACCTACCCACTGAAATTGCAAAATATATAAGGGATAATAAAATTAGAACTTACTAAATTAGGGTTAGTTTATATGTTTAGATAATTAACCAACAATCAATATAAATCAATATAAATCAATATAAAAATAGTATGAAAAAAACACTCAAAAGACTTCTATTAATCATAAATATTCAAACTGTAATTGTTTCAAGTTTGGCGGTTATTTCAACTGCAATTTGCATACATTTTAAATATACAGCTGAGTTTCCACTTACTCTTGTTGCTACTTCTATAATTTTCCCAATTGTATTTTCTATTGGTGGAGCTTATAAAAGAAGAGAGGCAGCACTCAAGGAATATGCTGCAATCAAAGGTTATTTAGCTTCAATTTATTTTGTTTCAAGAGATTGGCTAGATGCTCCAGAACCTAAAAATGTAAAAAAAATGAATAATATTATTTTTGTATTTTTCAATAACCTTAGAAATATGTTTACTAGCCCAAAATCAGAACTAGAAAAGAATGAAAAGAAAGTCTATGACTGCTTTTCAGACTTTTCACTTTATATAAAATATGAATTACGAGGCAAAGGATTATCAGCAGGCGAATGCTCACGAACAAATCAATATTTGCAAAAAATGATGGTTTCATTTGAAACAATAAAACATATATACCAATATCGTACTCCAAGAACTTTGAGAGCATTTAGTTCGTTCTTTATCAAAATCTTACCTATTGTTTATGGACCTTATTTTGCTTATAAAGCCCAAACAATGTCCACAGGCTTACAATTTGTAATTCCTGTTTTATTAACTATGATTTTGGTAAGTTTAGAGAATATCCAAGAGCATTTGGAAAATCCTTTTGACCAAATTGGTGAAGATGATATTAAGTTTAATGTTGAAAAATTTATTACTAGATATGGACAAGATATAAAATAGAAATAAATTTAATTATTCAAAAATATTAAGCTAACTCAAATAAACAAAAGTTTAATTACTTATTAAATTATCAACCCTATAGCATCTTAAATTATTGTTAGACCTAGAGTTTGCTTTATCAATACTTTCAATAACAACACTCATATAAAACTTGGTCGCATGAATTTGTTTTGAGTTATCAATTGCAATTGCAATATGATCATCCCAGCAAATAATATCTCCTTTTTGTATATCTTTTCTTTCTACTTTTACAAAATTATTACTTACTGAGTTTATATTATGATTATTACTTAGTTGCCACTCTTGTAAGTCCGCATCTCTAAATAAATTTATACCTAAGTATTTATAAATACTTTGCACTAGCCCAGAGCAATCTATTCCTGAAACAGTTTTACCACCCCAGCCATAACTAATACTTTCAAATATTGTTATTACATCTGAAATATTTTTCTTAATTTGTATTTCTTTTACTTGTAAAAGCATAATCCAACCACCAGTTTCAAGTCTTCCCATTTCATCTTTTACTTCAACTATATTGACTTTAGTGTTGAAAAATAAAATACTCTCCTGCGCTGATTTAAAACTATTTTGTTTATATATGTAGGCTGATAAGCTAGAAATAAGATGAGTAAATTCATAATTATGATTAGTTAATTTTACTGATTTTTTGTTAATCCAAACTATATGGTTATCAGAATCTATTTGAACTAAATATCTATTATTTTTTGCAGATAAAACAACTACAGTTTCATTCAGTAATATTTGTGTGTCAATATTATTACACTCTGCAGAGTGATAACCATTTGAAATAGGTTTTACTAAGATTGCTTTTTTGTTTAAGTTATTATTTGATTTTAAATAAATTCTACTATCTTTTATCATTCTATTTTACCAGTCATATTGTGCTGATGATTTTTGTAGATTTTTAGTATAGTCTTCAGTTGCAATCATCTCTCCATTATCAGCTATTTTTATAGTTTCAACCATTTCGGCATTCTTCATTACAGCAACTCTATCACACATATAAGCAACTACATTTAAATCATGAGTTACTAATAAATAAGTTAAATTTAGTTCTGATTTTAAATCATTTAACAAGTTCAGAATTTCAGCTTGAATTGAAACATCTAAGGCAGAGGTAACCTCATCTAATAATAGTATTTTAGGTTGCATAATTAGCGCCCTAGCAATTGCAACTCGTTGCCTTTGCCCTCCTGATAATTCATGTGGATAGCAAAATCTAAATTTTAAAGGTAATGATACCTGACTAAGTATTTTATTTACTCTTTCGTCTTTATTTTTTATTTTATGAATTATTAGAGGCTCTATTAAAATACTGTCAATTGTTTGTTTTGGGTGAAGTGATGCAAAAGGATCTTGAAAGACCATTTGCAATTCTTTATAGAAATTCAAGTCTCTTTTGAGTATTTTTTTATCATCTACTTCTATATTCCCAGATTTAATATCTACCAGTCCAGTTATTGCTTTTAGTATTGTTGATTTTCCAGAACCTGATTCACCAACCAAACCAAAAGATTCTCCTTCTTTTACACTAAAATTTATATTTTTTAGTGCCTTAAATTCATTTTTATTTAGTAGTGATTTTTTATAAAAACTTACACTTAAGTTTTCTACTTTAATCATTTATCACCTCATTTTCAAGTTCCATAAAAGAGCTAACAGTTGATAAAGGCTTACCTCTTCGTTTTGGGTTTGGGATACAAGAAAGTAAAGCTTTTGTATATGGGTGTTCTGCATTTTTTAAATCTTTTGCCAAAATACTTTCTACTATGCTTCCTTGATACATAATAATTATTCTATCGCAATAGCTTGCAACCAAGGGCAAATCGTGAGAAATAAAAATCATTCCCATGTTATTATCAGCAACTAATTTATCCATTTCATTTAACACACTAATTTTTGCAGTTGCATCTATTGATGAAGTTGGCTCATCAGCTATTAATAAGTCTGGCTGTGCTAATATTGTTTGTGCAATCATAACTCTTTGCCCAATTCCACCTGATAGTTCAAATGGATAAGAGTTCATAACCTTCTTTGGATTTCTAATATTAACACTTGATAGAACCATAGCTATTTTATCTCTAGCTTCTTTTTTGGATAGTTTTGGAATAACTTCTCGCATTTGTGATTCAATTTTAAAAATAGGATTAAGAGAATACTTAGGGTCTTGCATAATCATTGCCATTTTATTTGAGCGTAATTTTTTAAACTCTTTTGAGGGCATATTTTTAATATCTAATCCATCAAATTCTAATTTATCAGTAGTAACTTCGCCACGGCAAAGCCCTAATATTGCTCTAGCACTTTGTGATTTCCCTGCTCCTGACTCGCCAACAATTGCGATTTTTTCTCGCCCCATTACTAAGTTAAAATCTTTTACTGCAAGAACAGTTTTATCAACTGTATGGAACTTTATATTTAAGTTTTTTACTTCTAATAATGACATAATTATTTATTCTTTTTAGGGTCAAGAACATCACGCAAGCCATCGCCTAAGAAGTTAAATCCTAAAGAAACGATAAGGATTGCTAAACCAGGAAAAGTTATCAACCACCATTGATCTAAAAAATTCTGCCTACCATCAGCAACAAGTAAACCCCATTCTGGAGATGGTGGCTGTGCTCCTAAACCTAAAAATCCTAAACCTGCCGTAGTTAATATTACACCAGCCATATCAAGAGTTGATCGCACAATTACAGAAGATAAACAAAGTGGTGCGATATGCTTTAAAATTAAACGCATATGGCTTGCACCTTGCAATTTTATTGCCAAAATATAATCTGAGTTTCTAATTGATAAAGTTTCAGCCCTAGCTAATCGAGCATATGCTGGCCAAGCTGTTATTGATATTGCAAAGATTGCATTTTCTATTCCAGCACCTAAAGCAGCTGCAAAAGCAAGTGCAAGAATTAACTTCGGAAATGCTAAAAAAATATCAGTAATTCTCATCAAAACTGTATCAACAAATCCACCAAAATATCCAGATACAACTCCAATAACTAACCCTGTTACTGGTGCAGTTAAAGAAACAATCAAGACAACAAAAAGAGTTATCCTAGAACCATAAACAACCCTTGAAAACAAATCCCAACCTTGCTTATCTGTACCAAAAAAATGCTGCCAAGATGGTGGTAACAATGTCCCTGTTCGTAGGCTTCCCTCTGTTATTTCATAAGGTGCTATAATAGGTGCAAACAAAGCTAGAAAACATAATAATAAAATAATAATAAAACCAAATGTTGCTAAAGGATTTGAGAAAAACTCTAAACTTAATAAGTATATTTTTTTTGTAGTTGCTTGTTTTCTTGACAATGGAATTTCCACAATTTTTTTAGAAAAGAGTTTTTTGATTAAATTTGATATTAAGTTAAACATATTTCCTCTTATTATTTAGCTCTAGGATCAACAACTTTATATAAAAAATCTGAAAGCAAATTTAAAAATATAAATACAATTCCTATTACAATAGTTCCGCCAAGAACAGCATTCATATCACCAGCAAGTAAAGAGTCAGTTACATAACGCCCTATTCCAGGCCAAGAGAATACAATTTCAGTAAGAACAGAGCCTTCCAATAAACTTGCATAAGATAGAGCTATAACTGTAATTAGAGGGATTGCTGCATTTCTAAGTGCGTGTTTTGTAATTACTTTCCATTCACTTACTCCTTTTATTCTAGCCGCTGTAATATATTCTTGCCCTAGTTGTTCAATCATAAATGCCCTTGCCATTCTACTAACATAAGCAATAGAGTAATATCCCAAAAGTGATGCTGGGAGAATTATATGGGACAAAGCATCTTTAAAAGCATCCCAGTTTCCAGAAAGTAAAGTGTCAATAATTACCATATTGGTTACTTTTTCTACACTATACTCATAAATCACACCAAGTCTTCCCTCAGGAGCTGCAACCCAATCAAGGTGTTTATAAAAAACGATTATAGCCATATAACCAAGCCAAAAAATTGGCACAGAATGACCAATTAGACCAAAAAATCTATTAATATAATCAAAGAGTTTATTTTGTTTTACTGCAGAAACAACCCCTAAAGGAACACCAATAAAAACACCTAAAATAATTGCTATTGTTGCTAATTCCAAAGTTGCTGGAAAGTAATTTTTAATATCAGTTAAAACAGGGTTAGTTGTTAATAATGAAGTGCCAAAATCACCATTAAAAACTCCTACAATATAATCAAAAAACTGCTTGTACAAAGGCTGATCTAAGCCTAACTCTATAAAAACCTTATCATATAATTCTTGCGAATCACTTTTACCTATAATTGCAAGAACAGGATCTATTGGCATCATTCTACCAATGATAAAAGTAATAAGTAACAATCCAATAAATGTTACAAATAACATTGATATGAATTTGGAAATATTAATTATTATTGACATATATTGGTATATTTTAAAGATTATTTATATAAGGAGTTTTAGTGGGTTTTCTATTTACAAACCAATACTTAACAAACAAGCATCTTTCTTTTCATTAAGAAAGATGTTTGCTTTGTATAAATCAGCTAACTTATTACTTTGTAACATCTTTATACAAATTATTATCAAATGCAGGTCCTAATTTAAATCCTTTTACATTTTTACGCTCTGCTGAAACCTCTTGTTTTTGTGCAAGAATTATAAATGGAGATTTCTTTAAAGCAACTCGTTGCATATTTTCATACATTTTTGCTCTTTTTGCTGTATCGCTTTCTTTAACCGCAGCGTCAACCTGAGCTGTTAAATCACCAGCGTCCCAAGCATTTCTCCATGCCAAAGATTTTATTTTTGTATTTTCAGTATTATCAGGATTGTAAGCAAATGTTGATGCGTTTGAATGTGGATCTTGATAATCAGCCCCCCAAGTTCCTAAAAATATATCATGCTCTCTAGCTCTATATTTTGTTAAAACTTGTTTGCCACTAGAAGGAATTACATTTACTTTTATTCCAGCTAACCCCCAAGTTTTTTGCATAGATTTGGCCATTTCTGTACGAACTAATTTATTTCTCACATCAAAATTAACTTCAAAACCATTAGGATAACCAGCTTCTGCAAGTAACTTTTTACCCTTTTCTAAGTCATACTTAAACGGTTTATCTGTAATTTCTCCTAAAAAACCTGATGGTATAAATGTTTGATGAGGTATTCCTTGCCCTTTTAAAACATTTTTAGATATTCCTTCATAATCAATTAAATACTTCATTGCTTCAATTACTTTAGGATTTCCTAATATTTTATGCTTTTGGTTAAAACCTAAATAAAATATAGTTCCTTTTGTTTTTGTTTGAATAGTAATGTCTTTATTATCAGCCAGCCCATCAATCTGTTCTGCTTGTAAGTTTCTAGCTATATCAACATCTCCTTTTTCAAGTAAAAGTCTTTGCACAGACGACTCTGCTATATGACGAATAAATACTTTCTCCATTTTTGGAACTGTTACTGCATTTGGGTTTTTTGAAAGAATTAATATTTCATTTGGTTTCCACTGTTCCATCTTAAAAGAGCCAGAACCTGCATAATGAGTTCTTAACCATCCATTGCCAAAGTCATTGTTTTTTACATGTTTCAAAACTTCAACTTTATCTACAATCCCACCAATTGGTGAAGTTAAAGCATAAAGCACAAAACTTTGTGAAAAAGCACCACCTAGTTTTATAACAACTGTTTCATCATCTGTTACTTTAACCATTTCATCAACATTTTCAGGAGTAAATCCAAACTGAGTAAGTATAAATGCTGGTGTTTTATCCAATTTAACAGCTCTGCGTAATGAAAAAACAACATCTTCTGGTCTGATTGGATTTCCTGAAGCAAACTTTCTGTTTTTTATAATTTTAAATGTTATTACTTTGTTATCATCACTTACTTTCCAGCTTGTCGCAATACTTGGTGATATTTTTGAAACATCATCTAAATCGTAAGATATTAGTTTGTCATAAGTGTTTCCAATAACCTCAGAACCAGATATTTCAAATGTTTCCGCTGGATCTAATGTAATAATATCATCAAATTGCCAAGCAACTACCAGTGAGTCTTTTGGTGTTTTTGCTTGAACTGTTAATCCAACTGCTAAGCCTAATATTCCTGCTAAAATTTTACTTTTCATATTTTTATCTCCATTTTAGTTATTAAATTATTACTTTATTTACTCCAAATTTCTTTTGCTAAGTTATACATATTTAGCCCCATAATTTTATTTATATCAATTTCACTATATCCCTTTTTAGCTAATTCTTTGGGTATTTCAACAAATGTGCTTGATGGAGAATAGTTCATTGACAAACCATTATCATAGCCCTCTGATTTTGGCCACCAGTAGCTTGCATCAAAATTATCAGGCATATCATCCTCACCAGCATTCCAACAATAATCCAACCCAATACCAACATTTTCCGCCCCAACTCTTTGAACTAAATAATCAATGTGATTAGCCAATGTTGACGGTTTTAAATCAGTATCTCCAAGAAATCTACCAACACCATTTGCACAAATAACTCCACCTGTTTTTACACAAGCATCTATTTGTTCATTTGTTATATTTCTATTATGTGAAACTAACGAATAAGGGTTTGCATGACTATAGATTACTGGTTTATTTGAATATTCAAAAATATCCATAGAAGTTTTATAGCCTGTGTGAGAAACATCCATAAATATCCCACAATCATTAACAGCATCTACAAACTTCTTACCTAGTGAAGTTAATCCTTTATCAATATCATGGCAACCTCCTCCCAAAGAGTTATTACGATTATATGCAAAATGAATTTGCCTAACATTCAACTTATGTAATAAATAAATCATATCAGGGTTGTCATTGCAGCAATTTGCACCTTCTAAATCAAAGCTTACCGCTAATTTATTTTGTGATTGAGCCAACTTAATATCTGAAAAATCATCAACCAAGAGCATAAAGTTAGATTTGTTAATTTGTTTAGTGAATGAAGCTATTATTTCAATAACTTGAGATAATGGATTCATATCCATACCAACATTGATAGATATATAATTAACACCATTATCTTGATGTTCTTTTAAGCAAGAAAGATTTGTATTTTTTGATAAAGGAACACAGGAATGAGAATCCCAAACAAGCTTATTCATTATTTATAATTATAGTTAATATAAATAATTACTATATCAAATATTTCACTCCTTTACCACCTAATAGTGATAGCCTCTTCATTTGTCATTTATGTTAGACTGAAACTGTTTTAAAAACTCGCCTTTGTAAAATATAGTCAGAACTTACCTACTTGGTAGACAGCTAGTGAGAATAATTCCTTTAAAAACAAGCCGTTAAAAAACCTTTTGTTTTAATATTATTTTACTATCAGTTTCATCAAAATTTGGTTTATCTTTATTTTTATCATAAGCAACAATATAAATTTCATCATCTTTTTTTAGGTAGTTGTTTTCTCCAAACTCCGCGTATGCGGTTGCACCAATTGAAACAAAAACTTGTTTTGGATAATCACAGTTTTTTATATGCTTAGAAATGTCTTCTAAAGGTCCAAAATCTTTTTGGTTATTTATTTTATCAACTAACCATAGTTTTAGTTTGGTATGGAAGTATGAGTAACCAACAAGCTGAGCATCAATACCATATTCATGCAAGATATTATCTCGTTTTACAAAAGAGCAGATCTGGTAGTTATCCATAATTCCACCTTTATCAAATTTATCAATTTCTATCCATTTTTCACTAATTCCTTTTGAGTTTTCACCCCAAGATTTTTTCTCTGATATTTTTTGGGCTCCATCTTTACGAATAGTGCAATCATTAAAGACAGTGAATTTTTCCGCAATAATATCAGTTACTTGTTTTGAATTATTGTTAGTATTATCTTCATAAACTATATCAAATAATATGCCTATTTCTGGTTCAACTTGTGTATTCGCCTCATAATTTGGTAAATTTAATTTTTCTGTGCTAATTGAGTATAAGCCTAAAAAAGTATCTGAATTTGGTAAGTAAAATGGAAAAATACCTTTTGGAGCTTTGTCTTCAGTTGTTTGTATATTAACAAAGTCTGAGCTTTCGCCTGCTTGCTCTAAATGATTTGCAAAATTACCAGCAATTCCCAAACATATTACATTTTTTAAATTCATTTTGTTACCTTTGGTTTATTTATATTTGTATTTGTATTTGTATTTATTTTTTAATTCCTGTTGGAAGACCGTCCAAACTAATTAAGTTTTTTTGTTTTTTATACTCTTCTAACCCATCTTTTCCTTTTTTCTCTGCCCAGTTATTTAAGTCTTTGCGTTCTGAAATATAGTTAAAATAAGGAATACTTGTTCCACAAGAACCTTGCACGGCATCAACTTTCATATCAAAAAACTGCCTAGTTCCTATATTTTTAGGAAATAAACTTTCAAGTTTTTCATAACTTTTATGTTCTGGATAAATAACTTCTGCTTTACCATAAAGCCTTAAAATTAGAGGTTTTTTAGCAAATGAACAAAACATAACTGTCATTCTTTTATTTTCTAAAATATGAGCAGCAGTTTCATTTCCACTACCAGTTAAATTTAACCAAACAACTCGGTTTTTATCTATAACTTTAAAGCTTTCCATTCCTTTTGGCGATAGGTTTATTAGACCTTCATTTGGAGCCGTAGCAACAAAGAATATTTTTTGTTGTTTTATAAATTCTTGAAAATTTTCTGATATTTCCTTGTAAATTTGTCCCATTTTTAAAACCTATAATATTTATATTTAATAAATTTGACCTATTTGATAAACCTAATAAACCTAATAAACTTAATAAATCATTTATTTTACAGAAATTCCCTTTGGATAAGAACCAAGTATTTTGAATAAGCTTGCTTCTTCTTTTATTTCATTAAGTAACTTTTTGATATTATCATCATCTTTATGCCCCTCAATATCTATAAAAAATAAATATTGCCAAGCTTCTTGTTTTGAAGGTCTTGACTCCAATCTTGTCATATTTACTTTATGCTTTGAAATTGGTGAAAGTAGTTTATGTAAAAGCCCAGGTTGGTTATTTGCCGAAACAACGATACTGGTTTTATCATCTCCTGTTGGTTCTAAAAATTGATTTCCTAAAACTAAAAATCTTGTTGTATTATTAGCTTCATCTTCTATTCCAGCAGCAAGTATATTTAAGTTGTAATAATCTGATGCAATTAAGCCTGCAATTGCGGCTGCATTTTCTTCTTTTATTGCAAGTTTTGCAGCCTCTCCATTGCTTGAAACTGCTTTGATTTCAACATTTGGCATATAACGATTCAGCCAATTTCTAGTTTGTGCAAGGGCTTGTTCATGTGCATAAACTATTTTTATATCACTAAGTTTATCCGCTTTAGATAAAATATTGTGGTGAATTTTTAGTAGTATTTCTCCACAAATTTGTAAGTCAGACTTCAAAAACATATCTAGCGTGTGAGTAACCATTCCCTCTGTTGAGTTTTCAACAGGAACAATTCCAAAATGTGCATTTTCAGATTGAACAGATTTAAATACATCCGCAATTGTTTTAAGAGGAACAGTATTAACACTATGCCCAAATTGTTTTAGAACAGCTGCTTGAGTAAAAGTTCCCTCTGGACCAAGATATGCAATATCCATAGGCATTTCAAGTGCAAGGCAAGAAGACATTATTTCTCTAAATAAATGTCTTATTTCCTTATCAGGCAAAGGTCCTTCATTTAATCCCATTAACCTTTCTAAAACAAATTTTTCTCGTTCTGGGCGGTAAAAAGGAACAGCAACTTCCTGACTTTGTTTTATTTTTCCAATTTCAGTTGCACAGTTTGCTCGCTTAGAAACAAGTGATAAAATTTCTTTATCAATAGAATCAATTTCATCACGGAAAAATATTAAGTCTTTTGCCATTTAGCTGTCCTCTTTATTAGTAACCTCTGTTTCTGCTTTATCATCTGTGCATTCTGCATTATCAATGCTTTCTGAATTCTCCACTTCTGCTTCAGTTCCTGCCTCAATTACTGTTGAATTTTCCAGTTCTTCGTTAAGAACTTCGTTCTCGTCCTCATCTTCTGGAATAATTCTAACAATAGTTATTAGGTTTTCTTTCTTACCTAATTTGATTAATCTAACACCTTGAGTATTTCTACTAACTTGTGAAACTTCTTTAGCCCTAGTTCTAATCAAAGTTCCACCGTTTGTAATAAGCATAACTTCATCATCTTCAATAACTTTGATAGCTCCAACAACTCTACCATTTCGCTCAGAAGTTTTAATTGAAATAACACCAACACCACCACGATTTCTTAGTGGATAGCTTGAAAGAGGAGTTCTTTTACCATAACCATTTTCAGTTGCAGTTAAAATATCATATTCTTCTTCACCATCAACCACAATCAAACTAACAATTTTGGAATCATCATTTAAACGCATTCCACGAACACCTGCAGTCATTCGTCCCATTGAACGAATTGCATTTTCATCAAATCTAACAGCTTTTCCAGTATCGTTTAAAAGCATAACTTCGGATTTACCATTAGTTATTGCAACATCTAATAATCTATCATCATCATTTAGTTTTATTGCGATAACACCATTTGCTCTTTGATTTTTAAATGCCGATAAAGCAGTTCGTTTTGCTCTACCTTTTTCAGTAACAAAGAATACAAATTCTTCTTCTGAATATTCTCTAATTGGTAAAACTGCTTCTACTTTTTCACCCTCTTCAAAGTTTAGAATATTTATAATTGGTCTACCTTTTGCGTTTCTTCCTGCTTGCGGTAAATCATAAACTTTTAACCAATAAACCTTTCCTTTGTTTGTAAATGTAAGCAAAGTATCATGTGTATTTGCGGTAAATAGTCTTTCCACAAAATCATCATCTTTGGTTGCTGTTGCTGATTTCCCTCGTCCACCACGCTTTTGAGCTTCGTAAACACTTAAAGGCTGAGATTTAACATAACCTTGGTGCGACCAAGTAACAACTAATTCTTCTTCAGCAATTAAATCTTCCAAAGTTAAGTTTAAATGATTTTGAATTACTTGACTGCGTCTAGTTCCACCAAATTCATCTTTTATTGCAACTAACTCATCATTGATTACTGTAATTAGTCTTTCTGGATTATTTAATATATCTAATAAATCTTCAATTACTTCAATTAAGCCCCTGTATTCATCAAATATTTTATCTTGCTCCAAACCAGTTAAACGATGTAATCTCAAATCAAGTATAGCTTGTGCTTGAGTTGGTGATAAATGATACATTCCATCATACATTCCATACTGTTTTTCTAGCCAATCTGGGCGTGAACTACTTGCTCCTGCTTTTTCTAACAACTGGCTAACTTGTCCAGCTGCCCAAGGTTTTGAAAGTAATAATTCTTTTGCTTGAACTGGTCCTGAAGATTTTTTGATAAGCTCTATGATTTCATCAATATTATTAAGTGCAACTGCAAGCCCTTCTAAAACATGCGCTCTATTTCTTGATTTTTTAAGCTCAAAAACAGTTCTTCGTGTAACAACTTCTCTTCTGTGTTTTAGGAATGCGGTTAGGATAGTTTTTATTCCTAAAAGCTGTGGGCGACCATCAATAAGTGCAACCATATTTATTCCAAAAGTGGTTTGCAGTTGAGTTTGACGATATAAGTTATTTAAAATAACTTCAGGAACTTCGCCCCTTTTTAATTCAACAACAACACGAATACCATCTTTATCAGATTCATCACGAACCAAAGACATTCCTTCAATTATTTTATCTCTGTGTAATTCTGCAATTCTTTCTATCAATCTTGCTTTATTAACTTGGTAAGGTAGCTCATCAATAACTATTGTTTGTTTTCCAGTGCTTTCGTCAGTTTCAATGTGACTTTTTGAACGAATGAAAACTCTACCTTTTCCTGTTTCATAAGCCTGTCTAATTCCTTCACAACCGTTAATTATAGCTCCTGTTGGGAAATCTGGCGCTGGTAAAACTTCCAAAAAATCTTCTAAAGTTGCATCTGGATTTTTAAGAAGTAACAAACAAGCAGAAATAACCTCACCAACATTATGTGGTGGAATATTTGTTGCCATTCCAACTGCAATTCCAGAAGAACCATTTATCAAAAGGTTTGGAAGTAGTGTTGGTAAAACCTCAGGCTCGCTTTCTTTACCATCATAATTTGGAATAAAGTTTACAGTTTCTTTGTCAATATCAGTTAAAAGTTTATGAGCAATTTTTGCCATACGAATTTCCGTATAACGCATAGCCGCCGCACTATCTCCATCAACCGAACCAAAGTTTCCTTGCCCATCAACAAGCATTTCACGCATAGAAAATGGCTGAGCCATTCTAACAATCGTATCATAAACCGCTGTATCACCGTGAGGGTGGTATTTACCAATAACTTCCCCAACTATCCTTGCGGATTTTATGTATGAGCGATTATAGAAATTACTATTTTTGTGCATAGCAAATAAAACTCTACGATGAACAGGCTTCAAACCATCACGAACATCAGGTAACGCTCTTCCTACAATTACACTCATCGCATAATCTAGGTAAGATTGCTTCATTTCGTCTTCTAAAAAAACAGCATCTATATTATCACTTCCAGTATTATCTGTGCTGTCTGTATTATCCAATTCTAAATCTTTATTATCTTCTGTCATATCTGTCATATTTTTTTAATTTGTATTGTTTTCTATTAAAAAATGGTAAAAATAAACCAACAATCAATTATAGCATTAAATCTATAATTTTATTTGATTTGTTTTGTGTGTATAATATTAAACATTACATAACTTTTAAAATATTTTATTGCAGGTTAATATTATGATAACTGGTTCAATTGTTGCTATTGTAACGCCAATGAAAGATAACTTAGAAATTGATTGGGACGCATTTTCGCGTTTGATAGAATTTCAAATAGAGAATAACACTAATGCCATTGCGGTTTTAGGGACAACAGGAGAGTCGGCGACGATTACTCCAAAAACTCATATTGAGTGTATAAAATTTGTTGTTGATAAGGTAAACAAACGAGTTCCTGTTATCGCTGGAACTGGTGCAAATAACACAGTGGAAGCTGTTTATCTTGCAAAAGCCGCCAAAGAAGTTGGTGCAGATTTACATTTATCTGTAGTTCCTTATTATAACAAACCTAATCAAGCAGGTATTTACGCACATTATATGGAAATTGCAAATAACTGTGAATTGCCAATGCTTTTATATAATGTCCCTGGTAGAACTGTTGCTGACGCTAGCGTTGAAACTGTTGTTAAACTTTCTAAACACAAAAACATAATTGGAATTAAAGAAGCAAGCACAATAGAAAGGTGCAGAGAGTTGTTAAAAGCTGTTCCTAAAGATTTCTTGGTGATAAGCGGAGAAGATCCAATTAACTGCCAAATAATATCTGAAGGTGTTGCTGGAGCAATTTCTGTTACTGCAAATGTAGCTCCAAAACTTATGTCAGAAGTTTGTAGGCTTGCTAAAACTGATTTGGAAAAAGCAAAATTACTAGATGAAAAATTATCACTTCTACATACTGATTTATTTGTTGAGCCAAGTCCATCTCCTACAAAGTGGGCGTTGAAAAAAATGGGGCTTATTGATGATAATATAAGATTACCTCTAGTTAAGCTTTCTAAAGAAGGACAGAAAGTTGTAGAAAAAGCAATGCGAAAAGCAGAAATACTATAAAATAACAAGAAACAACAATAATTAACAATAAAGTTAATAAATAAACTAAATTATAAATTAGTCTATAAACTAATTATTTTTTGAGGACAAAAATGAATAAAAGAATAAAAATTATTACAATATTAGCAGTAACAAGCACAATAATATCTTGTTCAAATACTAAACTAGAAAGCTACTTACCAGATAATCGCCCAGATTACAAAACTAGTAGAAGCATAAATGATTTGGAAGTTCCACCTGATTTAACTAGTGCAACTATAAATGATACAATGGCAATTCCAGAATTATCAGCTGTAAATAAGAACTCACAAGGTAAAGACACTGGAAATACTAAAACTACACTTTCAACTGGTTTAAAAAATATACACTCAATTGGCAATACACATTGGATTGAAATCGCTGAAAACCCAGATGCTATTTACAGATCTATCAAAAATTACTGGAGAAATGCAGATTTAAAACTAACAAGAGATGACCAAGAAATTGGCATTATGGAAACTGATTGGTTAGAGCCAAAAAACAACCGCCCATCTTCATTTATAACGGGTTATTTAAGAAAAATAATAGATGGTATGTCTGATGATGGTCTTCGTGATAAATTCCGTGTTAGAGTTGATTATGACGGCAAGAAAACTTTGGTTTATTTAACTCATTACGGAATTGTTGAAAAAGAATTTAAAGATAAATATGGACCAAATTCAGATACTTCTGAATTTGCCTGGGTTGATGGTAAAAGAAATCCAGAACTAGAAATTGAAATGCTTAGAAGAATTAGCGTTTATTTAAATAAAAAGCAAAAAGTTCTAACAGCTGATAATAATTCAACTAAAGAAACAAATTTAGAAACTACTTCTTTAACTGATGGAACACCTGCAATCATTGTAAATGGTAACTATAATGAAGCTTGGATTTTATTAGGAATTGCTGTTGATAGAGCTGGATTTAAAATTAGAAAACAAGACCGAGCTAATGGTAATTACTCAATTGCTAAAGTAACTTTTAAAAGCAAAGGAATTATTTTCAGAACTAAAAAAGAAACTTATGAAAATTACAGTATTCGTATAGCTGATAAAGGAAGACAGCAATTAATTTTAGTTCAAGGAGAAAATGGTGCAACGATAGATACAAAATCTGCAAAAATAATTTTGGATAAAATTGCAAAAGAAATTAAATACTAAATAGTTAATTAAATTAGATAATGGCGAAGATAAACTTTAAAGAAAAAACACTGCTTTATGGATTAACTCCGCCAAAATCCAGCTCTTTGCAAGAGAAGATAACAGAAATAGCAAAGAAAACTGCAGTTAGAATTAATCGTTTAAAACCAACTGCGGTTGTTATTTATGATATTCAAGATGAAAGCAAAAGAAATAGTTCGCCTAGACCTTTTGCTTTTTTTCAAACAATTTCACCAATAGAATATGCAAAAGTTTTATCCAAATATATAACAACACCAATTATTCTTTATAATTGCGTTATTAATCAGACAAAACAAGAGCTTGTTGAATGGTTAAAAGAAACGGAAGAAGTTGAGAATATTGATGCCGTTGTATTTGCAGGTGGTCAAAGTTCATCTGAAAAAACGCAAAAACTAACTTTAAACCAAGCGTATGAAGTATTTAAAGAGCAAAATCCTAACTTACAACTAGGTGGAATTACAATTGCTGAAAGGCATTTTAAGACAAAAAAAGAACATTTAAATATCTTAAAGAAAATAGAAAAAGGCTGTAAATTCTTTATTTCTCAAGCCGTTTATAATGATGATGTTTCAATATGGATGTTAAGTGATTTAAGAAAACAGTGTTTAGAAGATGGAATTGAAACACCACCAATAATTCTAACCTTTGCACCTTGTGGGAATGAGCGAACCTTAGAGTTTATGGGCTGGCTAGGAATATTTATTCCTCAAACTATAAAAGAAAGAATACTTTGTTCACCAGAACCGACTGAAGAATCAGTTGAAATTTGTTATGAGAAGTTTCTATCTATTGTTCATTATTGTGAGCGATTTGATATGAAAGTTGGGGCAAATGTAGAAAGTGTTTCAAAGATTAAAAAAGAAATTGAGTCTGCTGAGTCTCTTTTCAATTTATTTAAAACCATTTAAGCAATATTTTAAAAGATATTTAAACAATTTAAATTTAATAATTAATTAATAAAAACGGAGAAAATAATTATGAAAGCATTACTTTTAGCTACTTTATCATTCCTTGCAATAAGTTGTTCAACAACTCCAGATACAAGCGGAGGCAACTCTAACGGCGGTGGCGGAGAAGAAGCTGTTGTTACAGGAACGGACGGCGTTTACGATGGTGGTGATGGATATAACCCTGGAAAAGCAGATGGTTATAATTCTGCTACAAATGGAAATTTTTATGATGACCCAAACTATGGCAAAAATCCAGTTGGTGGACCAAATGGTCCTGCAAAAGACAGAGTAATTTATTTTGGAACTGACAGTGTATCCATTGATAGCAGGTCTCAGAAAATTTTAGAAGCTCATGCTAAATACTTAAAAAAACATTCAAAAACAAAAGTTCTTTTTGAAGGACACACTGATAGCACAGGAAGTAGAGGTTATAATGTTGCTCTTGGCGAGCGTCGTGCGATAAGCGTTATCAGACTAGTTAATAGAATGGGAGTTCAAGCTAAGCAAATGAGGATAATAAGTTATGGTGAAGAAAATCCAGCTGTAACAGGTTTTTCTGAAAACTCTTACAAAAGAAACCGTAGAGTAATCATTCAATACTAATAAGTATTTATTTTAAATATTTATTATGAAATTAATTGGTAGGAAATTAATAAAGATATATTTTTATTGTTTTCTACTATTTTTTTCATTTAATATACAAGCAAGTGTATTAAAAACAAATCATAGCTGCACTCAGCAAAGTAAAAATACCAATAAAGTTAGTAAAGCTAATGAAACTAACCAAAATCACTCACAAAATTGCTCGCAAAATTGTTTTTTAACTTGTTTCTCAATATGTTCTTCAGCTTGTGATAATTGTTTTTCTCAACAAATTTCAATAGCTTACTCTAGTATTTTTATTGACTCTTATTTGCTAAAACACTCACACAAATTCATTTCTAATTTAGATTTGAATAATCCAATATATTTGATATTTCACCCTCCAAAATAGTTTTAAGTTTATTTTAAAAAACAGCTTTTTCTAAAAAGCTAAGTAACTTATTAAAAATTAAATTTTAGGAGTAAATTATGGAAAACAAATTCATAAAAGTAACAATATTATCATTGTTAACATTAGTTGTATCTTGTGATAATGCAGAAGATATTGAAGAGAAGAAAGCAATAAAGCAAGAAGTTCAAAAAACATCTAAAACTATAAAAAGTAATTCGAATGGAAAGGATAGATGGTTTAGTTTTGCACAAAAAATTCAGGGAAATAAAGTTTTTTCCAAAAACTGTGCATCTTGCCATGGAGCAAAAGCACAGGGAGCTAATAACTGGCAAAAAAGGGATTTAACAGGTAGATTTCCAGCACCTCCTTTAGATGGAACAGCTCACAGCTGGCACCACACTCAAAAGCAACTCTTATCCGTTATCAACAAAGGAAGCATTAGCTCTGGTGGAATTATGCCTAGTTTTAAAGATTCATTGACTGAGGAGGAAAGACTAAGTGTTTTGGCTTTTTTTGAGGCAAAGTGGTCTAATGAAATTTATCAAAACTGGATTAAACGAGGAGGTCTAAAATAACAAAAAATAATTTAGATAAATAACTATTATTTACAAAAAGTTAGGTAGTATTAATTAGATTTTAGCAAGTCTTTTTTGCACATAAAATTTAAGTATATTAAATATAATGTAGATTTATATCTGATTTATGCTATCTTACTTTTTTAAGAACTAACTATAAATAATTTAATGAACCCAGACAGTTCTATTATTTCTAAAAATTCTAATCCAAACGAAAATACTAGCCAACATTCAGGTGGCGAAGTAGCACCTTACCAACTTAACCTAAGCAAATTCACCAAAACTTATGGCAATGTTATTGCTAATAATGAAGTTGATTTCTGTATAAAGTCTGGAGAAATAAAAGCTCTTTTGGGTGAAAATGGAGCAGGTAAATCAACTTTGGTTAAGATGATTTGTGGCATTGTAAAACCAGATTCTGGTAAACTTTTTTGGAAAGGAAAAGAGACCAAAATTATTAATCCTAAGTTTGCCAAAAATATTGGAATTGGTATGGTTTTTCAGCATTTTTCTTTATTTGATGCAATGAGTGTTTTAGATAATATTGCGATTTCACTAAATGAACCTTATAACAAAGCCAACTTAAAAAACAAAATCAAAGAGTTATCACAACATTATGGTTTAGAAGTTGATCCTAGCAGAATAGTTTCTACGCTATCAGTTGGGGCAAAACAGAGAATTGAAATTATTCGTTGTTTGATGCAAAATCCAAAATTACTAATTCTTGATGAGCCAACAGCGGTTTTGACGCCTCAAGAAGCGAATATTTTATTTGTAACTTTAAATAGATTAGCAGAAGAGGGCTGTGCTATTTTATACATTTCACACCGATTAGATGAAGTCAGAAGGCTTTGCCATAGTGCAACAATTATGCGTGATGGAAAAGTTGTAACTGATATAACTCCAGCGGATAATTCGGCAGGAAGAATTGCAGAATTAATGCTTGGAGAAAAAATCCTAACCCCTAAAAGTAAAAATAATATAACTGATAAAGTGATTTTAGATATAAAAAACTTAAGCTTAGATGCAAATATAGAATTGTCTCAAATAGCTTTGAAAAATATTAGTATAAATTTAAGAGCAGGGGAAATTTATGGAATCGCAGGAATTGCAGGAAATGGTCAAAATGAATTAATGTCTGCCTTATCTGGGGAAATCAGAACTAAACAGTTAAATAAAATATTACTTGATAATATTGATATTGGTAAAAAAGGAATTGCCGCCAGAAGAGAGCTAGGTATGGGAGTTTCTTATGTTCCTGAAGAAAGAATTGGGCATGGTGCTGTTGCTGAAATGACGCTTTCAGAAAATATTCTTTTAACTACAACAAAAGAGCAAAAACTAACTAGATTTGGTTTTATTAAAGAACATAAAGTGAATGAATTTGCTAAGAGTATTATTGATAAATTCAATGTTAAAACAGAAAGTGAACAAACAAAAGCTGCAGAGTTATCTGGTGGTAATTTACAAAAATTTATTGTTGGTAGAGAAATCACTCAAAAGCCTAAAGTTATTTTAGCAGCTCAGCCAACTTGGGGCGTTGATGCAGGAGCTGCTAGCCAAATTCAGCAAACTCTAATTGAACTTGCGGAACTAGGTTGTGCAATAATTCTAATTTCTCAAGATTTAGATGAAATATTCTCAATAGCAAATTCAATAAGCATAATGTTTGAAGGAAATTTATCAAAACCATATCCAATTTCAGAAATTACACTTGAGCAAATAGGCTTACTTATGGTGGGAGAAAGTATAAATGATTAAACTACAAAAAAGGAACTCTCCATCTAAAAAAATGAGTTATTTTGGACCATTATTAGCAATAATAATAACCACTTTAGTTGCTGGAATTGTGTTTTTTATTATGGGATTTAATCCTGCAAAAACTATTTACACATTTTTTATAGAACCTATAAAAACCCAAGCTGGAGCAGTTCAATTATTACTTAAAGCGTCTCCAATTATATTATGTGCATTAGGTTTATCATTTTGTTATCGTGCCAATCAGTGGAATATTGGTGCAGAAGGTCAGTTAATAATTGGTGGTTTAGCGGCTGGTGCAACTGCATTATATTTTAATGATAGTGAGGGTTGGTATATTATTTATTTAGTTATATTAGCTGGAATTTTGGGAGGAATGCTTTGGGCATTAATTCCTGCACTTTTAAAGGTCAAAATGAATACAAACGAGATATTAACAAGCCTTATGCTAACTTATATTGCCGTTCAAGTTTTACAATATTTTATTTATGGTCCATTGAGAGACCCTGATGGAGCAGGATTTCCAGGTAGTGCGCTTCTAAATGATTCAACAACAATAAGCCTTTTCGAATCAACTTCTTTGCATAAAGGAGTGATTTTGGCACCTATTTTTGCAATAGCTGTTTATATTTTATTAAAGAAACATATCTTAGGCTATCGTATAACTTTGATTGGATTTGCTCCTGCAGCCGCTAAATACGCTGGCTTTTCAAATACTAAAATAACCATATTAGTTTTCCTTATTTCTGGAGGATTTGCAGGTCTTGCTGGAGCTTTGGAAGTTACTGGCGTTATTGGGCAGGTTGAAGACTCTATCTCTACAACGCAGTATGGTTTTACTGCAATTATTGTAGTTTTCTTAGGACGGCTAAACCCTATTGGAATTATTTTTGCTGGTCTTATTATTGCACTAACTTATTTAGGTGGGGAGAGCTTACAAAGTGCTGATGTAAATACTTTGCGACTGGAAAGCTCCAGTTCTAAATTATTAATTCCACAAGCTGTTGGAGATGTTTTTCAAGGTTTAATATTATTCTTTCTTTTAATGATTGAAGTATTAATAACCCACAAATTAATAATCAAAAAATAGAGAGTTTATAATGCATATAACTGAAATATCAACAATAATCGCAGCGGCAACACCACTGTTACTAGCTGCCTTAGGAGAGTTGGTTGTGGAAAAATCAGGTGTTCTTAACTTAGGAATTGAAGGAATGATGTTAGTTGGTGCAGTTGTTGGGTTTATATTAGCACTTTCTGGAATGCCTATGATTTTTTGCTTTATTTTTGCTGCATTGTCAAGTGCATTGCTATCACTTATATTTTCTTTTTTAACACTTGTTTTGAAAGCAAACCAAGTTGCAACAGGGCTTGCACTTGCTATATTTGGCGGTGGAATTAGCTCTTTAATTGGTTCTAGTTATATTGGTCAAAAATTTGTAGGAATTGGTAAATTAGAAATTCCATTTTTATCAAACATTCCTGTTGTTGGAGAGATTTTATTTAAACAAGATGTTTTAGTATATTTTTCTATATTTATGTTAGTTGGAGTTATTTGGTTTCTAAACAAAACAAAAGCAGGGCTTATACTAAGAGGCGTTGGCGAAAATGCAGAAGCAGCTTATTTATTAGGGCATAATGTTTTACGAGTTAGGTTTTTTGCAATAACTTTTGGCGGAGCTATGGCTGGTTTAGGTGGTGCTTATATGTCTTTGGTTGACCCTCATTTATGGACTTTGGGGCTTACAGCTGGAAGAGGCTGGATATCTTTGGCATTAGTTGTTTTTGCTGCTTGGCGTCCTATTAGATTATTATTTGGTGCTTATCTTTTTGGTGCTATAAGTGTTTTACAATATACATTTCAAAATCAAGATGTAAATGTTCCCTCACAGGTTTGGACGATGATGCCATACCTTGTTACAATAATCGCTTTAATCATCATATCTAGCCGAAGTGGTTCTAAATTATTCGCCCCTGCCGATTTAGGCAAACCTTTTATTTCACATTCTTAAAATAAGGAGAAAATATGAAAATATCTATGAAAAAAATCTTAAAAACTTTAGCTTTATCAACAATTGTTATGAGTAGCGTTGTTAGTGCCGAAACTAAAAAAACTGAACCTTTAAAAATTGGTTTTGTTTATGTTGGTCCCGTTGGTGATTTTGGTTGGAGCTATCAGCACGATCAAGGACGAAAAGCAATTGAGAAAAAATTTGGTGATGCTGTTGTAACAACTTATGTTGAAAGCGTAAAAGAAGGAGCAGATGCACAAAGAGTTATCACAAAGCTTGCAAATGATGGAAATAAACTTATCTTCACAACTTCATTTGGTTTTATGAATCCTACAATAAAAGCTGCCAAAAGATTCCCAAATGTTAAATTTGAACACGCAACAGGTTATAAAAGGTCTAAAAACTTATCAACTTACTCTTCAAGGTTTTATGAAGCGCGTTATATTGCAGGTATTTTAGGTGGTTCTAAAACAAAATCTAAAACAATTGGATATGTTGCTTCTTACCCAATTCCAGAAGTTATTCGTGGAATTAACGCAACCTTATTAGGCGCTCAGTCAATTAATCCTGATATAAAAATAAAAGTTGTTTGGGTAAATTCTTGGTATGACCCAGCAAAAGAAACACAAGCTGCAAAATCATTAATCAATGCAGGTGCTGATGTAATTATGCAACATACAGACTCTCCAGCTGTTCCACAAATTGGCGAAGAAAATAAAGTTTGGGTAGTTGGTTCTGCAACTGATATGTCTAAATTCGCACCAACTAAACAACTAACATCAATTATAGATGACTGGAGTAGTTATTATATTGGCAGAGTTCAAGCTGTTTTAGATGGAACTTGGAAATCAGAAGATATGTGGGGCGGGTTTAATAAAAATATGGTCAAACTAGCACCTCTTAATAAAGAAATTTCCACTGATATTGTAGCAAAAGTAAAAAAAGTTCAAGCGGATATAACAGCAGGAACTTTTAACCCATTTACTGGACCAATAACAAACCAGCAAGGCAACGAAGTTGCTAAGTCTGGAGAAGTTATTACTGATGCTAACTTATTAAAAATGAATTATTTCTTAAAAGGTATTGATGGAAAATTACCAAAATAACCTATCAATGACTTAATTATTTGAGATTTGTATCATAAAAAAGCCCTATGAAATCATAGGGCTTTTTTGTTTCTTTAGCTATTTTAAGCTGTCAAAAAATTTTAACTTTTTTGACTTTTTTGACTTTTTAAAATATTTCAATATTTAAAATGATTTAGATATTTCCAAATTCACATTTTTCTTTTCACTATCGTAGTAGAAATGGTTGCTATCAACTTTACTCCAAGAAAATTTAAGTTTTGGAACAAACCCATAGAAAGATATATCTTTATCCCAAATAGAGAAACCTGCTGAGTAAATATTATCTTTTCTATCAATATTAAAGAAATCTACGCCTTTATAATCTTTTTTGTAACCTGCTACAAATAAGCTAGTTGATATTCCTTTGCCCCAATCTTGTCTCCAGTTTGCATAAATTCCATATCTGCTAGATTCTACCTACAAGTGCAACTTTTCAAGTTCAGCTTGAAAGACTTCATTTGGGGTTTTAAATCCTAGTCGTTTTCGTGGTCTATTATTAATAAGTTCCACAAAATAAGCAAGTTCTTCATCAGAAACATTATTAAAATCAGTGCCTTTGGGAATAAATTCTCGGAGCAAACCGTTGGTATTTTCATTAGTTCCTCTTTCCCAAGGTGAGTAAGCGTGTGCAAAATAAACATTCATTTTCACTTGTTTTTCAATCTCTTGGTGTAAAGAAAACTCTTTGCCATTATCGTATGTCATGCTTATTCGTAACTCATTTGGTAAGTCTTTGAAATCTTTAACTGTAGCTTCTAAAATAGCTTTTGCAGTTGATTTTTTCACTTTGGAAGCAATTAATTTACCACTTTTTCTTTCAACATTTGTAACTATCGCGCCTTGGTGATTTTTACCGACAATTGTGTCTCCTTCCCAGTGTCCAACTTCTTTTCTAAGCTCAATATTTTGCGGTCTTTCATCAATCATTCTACGATCTTTTATTTGATATTTTTCCTTTCTATTATGTTGATATTTCTTACCTTTTCTTCTGAAATACATCTTAACTAATTTTGGGTGATACTTATAAACAAATTGATAAATAGTCTCGTGGCAAATCGATTCTTGCGCCTCCTCTCGCCACTTTCCAGAAATTTGTTCTGGCGACCAATGTTGCTCTATTTTTATCAAAATATATTTCTCTAAAATACTATCAGGTAATATCCTAACATGCTTATTTGCAATAGATTTCCTCTTGGAAACTTTCTCCCATGCCTCTTCACCAACAAAGGTTTCTGCGTTTTTATTATTTTTTATGCAGCGGTATATTGTAGTCTTATTTTTGCCTAGTTTTATCGCTATTTCACAAGGATTATAATTCTCCTCAAGCAATGTTTCAATTTTTGTCATATCAGTTCTGGTTAATTGTGTGTATTTTTTCATAATGTTATTATCTTAGTTAATAAAAATAAAAATAACTAGTTCCAAATTAAAACCTAAAAATAAAATTTAGTTGCACTTCGGTTTAGAAACCAGGTCTATCATAAGTATCTGACTTATCATCAGCTTCATTTTTATAGAAATTAGTTCCAATTTGCCAATATTGTCTAGCATTTACAATATACAGCCCCGAAACTCCAGCAAGATATCTATTTCCATCAAGGTGTTCTCTTTCTTTGTGTTTATCATAACTATATTCAAAATTAGTTGAAAGCTCTAGTTTATTACTTGTCCAGTAGCTTGCCCTTGTGCTAATTCCTGCTGTTTCTGAAAAAGACTTATTACCAAAAATTCGTTTTTTGACAAAAGGTTGAGCTTCAAAAGTAAATCTATTCGTTTGATAACCACCACCAAAACCAAGTCTAAAATTATAATCATTATAATCTTTAGCATCCCAATAATAATCTGCAGATGCTGATAAGTTGAATTTTGTATATAAATGATTGTTAAATGAGTTCTTCTTAGAAACTCCTAAGTCAAGGTGAAACCCATGAGCAGCTATTGCTTCTGGTAAAATCAATTTACCACCGTTTCCTGTTTTAATTACAGTTTCCTTTGGTGCGCCGTTAATATTTTTATCTTGCTGATAATAAAAAGTTCCATCAAAATTCCATTCATCGCGTTTATTTATTGCCCCAAGCTGTTTTTCTATTAATTGTTTAACATCTTTTGGTAAATTTTTCTCACTACGAATTCGTTGTAATTGGTTTTTACTTTCACTATTTTGCCTATTTGCATAAAGCACAACTGCAAGGTCAAGCCTAACTAACAGCCAATCAGGTTTCTCAGCCAAAACCTTATTATATAAAGCAATTGCTTTGGTAAATTTACCCTCACTATGTTTTATTAAAGCTTTTCCATAGTTTATTAAAGCTTTATCTGCATTTGGAAGTTTTTTGTAGATTTTCAAAACTAGTTTTATTTTGCTCGGATCTTTTGCTATCAAAACACTATTCATTGCGCGTTCAAGTAATTTGGGGTTTGCCAATAATTGCTTTTCATTAACACTTACTGATTTTGAGTTAGATGCTTTATTCAATGGTTGTTTTGCTTGTGGGCGATTATCTATTGTATCTAAGTCTTCAAAGTTCATATTATCTTTTGGTGTAAACTCTGGAACTCCACTCGCGTAAGTTAGTAAAGGAATAAGGGCTAAAGTTAGTAAAATATTTTTCTTCATTTTTATTATTTAGTTTATTGGGTTTTGTAATGATTTATTATAAATGGATTGTTCTAATCTGCAAAGCAGTCTATGCTTTAAACAATAAAAAAGGTAGCAAGAAAAACTTACTACCTTTAAAATTCTAATTTAATTATTAGCTAAAACTTAAAAAACTTAGCTAAGAATTAATTGGATTATTGCTTTTTAGCTCCGAAAGAAGCTCTTGCTTTGTTATCATTATAGGTTCCGCCTAGCTCTGCTGCATTAGGACCATAAAAATATCCTTCAAGCTCTTTATAACCAGCAAGATTTCCTGATGAAAAAGTATTACCATTTATTTTAGCATTTAATCCTTTTTTGAATGAAATATGGTCATTCTCAGCAATATCTCCTGTTATAGTTTTTCCTGCGAAATCAACATTAAAAGTAATATCACCATTTATAACATCATTGAAGTTAGGAGAATAAAAATCTTTTCCTGAAACAAAGCTACCTTTGTAAACAGCTTTACCTGTTACTGGCATATCTAATGTTGAATAACCTTGTGCAAAAGTAACAATATCATCTGTTTTTGACTGAATAAGACCAAACCTAACATGAGAGTAATCTGAACCACTAACTATTCTTTGTCTAGAACTACCACCTTTTGTAAAGAATTTACCCACTGAAAAACCTTTAGGAATTAAAGTAACATTAACTAATTCTGAGCCCACGCCATTCTTAAAGTAATTCACTTTAAGAGTATTTATATCTTCATCTTGATCTTTTATATCAATTGAATACCCAGAGACCTTAATCTTGAAAAATCCATTAGATGTATTTGTAGATGGAGTTGGAGTTGTTGTAACTCCAGGTTTTTTTGTTGGCGTTGTAACTGCAGGCTTCTTAGTTGGTGTTGTAACTGCAGGTTTTTTAGCTGGCGTTGTAGTAACTGCAGGCTTCTTAGTTGGTGTTGTAACTGCAGGCTTCTTTGTTGTTGGAGTTTTAGTAGTTGAAATACTGCTTCCTTTAGAAGAAGAGCTTCCACCACCGCCACAAGCGATTAGAGATACTGCGATTGTTGTTAATAAAACTTTATTCGTTGTCTTCATAATATTTACCTTTTGTTATAATTAAAAAATATTATGCAAAATTATTTCTGCATTTCTGCATTTCTGCATTTCTGCATTTCTGCATTTCTGCATTTCTGCATTTCTGCATTTCTGCATTTCTGCATTTCTGCATTTCTGCATTTCTGCATTTCTGCATTTCTAAATTGTAACAATAAGCACCATAAAGGCAACTGTTTTTATTTACATTTCAAATAAAAAGCAAATAAAAAAAGGTAGCAAGAAAAACCTACTACCTTTAAAATCTAGTTTAATTATTAGCTAAAGCTTAAAAAAAACTTAGCTAGCAATTAATTGGATTATTTCTTTTTAGCTCCGAATGCTGCTCTTACTTCTTTTCGTGGTTCACGAGTAAGATATGTTCCACCTAATTCAGTAGCCTTAGGTCCATAAAAATACCCTTCAAAATGACCCTTCGTATTTTTTGATGAAAAAGTATTACCATTTATTTTACCATTTAAGCCTTTTTTGAATGAAATATGGTCATTCTCAGCAATATCTCCTGTTATAGTTTTTCCTGCAAAATCAACATTAAAAGTTATTTCACCAGTTACAACATCATTAAAGCTTTTTATGTATTCTTTACTTGATGCAAAATCTCCTTTATAAACAGCTTTACCTGTTGTTGGCATATCTAATGTTGAATAACCTTGTGCAAAAGTTACTACTGGATGACTAAGTGAAGAGGCTAATTTTGATTCTAACAATCCAAATTTAACATGAGAGTAATCAGTTCCACTTACTACCCTTGGGTTATTACTGCCATCTCCTTCAATATAAAACCTTCCTACTGAGAATCCTTCTGGTATAAGAGTTAGCTCTTTATATTCACCACCTACAATATTTAACGCTCTAATACTTAATGTGTCAATATCTTCATTTTGCTTCTTATTAATTCGTGTAGACCAGTTTGCTTTAGAAATCTTGAAAAATCCATTAGATGTATTTGTATTTGTAGATGGAGTTGGCGTTGTTGTAACTGCAGGTTTTTTTGTAGGCGTTGTAACTGCAGGCTTCTTAGTTGGTGTTGTAACTGCAGGCTTCTTTGTTGTTGGAGTTTTAGTAGTTGAAATACTGCTTCCTTTAGAAGAAGAGCTTCCACCACCGCCACAAGCGATTAGAGATACTGCGATTGTTGTTAATAAAACTTTATTCATTGTCTTCATAATATTTACCTTTTGTTATAATTAAAAAATATTATGCAAAATTATTTCTGCATTTCTGCATTTCTGCATTTCTGCATTTCTGCATTTCTGCATTTCTGCATTTCTGCATTTCTGCATTTCTAAAATTGTAACAATAAGCACCATAAAGGCAACTGTTTTTATTTACATTTCAAATAAAAAGCAAATAAAAAAAGGTAGCAAGAAAAACCTACTACCTTTAAAATTTAGTTTAATTATTAGCTAAAGCTTAAAAAAACTTAGCTATCAATTAATTGGATTATTTCTTTTTAGCTCCGAAAACTGCTGAGTTTTTTTCATCTAAATAAACACCACCCAGCTCATTGGCATTTTTGCCGTAGAAACTTCCAAGAAAACTTTTATCTTTATTTTCAAACCTATTTCCTATTATGCTACCTTTAAGTTTAGATTCAATGCTCATAACAGCCTCAGGAAGACTACCTTTTATTGTTTTTCCACCAAAATCAACATCAAATACTACTTTAGTAAAACCAGTCTCATCTTTAATCAATGAAGAGTTATTGAGATCACCTTCATATTTCGCAATACCAGTTACAGGCATATCTTCAACCTTATCCCCTTGACTTATAAAATAAAGTTTATTACCTTTCTCTAATATAACAAAGTGAGATTGTTTATATTTTAACGGACTTAACATAATTTTATTAACCCCTTCTTCAGTTCCAGCATCATGAAATAATTCATCACCTTTAGTTGAAATCAGGTGTATTTTTTTACCACCTATAATCACTGAATGTATATCAGACTCCTTTGTGTCTGATGCATAAGCCTGATTTGAAGATTTATTCGTATTAAAGTCATCAATAATAATAACACCTTGTACTTTAAAGTCTTTTGTTACCTGCTCAAAATTTGGAGTTGATATATCGTTATTGTCAAGATCAATAAGCCTTTCATCAGCTGCTTTTATTACCTTTTCTCTCTCTACTCTCGCCTCTTCTCTTTTTTTAGCTTTTTCTCTTTTTTTAGCTTCTTTTCTAGCCTTATCTTCTTTCTGTGCTTTAGTTGTTTTCGTTGTTGGGGTTTGGGTTGTTGAAATACTACTTCCTTTAGAAGAAGAGCTTCCGCCACAAGCGATTAGAGATACTGCGATTGTTGTTAGTAAAATTTTATTTGTTGTTTTCATAATTATATCCTTTTTATTATTAATAAATATTGTGTAAAATCATTTTCTGCATTTAAAGATTGTATCATAAATATAAAGGTGCAAATATTAATTTTTGCTACTGTGTTTAACTTAATAACTAAGGTTATCTAAAATACTTATTGCTTAATAACTTTTTACTTAATAATTTATTATTTAGTCAAACCTATAGCCTTGACCATGAACTGTTTGAATAAGTTTTGGATTAGCTGGATCAAGTTCTATTAATTTTCTAATTTTTGAGATGTGTTGGTCTAATGTTCGTGAGTTTGGATAGTGTTCATAACCCCAAACAAAATCAAATAACATATCTCTTGTTACAACTTTACTTTGGTTAGTTTTGAAGCATTTCAAAATATTAATTTCTCTTAAAGAAAGGTCAATATTAAGTTCTGTTGATTTTGCACGCAGTTCATTTGGGAATATTTCTAAATGCCCAAAGATAAAACTATCTCCTAGTTTTTTTGTTTTTGAGAGGACTCTTCGGCTAATTGCTTTTATTCGTGCTTTTAGTTCTGAAACTCCAAAAGGCTTGCTTATAAAATCATCAGCACCAAGCTCTAGCCCAACAACTTTATCGATTTCCTCAGTTTTTGCGGATAAAAATATAATTGGAATATCATCATTTGTTTTACGGATTTCTTTACAAACTGAATAACCATCCATTTCAGGCATCATAATATCCAATACTACAAAATCAGGGATTTCTTGATTATATTTATCAATAGCTACTTTGCCATTTTCTGCAAGAGTTACTTGATAACCTTCCTGTGAAAGTATATCAAATAACCCATTTCGTATATTTAAATCATCTTCTGCTATTAAAATTTTCATAGTTTGAAGATTATTCTTTTATGCAGACTCTAAAGCAGCAATTCTTTTTTCAAGAGGTGGGTGAGTTGAAAATAATCCAGAAAAAGCTGTTATTCCAAATGCTGCCATTTGATCTGGTAATTTCTTAGTTTGACCTTGCAGTTGAATTCTTTGCAAAGCTCTTAGTGCGTTTGCCATATTTTTGTTTGAAGTTAAATCTGCACCACCTTTGTCGGCGTGAAATTCTCTATATCTTGAAAACCACATAACAATCATAGAAGCAAAAATTCCCAAAACCATTTGCATCGCCATTGAAACCATAAAATAAGAACCTCTTGAACTGTTACCATCTCCACTTCTACTAACAACTTGTGCAACAATTCTCGCAAGGAAGAATACAAAAGTATTCAAAACACCTTGTAATAAAGTTGATGTAATCATATCACCATTCACAACATGAGCCATTTCGTGTCCAATCACAGCTTCAACTTCTTCCTTGGTCATAACTTGAATAAGACCAGAGCTAACTGCAACTAAGGCTTTGTTTTTACTTGCTCCAGTTGCAAATGCATTTGGTGCTTGTGAATGAAAAATACCAACTTCTGGCATAGTTATATTTAGTTTATCTGACATTCGCTCAACTGTTCTATAAAGCCAAGCTTCTGTTTCATTTTGTGGCGATTCAATAACTTGAACTTTCATAGATCTTTTTGCCATAAATTTACTAAGAAACAAAGAAATAAACGAACCACCAAAACCAAATAATGCTGACATTATAAATAGGCTAGTTAGATTTATTCCCTTTTCAGTAAGTGCTGGCTCAAGCCCAAGGACTTTTACGATGATGCCAATCATCATCATAATTCCTAAATTTGTTAAAATTAATAAAAAAATAGCTTTCATAATTTATCTCCTCTTATATTTTATAATTTAATAGTGTGGTTAATACCAATTAATCTAATGGTTTAATGCTAATCAATTTCAGCAACTTCAAAATCACCATTAGTTTCTACAATCTTATGCGTATATTTTTGATTATTCATCTCATCTAAATTAAGTTGAGAAATTACAATATTATCTTTTCTGCATTTATCCACAAAATCTTGTAGTTTTTTAGAATAAGGTAAATCACAAAGAATCATTTTCTTTGAATTTTTTATTTTACCCATAACTCTAGCAATAGTATTTAAATTACAACTAAATCCTGTTGCTGGTCGTGAATTATCACCATTTTTAAGGTTATTTGGTCTGTCATATCTCCCACCTTTTGCAAGTGTCTGCCATTGGCTTGGGTGATAAATTGCAAAAATCAAACCATTATGATAACCATAGCCTCTGATATCGCCCAAATCTAAGTTAATTGAAAGCTCTGGAAATCTATTTATAACACTTGTAATAACTTGCTCTAGCAAACTTATTGCTTCTAAAACTTTTGGTATTTTTGAGTAGGTTTCTTTTGCTTTATTTAAAGTTGCTTCGTTGCCATTTAATTTAGTAAGCTCAAATAAATAACCAATTGCATCTTTATGTTCTATTTGATGGGTTTTTATTAGAAATTTAATATCTTTTTTATCTTTCCTAATAATTGCATCAATAAAAGTTGAGAAATTTTCTTTCCTAACTCCAAGAAACAGTAATAATTCAGTAACAATATCAACATTTCCAATATCTAGTATGAAATCTGTAAGCTTGATTTTTTGTAAATAAGAAACTAGTAAACAAACAATCTCAGCATCAGCTTCCCAGCTTTCACAACCAAATAGCTCAACACCTGTTACTGTTGGGTTTTTAACATTACCATAGCCTGTTGGGTAGCTTCTAACCACTTCTCCTGAATAAGAGTAACGACTGACTTTATCTGTTTTTAGATAATGTTCATCAATTCTAGCAATTTGTGGAGTTATATCTGCTCTTATTCCAAGTTGTTTTCCTGTTTCTTGGTCTTTAAATTGAATTGTTTGTAAAATCAAATCATCTACATTTAAACCTTCCACCAAAGAATCTAAATATTCCATAATTGGTGGTCTAACACGCTTATAACCCCAGCTTGTGAAAGTTTCAGTTGCTTGATTTTCAAGAAAGTCAATTTTCTTTGTTTCTTTTAAAAGTGATTCAACCACACCTTGTGGAAGCATCCAAGATTGAATATTTGCTGTCATATTATTTACTTATTTAATTGCTTATTTAATTTTTTATTTAACTACTTATTTAATAATTTAATAATTTAATAATTTAATTACTATCCTATTAGCTTATTTCTTTAAAAACTTAAAGAATTCAGAATTAGGGGAAGTTATCATCGTGCTATTTTTGTTACCAAAAGAATTTCTATAAGCTTTTAAGCTTTTTTGGAATTTATAGAATTCTTCATCTTTAGAGAATGCTTTTGCATAAATTTCAGTTGCTTTTGCTTCTCCTTGACCTTGTAATATTTCAGCATCTCGGTTTGCATTTGCAAATAATATTCTAACTTCTCTATCTGTTTTTGCGGTAATTGTTGCAGCTCTTTCTTGCCCTTCTGCTCTAAGTTTTGCTGATACTCTATATCTTTCAGACGCCATTCTTTTAAAAACATTGTCTTTTATATTGTCTGAAAAATCCACTCTTTTCACACGAACATCAATAACATCCATTCCTTGGTTAGCAACCTCTTTGGCTAGAGTTTTTGTGATTTGCCCCATTATTTCTGAACGATCTTTTGAAACAACTTCGTTCACAGTTCGTTTTGCAAATTCACCACGCAAGTCATCAGAGATTATTTGTGAGATTAGGTTTGCTGCATTTTGAAAGTTACCTCTAGTTGAAACATAAAACTTCTGCGTATCTGAAATTTTCCATTCAACAAAATAATCAACAACAAGTTCTTTTTTCTCTTCAGTTAAAATATCTTCTGGCTCAGCATCAAGTATTTGTAACCTGCTATCAAACTTTACAACATTTTCAATAAAAGGAACTTTAAAGTGAATTCCTGGTTTTAAATCGTTTGCTGTTATTTGTCCAAGTCTTAGTTTGATTGCTGTTTCCCCTTCTTGAATAATAAAAAAGGAAAATGATAATATTATTGCAACAACTATTGCAACTACTGGGATTAATCTAGTTATTAGTCTCATCTTATTCTCCTATCTTTTTTGGTTTGTGTGTCTGTTGTATTTATATTTGTTTGTGGCACAACATTATAAACTTGTTTTTGTGGAACAACTTGCTGTCTATTTTGCTGAACTGGAGGAAGCGGTGCAGTCATATTATTAGAATTCGTGGAGTTTGCTCCAGAACCATTTACAGGCAAGTATAAAATTGGTGCATTTTCACCAGTATCAACAATTATATTATTTACATTTTTATAAACATCTTCAAGTGCCTCAATATACATTCTATCTCTAGTCACTTGAGGTGCAACTTTATAGCTTTTAAGAACTTCTTCAAATCTATTCGCTTCACCAGTTGCTTTTGCAATTATTTTTTGTTTATAAGCCTCTGCATTTTCAGTAATAACTTTCGCCTGACCTCTAGCAATTGGAACTTCTTTATTTTGGTAACCTTGTGCTGTTAAAACTGAGTTTTCAGCATCTTCCCTAGCCCTTACAACATCATCAAAAGCTTTTTGAACTTCTTGTGGTGCTTTAGCCTCTCTAAGCTCAACCCTTAAAACATCAATACCAACTTCAAATTTCTTTAGAGTTGCAATCAAATTTGACTTAACAAGAGCAGGCCATTCAGCACGACCATTTGTTAAAATATAATCAACATTATTTGTCCCAACAACTTCACGAATTGAAGAAATCATAGTTTCTTTAAGAACTTGAGTTGGATTATTTACTTTAAAAATAAAGTCTTCTGGATTTGATATTTTATATTGAACACTCAAGCTAACTTCTATAATATTTTCATCAGAAGTAAGCATTTGCCCATATCCTTTACCTGAGTCTTTACTTCCAACAGTAATAGTTTGAACACTTTCTGTATCTAGCTTTCTAACAGAACCTATAGGAGTTGGCGCACGCCAGTGCCAGCCAGAAGTGGTTGTTTCAGAGTGTTTACCAAATCTTAATTCAACACCATTAAACCCTTCTTGAACAACATACAGACCAGAAGCTAACCAAGCAACAAATAAACCACCAACAATTAAAGCAATTGTTTTTGGTGGAATACCACTAGAATTAGATCCGCCATTATCAGATGAATTATTTGAACCATTATCATCTTCTTTTTCACCTAAGAAAGTTTTTTTAAGTTGATTTAGAATATCAGTGAAACCACTTTCACCAGTGTTTTTAGGTTCTTTTCCCCAAGGGTCGTTGTCTTGACTCATTTATTCCTCGTTTTATATTTAGCTAACTTTAGCAATTTTCAGCAAGAAACTTATATTTTACATTTCCTGCCAAGTATTTTTAAATTCTTTTAAAAAGTAATTATAACGCTTTTTAGATAAAGTGCATTCTAAAATCATCTCTCCTTTGTCATTATAACTTTCAGAGTTAATTGCATTTTCATCAAACAGCATAGCTCTTAATTTGGCGTCTGTTGGTAGTAATTTCAAGGTAAAGTTTAAATTTTCTCCATAAAAAAACCTAATTAACTCATCTTTTAAAATTTCAATTCCAGCGCCAGTCGTTGATGATACAAAGACTGCATCAGAATTATCACCTTTTATCAAACAAGGCTTTTGATCAGTTAAATCAATTTTGTTATAAACTCTAATTACTGGTTTTTTATCCGCTCCAATTTCTTTTAGAATTTCTAAAACATCATGCTCTTTTTCCAAATGCTCTTTATCAGCACTATCAATAATGTGCAAAATCAGGTCTGCATCTATCGTTTCTTGTAATGTTGATTTAAATGATTCCACCAGCTCGTGAGGTAAATTACTAATAAAGCCAACTGTATCAGTTAATAAAAGCTTTTGTTTTCCTGAGTGCGAAAGTTTCCTAAGAGTTGTATCCAAAGTTGCAAATAGCTGATCTTGGACATAAACATTTGCATCAGTTAGTTTATTAAAAAGAGTGGATTTTCCAGCATTTGTATAACCAACAACTGCTACAACAGGGTAACCTTTTCTTTTTCGCCCAGAATTCATAACACTTCTTTGTGCAGAAACTTTTTTCAGGCGTTTGTTTATTTGTTTTATTCTAGCAGTTAAAAGTCTTCTATCAGTTTCAAGTTGAGTTTCCCCAGGTCCTCGCAAGCCAATCCCACCTTTTTGTCTTTCCAAGTGAGTCCAGCCACGAATAAGCCTCGTTGATAAATGCTCTAATTGTGCTAATTCAACTTGGAGTTTTCCTTCATAAGACCTTGCTCGTTGTGCAAAAATATCAAGAATTAAACCTGTTCTATCTAAAACTCTACACTCAAAAACTGCTTCCAAATTTCTTTCTTGCGAAGGAGAAAGTGAGGCGTTAAACATAACAAGCTTAACATCGTGAGCTTTGATTATTTCAACAATTTCTTCTGCTTTTCCTTTTCCAATCAAAAATTTGGAGTTGGCAATTTTTCTTACAATATGCAAAGAGTCAAAAATTTCCGCACCAGAAGACAAAGCTAAATCTTTAAATTCATCTTGGTCAGAACTGAGCAGCAATCTATCCAAAGAAACCTGAACTAATAAGGTTTTCTCAGCATTTTCGGAGTCTTTACTGGGTCTATCAAACAATTAAAGTATCCTCGTTAGAATACTTAATATTATTTTAATATTTTTATAAGAAATTTTTATCAAGTTAAGTTAGTTTTTTTAAGCTAAATCTAAAGTAGCAAATAGCTTAAAATTATTTGACTAATCTTCTTTCTTAGTTTCAGCTAATAAATCAATATACACAGCAGGAACAATTGTAGAAATTGAATGCTTATATATTAATTGACTTGAGTGACTTTTTAGAAGTATTGAAAATTGGTCGTAAGAATCAATCTGTCCTTGAAGTTTTATGCCGTTTACTAGAAAAATAGAAACATTTACTTTGTCTCTACGAAGTAAGTTTAAATATGGGTCTTGTAGTGAGTTATTCATTTTATTTTATCAATTATATTAAAGTTATACTTATCATTAGTTTATACGCTATTTATTCACCTATTACCTATGCTATTATTTTTATAATAATAAAAGAATTGTCTTAATTGTAACTTATTTATTCAGTATCATAAAATATTATCTCTAATTATTTTTATCTTATCTCTTATTTCTACAGCCTTTTCAAACTCCAGATTATCGGCAAAGCCTTTCATAGCTTTCTCCAAGCTCTCTATTTCAGCGATTGCTTCATTAAATTCCATTTTTATTATAGTCTTAGTTTTTTTCTTAAGAAGCTTCAAATCTGCTTTTCCACCCACAAAACCGTCTCCTAAATCTTTGATTATGCTTTTTGGAGTTATATTATTTAGTTTATTGTATTCTATTTGCAGTTGACGGCGATTATTTGTTTCTGAGATTGCTTTTTTCATAGACTTTGTCATTTTATCAGCATATAAGATTGCCCTTCCATTCAAATGTCTAGCAGCCCTTCCTATCGTTTGAATAAGTGCTTTTTCTCCCCTTAGAAAACCCTCTTTATCCGCATCAAGTATTGCAACCAAAGAAACCTCAGGCATATCAAGTCCTTCTCGCAAAAGGTTTATTCCAACTAAAACATCAAAAACCCCTTTTCGTAAATCCGCAATAATTTCTGTCCTTTCAACAGTGTCAATTCCACTATGCATATAACGAACACGAATATTATGTTCATCTAAATATTCCGTTAAATTCTCAGACATTTTTTTGGTTAAAGTTGTAACCAAAACTCGCTCACCTCTTTTAACAATCACGCCAATTTGTGAGATTAAATCATCAACTTGGTTAGTTGCAGGCAGAACTTCAATAATTGGATCAAGCAAACCTGTTGGGCGAACAATTTGTCTGGCAATATTATCAGAATGTTCTAGCTCATAATCTCCAGGGGTTGCTGAAACATATATAGTTTGCGGAGAAATAGCATCAAATTCTTCAAATTTGAGTGGTCTATTATCTAAAGCAGAAGGCAATCTAAATCCATAATTAACAAGAGTTTCTTTGCGTGATCTATCGCCACGATACATTCCATTTAATTGTCCAATAGTCACATGACTTTCATCTATAAATAACAAAGCGTTTTTCGGCAAATAATCATACAGCGTTGGAGGTGCTTGCCCCTCACCACGCCCAGATAAATACCTAGAATAGTTTTCAATTCCACTGCAATAACCAAGCTCAATCATCATTTCTAAATCAAACATAGTTCTTTGTTGCAAGCGTTGTGCTTCAACAAGTTTATTTTCACTTTCTAAATATTTCAACCTATCTTTTAGCTCTAGTTTGATTTTATCAATAGAACCTAAAATAATTTCTTTTGGAGTTGCATAATGGGTTTTGGGGTAAATTGTTACTCTATCAAGTTTTTGCAAATATTCTCCTGTCAATGGGTCAAAATAACGAATAGATTCAATTTCATCATCAAAAAGCTCCACTCTAATTGCCTCCCATTCTGACTCAGCAGGACGAATATCAATAACATCTCCACGAACTCTAAAGTTACCTCTTCCAAGCTCAATTTCATTTCTTTTATATTGCAATTCTGCAAGTTTCAAAAGCAATTGTTTTCTATCAATAATATCTCCTTCAACCAAATGAATTATCATTTTAAGATAAGATTTTGGATCACCAAGACCATAAATACAAGAAACTGAAGAAACTATAATTGTATCTGCTCGCTCTAAAATAGCTTTGGTTGCAGACAATCGCATTTGCTCAATATGTTCATTAATTGACGCATCCTTTTCAATAAAAGTATCTGAAGATGGAACATAAGCTTCTGGTTGATAATAATCATAATATGAAACAAAATACTCTACTGAATTTTCAGGGAAAAATGATTTCATTTCAGAATAAAGTTGTGCCGCTAAGATTTTATTTTGTGCAAGAATTAAAGCAGGACGATTAGTTTTAGCAATAACACTTGCCATAGTAAATGTTTTTCCAGAACCTGTAACACCAAGCAAGGTTTGTTTAGCCAAACCATTTTCCAAACCATCAAGCAAAGAACTTATAGCCTCTGGCTGATCACCCGCTGGCTGGTATTTTGTATATAATTTAAATTCTTTTTTTTGCATGATTTTTTGTTTCTGAATTATTTAAGCATTAAGCTAATTATAAAAAGTTATAATTTATTAATTAGCATATTTATCCAAAAAATTTTAGTTTATTATTACCTTTTAGAAGCAGAATGCCTTTAGCTTGGTTTTATTAATCAAATCTAAAAACTAATCTTCTATAAAAGAAAGATCCATAAAATATTTTTCTGGATTATTTTTGTCAATATATACAGTTATTAAGTTATCACCAATATGCTCTGTTGGGTCAATTGAGAATATTCTATCACTTTTAAGTATTTGTGTTTTTGAAGTTGATGGATTTATCCACTCTGCAAAAACTTGATAAGCATAAATTCCATCATATTTGCTAAGGTTTTTTATTTCTGAAACTTTAACGCTTATTTTACGCCCTTTAGCTTTTAAAGAGTTATTTTTAATACCTTTTATTTTCAGAAGAATTATCCAGGGAACGCTTAATAAAAATAAAACTCCACCCAAAATACCCAAAATCAAAGCTCCACCCCATAGACTAAAAAAACCTTTGATTTTTGCTTTATTAGGGTTTGATGGTTTGTATAAAACTGTTATCTCTTCGCCAACTGAATAGCTTGGTGGATTAGATGATGCATTTGATTGAAACTTAATTTCTTGCTCTCCAGCTCTAAACGCAACAACTGGAGCATAAGTATAACTTGAATCAGAGCTAGATTCAGACCTAACTAATTCAACTACAGTTCCTTTTACTTCAATTGCTGTTTTTAGATAAGAATAACTATCTTTTGCAATATAAAATGTTCCAACTAACATTGCTATTGATAAAAGACCTATTAATATAGCTACCAATCCTGATTTATCTTTCTTTGTTTTTTTCATAATTTTTCTCCTTTTTTGATATTTTATTTATGATTTTTGTAACTTTTATAACTTTTGTAAAGACTTAATAAGTGAAGTTATAGTTTATTTTGCAAAGTAATCCATTATTTCAGCTGTTGTCATTTCCTTAGTTTTATTAGAAAAACAGTAATAACTAGGTCGCATATCACTAAAATATTGCATATCCATTTCAAGACCTTTTAGATTTGGGAATAAGCCAACAGGCATATTATATTCGGCTGTCTCTTTAAACTTGTAAAACAAATGCGTTCCGCATTCAGTGCAAAATCCTCGTGATGCCCAAGATGAAGATTTGTATAATTTAACTTTATCATCACTTTCAATTTTAACTTTTTTTCCACATTGAACTGCAAAAAAAGGTGCTCCACCCCAACTACGACAAGAGTTGCAGTGGCAAACTGTAAATTTAGGATTTATCTTTTCTACGGTAATTTTTACAGCACCACAAAGACAGCTTGTTTTAATATTAGACATTAAACAAAAAGTGGATAACATCACCTTCACTCAAAAGGTAAGTTTTACCTTCTTGTCGCCATTTACCAGCTTCTTTTGCACCTTGCTCGCCTTTAAACTGAATAAAGTCTTCATAAGCAATAACTTCTGCACGAATAAATCCGCGTTCAAAGTCTCCATGAATTACACCTGCAGCCTTTGGTGCAGTGCAGTTTTGGTGAACTGTCCAAGCACGAACTTCTTTAACGCCTGCTGTGAAATAAGTTCCTAAACCTAGTAAATCATAACCTGCCCTAATTAATCTATTTAAGCCTGGTTCTTTTAATCCATATTCTGCTAAAAACTCATTTCTCTCATCATCATCAAGCAAAGATAATTCAGCCTCAATTGAAGCACAAACAGGGACTACAACTGCATTTTCAGTTTTTGCGTATTCTACTAATTTATCTAAATAAGGGTTGTTTTCAAATCCATCTTCTGCCACATTTGCGATAAACATAACAGGTTTGTCAGTTAATAATTGGTATTCTTTAAGATGAACCTTTTCATCATCTGTTAGTTCCAAGCTTCTTGCTGATTTGCCTTCACCCAAGTGTGCGTTTAGTTTGTCAATTGTTGCAATAATTGCAATTGCTTCTTTATTGCCTGTTCTTGCCATTTTCTGGTAGCGAAGCGTTGCTTTTTCCATCATTGTCATATCCGCCAAAACAAGTTCTGTATCAATAACTTCAACATCCCCAAGTGGGTCAATTTTATTATTTACATGAATAATATCATCATCTTCAAAACAACGAACAACATGAGCTATTGCGTCTGTTTCACGAATATTTGCTAGAAATTTATTACCTAAACCCTCTCCTTTTGAAGCACCCTCAACTAATCCAGCAATATCTACAAATTCAATTGTTGTTGGTAAAACTCTTTCTGGATTAACGATTTTAGATAGTTCATCTAACCTTGGATCTGGAACTGGAACAATTCCAACATTCGGCTCTATTGTGCAAAATGGATAATTTTGAGCATCAATAGCTGCTTTAGTTAAAGCGTTAAATAAAGTTGATTTCCCAACATTTGGTAGTCCTACAATTCCACAATTAAATCCCATATTATTCTCTTTTGTAATTAGTTAATGATTAATCTGATGATTTTAACATTAATAAAACTAACAATCATCTATAAATTATCTTTAGATAATTTGCACAAATTAAAGGGATTTTACTTACAAAATTCTTGTTCTAAAATTTTGATTATTTTCTTAATACTTTTATTTTTAATAAAATAAAGTTTAGTTGTTCCTTTTTGCTCAAAATCTAAAATCTGTTCATTTTTCATAACTGATAAATGTTGTGATAATGCTGGTTGGGATATATTTAAGTGTTCTAAAACTTGGGTTACACTTTTTTTATCTTCTTTTAAAATACATAAAATTGACAATCTATTTTGATTTGCAACTGCTTTCAGTAGGTTGCTTGCTTGAATTATATTTTCTGAAAGTTCTATTTTTTCCATAGTTCTATTTTTTTTGTTTTTATTAAAAATAAGTATTGATTCTAACATAAATTTGAATATACTTCTATATAAGAAAACACTTATATAAAAAATGGAGAATAAAATGAGTAAGAATTTTGACTTTGATTTAATCTGTATTGGACTTGGTCCTGCAGGAATGGCTGTTTCTATAATGGGTTCTGAAATGGGCTTGAAAGTTTGTGGAATTGAAAAAAACAGTATTGGTGGCGAATGTATGAATGTTGGCTGTATTCCAAGTAAATCTTTACTAAGGGTTGCTAAATTAAAATATGGTCTTTCAAAACTTAAAGAAATGGGATTAGTTGATGATGATTCTGTAAATATAAAATCACCTTTTTCTAAAATTGATGAATATATTCGTTATATTGGAGATAGTAAAACTCTTGGAATGTTTGAAAAAGTAGATTTGGTTTTGAAAGAAGGAAGTGCAAGTTTTGTAAATCAAAATACTGTTAAAGTTGGCGATAAAACAATTACTGCCAAAAAAATATTTATCGCAACAGGAACTAGCCCAATGATTCCTCCAATATCTGGAATCAAAGAAGTTGAAGTTCTAACTAATGATAATATTTTTGACCTAAAAGAAATCCCAAAAAGCATGACTATTATTGGTGGTGGTGCGATTGGTTGTGAAATGGCACAAGCTTTTGCAAGACTAGGAACTAAATGTAGTATTGTGCAAATGGATGAATTTTTAGTTCCAGTTGGCGATAAAGAAGCAGGTATATTAATTGAGGAAAAATTTAAAAAAGAAGGTATTACAGTTCATAATTCACAAAAAATAATTTCAATAAATAATGTTAATGGAAGTGTTTGTTTGAAAACAGAAAGTGGTCTTGAAATAACTTCTGAAAAATTACTAATGGCAGCTGGTAGAAAAATAAACTTAGAACCATTAAAACTTGAAAATGCAAATATAGAAAATGATGGCAGAAAAATACCCGTTGATAACAAACAAAGAACTAACATTAAAAATATTTATGCCGTTGGGGATTGCACAGGTGGAATTATGCTTTCTCACGCTGCAATGCACCAAGGAATGTTTGCTATAATGAACGCGGTCAGCCCGTTTAGTATGTTTAAGTTTACTAAATATGTTATTCCTTGGACTGTTTTTACCGAACCACAAATTTCACATGTTGGAATGACTGATAAACAACTAGATGAAAAGGGAGTAAAATACCAAACTCACACCATTAAATATGAAGATTATGGCGCTGCAATTGCAGAAAATATAACTGATGGATTTATAAAAGTTTACTCTAGCTCACTTGGAAAAGTTTATGGAGCAAGCATTGTTGGCGAAGGCTCTGGAGAGATGATAAATGAATGGGCGTTAATTATTCAAAATAAAATACGCTTACATAAAGTTATGTTTTTGGCTCACTCATTCCCAACTATGGGCTTTTTATCTAAGCGAATCTCAGAGATTTGGATGATGAAAAAAATGAAAAGTAAAAAAGTGCAAACTATTTGCAAACTATTTTTTAGAAAATTTTAACAATATTAAAAGGAGAAAACTATGACTTACGCATTATCAGCAAGTTTAAATAAACCAATAAATGAAGCTATTGAAACCTTAAAAGAAATATGTATGAAACATAAACTAGGTATTAATAGTGAAATTGACGCTCAAGCAACTATCAAAAATAAAATAGGGGCAGATATTATGCCTTATAAAATTTTAGGCGCTTGTAACCCAACTTTGGCTAAAGATATTATTGAAGCTGAGCCAAAAGCTGGTGCTTTATTGCCTTGCACAATTGCAGTTTATGAGAAAAATAATAAAACTTTTTTTGAGTTTATGAACCCAATTGTCGTCCTAACTTTAGATGAAAATGAAATTGTTAGAAAAGTAGCAAAACAAGCAAAAGAGCATATTGATGCAGTTATTAATGATTTGAATAATCTTTAGCTTCTGCTTTGATTTTAATATAATTTAACCTATCTTTTAAAATAAACTTTTAAAACATCAACCCTAAAAATATAATGAAATATCTAAAATTTTTGCAACAGAACTTAGTTTATGTAATTCCAGTAGTTATATTATTTGGGATTGTTTTTGGTTACTATTTTGAAACAGACTTTTTGAAAAAAGCAATTTTGCCAATCACATTTGTAATGATTTATCCACAGATGGTAAATTTGAATATAAATAAATTAGTTGAACGAGCCAATTTTAAGTTAAAACTAGTTTCACTTATTTTGAATTTTTTATTACTTCCTGCACTCGCTTTTGGATTAGGAAAAGTATTTTTCGCAAACTCTCCAATGGATGCAGTTGGTTTATTTATTATGGCGTTACTACCTACAGGAAGTATGACAATTGCTTTCACAGGAATGACCAAAGGAAATCTGCCAGCAGCAATTAGAATATCTATATTTAGTTTATTACTTGCTGCATTTTTAGCACCAATATATTTAGTTTATTTTATGGGTGAATCTATTGAAATAAACTTTTGGATGGTTACTAAGAAAATTTTATTAGTAATTGTTGCCCCTTTGATTTTTGGTGCAATAACAAGGTATTTTGTTATCAAAAAAATTGGTGAAAAAGACTACAAAGAAAAATTTGGGCAAAAAATAGGTTTGTTTTCTTCATTAGGTGTTGTAGCTATGATATTTTCATCAATCGCTATGAAAGCTAATTATATTGTTGAAAATCCATTAAAAATAGTTACTTATCTTTTACCACTATTTATTTTTTATATAGTTGCTTTTACTATCAGCACAATAGTTGGTAAAAAACTTTTTTCAAAAGCTGATACTTTGGCACTTGTTTTTGGAACTTCTTTAAGACATTTGGCAATCGCTTTGGCAGTTGCTGTAACATCTTTTGGAGAAAAAGGTTTTGAAATTGCTCTTATAATCTCCATTGCCTTTGTTTTCCAAATCAAAATAGGCGCTTGGTATGTTAAGCTAGCTGATAAAATCCTAAAGAAATAATCTAAAAATTAAATGGTAAGCTAAAGAATTTAACTTGCTTTAAATTAAATATTTAATAAAATCTTTTATAAGTATTTACTTATAAATCAAATAACAAATAAATGGAGAATAAAATGAGTAAAAATTATGATGAAATAACGAGTAGAATTTCTAAAAATGTACAAAATCTTAGTAAAGGAATTCCAGAAACTTTAAAAGGTTTTTATGCAATGTCAAAAGCTGCAACAGATGATGGTGCTTTGGATAAAAAGACAAAAGAATTTATTGCTCTTGCAATTGGAGTTTCTACTCGCTGTGATGGGTGCATTGGCTTTCATACCAAAGCTCTTGCCAAATTAGGTGCAACCAAAGAAGAAGTTGAAGAAGTTCTAGGAATGGCAGTTTATATGGGTGGTGGTCCATCTTTAATGTATGCATCTGATGCAATTGCAGCATTTGATGATTGTTTGAAAAAATAACTCAAACTAAATTTTTATAGAAAAGCTTATTAATATTAATAAAATACAAATAGAGGAAAATATGGAAAAAGAAACAATAAAAAAAGTTCCCCGTTCACTTATGCGACAAGTTCAATTTATCACTGGTGGTTTCATTTTACTAGGTTCTCTTTTAACCCACTACAATCCTAATTTTATTTGGGTTCCAATTATTATTGGTGCTGGTTTATTTACAGCGGGAATAACTGGTTTTTGTGGTTTATCGAAAGTCTTGGAAAGAATGCCTTGGAATAAATAAAAGCAGTTAATTTATGGATTAATTCATAAGGTTAATTCATATATATTTTATTTTTTTTTAAATTAAATATTTTTTTGTGTTTTAATACTACTTAGTATTTCAAAAAACTATCAGAAATAAATAAAATGGAACTAAATAATGGATAAAAATAAATCAACTAAACCTGAACAAACTAGTCTTTATGAAGGAAGAAAGAAAGTATATCCGCGTGAAGTAAAGGGTAAATTCTCTTCTCTTAAAAATAGATTGTTACTTTTTTTTATGAGTTTGTATTTCCTAACGCCTTGGTTAAATTGGGATAATCATCAAGCTTTTCTTTTTTCTGAAGGTAAGTTTTACTTATTTAGTTTAGTTATTTGGCCACAGGATTTTTATATTTTAAGTTTATTTTTATTACTTTCTGCATTCACACTATTTTTTATAACTACTTTGTCTGGACGGGTTTGGTGTGGGTTTGCTTGTCCGCAAACACTTTGGACAGAAGCTTTTGTTTGGATTGAGCGTTTTTGTGAAGGTTCAAGAAGCCAGCAAATGCGATTAGATAAACAAAAAACAAATTTTGATAAAATTAGAAAAAAAGGGCTGAAATTTTTTCTATGGTTTTTATTCTCAATAATAACTGGGATGACTTTAGTTGGCTATTTCACACCGATTAGACAGTTACTTATTAATTTCTTTACATTTAATGCAAGTCTTACTGCTTATGGATTTACCTTTTTATTTGCAGCAGTTTTCTTCTTATTTGCAGGAGTTTTAAAAGAGCAAGTTTGTACAAGTATGTGTCCTTATGGGCGTTTTCAAGGTGCAATGTATGATGAAAATACATTTTTAGTTACATATAACCTTGGTCGTGGTGAGCCACGAAGAAAAGCAAAAAAAGGAGAAAATGATGATGGGCATTGTGTTGACTGTAGTTTATGCGTTCAAGTTTGCCCAACTGGGATAGATATTCGTGATGGAAGTCAATACAAATGCATAGGTTGTTCATATTGTATTGATGCTTGTGATAGCATAATGACAAAATTAAACGCACCAACTGGTTTGATAAAATATGCTTCAAGCAATAGTATAAAAGGTAAAAATATAAAGCTAATACGCCCAAAATCTATTGGTTATGGTTCATTTATATTACTTGGTTTTGTAGTTTTATTTTATAAATTAGCAACAATTTCAACAATTGATTTAAATGTCAAACAGGATAGAAATATAGTTGCAAGATACGCAGAAGATGGAAATGTAGATAATATCTATAATATCAATATCTTAAATAAAACAAATGACAACCAAGAATACAAAATATATGCTTCGGGAATTGAAGGAATAAAACTTAAATCAAGAACTTCAATATTTAAAGTTGAAGCAGGTGGAGTTGTTGATAAAACTATCAAATTCTCTGTAAATGATGATAACCTTGAAGCAAACACAACCATAGAGGTTACGATTGAAAACATAAAAACAGGAGAGAAAGTTACACGAAATGCACCTTTTTCAAAAGTCAAATAGTTTAAAATTATGAATAACACAAACGAACAATCAAAACCTTGGTATAAATATTGGGCAGTCTGGCTAATTATAGTGCTTCCACTAACTGCAATTGTTGCCTCAGGAGTTACAGTTTATATTGCTATAATTTATCATCAAGCACCAGCTGATAAAAGCTACTATAAAGAAGGTTTTACACAAAAAGAAATTACAATCTATTCAGATAAAGCTAAACAAATGAAGCTGGAAGCAACTTTGCTTATTGATGGAAATATTGGAGAAGTAACATTTAATCAAAAATTAAATGATAAAAGTTTAGATATAAAATTCCAACACCCAATACTAGAAAAGAAAGATTTTAAAATAAAGGCTTTAGAATTAAGTGGAAATACTTACTCATTTGTTTTCCCTAAAGTTGATATCAAAGCCAATGACTGGGTGATTTTTATTAACTCAGATAAAAACAAATGGCAATTAAAATCAAGACTTAAAAAAGGTATTAAAACTTTATTGCTTAAATCAACCAACTAAAAAACTAGCTTTATTAGTGGTTATTTGAAAATTTTAAATCTGAATAAATAATTGATTAGCAGGCTTTATTTTCATTTATTAACTAGCTATGTTATCCTTATTTCATTGAAGCTAATCTGCTTCTTATCTGGCTTGTTTATTATATATAAATTTAGGCTTTTGAATTAGTCTCATATACTTCTAAATTGAGACAAAACAACGAGGAAATATATGGGTTTTGACTCACTAGGTTTATCAAAAAAAATATTAGAAAATATTAAAAAGCAAGGTTACAGCGAACCAACGCCAATTCAATCTCAAGCAATCCCTGTGGTTCTTGATGGTAAAGATATTATGGCTGCGGCTCAGACAGGAACAGGGAAAACAGCAGGTTTTGCTCTGCCAATATTACAGCTTTTAGAAAGTAGACAAAAAGTAAAAAGTAACCAAACAAAAGTATTGATTTTAGCTCCAACAAGAGAGCTAGCAAGCCAAATAAATGATGATATTTTAGGCTATAAAGAGAATTTGAATATAAAATCTGTTGTTGTTTTTGGTGGAGTAAAAATAAATCCACAAATGCAAAAACTTCGTTCTGGAGTTGATATTTTAGTTGCAACACCTGGTAGATTACTAGATTTGCACAATCAAAATGCTATAAAATTTAACGAATTGGAATTTTTAGTTTTAGATGAAGCCGATAGAATGCTTGATATGGGTTTTATAAATGATATCCGTAAAATAATAGCTTTGTTGCCGAAAAAAAGACAAAATATTTTATTCTCAGCTACTTTCTCAGATGATATTAGAAAGCTAGCAAAAGAAATTGTAAATAATCCAATAGAGATTTCAGTAACGCCAAGAAATACAACTGCTACGACAGTTGAGCAAATTGTTCATCCTGTTGATAAAAAGCAAAAGTCAGCACTTTTATTAGAATTGATAAATATAAATAATTGGCACCAAGTTTTAGTTTTTGTGCGAACCAAACACGGTGCTAATCGTTTAGTTAAATTCTTGGATAAACATAAAGTTAAGTCTTTGGCAATCCATGGAAATAAAAGTCAAGGAGCTAGAACAAGAGCTTTAAAAGAATTTAAAGCAAACTCAATCCAAGTTTTAGTCGCAACTGATATTGCTGCTCGTGGAATTGATATTGAGCAGTTACCTTTTGTTGTAAATTTTGACCTACCAAATGTTCCAGAGGACTATATTCATAGAATTGGGCGAACAGGAAGAGCTGGAAGCACTGGAGAAGCCATTTCTTTAGTTTGTGCAGATGAAATTAAAGAGTTAGTTGGGATTGAAAGATTGACGCAAAAACTATTAACAAGAAAATTAATTGATGGCTTTGAACCAGATCATGATGTTCCTGAATCAGATTTACTAAAACCATACAAACCTAAGCGTGCAAAAAAAACAGGGCAAAGAAGTAGAACTGGCGGACGAACAGGAGAAAAATCTACTGGTAGAACTAGTAGAACTGGACGAACAAATGGTAAGTTTGGCAAAAGAAATAGTAATAATGAAAGAAATAGTGAAGAAAGAAAAGGTTCTGGAAATCTTAGATCTAGGAAAAATAGTTCAAGAGGTAAAGCAAAAACAACTAACTCCAAAAGTGGTTCTAGCACAAATAACTATTACAGAAAATCTAGCTCAAAATAATAAGCTTTAGTGTTTTTTAAATATGAATGATAAAACAAATGATAAAACAAAAAGTCTAGCAATGAACTGGGAAAAACTCCTTTGTAAAGATAGGTTAGGCGTTACAAAAAAAGTAGAAACTCTTGGCAGAAGTGAATTTCAAAGAGATTTTGATAGGATTATTTTCTCTTCTGCCTTTAGGCGTTTACAAGATAAAACTCAGGTTTTTCCCCTTGCTCAAAATGATTATGTTCGCACTAGGCTTACGCACTCCTTGGAAGTTGCGAGTGTTGGGCGAAGTCTTGGAACAAAAATTGGTGATTTTATTATTGAAAAATATGGTTTGGATAAGTTAATCAAAGAAATTTCAGCAGATGATTTTGGTAATATTGTTGCTAGCTCTTGCTTAGCTCACGATATTGGTAATCCTGCTTTTGGACATTTTGGAGAAGAAGCTATTCGTTCATTTTTTTTGGAAAACGAAAACGGTAAAGAAATTCTAAAAAAAGTAACTGAGCAAGAAAAATTAGATTTAGAAAATTTTGAAGGAAACGCCCAAGGATTTAGAATAATTACCAAATTACAAAATCCTTGTACATTTGGAGGCTTACAGCTTACTTTTGCAAGTTTAGCAGCTTTTATAAAATATCCTTGCACAAGTAAATATATAAATACTAAAACTGAAAAACAAATAGCTTCAAAAAAGAATGGGGTTTTAATTGATGATTTAGATATATTTAAACAAATCGCAAAGAAAACAGGGCTTAAACAACTAAGTAATAACCGTTGGGCTAGACACCCGTTAGTTTTTTTGACAGAAGCAGCTGATGATATTTGTTATGCGATAATTGATATTGAAGATGCTTATCAAGTTAGACAAATAAGCTTTGAGAAAGCAATCAATTTACTAAAACCACTTGCTGGTAATTTTAGTGAAGTTAATTATGAAAAAATAAAAAGCAATAGTGATAAAATAAGTTATTTACGAGCAAAAGCTATAGGCAACCTTGTTAGTCAAGCAGTTGAAGTCTTCAAAGATAAAGAAAGTTGTATCTTAAAAGGTGAGCTAGATAATTGTTTGGCTGACTTAATTCCTTTGGCAAAAGATTTGAAAAAACTAACTAATTACGCTTCAGAAAAAATATATAACTGCGGAATTGTAGTAACTACTGAAATTGCAGGTTATAGAATTTTGGTTGAGTTAATGGATGTATTCTGTGCTGCGGTTAGAGATATTTCAGATAATAAAAAGCCCAAAGCAATAAGTAAAATGACTATAAATCTAATTCCTGATAGATTTTTTGATGAAAATGAAAAAAATGAATACAAAAGAATTTTAGGCGTTATTGATTTTGTTTCTGGAATGACAGACTCTTATGCAGTAAAGATTTACCAAGAATTAACAGGAATAAAATTATAGCTAATCAAATAAATTATTATGCAAAAAGTAGCAATCCAAGGAATCAATGGTTCATTTCATAGCCAAGCGGCAAAAAAAATATTCTCAACTTTACTTCCAAAGGGTTTTGATCAAGTTGAGTGTAATTCTTTTAATAAATTAGCTAAATTAGTTTTTGATGAAAAGGTAGATTATGCAGTTATGGCGATTGAAAACTCAATTGTTGGGGCAATTTTACCTAATTATAATTTGCTATTAAAATATGGCTTAATCATAATTGATGAAATTTATATGCCAATTGAGCATTATTTGATGGCTTTACCACAGCAAACAATTTGTAATTTGGACAAAGTTTACTCACACCCTATGGCACTTGCTCAATGTGAAGACTTTTTTGAGAAATATCCTAAAATTCAACTTGTTGAAAATATTGACACAGCTTTTTCAGCCAAATATATTTCAGATAATAATTTGAAAAATATTGGTGCAATTGCTCCTATTGGTTGTGCCAAAATATATAATTTGCAAGTTATTGCAAATAAAATTCAAACTGTAAAAAATAATTTCACTAGGTTTTTTGTCATCCAAAAGAATATTAAAAAAGTGGATAGTTTTAATAAAGTTTCTATCCAATTTAAAATTTCACACCAAAAAGGAGAGCTAGCAAGAATTCTTAATATTCTAAATTCTAATGGTTTAAATATTAGTAAAATTCAATCAGTTCCAATTATTAATGAACCTTGGAATTATTCATTCTTTATGGATTTGGTTTTAAATGGTAATTCAAATTTTAATTTGTTTTTGGAGCAATCTAAAGACTACTTAGAAAGTTTATATATTTTAGGCAAGTATATAAATAAAAAACCTTCTTTAAATAGCTAAAAAATCTAAACCTTGTAACAATAAGCGGTTTAAATTACAATTACATAACTTATTTAAATAAACTAGTAGCGTAAATATGATAAAAATAGAACAAGAAAAACTAAATTTAACGATTGATGATACAAAACTAAAGACTCTAACCGTTGCAACTAAAAGTGCGGCACAAAATATTTTGGCAAAGGTTTGGGGAGAAGATATTGAATATCTTTCAAATTTTATTGCTATTTATTACAATGATAAAATAAAAGAGTTAGATGATGACTCTTCTTTTATAACTATTAGCCATACAGCAACTGGATATATTGCAAACCCAACAGAAATCATTGATATTGAAGAAGCAAGAAAACAAATTGATATTGATCTGGAAATAATAAATCGTGAATCTGGCTGGAAAGATTCAGACTCTATATTTTTTGGAGATTGGTGGCCTAAACCAAATTATAATACAAATAACAATACTTTAGAGTTTGGTGCATTTTTACAAGATAACAAAAAAACAGTTATCAATAAAACCATAAACCGTATAGTTTTAACTAGATTTGGTTACTTAGAAATTAACTTTAGCCTTTCAAATAAAGAAGTTGACCTAAAAAAAGATATCTCAAAGTATCAAAAAATCCTTGATGAAGTTGTGAATTCAATAGAAATTGAAAGTGGTTTTACATTTAAAGATGTAAATGAAGATATTGATTCTCCTTCAAAATCTAAAATGCTAAATTTAGTTTTATCTGCTGAAATTTTCTAAAAAATGCAGTCACTAGATATAATTAGCTTTGTTATTTTAATAGTTCAATCTATTTTTATAATTAGGTTTCATTTTGAATTGGCTAAAATAAATGCATTTATTAAACCTTCAATAATTTTACGCAAGATAACAAATTTCCCAATCTTACAGATAAGAAAAATGCTTCCTTCTGGAGGAGTTTTCAAATTTATTAGAAGAGCTTTACCAATAGCAATGGCTTTTATACTTGGGGTTGTTGTTGTTTTAGTTATGGTTCAAATACTTCCTGAAATCAATTCTAATCTAAAAGGAGCTGCAATATTTAGTTTTGGTAGTCTAATAAAAAATTGGTTTAATGTTATTCAATATAGTATTTTTGCTTATGTAATTCTAAGCTGGATTCAAACTCCACAAACACAAAAATACTATTTATTATTACACCAGTTTCTATCACCATTATTAGATCCAATTAGAAAAGTAATTCCAAGCTTTTCTGGGATTGATTTCACTCCAATTATTTTAATTTTTGCACTATCTGCAGCTGGAAACCTTATCTCAAGTTTGCTCCAATAAATATTAATTATGAAATATCCTGAAATTTTTGATGTTATTATCATTGGCGGTGGTCATGCTGGAACAGAAGCTGCTGCCGTTTGCTCACGAATGGGTTGCAAAACCTTACTATTAACTCAGAATATAGACACAATCGGAATAATGAGCTGTAACCCAGCTATTGGAGGAATTGGTAAAGGTCATTTGGTTAAAGAAATTGATGCACTTGATGGAATAATGGCAAAAGCTGCTGATTTGGCTGGAATTCACTTTAGAACACTAAACTCAAGAAAAGGTCCTGCAGTTCGTGCAACAAGAGCGCAAACTGATAGGCTTCTTTATAAAAAAGCAATTATGCAAATGCTAGAGGCTGAGGAAAATCTTACAATTTTCCAAGCGACAGTTGATGATTTAATTATCAAAAACCAAATAATAGAAGGTGTTAAAACTAAACAAAAAATAGACTTTTATGCAAAATCAGTAGTTCTTAGTGTTGGAACATTTTTAGCTGGGAAAATTCATATAGGTTTGAATAATTATCAAGGTGGGAGAGCTGGTTGTTTTTCTTCTGTTTCGCTTTCAGAAAGTTTGCACAAATTACCTTTTCATATAGAACGCTTAAAAACAGGAACTCCTCCAAGAATTGATGGTAGAACAATTGATTTTAGTAAATGTAAAGAGCAACAAGGAGATTCACCACGCCCTGTATTTTCATTTTTAGGTAATAAAGAGCAACACCCAAACCAAGTATCTTGCTGGATTACAAATACAAATGAAAAAACTCACGATATAATTCGTGCAGGTCTTTCGCAATCGCCAATATATTCAGGGGTTATTGATAGTGCTGGACCTAGGTATTGCCCTTCAATTGAAGATAAAGTTATGCGGTTTTCTGAAAGAGATTCTCATCAAGTATTTTTAGAGCCTGAAAGCTTAAGTAATAATGAATATTACCCAAATGGAGTTTCAACAAGTCTTTCTTTTGAAACTCAACTTAGCTACATAAGAAGTATGAAAGGTCTTGAAAATGCAACAATAATCAGACCAGGATATGCAATTGAATATGATTTTTTTGATCCACAATATTTAAAAAATAGCCTAGAAACTACAATTGAAGGCTTATTTTTTGCAGGTCAAATTAATGGAACAACAGGCTATGAAGAAGCTGCCGCACAAGGTCTTACAGCAGGGCTTAACGCAAGCCTTAGAGTTCAAAATAAAGCTCCTATAGTTTTCAAAAGAAGTGAGTCATATATTGGTGTTATGGTTGATGACTTAATCACAAAAGGCACTAAAGAACCTTATAGAATGTTTACTAGCCGTGCAGAATATAGATTATTATTGCGAGAAGACAATGCTGATCAAAGACTAACTGAAATTGGTTATAAAGTTGGTTGTGTAAGAGAAAACAGATTTGAAATTTTTCAACAAAAGTTAGAAAACTTAGTGCTTAATAAACAAAAGCTAGAAAAAACAATAATTCAACCTTATTTTATAACTGATGGCGTAAATATAAATATTTCTAAAGAAGTTTTTGCGGCAGAACTACTTAAACGCCCAGAAGTAAGCTATAGTGAGCTAGAAAAGTTAGAAATGATTGATGAAACAATTCCAACTGAAATTAAAAAACAGCTGGAAATTGAAATAAAATATGAAGGCTATTTAAAAAGACAAATATTGGAAATCAAAAAACAGCAAGCCAATGAAAATAAAGCAATTCCAATAGAAATTGATTATAAAAATATTAAAAGTCTTTCAGCCGAACTAGTTGAAAAACTAAATAAAATAAAGCCAGAAACAATAGCTCAAGCCAAAAGAATACCTGGGATTACACCTGTTGCAATATCTTTAATATTAATTCACTTAAAAGCTTACTAATATTTCAAAAAGCTTTTAATGGTCAAGTTTCAAACAATAATGTAAAATAACTCTTTTAATATATTAAAAAAACTAAAATGAAAAAAAACAATAAAATGCCAAAAATTATTATTTCTTTGTTACTCGCATCAACTCTATCAAGCAATTTATTTGCACAAGATATCAAATTCGGACCAAAAAAAGAAAGCCAAGGAAACCGCTTAGATGATATTATTGTCCTTGTTGGTAATGATGTTATAACTCGCCGTGAAGTTGCTGGATCTAAAAATCCTAAAGCTCTTATTAATAATTTAATCACTAGAAAGTTATTGCTTCAAGAAGCAAAAAGAAGAAATATTGTAATTAGTGATTCTGCTTTAAATCGTGCCATAAAAAGTAAAAAAGTTAGAAATTATGGTAAAAGCAAAAATGCAAGACAAACCGCAAAAGAAGAACTTATGATTGCTAGATTGCAACAAGGTATTGTTGCTTCATTAGTTGATATTAGTGAAAATGAAATTGATAATATTGTTAATAGAAATCTACAACAGGTTGCACAACAGGTTAATTTAGTTGATATTTTAATTAAAGTTCCAAAAAATGCAAATCAAGAAACTTTGGATAAAGCACAGCAAAAAACACAAGATATTTTGGAACAACTTAAAACGCAATCAGCACAAAGTGTGGCTGGTAAGTATAAAAATGTTTTTTATAATCGTTTAGGCTGGGTTGAAATAAGCCAAATCCCACCTAATTTTGCAAAGGGACTAATTGATACACAAGAAAATTCATACGCAAAACCAATAATTGATAGAGATGGAATTCATATTTTAAAAGTCTTAGCAAAAAAAGGAAAAGCAAGACCAATGGCTCAGCTAAAGACAAAAACCTCACATATTTTAATAAAAGGATCTAGCCCTGAAAGTAAAAAATTAATATTTAAAATAAGTAAAATGTTAAAAAATGGTGATAACTTTGCAGAACTTGCAAGAAATTATTCAGAAGATACTACCGCAAATAAAGGCGGTGATTTAGGATTTGTGCAACGAGGCAAAATGGTTCCTGAATTTGAAAATATGATGAATAAAACTAAAGAAGGACGATATAGTAAACCATTTAAAACTCAATTTGGCTGGCATATACTAAAAGTTGTTAAAAGAAAAAGAGAGAAAGTTGATACAAATGTTATTTTAAGAAGCCAAGCAAAGAATGCAATTTATAATAAAAAAGCAGGACAAGAGTGGGAATTATGGCTTTCAAGATTACGAGAAGAATCATTTGTTGAGTTCAAAAAATAAAAAAGAGGATATAACTCAAAATAGCTAAAGAAATAAAAAAAGCCCTAGAAGTTTTTACTTTTAGGGCTTTTTTACGATATAAATATCAAATAATTAATCAGAAAAGCTCAACTGGTCATTATCGCTATATTCTATAAACTAATTCTGCTAGATATAGCTTGGTTAGTTATTAAGTAGAAAAAAAACCAACTTAAAACCTATCAATAAAATTTATAACCTCTTCCTTTGTAAACTGGTTAGACATAACATCATGTCCAGTATTTGGTAAGATTACAACTTTTGCATTTTTAAATCTAAATAAAGCATCAGCAGCATGACCTTTATTATTGTAAGCATTATTCCAAACATTATTTGCACCAAAAAAAGCATCATCACGCCCCATTATATTTAAAAATGGATCTTTTCTAAAATCTGCACCAATTATTGCATAATCAGTATAATATCCAGGTTCACAGCTATAAGATAAAACAATACGAGCTTTGAATTCTTTGCCATTATAACGAGCGGCAGCAAATGCACCTTCTGAATTTCCCATCAAAAACATACTTTTAGTATTGATAAAAGGAACTTCATTTAACCTATTAATAAACAGAGTTATCTCAGCTTGCCTATAAGCATGTATTTCTTCGTAGTTTTCTTTTGGAATAGGTGATACATAAGTTGGTCTATCTTTACTTGCGTAAGAGTTAGGAGAAAAGAATATATGCCCAGCTTTAACAATCCATTTTCTAAAAGTATCTCCTTTTGAAAACTTACCAGAACCTTCCATATAAAAAACAGTTTTTAGGTTATTTTCAAAAGAGATAAGTTCCGGAATTTCTTTTTTGGCTAAACTTAATGAGCCGTAAAAATCGTTGCTTCCTGTAATTGATTTAGGAATGCCTATATAAGCATCATTAAAACAATTTTCAAAGCCATCAAATTTGTCTAAAAAGGGCTTGTGGTCAATCAATCCTAAGTTTAAAGTTTCTCTATTTTTAAAGTTCATCACGCCCTTTTTATAAGAATTTATAAAAGCTTATTTATAAAATATTACTGTTAATAATATACATAATATTATTGAAACTAGCATAGGAACAACAGTTCTACGCACAACTTCAGTAGTTTTTAGCCCTGCTATCCCTGCAATAGCAACGACCACAGCAGCAATTGGCGACATACTACGACCAATTGAGCTACCCATCTGCATTGGCAACATAACTGAAATATTTGAGATTCCAAATTTAGAAGCAATATTAGGTGCTATCTCTACAAAAGACATAAAACTAGCAACTCCAGAACCCATAATAAATGCAGCTAAAGCAATAAAAACAGTGGAAACAATAATCATACCAACACCGCCTATACCAAGACCATATGCGAAGTTAAGAAGCGAATTAACAGCTCCCATATCTTTTAGTGCAGTTGCAAATATTTGGGCTGCAATAATTAAAACTACAACACTTGCAAATACTGAAGCCATTCCATCTAAAAATATTTTATAACCAGCTGCTGTTTTTTTAAAGTTCCTTTCTCTCAAACCATGTATAACCATAGCAAGAAATACTGATATAAGCATTGCTACTGTAAGGTTCATTTTTGCAGGTCCTTTATAATCTAAACCAATACTATTTTTCATCCAAGCTAAAAAATCTGGATTACCAAAAACAAGTTTAGAAAATAATAAAAGCATTACAAATGGAACTAATGGTAAAATTGCATAATATCCAGGAGCTTCTTTTGTAGCTTCTCCCGTTTCAGTATTTGGAGATTTTGCCATTTCACCAATATGTTCTTTAGGGTTCCACCCATCTTTAATATCACAGCGTCTTTGCCAAAAAATATGCACAAACATTGTTACAATAACAAGTATTGAACCAATAAGAAGCTGATAATCAACAAAATAATTTACTGGTGTCATATTAATAGCTTCTGAAGCCCTGACAACATTTGATTGAACATGTCCTAGCTCAAAAGCTTGCGAAGTAGCAATAACACCAACAGCAGAAGCTTTAGAAATTCCTGCTCCAAGCATAACAGGATAAAGCGTTACCATTAACATTAACCCAAGCCCTGTAGCTGATGTTATAAATAAACTAACAAATATGCCAATTAAATATGCCAAACCTAAAACAACCCAAGAGTTATTGATAAGTGCAACAGGTTTTGTAGAAACTTTTACCAAAGCTTGAGATGCTCCTATATGAGACATATAAGCCCCAAACCCAGCAACCGCCATAATGATAAGCCCTAGTCCACCCATACGATACGAGAAAATTTCTTTTAATTTTACAAAGACATCTAGTAATGCAAAACCGGTTGATTTTTCAATAATTGGAATTCCACTAATCCAGTGTGCAGAAAGGTATAAAATAATACCAGCAATTGTAAGCACTGCTTGAGGATAGTATTCTTTTAATACTAGCCAAGCAAGCCCAATAACAACAACAGCTGCAATAATTAATTCATAAACTGTAGGTATAATTTCATGATTCATAATTTACTCCATTTAATAGTTTGTATTTTATTACATATTTATTGTAAGGGATTTTTTGATAACGCGCAATGTTTCAGTAAGATTAAATTAGAAACCAAAAGCAAATAACTATCGTATAAATAATATTACTAACTAATTTATTACTTATTTGGAGATATTATGCAAAGACATTTAAAGTTATTACTAATTTTGACTATTATTTCTTTATCATCTCAAAGCTTTAGTCAGAAATTTAGTAGTGGAGAGAAGCAAAAAATTGTGATTGAACTTTTTAGTTCACAAGGGTGCAGTAGTTGCCCTCCAGCTGAAAAATTTATTAGAGATTTGCAAAAAAGCCCTAAACTTTGGAAAGAATATATTCCTGTAGTTTATCATATTGATTATTGGAATTATATTGGCTGGAGTGACCCATTTTCAAACAAAAAAAATACAAATAGACAATACTCTCATAAAAAAAATGGCAATGTTAAATCAGTTTACACTCCTAGTTTTATTATCAATGGAGGTGAGTGGAAAGGTTTTTTTAGTTTAAAAAGACAACTTCCAAAGCTAAGTAATAAAGATATTGGAAACTTGGAAGTGAATATAGAAAACAATAAATTAACTGCCAAATTTAGTGAAAAATCAAACTTAGATAATAAGTCATTATTGCTAAATATAGTTTTTTTAGGAATGGATATTATTACAGAAATAAAAGCAGGTGAAAATGATGGCAAAAAAGTTACAGAAAGTTTTGTAGTATTAAAACAGACAGTAATCTCTCCTACAAAAGTAAATAATAAAAATATATTCTGGCAAGTAGCTTTGGATAAAGACCTTAAAGATAACTTTAATTCAAAAAAATCAGAGAAATTTGCAATAGCAGTATGGGTTAGTGGTAGTAATATGAAACCAATCCAAGCAATAGGCGGTTATATTAACTTATAGACAGTTACTTTATTATTTGCAATCGTAATATAAGCTATAAACATAATATACCTCTTATTTCCCTAAACACTTAACTTTGAGGACGCCAAATCCTATGCTAGCTAATAAAATAGATATTATTGGGTTTAGATAATTAAAAAAACTAAAATAAATATACTCGTAACTATTAAGGCTAAGTGTGCCTGCAAAAAATGCACCAGCAGTTGTCCAAGGAATTAAAGGGCTGCTTAAGGTTGCACCCTCTTCTAATGTCCTTGATAACATTTGTTTTTTAAGCCCTTGCTGTTTAAATTTACCCTTAAATAATTGCCCACCAAGGACAATAGAAAGATAAGCTTCTCCCATCATCATATTAGTTAATATACTTGATAATATTGTGGTTGTCATCAATCCTACATTGGACTTAACGCTTTTTAATATGCCTTGGATTAGTTTTTTTATAACCCCAGATTTATCTAAAATGCCTCCAAGCGCAAGAGCAATAAATGCCATAGAAAATGTCCACATCATACTTTTTAGCCCACCTCTGCTTAAAAGGTCATCTAAACTTTTAAGCCCTGTATTAGGCTTGTATCCACTATGCAAATTATTTAAGGCATCAGTGAAATTTGCATTTTGAATAACCACCGATATAAATACAGCAACTGCTATAGCTATTATCATAGATGGTTCTGCTGGCACTTTGAGAATCATAAGTGCAAACATAATAATTATAGGAAGTAAAACAACAGGATTAATATTATATGTATTTAAAATACTTTGTTTAAGAGTTGCAATTTCTTGCTGTGGGATTGAGTTATCAGAGTAATTTAAACTAATAATCCAAAAAATAATAATACAAATGATAAAAGTTGGAATAGTTGAGTAAAGCATTGATTTTATATGCTTATATAAATCAGTATCAGCAGTTAATGCCGCTAAATTTGTTGTATCAGAAACTGGGGACATTTTATCTCCAAAGCAAGCTCCAGAAATAACCATACCTGCAACAATCGCAGGCGGAAGACCTAACGCAGACCCAATTCCCATTAAAACAACACCGATTGTCCCAGCTGTTCCCCAAGAGGTTCCTGTTGCAACAGACATTATGCTACATAAAATAAATCCTGCTGGTAAAAAATAACTTGCCCCAAGGATATTAATACCATAGTAGATTAAAGTTGCTATTGTTCCACTTTGCATAAATGCAGAAATTATAATACCAATAAGAATAAATATATAAAAAGAACCTAGAGCTTTTTGAACTCCTGAATTCATTGCATTTCTAATAGATGTGAAGCTTTTACAGCCTTTATACATAAATAAACCAGCCCAAATAACGCAAATAATTAAAAGAATATGCAGGCTTATTTTATATTTGAACAACCCGAAACCAATTATAAAAACTATTCCTATAAAGCAAATTATAGCTTCAAAAAGTTTTATTTCTGATTTGTTTGAGGGTTGTTGCATTGTAAGTTTCTATTTTATTAGAGAGTATTTAAACAAAAAGCCCTTAGCTATAAAAACTAAAGGCTTTTTTGTTTCAAATAGTTTGACTTTATTTGAAGAATTTACCTGCTAAGCTCATAATATCGCTTAAACCAAATCCATCGCCATCTTTATCAAGCATAGATGTAACCATATCAACAATTCCACCATTACTTGATTGAACATTTCTTGATTTAGCTTGCTTACCTAAAGACCCCATAGCCATTGATGCAACCATAGGTAATAGTTTTTTAAGAATTGAAGAGTCAATGCCAACACTTTGAGAAGCTTGACTTGCTAGCTCTCTACTTTCTTTCTTTCCGCCTAAAATTTGCTCAAGGATACTATTACCGCCTGCTACCGCATCATCATCATATAACTTGGCATTATCATCGTCTAAATAGTTTTCCTGCTGTGCAGAAGCTATTTGGTCTAGTATTGATGTGTTGTTTTTTTGTGCTTGCTGATTTATTCCTCTTGTAACACCTGGAAGTAAAGAACCAATAGCTTCTTTAGCTTTAGATTCATTTAACCCAAACTTTTCCATAATATCAGTTAAATTTCCTTTATTTTTACCGCCTAAAATCATTTCTAATAGTTGATCCATTTTATTCCTCTTTATTTAATTTTAATTAATTTCCTAAACTTTCTTTAATAGAAGTTCTTTCTGTAAGTGATTCTAAGAATGCAGAGTATTCAGCATTACCCATACCAGACTCAAGTTGAGATAGTATTTGTTTTGTTTGTTTTTTCTGCTCTTCTGTAATACTTCCCAGTCTAATATTTTCACTAACATAGACAATTATATCATCATTGGCTGTTGATATTATCTCTACTTCATTACTTGGTCTAACTGCTTTTTTAGTTATTCCCAAAATTGAAATGATACCTAATGTTTCATTTGGCTGAGTTTTTGCACTAATATCTTTGATTTTTAGAACATCAAACCCTTTTGATTTTGCAACTTGGGCAAAATTATTGGTTTTAACTTCTTTTGTAATTTCTTTAATTAATTTGGTGATTTGTGTAGAGATATTCTCTTCCGACGCAGCTTTTTTTATTATCTCTTTAATATCTTTAAGAGGTTGTATTTCAGAAGGTTTAATATCTAGAACTTTATAAATTACAACTCTATTTCCATTCTCAAGTTGAATAGGTTCTTGTAATTTATTTAGTTCAGGTGAAGTATTCCCGAAAATAGTTTCATTAAAAGCTTGCTCAGCAATTAATTTCGCACCTTCTGATTTAGTAATAAGACCTGTTTTTAAAATAGGAAGATTCATTTCTTTTGCAATAGACTCTAAAGTTTCTTGTTTTTTAGAGCTAAAAACTAGTGTTTCTAACTTTTCTAGTTTTTCCTTTAAAAGCTTATCTAATTTAGGCTTTAGCAAGTCATCTTTTATTGAATTTGTAGCATCTGCAAGTGATTTAACCTCAGCTGACACAATCTCCTTTTGCTTATCTAATTTTAGTATAAAGAAGCCATCTTCAGTTTTAATAGGTGCAGAAATATCACCAATATTATTTAATGCAAATATAGCATTATCTAGATTATCACCAACTCCGAATTGTCCAGACTGGCTTAGTTCCAAAGTTTCAGACCCAGTAATTTTATCAGCCATAGATTCTTTTAATTTACTAATATCATTATTATTTTCTGCCAAGAAATTATAAGCTAACTTTGCATTACTTTCTGTTTTGAAAATTAAATAGCTTACTTCCCTAAGATATTTTTGTTTATTCACATATGATTGATATTTTGCTTTTATTTCTGTATCAGAGACCGTTAAATTTTCTTCTTTTGCAAGTTGACGGTAACCTAAGTCAATATAACTAATGCTTACTTTATCTTCTGTTTTAAAGTTTTCTTTATTAGTTTTATAGTATTTTGTTATTTCTGGTTCTGTTGCATTATGTGAGAAATCAGCTCTTTTTAGTGTAAAGAATGATAAGTCTCTTTTTGCATTAAATATTTCTATTCCAGGGGTTATTTCTATTTCACTAACAATGGCTGATTTTAATAAGCTAGATGCAAAATCATCACCAGCCATACCTTCAGATAGTGATTCTTCATACCCTTGCATTCCACCATAATATGCAACCCTTTCTTTATAAACTTTTTTGTCAAACTTACCACCTAAGAAAAAACTTTGGTTATTTTTTATTACGCTTTCAACTTTTGACTTGCTCACACCAAAACTATGCTCAGACATAAACTTTTTAACAGCCAAACTTATTTTTAAATCTGAAACAGCTTTGGACTTAGCAATGTCTTCTGGTATATCTGGGTAACTTGCTTTTATTTCTTTTATTTTATCCTCAAGATTTTTAGCTGTTATTTCAGACCCACCAGCAGATAAAACAACGGCCTCACTCTTACCACCTTGTCCATATTGAGATGTTCCAAAACCAGCCATTCCCAACAGAACTAAACCAATAACGATGTAAAAAAACTTACTACTTTTTTCTTTTCTAATTGTTTCTAACGACATATATCTACCTTTTTTTAAATGCTTATAGTAATAAATCAATTTACTACTGCTTGTTACCAAAGTCCATTATTTTATATGAAATTTGGATAAAATTCTGTAAATAAATTAAATTTAATAAAAACTTATTTTAATTACTCAAAAAATAATGCAAACCTAAAGGATATAAATCAATTAAAACCTTATAAATATACAATTATTAATAAAACTTATGTAATTCTAGAATCTAGCTTTTGATTTTTAAGATCCTAAAAAATAAAAGTTTTGTGAAAATTTAGTTAATTTAAATTTATTTAGATTTGCTTAAACTTATTTAAATCATTTAAAACTAACTCAAAAGTAGTTTGAAAGTGAATTAAATAACCAATTAAATTTCAAGCAAAAAAAAAGACGCATAATATGCGTCTTTAAAAAATGGCGGAGCGGACGGGATTCGAACCCGCGACCTCCGGCGTGACAGGCCAGCATTCTAACCAGCTGAACTACCGCTCCTTTTTTTGGTGGGTGTTAGAGGACTTGAACCTCTGACCCTCGCCTTGTAAGGGCGATGCTCTACCAACTGAGCTAAACACCCTAAAAAAGATTACTTACCTTTAACAGTATCTTTTAATGTTTTACCTGCTTTGAAAGCTGGAACTTTAGACGCTTTAATTTTAAGTGGCTCACCAGTTCTTGGGTTTCTACCCATTCTTGCTGCTCTTTTACGAACTTCAAAAGTTCCAAAACCGATTAAAGTAACTTTATCGCCTTTTTTAAGAGCTTTAGAAATACTTTCAATAACAGCGTTTACTGCATTACCTGCATCAACTTTAGTTATTTTTGCTTCTTTTGCTACTGCAGAAACTAATTCTGTTTTATTCATAGTTATTTACCTTTTATTATTAATATAATTATTATTTATTCTATAAGTCAAAACAATGCCTGACTTAATTCCAAAAAGATTATAGTTAAATAAACTTTAGTTGCAAGTTTTATTTCATAAAAAATAAAACTTATTGCTCAAAAGCCTACAACCATAACGCTGTGATAATTTATACATTGTTTGATACAGCTTGTCAAACCACTTTTCTAATTTTTTGTTATTTCATTACTGTTTGAAAGCTTATATGCTAGATTCTACCTACAAGTGCAACTTTTCAAGTTCAGCTTGAAAGACTTCATTTGGGGTTTTAAATCCTAGTCGTTTTCGTGGTCTATTATTAATAAGTTCTACAAAATAAGCAAGGTCTTCATCAGAAACATTATTAAAATCAGTGCCTTTGGGGATAAATTCTCGGAGCAAACCGTTGGTATTTTCATTAGTTCCTCTTTCCCAAGGTGAGTAAGCGTGTGCAAAATAAACATTCATTTTTACTTGTTTTTCAATCTCTTGGTGTAAAGAAAACTCTTTGCCATTATCGTATGTCATGCTTATTCGTAACTCATTTGGTAAGTCCTTGAAATCTTTAACTGTAGCTTCTAAAATAGCTTTTGCGGTTGATTTTTTCACTTTGGAAGCTATTAATTTACCACTTTTTCTTTCAACATTTGTAACTATCGCGCCTTGGTGATTTTTACCGACAATTGTGTCTCCTTCCCAATGTCCAACTTCTTCTCTAAGCTCAATATTTTGCGGTCTTTCATCAATCATTCTACGATCTTTTATTTGATATTTTTCTTTTCTATCATGTTGATATTTCTTACCTTTTCTTCTAAAATACATCTTAACTAATTTTGGGTGATACTTATAAACAAATTGATAAATAGTCTCGTGGCAAATCGATTCTTGCGCCTCCTCTCGCCACTTTCCAGAAATTTGTTCTGGCGACCAATGTTGCTCTATTTTTATCAAAATATATTTCTCTAAAATACTATCAGGTAATATCCTAACATGCTTATTTGCAATAGATTTCCTCTTGGAAACTTTCTCCCACGCCTCTTCACCAATAAAGGTTTCTGCGTTTTTATTATTTTTTATGCAGCGGTATATTGTAGTCTTATTTTTGCCTAACTTTATCGCTATTTCACAAGGATTATAATTCTCCTCAAGCAATGTTTCAATTTTTGTCATATCAGTTCTGGTTAATTGTGTGTATTTTTTCATAATGTTATTATCTTAGTTAATAAAAATAAAAACAACTAGTTCCAAATTAAAACCAGAAAATAAAATTTAGTTGCACTTCGATTTAGAAACTAGGTATCTATCAACAAAAGGAGGAGTATTGTCTACTTTTATTGAAGCATTAAAGCTTTTAGAAAAGACAATTTCAAAAATTTCATCTACTTGATTTACAGGGATTATTTTTATTTTATTTTTTATTTCATCAGTTATTTCTTCTAAGTCTTTTTCATTATCTTTCGGTATAAATGCTATTTCAATTTTCTCTCTCGCTGCTGCAAATAATTTTTCTTTCAATCCTCCAATTGCAAGCACTTCTCCTTGTAAATTAACCTCACCAGTCATTGCGATTTTATTATTCACAGGTTCGTCCATAATTGCAGAAATTAATGCAGTTGATAAAGCGCCACCTGCACTAGGTCCATCTTTTGGAGTTGCTGCTTCTGGCAAATGTATATGAAAATCATGTTCTGCAAAAAATTTGGAAGAAATACCTGTTTTATATGTATATCTTTTAGCAACAGTCATAGCCGCCTCAATAGACTCTTTCATAACATCACCAAGCTTTCCTGTTGTGATAACTTTTCCTTTTCCTGGTAAAACAACAACTTCAATAGTAAGTAACTCACCACCAACAGAAGTCCATGCTAACCCATTAACCTGACCTGAACGAGTAATTTGAACAGCTTTGCTATGATGATATTTAGGAACCCCTAAATATTCTGCTACATTATTTTTACTAACTGATTCTTTTTCAATTTCCAAAAGAGATATTCTTGTAACGACTTTTCTACAAATTTTTGCGATTTCTCTATCAAGCTGACGAACACCAGCTTCTCTAGTATAATTTTCAATAATATTTTCTATAGCTTTATCTGTAAAATTTATTTCAGAATCTTTCAAACCTACTTTTTCTATATTTTTGTTTATTAAATATTTTTTACCTATTTTTAGCTTTTCCTTTTCTGTGTATCCAGATATTTGAATAACCTCCATTCTATCAAGCAATGGTCCAGAAATATCTAAACTATTAGCAGTTGCAACGAACATAACTTTGGACAAATCAATATCAACTTCCATATAATTATCATTAAATGCATTATTTTGCTCAGGGTCAAGGACCTCAAGCATTGCCGCAGAAGGATCTCCACGGTGATCTTTACCCATTTTATCAATTTCATCAAGTAAAAATAATGGATTATTAACTTTTGACTTTGTTATATTTTGAATAATTCTCCCAGGCATTGCCCCAATATAAGTTCTTCTATGCCCACGGATTTCAGATTCATCGCTTACACCACCCAAAGACATTCTTATATATTCTCTGTTAATTGCTTTTGCGATACTTTTGGCGATTGAAGTTTTGCCAACACCAGGAGGACCAACCAAACATAGAATAGAAGCTCCTGGTTTATCAGTTCTTTGCTGGACAGCAATGTATTCTATTATGCGTTTTTTAACATCTTCCAAGCCATAATGTGAGTCTTCTAGAATATCTTTTGCATTAGCTAATTCTAGGTTTACTTTAGAGCTTTTTGCCCAAGGATAAGCAATCATATTATCCAAATAATTTCTAAGGACTGTTGCTTCAGAAGACATTGAAGGCATTTTTCTTAATTTCTCAACTTCTAGTAGACATTTCTTTTTTATTTTTTTAGGCATTTTTGCCTTTTTTACTTGTTTTTCAATTATTCCAAAATCACTTTTATTCTCATCAAGCTCTTCTAATTCTTTTTGAATAGCTTTTGCTTGTTCATTTAAATAATACTCTCTTTGATTTTTATCCATTTGTTTTTTTACTCTTTTTTGGATTTTTTTCTGAATTCCAAGAGAACCAACTTCATTTTCTAAAAGTGAAAAAAGGACTTCAAATCTTTCACTTGTTTTAATTGTAGTAAGAAGTTTAACTTTATCTTCCATTGGAACTTGCAAATGTGCGCTAATTTCATCAATTAAATCAGAAATTGACTCTGTTTTTTCTAAAGATCCTACAATTTCTTGTGGGTGTTTTTTCTGACTTTCTAAATATTTCGCAAATGATTTTAAAAGTAATTTCTTAGAAGATTCAACTTCCTCAATAGTTTTGAAATTAGAAATAGGTAAGTTTTTAACTTCACATTGAGTTAGATTATCACCGTAAAATGTTGTAACCTCAACTCTAGATACGCCTTCAACAAGCAATTTTATACTTGCGTCAGGTAGTTTTATCATTTGCACAATATTTGCCAAAACACCAATATTATGAACATCATTAACTGATGGTTTTTCTACTTTTGCATCTTTTTGCGTTAATAAAACAATTTGCACACCATTGTTTGTGGATTCCTCAATTAGTTCAATTGATTGATCTCTTCCAACAAAAAGTGGCATAACAGTTCCAGGGTAAACGATGATATCTCTAAGTGGTAAAATATTATATTTCATAATTAAACTCTTTAAAATTTTTAATAGAGTTAATTATTGGGGTTAATTTAAAAAAAATCAATTTCGATTTAGTTAGATTTAATTTAGGGTTGATTTAAAGTTGAGTGAAATTAAGTTCTTTTCTTTTTAAAAAAACTTTTCAGTAAATTAATATAACTAGTATTTTCAATAAAATCTGTGCTGAAAAAATGATTTAAATTATTACCTTTATTATTTTTTGCCGCAAAAACAACTCTACTAACTCTAGCATTAGAAATTGCTGCAAAGCACATTGGACAAGGCTCCAAGCTCACATACATAGTTGTATTTATCAAACGATAATTATTTAGTTTTTTCCCTGCTTTTCGTAAAACCATAATTTCAGCGTGAGCAGTTGGATCATTATTTTTAATTGGTTTATTGTATGATTTTGCAATAATTTTATTATTTTCACAAATTAGAACTGCACCAACTGGAACTTCTCCTTTTTTTTGGGCTTTTTTTGCTTGTTTTATAGATAACTCTAAAAAAAATTTATCGGCTTCTATTTGTGAACTAAACTTTTGCATTATTTTTGTTTTTACTTATCATTATCATAAGCTTTACGCACAAACTTACCAATTGTAGCAATACCTTTTTTAAGGATTTCTTCATCTTGAGAATAAGTTATTCTAATACATTGTTTGCTATGTGGATATTCTTCCAAACTTTCAATTCCAGGGAAAAAATATTCTCCAGCAATAACCAGCGTTCCATCTTGTTTTAACTGTTCATAAAGCTCTTTTGTTGGAATTGGTAAGTCTTGAAACCAAATCCACAAAAATATCGCACCCTCAGGTTTATGAATTAAAACAGGATAATTCTCAAATTCTTTTTTGATTAAATCAATCGCAAATAAAACTTTTTCTTGATAGTAAACTGGAATTACCTTGTTTGATAGATAACTCATATCACCATTTTTAATCATTGGAGTAGCAATAGCAGCCCCCATTCTTGTAGGCGAAAGGTTTACAATTGCATTCAAAGATGAAACAGCTTTTATAACTTTTTTATCAGCAATAATTATTCCAGTTCTAAGCCCTGGCATTCCAATTTTGGATAAACTCATACAAAGAATTGTGTTTTTTGTATATTTTAAATTAGCTTTCTCAAATAAAATATTAGGAAAAGGAATTCCGTAAGCATTATCAATTATCAAAGGTATTCCTGCTTTCTCTGCCAAAATTTCAAGTTTATCAATCTCTTCATCAGTCAAAACATTTCCAGTTGGATTTGTTGGGCGAGAACAACATATAGCACCAATATTCTCATCAACTTTTATTGCATCAAAATCTACTCTATATTTAAAAAAGCCATCTTCACCTTTATATTTAACCTTTTCAATAATTGGTTTGTTAGCTATAAAATGTGATCCTTCGGTATGAACATCTGAATAACCAATATACTCAGGAGCTAAAGGTAATAATATTTTTTTATCAATTCCATCAGAAAATTTACCAGCAAAAAGATTAAATAAATAGAAAAAAGCATTTTGAGAGCCATTTGTTAAAGCAATATTTTCAAAAGAAATATTCCAATCGTAGTTTTCATTATAAAACTTAACTAAAGTATCAATAAACTCTTTATCTCCTTGTGGGGTGCAATAATTACCAATACTTTCTAGCAAACTATCACCTAAATTATCAAGAGTTTTTTTGAACTTTTCATTTACCTCTGGAATATTCGCTGGATTTCCACCACCTAACATATTAATAGGCTCATCACTTGCAAGTGCTTGTCCCAAATCATCCATTAGTTGTAATATTCCACTTTTTTGAGTAAATTTTTCTCCAAATTTTGATAATTTCATTTTGCTTTTGTTTTTTAGTTTTAAGTAATTTAAAATCCTAACAAATTGTAAGCTTTATTCCAAGTTTTATAATGCTTTTTCCAAGTAAAATTCTCAAAAAAAAAGGGTAGCTAATAAAAGCTACCCTTTTTATTTGCTTGGATTATCTAAACTCCAAGTATTGGTTTTTGTTAGTTTCTAATTTAACTTAGAAACTAACTTTAAAACCAACTCTAAATAAGCTTAGAAACCAATTCTTACTCCTAAATAAACGCTTGTGTCTTCGTAGTCATCAAAGTTGTTTTTATGGCTTAATTCTCCATAAACTTGAGCACTTTTTGAAAGCTCAGCGCTAAATCCTAACTTAACTTCTCCCAAAGTTTTACCGTTATCATTTCCTTTAATTCCTTTAATGTTTCCATAAGTAAATTCTGGAGTATCACTAAATTCTTTAACTGCACCTAAGTAAGCGTAAGGTTTGAACTCGCCTTTGCTTGTCTTAATTGTAGTTTCTGCACGAACTCCCAAACGACCAGTTATAAATGTTTGATTATCAAATTTAGAATCAGCTGTTGAAACTCCGTTTCCTTTGATATTATCAACACTTACTCTAGTTGCTGTAACTTGAGCTTGTGGTTCAATAATGAATTTATCAGTTACCTTGAAGCTATGACCCACTTCAACTGAAGCCGATATTGAGCTTGCATCTGTTGGGCTTGATAAATCTGCAGTATGAATATTGAAATCATAAGCACTGTATTTTGTTGTGAAATCAAGGTAAGTTCCGCCTGCGTGGAAGAATGTTGCATAAGCTCCCAAGCTATAAGATTTATGGTTTACTTCAGCTTTATCAGCTAGATATTTATCACTTCTACCTGTTGTTGTTTCACCCAAATTATGTGCTACAAATCCACCAGCATAACCTTTCCAATTTGCACTTAGATTAAAATCAGTGTCAGCACCAATTGTGAAGCCAGTTGTTGAAGTTGTCATTTTATAATTTGAACCTTGCTTAAATTCAGAACGACTATTATTAAATCTTCCCCAAGCATTCCAACCTTGTTTATCATAGTCTGTTGCCGCATAACCTTCTGAATTATTTCTTAATTCACCAAGTCTTGTATGAAGCGTTTCCATTTCATGATTTGAAACTTGACTAACAATATTTGATAAATTCGCATACGCTGGAATTTCTGCAATCACTTCTAACTTTGGCTTAGCCGTTGGCGTTACCGTTGGAGTTGCTGGCGTCGGCGTCGGCGTCGGTGATGGTGATACTGGTGTTGACGGCGATGGTGATACAGGTATTGATGGTGATGGTGATACAGGTATTGATGGTGATGGTGATACTGGTATCGACGGCGATGGTGATACAGGTATTGACGGAGTTGGCATCGCTGGTCTTTTATCCGTTCCTTTATCTTTATCCGCTGTTGTTGTTAATGCCCAACCTTCATCTTTACCTTTGATATCCCAAACAAATGGTGAACCAGCAAATTTATTTGAAGCTAGTGTATAACTATCATCTCCTCTATTTTTATCAGTTGTTGTTGCCACCAAAAGAATGTCTTTAGATGCAGCTTCTGCTGCTTCATCAAGTCCTACTTTACTATTTGAATTCTTATCAAAAGTTCTTGTTGTAACATCATTGATATCAATCACACCATCAGTTGCTGTTAAATCTCCTGTTACTGTAATCATATCTGATTTATAAGTACCAAAGTCAACATCAAATTTGTAAGTTCCTTTACCTGATAAGTTACCATTTACAGTTAAATTATCACCAACTTTTCCATCTTCAAAATCAAAAGTCCCTTTGTTATCAACATTTGCATCAATTACATAAACACCTGCACCGTTTCCAGTCATAGTTATTGTTGAAGTTTCATCAATGAAATAATTATCAAATTTTGGTGAAGTGTAACTATCTTCAAAATCTACAACAGTATTTTGAACTAATCCGAAATCTTCAAAACTAATAAAGTTAGACGCTAAATCAACTGCTTTACCTTGGTATTCAGCAACATTAAATCTATCATGTCCTTCGCCACCATCAACATCATTTGCGATTGTATTTCCATTGCCAAAGTAGTTTACCGTATCATCACCAACAGACATATCTATCTTTCCTGTTACTGTTGCTTTTTTTAGGTTTAAAGTATCGTTACCACCTGAAATAATTTTGCCAGCACCATACTCTCCATATATATTTCTAGCAACTGAGTCTTCAATATTTATTATATCATCTCCAGCTATATTATCAGTTCCTGCTGAAAAATAATCAGAAAAAACATCACTTACTACTGAAGAGTTTTTCACAGTAATTTTTGAACCACCTGATTTATTTTTATTTGATGATAAATGGAAATAATTACCGAATAAAGCAGAGTTTACTTTTGACTTATCAATTGTAATTGTATTTTTTGCAGAGGTCGTATCTGTTACACCAGACAGAAAAGTTCCATAAAAAGTTCCAATTGTTGAGCCACTAGTAAGCTTTATTATATTCTCACCACCTATATTTTTAGAACCCCCATTGAAATCACTACCTACAAGTCTCCCAATACTTGAGTTTTTTACAGTAATTGTATTTTTTCCCTCTTTATTTCCACCAGTTGTTGAATGAAAATGGAACCAGCTACCAAAAAGTTCTCTTTTAATAGTAGAGTTCTCGATTGTTATTGTATTATCACCTGAGTTTGAGTCACTATTGTTAATAAAATAGCTTCCATAAACTAAACCAACAGTTGAGTCTTTTACTGAAATATTTGACCCTTCAGATTTATTATTAGACCCTGCTCCAAAAAATGTTCCGTATAAGCCTTTGCTAATTTTAGAGCCATTAGATATATTAATATTATTAATTATTGACTCATTATCACCTCCTCTCTGAAAGAAAGCACCATAAACATCCCTAGTTTTTGATTTATTTAGTGTTACTTTAGCACTACCTGATCTATTTGATGAGCTATTGGCCCCTGTAAATTCATTACCAACAATAACAATTTGTGACTCAGAGTCATCAAGATTAATCGTTGTATTTCCACCTATACTCTTTGTGGTATTAACATACTGCCCACCTTTTAAGCGAGTAACATAAGAACGATTAAGTATATTTAAAGTGCTATTTCCTCCTATATTTTTATCACCTGTAAAATTACCACCCAATGTTAACTTAGCTTTAGAGTTATTAAAAGTGATAATGTCATCAGCACCTTGATTGTTGTCTCCTCCTATAAAGTAATCACCCGAGAAAGTTACCGTTAAAGATGAATCTTTTAAATTTATAGTATCGCTTCCTGCTTTGTTATTACTACCAGTAAAAAAATCCCCATAAATATACCTACTTACAGAGCCATTAGTAAAGTTGATAGTGTCATCAGATGCTGTTTTATTACCCCCCAAAAGATAATCACCCATAATATCAACCTTGACATTAGCTCCATCAAAAGTAACGGTATCTTCTGCTGTAGTATTGGCTGGATCTAAGTAAACATGAGTTCCTAAAGCACCTGTGCAAACTACAGGGGCTGCGGTGGTTCCATCGGCTCCTGCTGTTAATGCTGGAGTGCAGTCTGCATAAGCTTGAGCAGATAAAATTGTTGATATCGCTGTTACGATAAGTTTTTGTTTAAAAGTTAGTTTCATTTTTATTCCTCTTTTATTATTGTTTGCTAGATTCTACCTACAAGTGCAACTTTTCAAGTTCAGCTTGAAAGACTTCATTTGGGGTTTTAAATCCTAGTCGTTTTCGTGGTCTATTATTAATAAGTTCTACAAAATAAGCAAGGTCTTCATCAGAAACATTATTAAAATCAGTGCCTTTGGGGATAAATTCTCGGAGCAAACCGTTGGTATTTTCATTAGTTCCTCTTTCCCAAGGTGAGTAAGCGTGTGCAAAATAAACATTCATTTTTACTTGTTTTTCAATCTCTTGGTGTAAAGAAAACTCTTTGCCATTATCGTATGTCATGCTTATTCGTAACTCATTTGGTAAGTCCTTGAAATCTTTAACTGTAGCTTCTAAAATAGCTTTTGCGGTTGATTTTTTCACTTTGGAAGCTATTAATTTACCACTTTTTCTTTCAACATTTGTAACTATCGCGCCTTGGTGATTTTTACCGACAATTGTGTCTCCTTCCCAATGTCCAACTTCTTCTCTAAGCTCAATATTTTGCGGTCTTTCATCAATCATTCTACGATCTTTTATTTGATATTTTTCTTTTCTATCATGTTGATATTTCTTACCTTTTCTTCTAAAATACATCTTAACTAATTTTGGGTGATACTTATAAACAAATTGATAAATAGTCTCGTGGCAAATCGATTCTTGCGCCTCCTCTCGCCACTTTCCAGAAATTTGTTCTGGCGACCAATGTTGCTCTATTTTTATCAAAATATATTTCTCTAAAATACTATCAGGTAATATCCTAACATGCTTATTTGCAATAGATTTCCTCTTGGAAACTTTCTCCCATGCCTCTTCACCAACAAAGGTTTCTGCGTTTTTATTATTTTTTATGCAGCGGTATATTGTAGTCTTATTTTTGCCTAGTTTTATCGCTATTTCACAAGGATTATAATTCTCCTCAAGCAATGTTTCAATTTTTGTCATATCAGTTCTGGTTAATTGTGTGTATTTTTTCATAATGTTATTATCTTAGTTAATAAAAATAAAAATAACTAGTTCCAAATTAAAACCTAAAAATAACTAGTTCCAAATTAAAACCTAAAAATAAAATTTAGTTGCACTTCGGTTTAGAAACCAGGTTTTAATCTTCGTAAAACCTCTAAACCATCAAGCTTTGGCATCATAATATCTAAAACTAAAAGCTCAAAATCTCCAGAATTTGCTAAGCTTAGCCCTTGCGCACCATCATTTGCAATAGTTACATTTAAATTATGTGAGCTTAAATACTCACTTAGTAATTTTGTAAACTCTATATCATCATCGGTTATTAATATTTTTTTCATAGCTCTATTTTAGTTTAAAAAAACAAATTTAAAAAATATTGTTACACTTTGTTACCTTTCGTTACTTTTATAAAATGCAAAACTAAGTATTATTAGTTGTGTCAAAAGACATTAATTTTAAAAACTAATAAAGAGGAAAAAATGAATAAATTTAAAAAAGTAGCTTTAGTTTCAACACTTTTAGTTTCAACATTTGCAGCAACAGCAGGTGGATTTGGACCAATGAAGATATACAAAAAATTAGGCTTAACAGAAATGCAAGAGCAACAAATTAAGCAAATATTTGAAGGCAATAAAGAGCATAGAAAAGCACATTTTGAAGAACGCAAAATATATATGGAAAAAATGCAAAAATTAATTCAAGCAGAAAACTTAGATGCAAAAGCTGTTGAAAAATTAGCTGAAGAAAAAGCATCAAAAGTTAAAGCCAAAACAATTGAGTCTATAAATAAAAGGCACCAAGCTTGGGAATTGTTAACATCAGAGCAAAGAGAAAAAGCCCAAAAATTATTTAAGAAATATAAAAAAAGAATGGAAAAAAATTGGAAAAAGGGTACACACAACGGTGAACATTAAACTCAAACCTAAATAAATACTAAAGTTTCCATAAAACCTCCTTGGGTATATTGTTAAGTCAATATTCCTTTTGGAGGTTTATTTTATAAATATTGTTAAATAGATTAAGATTGTTTTTGATATTGGTTGTATTTTATTTATTAGTAATCATCTTCATCTTTGTATTCATAAAGCATATCTAAAAAATCATCAAATGTATTAGCAATATATTCTATCTTCATATGATCAACTCCATTAGTATTTTCATACGCATCATGAATAAGCAAGATGATTTTTGGTTCACAAGTCTTAGCGTCTTCTCTGTAATCAAAACACATGGTATCCCCCTCTGCTGTTGATGCAAAAGAGACCAAGCCAGGGACACCGTAGTATATAGGGTCTGCAACATATTGAGTGTATCCCATATGTTCACCTACCTCTTCTTTTTCTCCAAAAGATGAAAATAAAAATTCTCGATTATCTTCATCACCATCTTTAGACATAAAGTTAAAATTATCTTCCTTAAATCTTACCCCATTATGTTTTAGCATCAGTTCTTTATACAAAATAGGTAGACAGACACCTACTTGTCTTTCAAACTCTTCTATATACCATATATCAATTTCTCCATTATCATAAAATATAGTTAAATTTTTAAATTTAGTTACCATTGCTCATACTCCCTCTTTTATATACTCTTTTGAAATATCTTTATAACGATTTTTCTTGTATCTTTTAAAAAAAATTGAACAAATTGCCATAGTGTATAATTGGGTAGGTTATCTTCTACACACTCATGAATACTCTGCCAAAAGGAGTATTATATTGTAAAAATAACGACCATTACTCATAAATTCATAAGCTTTTAACTCTTTAGTAGCAAAACTATTTTGTCTTATTACCTTTTTTACATATCAAATGCAGATATTTCAGGGTCATCAGTAATCATAGTGTCTTTATTTAAGCTCATATTGAAGTGAATAATTTTATATCATCTATCGCACCATCTATAACTTCTTTCAAATTTGGCTTTTCTTTTGTTATTTGCTTAAGGTAGCAAGCACCTTTTTTTATCTAACTTTTTATTAATTCTAGCAATTTCTGAAAGACCTTTTATTGATGCAATAACTACCATTTTATCATCATGGTTTAAATATTTGCAATATATATCTTGAACCCACTTCCAGTCTTCAACCTCTGAAATACCGTATAATAATAAAGTTAGATTTTCAATACTAACAGAATATTGTCGCACTAAAAATTCTTGTTTATCTATTTTCTTTATTTTTTCATACTTTTTCATTTTACTTTTCCTTTTTTTGTAACAAGACCAGCTTTCCTAAGTAATGCTATTAGTTAGGTTTGTATTAGTTAGGTTTGTATTAGTTAGGTTTGTATTAGTTAGGTTTGCATTAGTTAGGTTTGCATTAGTTAGGTTTGCATTATGTAATGGTCTAATTTTATGGAACACTTTTTAAGCGACATTTATCATTCTATTAAATTTTTCATTTGGTGTCATGTAATTTATTGCGGAATTTAACCTCTTATAATTATAAAAATATATATAACTATCTACTTCTTCAGTAACTTCTTGATGGTTTTTAAAACTTAAATAATTTAATCTTTCAGACTTTAGACTCCTAAAAAATCTTTCCCTAGTCTCTTTCATCCATAGGAATAAAGTTTTTATTACCTTTCCATGTTCCTGTTAGGTTTCCTTTATCATCTACTTCCCATGCACCGATAATAGCTTCAGGTGGTATGGCGTCTTCATCTGAAAATATCCCTTCTATCCTATATACCCATCCATTTAGGTATTTTTTGGCTTCATCTTTTTCACCTTGGGTTGGCTTTAGTGATCCTCTCCACTTTGTTTGAAATATATTTTGTTCCTCTAATGTTGCCAAGTCTTCTTTTTCAATTGGGTCAAATGTATGAACAATATCTTTTAGACGTGCTGTTACTCTAGGTCTTATAGTATAGACACTTCCTCCTCCGCCCATATCTCGCATCATAGGTGAGCATATAATATTTTTTCTACTTCCATTTACCAAAATATCTATATTTTTTTTATTTAACTGCTTTCTAAGCTTTTGCAATGCTTCAAAGAAATCACTAGCTTCTGCACTTAAATCATCATTATTACAAGAAAGAAGGAGCTTATAAGTATCATCAACAATAAAACTTAAATCACAGTTGAAACTTTCATTTGTTGATAGATTAATGATTTGTACGGTTTGTTTTTTCATTTATTTTCCATTATTTTTTTAGGTATATTTCTAAGAATTTGCCTACAGTATTATTGCAAAACCTCTAATTTTCAAATATTTAAAACTATATGATTAAATACAGAGACTTATAAAAAAAGGGGCAAAATCCCCTTTTTAGTTAATCATTTTTGATTAAGTTATTTAATTGATTATGAAACTAACCAAAATCATCTAATAATATATTTTCATCTTCAACACCTAAATCCTTAAGCATTGTAATTACAGATGAATTCATAATTGGAGGTCCACACATATAGAACTCACAATCTTCTGGTGCTTCGTGATTTTTAAGTAAATTTTCATAAACAACATTATGAATAAATCCAGTATAACCTTCCCAATTATCTTCAGGCTGTGGGTCTGAAAGAGCAACATGCCATTCAAAATTAGGGAATTCAGCTGCCAAACTATCATAATCTTCAACATAAAACATTTCTTTTTTAGATCTTGCACCATACCAAAAAGATACTTTTCTATTAGTTTTAAGGCGTTTTAGTTGATCAAAAATATGTGATCTCATTGGTGCCATTCCTGCACCACCACCAATAAATACCATTTCGCTTTCAGTTTCTTTAGCAAAGAACTCACCAAACGGTCCTGAAATTGTAACTTTATCTCCAGCTTTCAAATCCCAAATGTAAGTTGACATTAACCCAGGAGCAGCACCTGGAACATTATGCGGAGGAGGGGCAATACGAACATTAAGCATAATAATTCCTTCTTCCAAAGGGTAATTTGCCATTGAATATGCACGAACGACCTCATCTTTATTTACACCGTGATGCTCAAACATTTTGAAATGCTCCCAATCTCCAACAAACTGTTCTGGAATTGCTTCTCTAAAGTTAGAGTATGGAATATCATAAGCTCCACATTCTATTTGAATATAACCACCTGCTCTAAATGGAACAACTTCTCCATCAGGTATTTTTAGTTTTAATTCTCTGATGAATGTTGCTTTATAGTCATTTGAAATAACTTCACACTCCCATTTTTTCACACCAAATATTTCATCTTCAAGTTCTATTTTCATATCTTGTTTGACAGCAACTTGACAAGAAAGTCGTTCTCCAGTGGCAGCTTCTTTTTTAGTTATATGTCCTTCTTCTGTTGGAAGTAAATCTCCACCACCTTCAAGAACTTTAACTTTACACTGACCACAAGTTCCACCACCACCACAAGCAGATGGGATGAATAAATCTTTTTCAGCCAAAACACCTAATAGCTTGCCACCAGCTGGAACTGAAATATCTTTTTCATCATTGATATTTATTGTTATATTTCCTGTGTTTACAAGTTTTTTTCTAGCAATAATAATAATTGATGCTAAAAGAAGAACAATAACTGTAAAGGCAACTACTCCTATAATAATATTCATAATATTTTCTCCGTTCTCTTTTTTATTATAATGAAATTCCAGAAAATGACATAAATCCAAGTGCCATCAAACCTGTAATAATAAATGTAATTCCTATGCCTCTTAATCCTGCTGGAACATCTGAATATTTTAATTTCTCACGAATTCCTGCAATAGCAACAATAGCTAATGCCCAACCAGTTCCAGAACCAATTCCATAAACGATTGACTGACCAAAGTTATAGTCTCTTTCAACCATAAATAAAGATCCACCTAAAATTGCACAGTTTACTGTGATAAGTGGTAGAAAAATTCCTAATGAGTTATAAAGTGCAGGCATATATTTATCTAAAAACATTTCCAGCATTTGAACCATCGCAGCAATAACTCCAATATAAACAACAAGTCCTAAGAAACCTACATTTACATTTTCCATTCCTAGTTTTGTCCATAAGAACGCATCTTCTTTTAGGAAAAATGTATATAGTAAGTTATTTACAGGGATTGTTATTGATTGAACAACAATAACTGCAATTCCTAAACCAATAGCTGTTTCTACTTTTTTAGAAACGGCAACAAATGTACACATTCCCAAAAAGAATGCCAGAGCCATATTCTCAATGAATATAGATTTTACAAATAAACTTAAATAATCTTGTAACATATTTTTATCTCCCTAGTATTTTTTAGTGTCCATGTGGATTATAAAGAGGTTTTGCTGCCTTCGCCTCTACAAAATCTGGTGCTTCAATTTGATCTTTTTTATACATTCTCAAGCCCCAAATAAGAAGTCCAATCAAAAAGAAAGCTGAAGGAGGTAATAACATCAAACCATTTGGTTGATACCAACCACCATCTTTAACAGTTTGAAAAACAGTCATTCCAAACCAAGTTCCAGAACCCAAAATTTCACGAATTGTTCCTAAGATAAGTAATAAAGCTGTATAACCTAGTCCATTTCCAATTCCATCAGCAAACGAAGCTAGAGGTGGAGTATTCATTGCAACTGCTTCAGCTCTTCCCATTACAATACAGTTTGTAATAATCAAGCCAACAAAAACTGAAAGTTCTTTCGCAACTCCTGGGAAAAAAGCTCTTAAAACTTGATCAACAATAATAACTAACGAAGCTATTATTACCATTTGAACAATTATACGAATACTATTTGGTATAAAATTTCTTATAAGTGAAATAAATAAATTAGAAAACGCAACTACAATTGTTAATGCAATAGACATTAACGCAGCTGTTTTCATATTACCAGTTACAGCAAGAGCTGAACAGATCCCAAGCATTTGTAACGCAATCGGGTTATTAACCAGAATTGGGTCAAATAGTATTTTCTTTAAATTTGGTTTATCAGACATATTATCCTCCCCGTTTATTTATTAAAATTATTTAAAAATGGTTTATAACCATCTTTACTTAACCAAAAATTAATAGTATTTTCAACACCATTACTTGTTAAAGTCGCACCTGCCAAAGAATCTGCTTGGTGGCTTGCTATTTCCGCATTAGTATTGATATTTTTAACCAAATCAATTACAGGAATATTATCTTTACTGTAAACAACTTTATTTAAAAAAGACTTTTGCCAATTTGGATTAACTATTTCTCCGCCTAATCCTGGTGTTTCTTTATGGTCATAAAAAGTTATTCCTTTTATTGTTTTTCCATCAGAATCCATTGCTAAGAACCCATACATTGTTCCCCAAAGACCATAACCGCGAATTGGTAATATTATTTTATCTGTTTTATCACCTGTTTTTTTCAAGTAAACAACAGCTTTGTTAGCAAGTCTTTTAATTCCTGCTAAGTCTTTCTTTTTGTCTAAAGCAATGCTTGTTGCTGGGTTTTTAGTTTCTTTCTTTTCATTAAAAGTTTTAGCATCAATTGTTTCATCAATTGTTCCAGTTTTTAAATCAATCACTTTAGCAACAATATTGTCGTCAAATAACTTATTAATATCTTTATTTTCATCATAGACATCCGCAGCCTTTAAAATATTAACCATCTTTTCTTTTGCTGCATTTTTATCTTGCAAAGGCTTTAACTTAACGGCAGCCACTGAAACCAAAATTGCACAAAATAGACTTAAAGTTAATGATACGATTAAAATATAACTTGCTGATTCTTTATTTTTTTGCATAACGAGCCTCTCTACGCTTGATATTTGCTTTGCTTACGAAGTAATCAATAAGCGGTGCGAATAGATTAACAAATAATATAGCTAACATTATTCCCTCTGGATAAGCAGGATTTACAACTCTAATCAAAACAGTCATAACGCCCACAAGGATACCAAATATCCACCGACCTCGATTGGTAACAGAAGAGGTTACAGGGTCGGTTGCCATAAAGAACATTCCTAAAGCAAATCCACCCAAAACTAAATGCCACTCTGGTCCCATTGCAAACATTTTATTTGTATCAGAGCCAATAGCATTAAATAACAAAGAGGTTGCAACCATTCCAGCAAGAACTCCTAAAACTATTCTCCAAGAAACAATTCCCATAAATATTAAGAAAACACCACCTAAAGTTATTGCTAAAGTTGAAGTTTCACCAATTGAACCTGGTATAAAACCAAAGAATGCATCATTCCAAGTAACATCTAATCCTTCTAATCCACCTTTTTGAAAACTGCTTAAAGGAGTGGCTTTAGTTACTGCATCAGAAACCCAAACTCCATCACCTGACATGCGTGCTGGATATGCAAAATATAAAAATGCTCTTCCTGCAAGAGCTGGATTCACAAAATTTCGCCCAGTTCCACCAAAAACTTCTTTAGCAATAACAATACCAAAAGAAATTCCAAGAGCTGCTTGCCATAGTGGAATTGTTGGCGGTAATATTAATGGAAATAAAATTGAAGTTACAAATAAACCTTCATTAATTTCGTGTTTTCTAAATGTTGCAAACAAAACTTCCCAAAAAGTTCCAACCGCAAAAACAACCAAATATAAAGGTAAGAAGTGTTTGAAAAAACCTAATGAGAAATTATCAAATAAGCTTCCTGTCGCACCATTTATTTGCAAACCAATATTATAAGAACCTACTAATATTGCAGGACCTAATGCTAATAAAACGAAAATCATAATTCGTTTTAAATCAACAGCATCACGAACATGTGCTGGTCGTTGTGCAACATAACCTGGTGTAAAAAATAGCGTTGCTAGAGCTTCGTATAATGGATAAAGTTTCTTATACTTACCATCACCTACAAAGTTAGGTTCCATTTTCTCAAAGATATTTAACTTTCTCTGAGATTTAGCAGAAACCTTTTTACCTTCTGTATTTTGTGTATTTTTATTTTCACTCATAATTAACCATCCCTTTCTATTTGCTCAAGATTTTCTCTAAGAATTGCACCATATTCATATTTTGACGGACAAACAAATGTGCAAAGAGCTAAATCTTCTTCATCTAATTCTAAAACTCCTAATCTTTGTGCTTCATCAGTATCTTTCATAATTATTGATTTAAGTAAAAGAACAGGCAGAATATCCAAAGGCATTACCTTTTCATAAACATCTATTGGAACAATAGACCTTGGAGAGCCACCAGTTGAAGTTGTAAATTTGAATTTCTTTGGAAACCAGCTGCCAATATATGTTTTTGTCATTGTGAACTTATTAAATCCAGGTCCCATCCAGCCCATAAATTCTTTTTTATCGCCTTCTTCTAAGATTGATATTTGCAAAGCATACCTTGCTAAATATTCAGTTCCTGCACCAACTCTAGCACCTGATAAAACAGAGCCATTAACAACTCTAACATCTATGTCTTGTGGAATTTGATCTAAAACTAAGTCCGCAATACTAGCGCCAAGAATTGTTTTTACAAATCGTGGGTTAGTAGCGGCTGGACCAGCAATTGATAAAACTCGTGAGTTATCCAGTTCTCCATTTAAAAACAAAGAACCAACTGCAATTACATCTTGGTAATTAATATGCCAAACTGTTTTAGAACCATTTACAGGATCTAATTTATGAATGTGTGTTCCAACTAATCCAGCAGGGTGTTTTCCAGAAAACTCAACATCTTCAACATTACTACTTATTGATGTTACTTTACTACCAGCTTCTTTGCAAAGATATGTTTTTCCTTCAGTTAATCTGCTTAAAACAGCCAGGCCAGCTTGAAAGTCATCATTTCTTTCAGTGATAACTAACTCAGGGTTAATTGCCAAAGGGTTTGTATCAATTGCAGTAATGAATATAGAGTTTGGCGTTGTTCCAACTTGTGGGATTTTGCTATATGGTCTAGTTCTTAATGCAGACCACATTCCACTTTCTATTAAATTAGAAGCAACATCATCTTTTGAAATATTTTCAATTTCACCAGTTAGATATTTTTTGAATTTAAGGGTTTCAATATTGTTATCTATATTAATAACAACTGATAAAAGTTTCCTTTTTTCACCACGATTAACAGCATCAATTATGCCAGAAGCAGGCGCACAAAAGAAAACCCCAGGGTTTTTCTTGTCTTCAAAAAGTTTTTGACCTTTTTGAACGCTATCTCCTTCTTTAACTAGCATTGTTGGTTTCATACCATTATAATCAGGACCTAAAACCCCAACTTGGCTAACAGATATTTCTTCTATTAAGCCTTTAGCTTCACCTAAAATAGGTAAATCTAAGCCTTTTTTTATTTTATACATATAAAATTCCTTTATAACTATGTTATATTTTACTTATTACTTTTTCCGATAGAAATTTTAACACTAATGAAGCAAAATTAATAAGTGTTTTTTCACTAAAACGATTATAATTTAAAACTTATGAGAAAAAAAAATAAACGACAAAGAGCAAAGTCAGAGATGAATGTGGTGCCATATATAGATGTTATGTTGGTTCTATTAGTTATCTTTATGATTAGTGCGCCACTTATAAATCAGTCTATTGAGATAGATTTACCGAGTTCAAACAACAGCCAAGAGGTTAATTCTGATGACGGTGAAAAGCTACCTCTTATAATTAATGTGGATTCTGCAGGAAGTTATTTTATTGAGCAATTAAATGGCAATATCCCTATTGCAAAAGGAAAAGTAGCACAGTTTGCAAAAATATCATTTGAACAAGACCCAAGTTTAAAGGTTTATATTCGTGGTGATAAAACTGTTAATTATGGGGCTGTTATGGAAGCTATGGATATATTAAAATCATCAGGGTTAAAAACTGTTGGGTTAATTACCGCAGTTGAAGAGCAATAAATCAACATTTAATTATTAAATTATGAGAAAAGAAATAATATTTGAAAATATTTTTGCAATTATTTTTTCCGCAGCAATTATTGTATCTACTATTTTTGCTGGAATTTATTTTGGCACTAAAAAAGAAGAGCCTAAAATAATTATTGAAAGCAAAAAAGTTGAAGTTAAAGAGATTATCAAAGCGGAAACAGTAAGTTCGCAAGAAGTTCAGCAAATAATAGATAATATAAAACAAAAAAAACAAGACGAAAAAGATGCTATTGCAAACCAAAAGCGTATTTTAAAAGAAAAGAAAATAGCTTTGGAAAAACAACGCTTAGCACAAATAAAAAAGGAAAAACAAAGGGTTAAAAAAGCACAGGAAGACAAGAGAAAGCAACAAATAGCAGAAAAGCAAAAACAAAAACAACTCACACAACAAAAAGAATTATTAAAATTGAAACAGCAAAAACTAGATGCTGAAAAGAAGAAAGTTGAGCAAGATAAAAAAGCCCTTGCTGAAAAACAAAAACAAGATAAGTTAAAAAAAGATGAACTGGCGAAAAAAAAACTTGAAGAAAAAAAGAAATTAGAAGCTAAAAAAAAACTAGATGAGAAAAAAGCAAAGGTAGAAGCTGAAAAAAAAGCTTTAGCTAAAAAAAAAGCAGCAGCAAAAAAAGCAGAAGAGGCAAGAAAAGCTAAAGAAAATAAAGATTTATTAGATAGTATTGGGCAAGAGTTAGAAGAAGCCAATAATAAAAAAAAACGAAGCAAAGCTATTAACACTTTTATAAAACAAACTCAGCAAAAGGTAAATAATAATTGGGTTATCCCTGCGAAAACACCTAGAGGTTTAAGCACTCTTTTGCAAATAAAGTCATCAACCAAAGGTGTTGTTAAGTCAGTAAAAGTAAAAAAAAGTAGTGGTAATAAAATATTTGATAATTCAGCAATTGAAGCCGTTAGACGGTCTTCACCATTGCCATTTCCAAAGAATGCAGTTTGGGCAAAAGAGCTAACAACTTTTGATTATAGATTTAAACCGCAGTAATAATGTATTAAAAGATGTAAAATAAATATGTAAAACATATATAAACGCAATACGAACGCAATACAAAAATTAGTATAAAATTAAAATAATTATTTAGAGGATTAATATGAAAACAAACAAATTTTTAAAAAGTATAATTTTAGCAACTGGCTTTATAGCTTGTTTTGCAAACTTGTCTCAAGCAGAAACTTTGACTTTGGAAGCCAACTCAGGAAAAGTTGCTGCAAAACCCATAGTTATAATTCCATTTCAAGGGAACAAAGGATCTACAAAAATTGATTTTTTGGTTGCTAAAGATTTAAAACAAAGTGGAGTGTTTTCACCAGTTTCTCCTAATAAAGTAGGCTCTAAACCTGCTAGCATTTCACAGGTTGATTTTGATAAAATTCAAAAACTTGGTATTGCATATTTAGTTATAGGTAAAAAACAAGTGTTTAATGGTAAAAGTGTTCTTAATTTTAGTGTTATTGATGTTTTTCAAAAACAAGAAGTGGCAACTCACAAAATTGTTGCAAAAAGTAATGGTTTGAAAAAAGCATCTCACGAAGTAAGTGATTTAATACTAAAAGATTTAACAGGAATTAAAGGCAGCTTCTCTAAGCGACTAGTTTATGTTTATGAGTCAGGAACAGGTCGCTCAAAACGATACAGTGTAATGCTTTCTGATGTTTATGGCAGAGGTGCGGTTACATTAATCAAAAGTAAGGCTCCTTTGATGTCGCCAAGATTTTCACCAAATGGGACAAAAATTGCTTATGTAACATTTGAAGGTAAGCAAGCTCAGATTGTAACTCAAAATATAAAAACAGGAAGAAGAGCTTTGGTTTCTAAGCAAAAAGGTCTTAACTCTTCACCTTCTTGGTCTCCTGATGGAAGAAAAATTGCAATGGTTTTAAGTATAAATGGTAATCCAGAAATATATATTAAAAACCTTTCAAACGGAAAACTAACAAGAGTAACAAATAATAAAGCAATTGATGCTGAGCCTTCATTTTCATCAAATGGTCAAAGTCTATACTTCACTTCAAACCGAGGTGGCAAACCTCAACTTTATAGAATTAACTTAAGTTCTGGAGCAGTAGCAAGACTAACCAAAGGAAGTTATAGTGCTGGAGCAAATGTTTCTAAGTATAATAAAGTGGCAATGGCTGCACGAAAAGGCTCACAGTATGTTATTAAAATTTTAAATTTAAAAAATGGTAAATCTAAAACTATAACAAATGGCTTTTTAGATGAAACTCCAAGGTTTTCTCCTAATGGTCAAATGATTGTTTTTTCAACAGTTAAAGGTAATAAGCAGGTTTTGAAAATAGCTAATATTGATGGAAGTAATGAAATGGTTCTTTCAGGCTCTGGACATTTGCGTGATGCTGATTGGTCTAAAAAGTAATAAAAAACAAATAGACTTAGTTTTAATTAATAAAGGTTTGTATTAAGTCGCTAAAGTGTTAGAATTATCGGCTTAATTTGAGTTAGTTATTTATTTTAATAACTTACACGCAAACTTTTTTAATATTTAAATAATTTATATAAGGTTAAAAACTATGATTACATCAGAAAAAAAAGCAGAGATTGTTAAGGAATTTGGTAAAAATGAACAAGATACAGGTTCTTCAGAAGTGCAAGTTGCATTACTTACTTTCCGTATCAAAGACTTGCAAAGCCACTTTGACACTCACAAAAAAGACCACCACTCTCGTCGTGGACTAATTACAATGGTAAACTCAAGACGCAAACATCTTGATTATATCAAAAAAAGAGATTTAGATAAGTATAGAAATCTTATCCAAAAATTAGGTCTTAGAAAATAAGCACCTAAAAAGAAAGACAATAAATACCCAAATAATTATTCAATTGTTTGGGTATTTTATTTTATAAACGAGGGGTTTTTGCATTAAAATAAGCTCTTTATCAAACACTAATTAAAACAATATAGAGACTTTATTTTAGTGCAACGCCTCACAAACAAAGGAAAATATATAATGAATAAAATTACAAAAACATTCTCATTTGCTGGAAAAACAGTAAAAATAGAAACAGGAGAAGTAGCTAGACAAGCAAGTGGTGCTGTTATGATTGATGTAGAAGGAACTACTCTTTTGGTAACGGCTGTTGCTAAGAAAGAAGCTATGCCTGGACGCGATTTCTTCCCATTAACAGTAAACTATCAAGAAAAAATGTATGCGGCTGGGAAAATACCTGGAAGCTTTTTTCGTAGAGAAGCTAGACCTTCTGAAAGTGAAACTCTAATCGCAAGATTAATTGATAGACCAATCAGACCACTATTCCCTGAAGGTTTTGTAAATGAAGTGCAAATTGTTGCAACAGTTGTTTCAATAAACCCTGAAGTAAGCACAGATATCGTTGCTTTAATTGGCTCATCAGCTGCTCTTTGTTTATCTGGAGCTCCTTTTGATGGACCTATTGGTGCCGCTAGAGTTGGTTATAAAAATGGAGAGTATTTATTAAATCCTTCTTCAAAAGACTTAGAGAATTCTGATTTAGATTTAGTTGTTGCTGGAACTTCTGATGCCGTTTTAATGGTTGAATCTGAAGCAAATATCTTATCTGAAGAAATTATGCTTGGAGCTGTTATGTTTGGACATGAGCAACTACAAGTAGTTATAACTGCAATCAATGAATTATGTCAAGAAGCTGGCGTTGTAAAATGGGATTTTGAAGCTCCTGTTAAAAATGCAGAATTAGTTTCAAAAGTAAAAGAGCTTTGTTTTGATGGTTTGACTGAAGCTTATCAAATTTCTGATAAGTTAAAAAGACAAGACTTAATAAAAGAAATAAAAAACAAAGCTATTGATAGCTTAGTTGTTGAAGGTTCTGAGGGTGGTTTTGAAGCTTCTGATGTTTCTGAGTATGTTCATGATTTAGAAAAAGAAATAGTGCGTAGTCGTGTTATCGCTGGAAACCCAAGAATAGACGGAAGAGATACAACAACAGTTCGTCCAATTTCTGTTAAAACAGATAACTTGCCATTAACTCATGGTTCTGCTCTTTTCACTCGTGGAGAAACTCAGGCAATAGTTGTTGCAACACTTGGAACGGCAAGAGACGCACAAAGAATTGATTCATTAACTGGTGAAGATACTGATCATTTCCTTTTCCATTATAACTTTCCTCCATACTCAGTTGGTGAGACTGGAATGATTGGTTCTCCAAAAAGAAGAGAAATCGGTCATGGTAAACTAGCAAAAAGAGGCGTGCAAGCTGTAATGCCTTCATTGGAAGATTTCCCATACACTGTTAGAATAGTTTCAGAAATAACTGAATCTAATGGCTCAAGCTCTATGGCTTCTGTTTGTGGCTCAAGTCTTGCTTTGATGTCAGCTGGTGTTCCTTTGAAAGCTCCAGTTGCAGGGATTGCAATGGGACTAATTAAAGAAGGAGATAAGTTTTCAGTTTTAACTGATATTTTAGGAGATGAAGATCACTTAGGAGATATGGATTTTAAAGTTGCAGGAAGTAAAGACGGAATTACTGCACTTCAAATGGATATAAAAATATCAGGAATTACTAAAGAAATTATGCAAATAGCTTTGGAACAAGCAAAAACTGCAAGAATTCATATTTTAGATGAAATGGGCAAAGTTCTAGCTGAATCTAAAAATGATGTTGCACAAAATGCACCAAGATATAGCACTTTAAAAATTGATACAAATAAGATTAAAGATGTTATCGGTAAAGGTGGTGAAATGATTCGTAGAATTACAGAAGAAACATCAGCAACTGTTGATATTAGTAATGATGGTGTTATAACCATTGCAGCAACTAGCAAAGAAGCTGCTGATGCCGCAACTAATATGATTAAAGATATTACAGCAGAACCTGAAATTGGTAAAATTTATGATGGTGTTGTTGCTAGAGTTGTTGATTTTGGTGCATTTGTTACATTTATGCCTGGAAAAGATGGGCTTGTTCATATCTCTCAAATCAAAGATGAGAGAGTTGAAAACACTAGCGATGAGCTAAAAGAAGGTCAGAAAGTTAAAGTTAAATTACTTGAAATTGATAGACAAGGTAAAGTTAGACTTACTATAAAACCTTCATTACTTGATTAGTTGCAATGAGATTGTAATTATTAGATATGATGATTAAATAGTTACAATTAATTATTTAGAAAAGCTCACTTCGGTGGGCTTTTTTTTGTTATTAAATGAGCTCTTAAAAAACTCCCCATTTTTTTACCTATTTACATTACAGCCGTAGAGGAATATACTAACCTAGCCGATAATTTTGGCTTTTTCTTGCGAAATAGCATTTTAAAAGTTTTAGCTTAAACTGGTAAAGTCGCATATTTCTCGCTTCGACCGTTATGTTTACTATCATGATAAAATTAAGATAGAATTTAAAACTTATAGTTACAAATAAGGGTTCCAAAGAAAATATAGAAAACTTGCACCTTTAAAAAAGGTGTCCAAAAAACTTAAAAAAGGAATAAAAATGTTTAACCTGTTAATATCAGCAGATCCTACAAGTTGGGATGAAGAAAGTTCTTATGAACTTGAAAAAAGCCGTGTTGCAATTGAATATACTGCTAATGAAATTAGTGAAAGATATAAGTTTTTAGATAAGAAAGCAATTGAAGAATTAAAAACATTTCCAACTCTTTTTGTTATAGAAAATGAACAAACAACATCTAAAATAGGATATATTACTGATATAAGAGTTAGACAAAAAACTGTATTAATAAAGTTTAAGTTTGATTCAAATTTCCCAGAACTTCCAATAGGAGCAATTAAAAGAATAAAAGATGATGTTGATTTAGGTGATTGGGAATTATCAAGAACTCATTGGGCTATTAAAGATGAACTAATTTTTGAAATACTAACCAAACATGCTTTTATTAATCAAGACCAAATAAATAAATCTGATATTTTTCGCAATCCTGAACCAATTAAAGCTGATAAAGGAAAATATAATACTCAACAAGTATTTATAGTTCATGGACATGATGATGTTACAAAACTTGACATGGCAAATTTTATTTCTGATTTAAATCTTCAACCAATTATTCTTCATACGCAAGCTAATTTAGGTTTAACAATTATTGAAAAAATTGAGCATTATTCAAATGTTGGATTTGCAGTTATATTATATACTCCTTGTGATGTTGGTAATAAAGTAGGTTTATTAACTGGGGCTTTCAGGGCTAGACAAAATGTAGTTTTTGAGCATGGTTATTTTATTGCAAAACTTGGTAGAGATAGAGTATCAGCACTTGTCAAAGGAGAAGTTGAAACACCAAGTGATATTGATGGCATAGTTTATGTTTCAATGGATAATAATGGTGATTGGAAAGAACAATTAAAAAGAGAATTACAAGCTACAGGATATCAAGTTGATTAATACCTAACAAGTACATGGAGAGAAATAAGAAACCCTGTTGGATTTGGTATAACAGAGCAAACAACTTGATATCATTTTAAAATAACATCTAATAAAAATTTATTGGATTATTTTAGCTCACTTTGGTGGGCTTTTTTTGTGGTTTGAAGTGGTTCAGTTTTATGGTAAAGAAACACTGACTCCCCCATGATGATCCAATATTAAAATCCACTTGCAATTAAAATCATAGATGCATATATCATCTGAAGATGGATACCAAAAATTATGTATATTTGTAATAAAATCGATAAGTTTAACTTTTTTAATATTTCTAAGCCCTCCCCAATCTAAGTATATGTAACTATTATTTTTTATATTCCCTGATATTTTCTTAATAAGAAACAGAATCCTTTTTTCAAGATTGGTTATATCATCAATGTATTTAGTCCTTTCAAGAATATTTGTAAATATATCAGTTTTTGAAAGTGTCTCTTTTAATAAAAAATTAGCACATATATTTTTTTTTAAATCTTTAATTATTTCTCCATCTACATTTATTATTTTTGGCACTGCTCCTTCCCAAAAATCTAACTTAAAACTATCCATATAATACCCTCTATTTTAATTAATCCCAAACCTCACTTACAGGGCAAGTTAGTTCATTAAGTGCATGAGAAAACCAACTACTACCCCAATCATAAAGAAATGATGGGATGGCTAAAGGAGTTTTTCTACAAATAACTCCTACTCCTTTTTTTGCTCCTTTTTTGCTATTGATATAAAGCCTTTTTTTCCATCTCTTTTCTTGCATAGTTATCAAGTAGTTTTATTATATTGTATTGCTTTGTTGTAATCCTCATATTGATTTTATACTATAATAACTCCATTATTGGTGGTGAACTTTCTTTACTTTTTCAACAGCTTCTAACCAATATTTCCAGAAAATGTTATCACCTGATAAATCATTTTCAATATAATTTAAAATAGTAGTTATTTCCCTTGATCCAGTATGTATCAAGCATATAAATCATTGCTTCGTAGCCTTCTTTTTCTGTTATTATTTTATCGCTACTTATTTTTATTGGCAATGAACCTTTTTTCTTTACTTTTTCAACCCCCTCTAACCAATATTCCCAACAGTTAGTATTTAATGGTATACAATCATTCAAATATCCACCATCAGTTATAATATCAGTAAAGTCATTATAATATGGAAGATTCAAATATACTTTAAGCACATACAACAATGCTTCATAGCCTTCTTTTTCAGTAATTGTTTCATTACTAAAAATTGAACCATCTAGATTCTCTTTATCATTACTTATAAAATTCATAATTATTACTTTATCCATTTTTTATAATAAATTCAGCGGTAGATAAATTAGTATAACCAGCTCCTTTAACTATACCTTTATTTAAATCTTTTAGGGTTTTTGTTCTTGGTTTGACATGTGAACTTTCTCCTTTCATATGATTTATTATAGCTAGGCATCTTTAAACTTTTTAGGTTTAAAAAAGTGTTAGCATATCAAACTGCCCAAAGCTTTTACGGTCTTGCTTGGCTTTGATTGGGGTGGTTTGAGTTTCGGGCAGGACAACATTGAAATAATTCACCTGTGCCATCAAGTCCCGGAAGGAGTATAAGTTTCATGGTGTTTAAGTCCTAATTTTATTTCATTATTCACTTTATCAACTTCAGTATACAGAGTTGTTTTCTTCCATATATGAAAAATTGTCATTTCTTTTTTTAGTATATATATATACTTTTCTTTGATAAAAATATCACCATAAAACTTCATCGTATGAGAAATCTTACTTTGTTCATATTCATATTCAAATTCTTTAGGAGATAGATATATATTTTTAGGCATAAAATAATATATTGAACTTGCTATTACTAGTATTAGTATAATAATCTTTATATTCATTTTTACTTACTTTATAGGTTTTTTTAATTTATTTATACTTTCTGTTATTTTTCTTGGTTTGACATGTGAACTTTCTCCTTTTGTTTTTGGTACCACTATCTTGTAAGTGTACTTTACTATTTCCAATAAAAGTACCAAGACTTGATGTGAAAATTCCAATAAAACCATATAATTTCATAATTACAACTGCTCCACTAATCCCAGTAAAATCTACACCTCCCATATATTTTGTATTTATGTAATGTGTCAATCCTCCAAGAAGTGGTAGCATAAGGATAAAACTTAATCCAAAAAGAATATTATAATTTTTAGTATTTATCGTCACATAATATGAAACATAAATAGGAATTATCCATAGTAATAATAATAATATATCTCTATTTAATCCAATACGTTCATAAACGTAACTTGGTACATAAGAAATACTTCCTGCAAAAACAAAAAACATTGTTAATATAATATTTCCTACTATCCATATTTCTAAATTCTTCATACCATTCCTTCCATGTCATCTTCATCCCAATATCCATATACTTTAATCATTATTTTATCTCCTTAAATATTCCATAACGGTCTTTTGTGTAATAACTTTTTATATTACAGTATTATAATCTATAGTTGATTGGCTTGCTCTACAAATTTTGAAACAATTTTAGTATTAATCTCCCCACTAGAGAAAGTGATTGTAGGATTTGCCAGAGCAAAAATTATATTATAACTAAATAAAACAGTAGTTTGATAGAGACGCAAGGCTCAACTTTGTTACTGAAAATAAATAAATCTATTTTTTATCAAGCGATCTATATTACTCATCATGTTTTGCAGAAACTTTACCATTATAATTAATCTGTTATTTTATAATTACATCTCCAGTCTTGAACTGAAAGATGATTTTTGTTTATTAATTTAAATTTTTCCATCTCTTTTCTTGCACAGTTATCAAGTAGTTTTATTATAGTGTATTGCTTCTTAGTAATTTTATATTTAGGTTTGTCATAATTTTCATTATTAATATATGCAAAAAAAGAAGATAGTGCAGTTTGCCCATAATTATCTTGAATAATTGCACTAGCACCCAAAGAAAGTAATTTCTTTATTAACTTAATATCCTCCCAAATACAAGCTAATCTTAACAGTGTATAACCATTTTCATCAACTAAATTTAAATTCACCCCACTTTTGACAAAAATATCTAAGAAATTAATAACTTTAGTTTCTTTTATTGAAAGTAAGGCAGAGTAACTTAACCAGTAATTATTTGGATTTACACCTTTCTCTAATAGCATTGTTACTACTTCTAGCGATGGGTTTCTGTAGGATAAAATATAAGCTATTAAAGAAATACTTTTATCCAATTCACTTGAGTTTTTTATTTTTTTTAATAACAGTCTTAAATCAACTATATCATTAGAACCGTCTAAAAGAACTCTTATTAATTGATGGTCTATATCTATCTTAATTTCTTCTAAATATCTATTATAATCCATGACTATTTAATTTACCTCACAATAATTTATCAAACCTATCTATTTGTTTAAACCCTATCTTTTATAATTTCAGGGATTTGTTTTTGTTTACCTTTTTTCTTCATCTGTTTTATGTATATCTTATAAACCTCTTTAGCTTTAGCTTTATCTCCCAAAGCCCAATAGGCATCACCCAAATTATAATAAGCAACGGTTCTTTTTGGGTATTTGGTTATTATTTTTTCTAACAAGTAAATTGCCTCTTTGTTTGCCCCTGCTTTTTGGAGGTAGTAGGCTATGTTGTTGTAGGTGGTAAAGTTGTTTTTGTGTATAGGTTTTTCATGTAGTAAATTTTTAAAGAATGCTTTATTGTAGGTTTTTAGGTTTTTCTTTGCTTTTAGGGTTTTTTCTAGGGTTTTTAATGAAGTAATTACTAAGCTATTAAGATAGATATTATCATCCATTGATTTGAGTTCAAAAACAGCACTATTGGCAACTTTACTAAAGTTACTATTATACACGGGCAAGTTATAAAATATTCTTTTCGTTAGTGTTTTATTATATTTTTCTGTACTTACTTTAAGTGCTTTTTTCATATTACCTGAAATAATATTTCCTAATGTCTTTTTATCTAATTCTGCCAATACAACAGGCTTCTTTAAAGCAAAAAAACTACCATCCCAAAAAGGCTTTGTTTCATAGTTAATATTAAAACTAAAACAAGTTGTATATTGTAGCAAATATTGTTCATTTAAATATTTAATTGGAGAGTAGCACTCTTTTTTATATTGTGAATTTGAAGAGTACTCAAAAATCAAACCGATTTTTTTTATATTTCTTATATAGTTACCATAAGACACAGCTTCATTAAATTTTATTTTAGATGATATGATTTTATTTAGTTTATGAGAGTAAATTCCATTTTTATTTAGCTCAAGAATATCATTTGAATTTGAAAAGCTTACAAAAATCATAATACTTAAAGCTATTTTTTTGCTTTGTTTAAACATTTTTCAACCTCCTTTGTATAATTAGCAACAATCCAGTCACTGCTATTTCTATTAATAATCCACCGAGCACCTTTATAATGGAGGAAATTCCTTTAAATGCTTTTGTTGCCCTATATAATTTGCACTAAACTTTGAATATCCAACTAAAGAGCTTAAGATAAACAAAATAAAAAATATAAATATGCAATATTTCAAATTAACCCAAATTAACTTTGATGTATGTTTAATTTGCATCTTAATCCTTACCTCTTAAAGATTTTACTATATTTATATCTAAGTCTAAATTTTTAGATATTGTTTCATCATCTAAGTTAGGAAGTAATTTTTTTGCTAATTCTATATTATAAGTATTCAATATTGGTTTATTATCTTTATCTATTATTTTTCTTAATACAGTTACTTTTTCTATTTTTACTGCTGTTATTTTTGCAATCTCAGAATCAGTTAAGGTATTCAAACAAATTAGCTTCTTAATTACAAATGAACTATTCTTGAGTTTACCAACAAAGAAAAAAACCTAATATCGTTATAAAAAAACTAAATAATATAAAAGACAAATAGTAATATAGATTATTTGCTTTTGGTATAAGTATTATTTTGTCCTTAGCCCCCAATTTCTCATATGGATTTATTTTAATCAAATACTCTTCATTTGTAGTATTAACACCTAAATTATTAACAGTAATAAATGTTGTTTTTATAAGAAATCTTTTTACTATCAAAACCTAAAAAAGAATAAATATTAAAATCATTTTGAATTGATTGCTCTTGAGCTTTAATAACTTCAGATGATAAATCTTTAGCTTTCCACTGTTGAGTTAAGTTATTTACAGCAAAAGTAAAGCTAGCAACTCCAAGAAATATTAAAAACACAGCAAACAATAAAGTTACTATTGTTAGAACAGCTTTAGTCTCTTTTTTTAAACTTTTCTTTCATTTTTTTTATTTTTTTTATAAAAATTTATACTTTTGTTATCCCAAATAATCCAATCTAGCATAAGTTTCATCTCCACTGGAAAATAATGTTTTTTTAGATTCTCCATAATAGAACATGTGCCATTTTTCATTAATTTCAGTGTATGTATTGTAAGGTTCATGCTCTCTCTCTTTATACATAATATGGAAGTTTGAGTAAGGTGGTTCATCATACATTCTCCCTCTAAACATAACATTGAAGTTTGAGTAACTTTCTTTATTAGCAGAGGTAATATAATAAGTAAAACAAATAAAGTAATCACTATTTGTTTGATAAGATTCTAATTTTTCTTCAAACCTGTAGCTTAAATATACTTCTGAAATTTCAACTGTCGCATCTTTTAAATAGTCTTTACCGTAACAGTATATAATATAAATTATATCATCCATATCCATATCTAAATTATGCAATTCTGTAATATTAAAAAACTCATCTTCCCAAAATAGTTTTGCTCCATCAGATATCTCTTTATCAGAAAAATCTACTTTCTCAAAAAATATCATATTATCCTCCTCTTTTTATACTTTTCTTATACTTATATGCTTAAATTCCAAATTCATATCAAAAGTAATTACTGAATTAATGTTACAGGGTTCAAATAAAGATTCTACTTTAGAATAAGGATGTAACTTTTTTCATATTCTAAATCAATAATGTTTATTACTAATCTAAATCCCCTTCTTACCTGTGGAGAAACTCTATTGAATTGCATTATATCTATATGCTGTAGTGTTAAGTCTTTAATATCACATTCTATAAATAACCTTTTATAAGATTTCTGGTCTATTTTATATAACTCCTTTAAAGCCTTAATAGTTTCAAACTTACCAATAGAAACTATTTTTTTTATATCTTCTTCACTAAGTGTTACTTTTTTTAAATCTACATTCATTAATTAACTCTCCTATTTGTGCTATATTGTTTTGTGATTACCACCTTTTATCCATTCTATAAATCCATCTTTCCCTTTTATTCCAAATATTCGATTGTCTGAATTACCTATTTTTATTTCATGTGTATATCCAAAACGATTTTTACCTTTTAGGTTTTATTTTTTATCATTATGGTCTTAAACTATTTTGGGCAGAACAACAGCCATTAAGTTTCGGTAATTTTTAATACTCCCTATTCCTCAAAATCAATACTAAGAAGACTTCTTCTACTCAATGGCTTTTTTTCTTGTGAGAGTTCAATCCAAGATTTTTTTTCATGAAAACCAGATGCAATAGCTATTGGGATCAATGAAAACTGATTTTATCTGACACTTTTGATGTAATATTTCAGAAGCTAACCTACAAGTTATATCTAATTGTTTTGTTTTTGAAAAAGACTCTCTTACCACCTTTTTTAGCTTTTTATCTTTCATCCGAGCTAATCCTTTTCTAATTTTGAAGGTGTTTTTTTGCATCATTATTAAGAGTATTATATGTTGAATCAACGAGTGATATTGTGCTACGCACAGATTTTAATGTTTGATTAGGAAACTTTTTTTTAAATATTTTAAATATTTGACTTAAGCTATTTTCATACTGTTTTAAAGTAAGCATATGTTTATTTCCCATCCATATTAGTCCTATGGATCTACGATTTTTATATTTGTAATAAGTTGAAAGAAAATATAGGTCATCTACAACTATATTATCTACAGAAATATTAAGGTCGTAACTAAAATCTTCTTCATCCTTTTCATTGAATATCTCGTTGTTTGCAGTATTTATACTCATAGCACTTATAAAAATACTCATAATTAATATAAATTGTTTCATTTTATTCCTTCTATTCTATTTTATAGGTAAAATCCATACATCACCATCATATACATCTACGTAAGGATCGGTATATGTACCTGTTACAACAGATGAATGCCCCTCTGAACCTAATATGGCTACTTGTCCTGGTTTTAATTTTTGTTGTAAACATTCTACATTACATGCATCACCCAATGTCATGTCTGGTTCCCCCCAACTCTCAGTTAAATCTTTTTTTATTTCAACAATTTTAGAAAAAGAAGTTACACCAAAAAAAGATGAACCCTCTACTATATTTTTAAAAACTGAAAATTTTAAAAAATATACCAAAAAGATTAAAATTAAAAATCCACAAAAAAGTCCCAATACAAAAAGTTTAATATTTTTAAATGACATTTTAACTCCTTTATTTTTTATATTTATTTGTTTTATAATATCCCCCCTTCATTTTTTATATTAGCTTCAAAATCTACATTCATTAATTAACTCTCCTGTCTGTGTTTTATTGTCATGTGATTACCACCTTTTATCCATTCTATAAATCCATCTTTCCCTTTTATTCCCCTTTTAATATTTAATTAACTTTATCAATTAAATTTTCTAAAAAAAAACCATAGTCATTTGGTGAATTATCATAATTGCTAGATTCTACCTACAAGTGCAACTTTTCAAGTTCAGCTTGAAAGACTTCATTTGGGGTTTTAAATCCTAGTCGTTTTCGTGGTCTATTATTAATAAGTTCTACAAAATAAGCAAGGTCTTCATCAGAAACATTATTAAAATCAGTGCCTTTGGGGATAAATTCTCGGAGCAAACCGTTGGTATTTTCATTAGTTCCTCTTTCCCAAGGTGAGTAAGCGTGTGCAAAATAAACATTCATTTTTACTTGTTTTTCAATCTCTTGGTGTAAAGAAAACTCTTTGCCATTATCGTATGTCATGCTTATTCGTAACTCATTTGGTAAGTCTTTGAAATCTTTAACTGTAGCTTCTAAAATAGCTTTTGCAGTTGATTTTTTCACTTTGGAAGCAATTAATTTACCACTTTTTCTTTCAACATTTGTAACTATCGCGCCTTGGTGATTTTTACCGACAATTGTGTCTCCTTCCCAGTGTCCAACTTCTTTTCTAAGCTCAATATTTTGCGGTCTTTCATCAATCATTCTACGATCTTTTATTTGATATTTTTCCTTTCTATTATGTTGATATTTCTTACCTTTTCTTCTGAAATACATCTTAACTAATTTTGGGTGATACTTATAAACAAATTGATAAATAGTCTCGTGGCAAATCGATTCTTGCGCCTCCTCTCGCCACTTTCCAGAAATTTGTTCTGGCGACCAATGTTGCTCTATTTTTATCAAAATATATTTCTCTAAAATACTATCAGGTAATATCCTAACATGCTTATTTGCAATAGATTTCCTCTTGGAAACTTTCTCCCATGCCTCTTCACCAACAAAGGTTTCTGCGTTTTTATTATTTTTTATGCAGCGGTATATTGTAGTCTTATTTTTGCCTAGTTTTATCGCTATTTCACAAGGATTATAATTCTCCTCAAGCAATGTTTCAATTTTTGTCATATCAGTTCTGGTTAATTGTGTGTATTTTTTCATAATGTTATTATCTTAGTTAATAAAAATAAAAATAACTAGTTCCAAATTAAAACCAGAAAATAAAATTTAGTTGCACTTCGATTTAGAAACCAGGATTAAAGCCATAATTACATAATTCATCACCCAGTAAATCAATTAAATAATTAATATCATTAGTATTAAAGATAATTTCATTAACATTTATCTTTATCTTAAATATATTTATTGTTTTATTATTTAATAGTAATTTATTAATAAATTTTATATTTGTATTTGTATTTTTTATTTTAACTCTAATCATTTTTTCAATCTATCATTAGTATAATTTATCTCTTTTAAATATTTGTTAATTTGGTCTTCTATTGCATTTCTGATTAACCTTAAAGGTAAACTAACTTCTTCATTAACTTCTGCACTCATCCATAATTCCATATTATCTCCTAATAATCACTTTTATTTAATGGTGGTCTATTGCCATTATTTTGTTCTTTATATTTTTTTATCTTTTTATTTTTGATTTCAAACATTTCTTTTTTGTTACTATTTTGAAAGGGGATTGTTCTATAATCGGCGTGAAGTTTCATTCTAAATTTTATAAAAAAGTCCTTATCATCAATTATCATAAAAGGGTTGGTTAGTTTTTGTTCTCCAATTGTTGATGTTTTGGTATTACCATAATTATGTCCTGTGTGAATTTTAGTTTCATTAGGAAGTGCTTTTAGTTTTTGAATGCTCTCAAAAAAATCATTTATATTACTACTTGGGAAATTACAACGCTCACAACCATTTACAAATAGCGTATCACCAGTGAAAATATTATTATCAACTAAAAAACAAACACATTCCTTGGTATGACCTGCTGTTGCAATGGTTTTGATATTTAGATTTGCAACTGTTATTGCTGCATCATCATTTATATTAATTCTATTATATTTTTTGGCGTTAATATTATCATCTTTATGACTAACATAAACTGGTAAATTATCAGAGAGAGCGTTAACCAGCCCATCAACGCCATCAATATGATCATAATGAGTGTGTGTTAGTAAAATTGCCTTTAGATCTAAACTATGCTGGCTTAAATAATCCAAAATAAAATCAACTTCCCAAGCTGGGTCTATAATTACGGCTTCTTTGGTTATTTTATTCTCAATAATGTAAATAAAATTATCCATATTCCCAAGCGCTAAAGCATGAGTTATTATTTTTGTATCATTCATATTTAGTTATTTTATTTGCTGTTTTATTTATAAATAACTAACATAATTTAGTTTAATATTTTAGTCAAACCATTTTAACTGCTGTCTTAAATTAACAACTTCTCCGACGATTATTAAAACTGGGGTTTCTAAGTTTTTGGATTTTTCTACAATATTCTCAAGCGTTCCGACAACTACTTTTTGATCTTTTGTTGTGCCTTTGCTAATTACAGCAATTGGATAATCTTTTGGTTTACCTATTTTTATTAAGTTCTCTGAGATAGTCGGAAGCTTTCTAAAACCCATTAGAAAAACTAGAGTTTCATTGGTTTTGAATGAATCCCAATCAATTTGTGATTTAGGTTTGTTGGGACTTTCATGTCCTGTGATCACACGAAAAGAGCTAACTTTTCCGCGTTGTGTTACAGGAATTCCAGCGTATGCAGGAACTGAAATTGCAGAAGTAATTCCAGGGACAATTTCAAACTTTATATTTCTTTCCACCAAAAACAAAGCTTCTTCTCCACCACGCCCGAAAACAAAAGGATCCCCACCTTTTAAACGAACAATATTATCAAATTCTTTAGTAGCGTCACATATTATTTGATTAATTTGATCTTGTGGAACTGGGTGTTTTCCACTTGTTTTACCAACATCAACTAATTTAGTATTTGGTTTTGCAAACTCTAAAATTTCAGGATTTGCCAACCTATCATAAATTATTATATCTGCCTGTTTTATATACCTTACTGCTTTTAAAGTAAGTAGCTCAATATCCCCAGGCCCTGCTCCGATTAAATATACTTTTTTCATAAAATTATTTTTTATTATTGGTTATTTTATTTGATTAAAAATAAAAATCCCAGATGGTTTTTTCACTTCTAAAATATCTTTTTTAGTTTCCCAAGTTTTTGTATCTATTATAGAAACCTTATTAGAAGTGTTAACAGAAACATATAGTTCTGGTTTCTCATTTGACCACCTAATATGTAAGATTTTCCCAGAGAATTCAATCTCTTTGATAACTTTTAGAGATTTTGTATCTATAATTTGTATAAAAGGAAATTTATCACCACTAAAAGTTGTAATTAAATATTTTTTATCAGGGCTAAGGCTAGTAAAAACAGGTAAGCCTTTTACTTTTATATTTTTAATAAATTCAAAATTAGAGTTATAAACCAAAACTTTACTATCACCAACGGCAGGAACAAATACTTTATCTCCACCAATAGACCAAAATCCAAAATGTGGAACTTTTAGAACAATTTCTTTACTTTTATCTAAGAAAATCTCAATCTTTTTGTAAGTCATAGTTTCTAAATCAACGGTTCCAAAAAAATCAGATTTAAAAAATCCAACTATATAATTATTATCTTTAATCATCGCGTCAAAAGGTAAAACTCCAACCTTTTCAAACTCCTTGAAAATTTCAAAATCAGGCTCTTTAGCACCTTTATTTAAATCTTTCAGGACTGTTATTTTATCATTGTCCATTTGAGAGAAAATTAAGTAGTTTTTATAGATTTTAATACCTACATTTTTTGAATTAGTTTTGATTTTTTTGATTGGTTTTAAATCTCTACTTAAAATATCCACACTTTTATCATCATAATTTGCAACGGCAACAAAATGTTTGCCGATTACAAAACCAATTGCACTTTTACTTGTTTTGTATTCAGTTATAACTTTATTTGTTATTGGATTTATTTTGATAATAAAACCATCTCTTGTAATAATATAACCATCATTATCTCTAAATTTAACAACAGCATGGCTCATGTCATGTAAATTTTCTATACTAGTGGTTTTTTGTTGGTTCTCAATAATTGCCAAAGATGAACTTTCTCTTTCTACAACAAAATATTTTTCAGTTGATATTGCAGAAAAGCTAAGAAAACCTAAGCTAGCAATCAAAACCTTAGCATTATTTTTTATTTTATTTATTTTATTTATTTTATTTATTTTATTTATTTTATTTATTTTCTTCATTGAATTAGCTAATTTACTTATATTGCTTACATTATTTAAACTCATAAAATTTCCTCTTTTGTAAGGTAACAAGAAGGATCTTGCCCCCATAAATCTCCATAAATAGCATAAGCTCGGCTTCGGCTTCCACCATTACATATATTAATATATTTACAATTACTACATTTGCCATTTAATTTTCGTGGCATTTGTCTTAGTTTATTAAGCAAATCATTATCTTTTGCCTGCCAAATTTGACTAAATGGTGTTTCTAAATAATTGCCAATATTTTTTGTGAAAAATGGGTCAGGTTTAACATTTCCCGCCCAGTCCATATTTCCCAATTTCTTACCTGCACTATTTCCACCCCAAGATTTTAGTTTAGTAGTTAGAGCTTCAACGAATTCGGGGTAGTTTTTTTCAAAGCGTTTTAATAACAAAATAGCATCCATTTCCATATTTCCAGTTACAAGGTCTATGTTTCTTCCATTCTTATAATACTCAAAAGCCTTGTCAATTATGAATTCTACATATTCTCGGCGTTCTTGTTTGGTAATATCAATATTTAAATTATCAAGCCCACGCCCAGAATAAACTAAGTGTGAAATATATAATTTATTTACATTTAAGCTTTCTGCAAGTTCAAACATTTCATAAAAACTAGATTTAGTTTCTTTAGTTATTGTAAATCTAATTCCTGCATTCCCACCATTTTCTTGAATTAATTTGATTGCCGCAATTGCCTTTGCATAAGAGCCTTTTCGTCCTCTAAATTTATCATGAATATCTTTTGTTCCATCAATACTTATGCCTATATAATTAAATGTATCAATAATTTGCTGAACATTTTTCTCATTAATATACATACCATTAGTTGAAAGATAGGACATTAAACCTGCATCTTTTACACATTTCGCAATATCAAAAATATCTTTACGCAATAATGGCTCACCACCACTAAAAATAATGAATTTGATATTTGATTTTTTGAGTTCGCCAATTGTTCTTTCTATCTCTGCAAAGCTAAGTGTGTCCTTGGTGTAAGGATCTGCTTTGCTATAACAATGTTTGCAAAATAGGTTACAACGATTTGTGAAATTCCAAATCATAATACTGCCATCTAATGATCGCTGAGGTTTTTCTTCAAGTGTTGATTTAATTAGGTTTGATAATCTAAACATTATTTTATTTCCGTGGTTTGTTTGCTTGTTTCTTTAAATGAAAAAATATAATCCAATATTAAGTTTAATTCATTGGTTTTTATTACAGCTCCAAATGCAGGCATTGCAGTCCTTTTATAACCTAACTGCTTATAACTAAGCTCTGGATTTGCTATATGAAGACTTGCTTGTGATTTGGTTCTTGTGTTTGCAATTTGAGAAAATGATGGTCCAAAAGCCGTTGATTTCTGATGATGACAGCCCCAACAATATTTCTCAAATACTTGTTTTCCAGTTAAACTATAATTGTTATTTGCAATATCAAAGGAATTATCAGCAAATGTAACACTTGCAAAAATCCCACAAAATAAAATAGCAAATTTGAATTTGTTTGGGTTTTTAATGTATATATTTTTCATATTTATAATTATATTAAAGTTAACTAATTATATGTTATTTTTATGCTTCTTTCTTGATTTGAGTCATTTTTTTAAATGGATTTATTTATGATATTTTAATCATTGATTAGACTGAAATTCATAGTTAAAAACTTATGTTCTTTTAAACTCCAACAGACTGTAATAATTAACTATAAAAATAATGAAACCACAAAGTTGCTGTATTTTATTTGATTTATATTGAAGTGGTGGGTGAGATTGTTTCTAACAAACATTTATAAATTTATCAATTTATAAATGTTTAATAAAGCGATAAAAACATTAGGAATTATTATTGGCCAAACTTTGCCTAATAAGTATGCATAAACAACAAATAACAAACAAGCAATAGTATTTAGAATTAAAAATAGTGTTAACTTAATATCAGGAAAGAAAAAACTAATAACTAAAAGTGAGGAGGCAAAGTAGCCTAAATATTGAACTTGTTTGTCTGTTAAAAGTTTTTTCTTAACCTCTTGATTTTTTTGTTGGTTTGCTTGTTGGTTTGCTTGTTGGTTTGCTTGTTGTATGTCGTTATTTTTCATTTTAGTTTTTTAATTTTTTATTATTTTAATTTGTCGTATTGAGTAATGAATTTATTTTCACGCCCTTGAGCTTTATAAATAGCTTTTTGTCTTCTGAGCTCTTCTTTATTTGGTGGGTCTTGACGGTTCCATTTTATGATTAGATTCTTGGTTTTTTTCTTAATTGTTAAGTTATACTGGCTTTCCATATAAAGCATTGCTCTTGCAATTTCACCTTTTATACTATCTTTTGGTTCTGCAATTCTTGACTTTCTATTTACTTCAAAATCACAGTTTCCAAACTCTCTTTTTTCACCGCTAATATTTGCAAATTTATAATTACTTCGTGCTTTATTTATTTGGACATTTGCTGGGTAAATATTGTGTAAATCAGATTCTATAATTCTAAATTGTTCATTATTTTTCTGACATTGTTTTCTAGTTCCGCATTTTAAATCATAGGTCATCCAGCTTGCTGGGAAAATATGTTCTGCATTTATATTATTATTTCTTGCACTTTTTTTACTATTATCAAAATCATAGCCGCAGTAAAAAGTTTTACCTTTTGCTGGATAAACTTTACCCCATAAAACTCCAAGAGCTTTTCTATAATTATTGTTTTTGTTGTTTTTATTATTACTATTGTATATATTTTTATCTGATTTATTGGTTTCTTTTGCTTTTGAAACAAGAGTTTGTGCATCTCTTTTTTGTTTGGTCATATTTACATTTCGCCAAATTCCCCAAGCAACAGTTAGAATCATAAAAATCATTGCTGCAATCATTGTAATTAATTTTCTCATATGGTCTCTTTAGTTATTTTTGAAGTTTAAAAACTTATACAAGTATAACATAATTTATTTTTAAAATTGATTATCAAAAAAATATCTACGATTAAAATTTTTAATTATATTATTCATTGTATAATTGTAAAATAGTTTCACAAATTCTGTAAACAGGTATAAAAAAATGAAAAAAATAATATTAGTTTCACTTATGTTTTTGATTGGTTTAAATAATTGTTTTGCTGATAATTTAACCTTTAAATTGAATTCGGCAACAGCTAAAGTTACTGAAAAAACTTGGCAAGATAAATATTTATTAATAGCAATTGGTTATACTGGTTGCCCAGATGTTTGCCCTACAACTATGATTGATTTTCGTGGTGCTTTGGATTATTTTGATAAAAAAAATTTAGAAATAGCAAAACAGCTTCAACCAATTTGGATTGGGATTGACCCAACTTCTGATACTTTGGAGGATATCACGGCTTATACTAAACATTTTGAGAAAAGAATTGTAGGACTGCGAGCTGATAATTTTGAAATTTTAAATAATGTTGTAAAACAATTAAATGCAGATTATGGTTATCAAATAAATGGTAAACCAGTAAAGCCACCACTTCCCAAAGGTTATACAGTTTACCATAGTACTTATATTTATTTATACTCTCCTAGCCGTGAATTGGTTGATGTATTTTCATTTAATTTGGGTGGAACTCAGCTTGCAAAAAAAATAGAAATAGCCATTTCAAAATATAAAAAATAATCGCAATGAAAGTATTAATAATAGTTTTAGTATTTTTAAGTTTTAATGTTTTTGCCAAGCAACCACAAAACTGCAAGATACCAAATGGATTTAAAAAAGTTAATTATCTTAAACAGCTTAAAAATAAAGAGTTTTTTGCTTTAAACAAAGCTGAAGTGAAAATAAAACTCTCTAAAAAAGTAACTTTAATTAACTTTTGGGCAAGTTGGTGCGTTCCTTGCCGTAAAGAGTTACCGCTTTTAAGTAATTTATCAAATTCTTTAACTGGAAAAAACTATGATATTAAAGTAATAAACTTGGCAGATTCAGAACAAGAAAAAAATACAGTTCTGCAAAAACTAAATATAAAAAATTTGTCAAATGTATATTTAAAAGATTATCTAATTTTGGAACAATTAAACTTAACAGGTTTACCAGCTACAGTTGTTCAGACAAATACTAAAAGCTTTGTTGCAATCGGAATTTTGAAAAATAAAATAGAAGATTTGGATATTTGGCTAAAGTGTTTAAACGACTTTTAGATAACTCAAAACAAATATTAGCTGATAATATTTGTTTTGGTTGCTTTGAAAAATCTAAAAATAACCTCTGTGAAAATTGTTTGCAAAATATAAAGCAACCAGACTATTGGTGTAATATTTGTGGTTATGAAATATTAGAAGAAACAAGCACTCAAGTATGTAATAATTGCTTAAAAAAGCCACCAAATTTCAATAAAATAAACTATATAGGAACTTACGAATTAACTCTTAAAGACTTAATAAACAGAGCAAAAAACAATAAAGATATAAAAGCACTTTCTGCACTTAATTATTTGTTAGAAATTAGATTAAGTAATTTCATTGAAAACTTAGTTGAAAATACTAAAGAAAATTCAAATGAAAATAATAAACAAAACAATAAACAAATCAACTTATTACCAATGCCAACACCAGTTAGTAGAATGATGTTTAGAGGTTATAATTTACCACGATTGCTAGCAAAAAATATAAAACGAAACCTAAGAAATAAAGGAATAAATTTAAATATTATTAGTGAAAACAAAGTAACTCTGCCTTTTTATCTAAAAAGACAAACAAAAATGAATTTAAAGCAAAGGATTAATAACAAGCATAATTTTAAAATAAACAGTAAGTTACCCCAAGATATTGTTATTTTTGATGATGTTGTAACCACAACAAATACAGTTAGTGAGCTATCAAAAAATTTGAAGAAACAAGGTGTTAAAAATATTAGTATTTGGGCTTTATCACGAGGAGTGATGCATTAGTTTACTAATCTAACTCTTAGAAGCAAAGATTTTTAAGTTATTTTCTGTTATTATTTACCCTTTAAATTAATATTAAAACTAAACAGAGAATTATTATGAAAAAAGATATTTTAGCACCAGATTTAGGCAGTGATGAATGCTTCCCAGTAGTAGAAATACTTGCAAATATTGGCGATATGATTGAGAAAGATGAGGCGATTTTATTACTTGAATCGGATAAAGCAACGATGGAAATACCAGCAACTGAAACTGGGAAATTACTGGAAATAAAAGTTTCTGTTGGTGATAAAGTTAAATCAAATGATTTGGTTGCAATTATGGAAGCTACTAATTCAGCACAAGAAAACACAGAAAATAAAAAACAGCCAGAAGCTAAAGCAACAACTTTAAATACAAATGCAGATATAACTTGTGAAATGTTAGTTCTTGGCTCAGGTCCTGGTGGTTATTCTGCTGCGTTTCGTTCTGCGGACTTAGGTATGAAAACGGTAATCGTTGAAAAATATAACTCACTTGGTGGTGTTTGTTTAAATGTTGGCTGTATTCCATCAAAAGCTTTATTGCACACCGCTCATACAATTGATGCTGCTAAAAATGCCAAACATCACGGAGTTACATTTTCAGCTCCAAAAATTGATATTGATAAAGTTCGTGCAAGTAAAGATGGCGTTGTTGGTAAGCTTACCAAAGGAATTGCAGCAATGGCTAAAATGCGAAAAGTAGAAACTATAACAGGTGTTGGCGAATTTATAGATGCTAATTCTATGAAAGTTACTGCAAATGATGGAAGTGTTAAAATAGTTGCATTTGAAAAAGCAATAATATCAGCAGGATCAAGAGTTATTAACCTACCTTTTATGCCAGAAGATGAGAGAATTATAGACTCAACAGGTGCATTAGAATTACGCAAAATTCCAAAACATATGTTAGTTATTGGTGGTGGAATTATTGGAATGGAAATGGCTACGGTTTATTCTAGTTTAGGTGCGAAAATTTCAGTGGTTGAATTATCCAAAGGATTAATGCCTGGAGCAGATGCGGATTTGATTAAACCTTGGTTGAAAAATAATAAACATAGATTTGAAGATATATTATTAGAAACAAAAGTAGTTGCCGCCAAAGCAAATAAAAAAGGAATAGATATAACTTTTGAGGGCAAAACAAATGAAACTAAAACTTATGATATGGTTTTGATTGCAGTTGGGCGTGCTGCAAATGGTGGCTTAATTGGTGCTCAAAATGCAGGAGTTAGCGTTGATGAGCGTGGATTTATAGCTGTTGATAAACAAATGCGAACTAATGTTTCAAATATATTTGCAATTGGAGATTTGGTCGGACAACCAATGCTTGCACACAAAGCTGTTCATGAAGCACATGTAGCTGCTGAAGTTGCATTTGGTAAAAAATCATTTTTTGATGCAAGAGTAATTCCATCAGTTGCCTATACTTCACCAGAGATTGCATTTGCAGGTCTTACCGAAACTGTTGCCAAAGCTGAAAATATTGCTTATAAAGTTTCAGTTTTCCCATGGGCTGCGTCTGGAAAAGCTATTGCAAACGATGCTCAAGATGGATTTGTTAAATTATTATTTGATCCAAAAAGTGAGGTTATTTTAGGTGGTGCAGTTTGCGGAGTAAACGCTGGAGATTTAATTTCAGAAATTTGTCTGGCTATTGAAATGGGTGCTGATGCAACTGATATCGGGAAAACAATCCACCCACACCCAACACTTTCTGAGTCAATTGGAATGGCCGCTGAAAACTTCCATGGACATTGCACTGATTTACCTCCTAAGAGGTAGGGGCTTAGTATGAGGAAAATTAATAAACTAGAGGATTAAATGGAAAAAATAAAAGTTAAATCTTTAAAAATAAGAAACTTCAAAGGCATTAAGTCTTTAGAACTTGATTTCACATATATAGGTAATGATAAGGTTTTGGATAATATTGTTATATGTGGAGTAAATGGGTCGGGCAAGAGTACGGTGTTAGAAGCTATAAATCTTTATCTGATAATAGCTTCGTCAATAACTAATAAAACCGCACAAGGAATGAGAAAAGTTGAGCGTGATTTAATGAATTATATTTCACTGGGAAGTGAGTGGATTTATCATAATGAAAAGCAATTTGAAATTGATATCACACTGGAGAAAGATGAAAAAACATACTCAGCTGTTTTAACTTATCATCAAGAAAAAGGTTTATCTTGGAATGATGAGGGAGAAACCCCTGTCTTTGAAACTAAAGATTTTTTTGCATACTTATCTTCATATCGTTTACTAAATCCTAGTACAGTCCGCAGTGCTGGAGATTGGCAAGAAATAGAAAGAATAGAAGAGGATGCTTTTAGAAATAGGTCTAGGTATAACATGCGGTTCCGTAGGTATGGAGGGTATAGCCGAGATGATTCTTTTCTATCTTTAAGCTTACAATTTGAAAATAATTACAGCACTGTAAAACAATACCTTGTTAACTTAATAACAGATCAAAAAGTAGAAACATTAACCAAAGAAAATAAAAAAATACTAGAAAAAATAAGAAAGTCTTTTAAACTTTTTTTCCCAAACAAAGAGTTTTTGGAAAGACTTTCACGGAATGATGATATTAAAGATTATAGATTAATGATAAGAAATGAAGATAATAGTGTCGTTGATTTAGATCAGTTAAGTTCAGGAGAAAGAGAGGTGATAGCTTTCTTTACATATTTATGCACAAAAGCAATAAATAACTCTATATTAATTATAGATGAACCTGAGCTTCACTTGCATCCTAAATGGCAAACAATAATCCTACACTCTTTACAAGAGATTTTTCCTGAATCTCAAATTTTCTTAGCAACACACTCTAATGAAATATACCAATCCTCAAGTGCGTCTGAAATTTTTGAACTTGAAGGTGGAGAATAATGAAAGCAGTAAGAGGAGGCTCTAGTTCTGGTATAACTACAGGTAGTATGATAACAGTGTTATGCGAAGGTGGTGTGAGTAGTACTGATGTTGTATTTTACAAAGCAATTTTAGGAAGTATGGCAAGTATATTTGAATTTAAGCCTATAGGTTCATCTAATGTTCTCTTAGAAATAGCTGCAAACTCGACAGAAATAAAAAATTTAATTGGTGATGGATTTTGCCTTATTGATAAAGATTTTAGAACAGATGCTGAGTTGACAAAGATGGAAAAAAAGACTTCGTTAAAAGTTTTGAGAAAACATGAGATAGAGAACTTCTTATTAGATACAAAATATCTAAAACAATTAGAGTATATAAAAAGAGATGTAGATATTGATAAAGAAATTAATAAAATTATAGAAAGTAAAAAAATCAGATTCTTAGCAGACTTTTTACAGTTTAAAATAAATAACCATTTAGCTAAATTTCCTAGAATATCTAAGTTATCAAAATCAGACTTACCTAGTGATAAAAGTATTGTTGTTACTAGCTTACTTAAAAAGTTAGATGATAACTATAATAATGTAGATAAGAAAGTAATAGAAATAAAAGATAAATATATTAATATTTGGGAAAAAGATTTTGAAAGTTTATCAATAGATGAGCTACCAGGCAAAGATATATTTAAGGAGTTAAAAAATAAAATTTTTAATCAGCCACCCCAAACATCTGATATAGCAAAACATATTGCAAAGTTAATGCAAGAGGATAGTTATATGCCCAGTTGTTTAAAGGTTATCTTTACTAAATAAATGGCTTATATATTGTAACTTTTATTTTTTTATAATCTATTGTTAGTTAAATGATTTAAAACTAAAAAAACATGATTAAAATAATAAAATCACTCAAAATAATTTTATTAACTCTTTTGTTAGTGAGTTGTTCTAACTTGCCATTGGTTGTAAAGCCAGTTACAGAAACTGCAATCACTAAAAACACAGTTACAAAAAACTCAGTTAGAAATAACAAAATATATATAGTAAGTCATGGTTGGCATACTGGTTTTGTAATTCCTGCTGGAAGAATAACCAATAATATAAAACAGTTAAAACAACGGTTTGGTGATACGCCTTATATTGAATTTGGTTGGGGTGATAAAGGTTTTTATCAAACCAAAGAAGTTACTAGTGGAATAACTGTTCAAGCAATGTTATGGGCAACAACTGCGGTTGTGCATGTTGTTTCTGTTCCTGTGTTACCTAAGGATTTCTTTATTGAAGATGAGGTTTTAAATATTTGTTTGAATGATAATGAGTATAAATCACTAATTCAATTCATATCAGATAGTTTTAAAAGGGATAATATGAGTAAAATCATACCAACTAAAAAAGGAATTTATGGTAATAGTCAGTTCTACAAAGCGGTTGGAAGCTATTACTTAACAAACACTTGTAACAAATGGACGGCAAAGGGGTTAGCTAGTTCTGGATTTGATATTTCTCCAACTCTTAAGCTAACTTCTAGCAGTATTATGGATTATTTAAAAAAAGAAGGTTTAGGTAAAAAGTGCAAATAGTTATATTTTTAAGTTCTTATTTTCTTAGATAAATATTTAATAGTTTTTTTAACTTTTTACAAATTTTTTACAATTTTTTACATTAAATAGACAATTTAAATTTAATCTAAATGATAATAGATTAACTTTTAAACACATATATTATTTTATAAATAACCTACTGGAGAAAAATTATGAATATGAAAAATAAACTAATTAATACACTGCTAATTGTTGGCACAGCCTCAATAACCGCTTGTTCAACGAATTCTACAAAGATGCGATCGTCAGCTTATGATAAATCTTCAAGTAATATGATTACCCCAAGTAAAGCAAAAAAAGAAGTTTCTTATGTAGTTTCTAGAGAGGCTGTGGTTCAAGTGCCACAAAATAGAAATAAATTCCAAGCAACAGTTGAAAATAAATTTAAAATGACTGATGCAAATCCAGTTTCAACTTTCTCAGTTGATGTTGATACTGCTTCTTACAGTTTTTTGCGTTCATCAATTAATCAAAATAGAATGCCTGCTCCAAATACTGTCAGAGTTGAAGAGTTGATTAATTATTTCCCTTATAATTATGCAAAACCAACAAATTCAAAGCAACCATTTAAAGTTACAACTTCTGTAATTCCAACACCTTGGAATAAAAAAACAAAGCTTTTACATATTGGTATAAAAGGCTTAGCAAAAGCAAAAAAATCTAATGCAAACTTAGTTTTTTTGATTGATACTTCTGGTTCTATGAGTGCAGCAAACAAGCTTCCTTTGTTAGTTAATTCATTCAAATTATTATTAAGCACTTTAAAATCAAGTGATACAATTTCAATAGTTGCTTATGCTGGAAGTGCTGGCGTGGTTTTGAAACCAACTAAAGTTAGAAATAAAAAACAAATAATGCAAGCTTTGGATAATCTAAGAGCAGGTGGATCAACAGCTGGTGGGCAAGGAATTGATTTAGCTTATAAATTAGCTCAAAAGAACTACAAAAGAAATGCAGTAAATAGAGTTTTTCTTGCAACAGATGGAGATTTTAATGTTGGTGTGAGCAGTGCCGAAGAGCTTAAAAAACTAATTGTCAAAAAACGCAAATCTGGAATATATTTATCAGTTTTAGGTTTTGGAATGGGAAATTATAATGATTATGCAATGCAACAGTTAGCTCAAAATGGTAATGGAAATGCAGCTTATATTGATAGCTTGAGTGAAGCACGCAAAGTTTTGGTTGAGGAAGCTTCTTCAACTTTATTTCCAATCGCAAAAGATGTAAAAATCCAAATGGAATTTAATCCAAATGTTGTAAGTCAATATAGATTAATTGGTTATGAAACTCGTTCTTTGAAAAGAGAAGATTTTAATAATGATAAAATTGATGCAGGAGATATTGGGGCAGGTCATACAGTAACTGCAATTTATGAATTAACATTTGGTGATGATGTGAATAGCTCAGTTGATCCACTTAGATACAAAAAAACAAATAATGGTTCAATGGTTGATGAGTATGGATTTTTGAAAATTAGATATAAATTACCAAGTAAAACTAAAAGTAAGCTAATAAAAGCACCTGTAAGAATTTCTGATACTTATAGAAGTTTAAATAATGTTCCTTTGGATACTAAATTTGCAACCGCTGTTGCTGGATTTGGGCAAATTTTGAGAAATAGCAAACATATCAAAAAGTTCAATTATAGCGATGTTATAAAGTTAGCAGTTGATGCAAAAGGAAGAGATGAGTATGGTTATCGTGCTGAATTTATTAATTTGGTTAGACTTGCAAAGACTATTAAATCTTTAAAATAGCTAAATTTTTTTCAAGCAAACTGGCTGGTAATTTTAAAATTATCAGCCTTTTTTTGTATAGTTTTTCATATCATATTACAAATTTACCAAGCGTTTTTGACCCAATTAATATCTGATTTATTATCTTTATAATTTGTAACTGCAACAACATCAAATCTACAGCTTGGAATTGTTTCTAGCGTTTGCAAATATATTTGTGCAGTTTTAGTTATTTTATTTATTTTACTGGTTGTTATAGATTCAATGGCTGAAACTTGTGCATTTTCTTTTCTTGCTTTTACTTCAATAAAAACCAACTCTTTTTTTTCCCACATAATAATATCAATTTCCCCAAATCTGCTATGATAGTTTGCTTGGATAAGTTTTAATCCTTTTTTTTTGAGGAATTTAATCGCCATTTGTTCTTCTTTGTTACCTTTTAAATGGGCTCGGTTATTTTTTTTGAATAGTTTCATTTTTTAAATAAATTATAAGTTTAGAGTTATTTTATGTCAGTATTATATATTGTTGCAACGCCAATTGGAAATGTTGGAGATATTAGCCAAAGAGCTTTGGAAACCCTTGAAAATGTAGATGTTATTTATGCAGAAGATACTAGAACCTCTGGTAAATTGATGCAACTTTGTGGAATTAAGAATAAAATAATCGCATTACATAAATACAACGAAGTTCATAAACAACAGGCTGTTTTAGAATTTTTACAACAAGGTAAAACAGCAGCTTTAATAAGTGATGCTGGAACGCCTACAATCTCAGATCCAGGTTATTTATTAGTTGAATATTTAAGGCAAAATAATATAAAAGTTGAAGTTATACCTGGCTGTTGCTCACTTATTGCTGCTTTGAGCATTTCAGGTCTTCCGTCTGATAAATTTGAATTTGCTGGATTTATCCCTAGCAAACCTTCTTCACGGAGAAACTTTCTGAATGAATTTATAACCAAACAAATAACAACAGTTTTTTTTGAAACACCCCATAGAATAATAGACTGTTTAGCTGATTTCTACTCATTGCTTGAAGAAAACGAACGCGAAATCAGAAGAATATTTATTGCAAGAGAGTTAACCAAAAAATTTGAAGATACAATTTTATTGACAATAAAAGAAGCGCAAAACTGGATTTTACAGAATAAAGATAAATCAAGAGGAGAGTTTGTTTTGGTTTTAGAAGCAAGTAAAAACAAGTCCAAAGAAAATTGGCAAGAATTAACAGATTTGATGATAAAACACGAAGTTAGAACTAAAACAATAAGTAAAATAATCGCAGAACAAACAGGCGAACCACAGAAGAAAGTTTATGAATATATCCTTTTGGCTAAATAATTTTAAAATAAACTACAAAAATAGAAAATAAAAAAGAAATAAAAAAACTATTGATTTATTTCAAAAAGTTATTAAAGAAATTCCACCAGAGGTTTTAAAATATAGGCTGAATTTAATTAAGAATTTAACTATTTTAAATCAAGAAAAAATACAGATTCCAATAACATATATTCAGGCAAGTAATGATCAATTGGTTTTAGCTAATTCACTTGATAGTTGGTTAAAAGTTTGTCCGAATATTGAAGTTTATAAAGTGAAAAGTAAACATTTTATTTTGCAAATAATTCCGCAAAAGTCAGCTGATATAATTAACTTAGTTTTGTTTTAACGCATATTTTATTACTCATAAACTTAGAAAATAAGTTAGGTGATATAATCTTACCAAGATCCACCACCGCCACCGCCACCGCCAGAAGAACCACCGCCACCAGAAAATCCTCCTCCACTAGAAAAGATAGAACTGTTTGAGTATATAGGTTTACTTCCTGCTATTACAGACAATGAAAAGTAGTTTATATTATTCATATCTCCCATATACCAGTCTGGTTTTGGTATTTGGAGTAGTTTATAAAATGATAGCCAATGTTCATTTTGATCAAATAATAGTGCATAAGGTAAAATCTTATCAAGGTATAGAGGGTCTTCTTTTAAGCGTTTTTCTACCTCATCTTTTTTCACTTGTTTGATGAATTCTTTAAGTCCTAAAAGATGATTGTTAATATCAACTCCTTTTTCTGTAAGAGTATTAAATTTTTTATGAATAATAAAAAGAGAAACTGCAATAATAATCCATACTATTAGTGGTGCCAAAATGGTTGATTTGAAATTTGTGCCTTGATCTAAAAAGATTAATAATGGGGTTTGCCCCAAAATTGCAAATAGCAAACCTACTAAATATATTGAATATTTTTTGTTTGAATCAAAAGAAAAGTTCATGGTTGATAAGGCAAACATTAATCCAAAACTACCCCAAAAAAAAGAAAATAGTAGTATCCCAAAGTTATCAATATTAGCTTTGCCCGACTTAAAAAGTTTATGTGTTTTTACTGTTAGGGAGTTATTTTTTTAGTGGTAACCAATATATTTCAGGGGTTATTTTGTCTCCGTATTTATAGATAATTTTATCTTCTATTGGTTTGGCTTTATTTTATAACTTATATACCAAACTTTTCCTGCTTTACCAATTTTGCTTTTATAATCAATCATAGCAGTATCTAATTTATGGTTTCCAGTAAATAAAACATCAGATAGCCCAGCTAATAAAGATATTTTAGTGTATAATAATTTAAACATATTACTGTTCTCTAGAATAAAGGTAGTATGAACTATTACAGGAGGAGATTGAAATAGGTGGTTTTATTGATTTTTCAGCTCTCCATTTATGATTGTTAAGTAGTTTTGAAATTAATTAAGTATTTAAATCAAAGCTTTACTTTAAAAAGAGGTTGAATAATGGAAAAAATATTATTGGTTTTTACTTTTATGCTATTAGCTATTACAAGTTCTTTTGCGGAAGAAACTAAGTATGATGTTGATGAGTATAAGTTCACTTGGTCTTATGGTAACTTAAGTAAGGGGAAAAAAATAACTTTAGTTTTTACACAAGACTCAGAGCAAATTAATATTGGTGGTGAATTTGGTCAAGATTTTTTAATAAGTATTAAGCAAGCAGAGAAATTAGCAAGTTACTTAAAGTCTAAAGTGAAAAATAAGGAAGTTATTGAAGTTGTTGGGCTAAAGGTAGAGTTTCTAGAAGATAATGGAAAAAAAATAGTTAAAATAAAAAACAAATCTAGCTTTTCAAGTGTAATAGTATCTCCCTCCAAAATAGACAATCTTATAGAAGCTCTTGAGCAGGCAGAAAATAGGGCTAAGTATATTAGAGAAAGAATTAAACTATAATTAAAAAAGAGGAGTTATGGCAATAATAAAATGTAAAGAATGTGATAAAGATGTTAGTGACTCTGCTTTTAAGTGTCCATCTTGTGGTGTGCAACTAAAAAAACCTAAGCGTGGTTTTTTGGGTAAGTTTTTTAAATGGTTACTTATTTTATTCAACATACTTATGGTTATATGGCTGTTTTCTGTATTAGGTGCAACAGGTGACGCTATTAATTCAGCTGTAACTGAAGCTGAAAAAACAGGAACCGCGATTGGGGCAACGATTGGCACGGGAATATTATTAAGTATTTGGGTTATGGGAGATATTATTTTAGGTTTATTTGTTCTACTTACTCGCCCTAAATATTAAAAAAAGAAGGCAGCTTCTTTTGCTGTTTATTATTAGTTTTATTTGTTGCCTCAAGCACATTGAATAATTTTCGTTTATTCCCTGTTAATTTAAGTATGTCGGGATTTTGCATTGGGAAAAAATATGCTTCGTTCTTGTCTAAATTATTATAATAAAATAAACTAAAAAACCAATTGTTATCTGTAGTAACTCACAAAAAGCAATAATTATGAAAATATAATAAAACCTTACTAATTATATGTTTGGATTATATTTTGATTTAGTTTCAATATTGTTTATAATTCGCAAATGAATGAAATATTAAGCTTACTAAAGACACCAGCGGTGTCAATTATCGGATTTATCATAACTATATCGTTTTTGGTTGCTATTCACGAATTTGGACACTTGATTGTGGCGAAATGGTTTGGGGTAAAAATACTTAAATTCTCAGTTGGTTTTGGTAAAGCAATAAAAACTTGGACAGGAAAAGATGGAACGGAGTATTGCATTGCTTGGATTCCTTTGGGAGGTTATGTTTCGCTTTATGGAGAGAGTGAGGAAACCGCAAAACAGCAACAAAAAGATAATGCCAAAAGTTTTAAAGTTGATAATTCTAAAAAAGCAACTAACAATATAGATACTTCTGATTTCACTAACCAAGACAAACTCAATAAAAAATATAATACAAAAGCATTGTATGAAATATCAGCTTTTAAACGACTGTTAGTTTATTTAGCAGGACCTGGGGTAAATATTATATTTGCAGTTTTTGCACTTGCTTTATTATTTTCTACTATTGGTGTGAAAGGAGTTTCTCCTGTTATTGGTAGTATTTCTGCTAATTCTCAAATGCAATCAGTTCAATTTGGTGATAAGATTATTTCAGTAAATAATCAAGGTGTTGAGACAATAAATGATACTATAATTTTACTTATAAATAATTTGGGAAGTAATGCTGATTTAGAAATAATTACAGCAAAAGGTAATAAAAAAATAATTAATATAGATTTAACTGATTATAAAGCTGGTGATGAGTTAGCTTTGGAGAAAAAATTAGGATTTAACTGGGCCATTTCTGAACTTAGAGTTCCTGCAGTTATCTTAGGAGTTTCAATAAATTCACCAGCATCTAAAGCAGGAATGATGGCAAATGATAAAATAATTAGTTTAAATAATAAAGGTATAAAAGATTGGTCTGAAATGACACAAATTATTAAAGAAAATCCTCAAAAAACAATTCCAGTTATGGTATTGCGAAATAATAAGATGGTTAATTTAACAATAACACCTAAAAAACACCCCAATAATAATAAAATTGGTTACGCAGGGATTTCTGCAAAAGTAGATAAAGATTTATATGATAAATATTACATAATAAAAAAATATAGTGTCTTTAAATCTATTAATAAGTCTATTTCTGCAAATATATTACAGGCAAAGGTAATGTTAAAGACATTTGCTAGATTAATAAAAGGCAAAGCATCGACAAAAAACTTAGGTGGACCTCTTTCAATTGCAGATTATTCAGGGAAAACAATAGCTGCAGGTTATGAGACTTATTTTTATTTTTTAGCATCAATTAGTTTGGTTATCGCAGTTATGAATTTACTACCAATTCCTGTTCTTGATGGTGGTAGAATAGTTTTATGCTTAATTGAGATTTTTAGAGGAAAACCTTTGGGAGAAAAATCTTCAATATTTATTATGAGAATTGGGCTGGTTATTTTAGGCAGTTTTATGGTTTTTGTTTTATCTCTTGATTTTTATAAATATATAGAAAAGTTCTTTTTGTAGAAACTTATAAGAAATTAATGAAATAAAATTAATAATGAAAGAACTAAAAATTGCAGGACTTAAAATAACAACACCAAGAGTTACGATTTTAAAACTAATTCAAAACTCTAAAAAAACTCACTTAAGTGCTGATGATATTGTTGATGAATTAAAACAAAAAAACAAAAACATTGGAGTTGCAACAGTTTATAGAACTCTTTTAGTGTTTGAAGAAACTGGTATTTTAGCAAAAATGGATTTTGAACGCGGACAATCAATTTATGAACTTGTTAATGGTGAACACCATGATCATTTGGTTTGTCTTAACTGCCATAAAATAAAAGAGTTTCTAAGTGAGAAAATAGAAGAACAACAAAAAAAAATTGCCAAAGAAAATGGCTTTGTTTTAAAAGACCATAGTATGGTTTTATATGGAATTTGTGCAAATTGTCAAAAAGAAAAAGGATGAGTTTATTAAATGAGCAACCAAATAATAAAACGATTAAATAATCAAATTGCAAAATAATAAATGTTTGAATTTTATGTTTTATTAATTATTTTTGGTTGTTTGTCTGGTTTTGCTGCTGGTTTTTTTGGAGTTGGTGGTGGTGCGATTTTAGTTCCAATTCTTAGTATGTTATTTAAGAAATATGGCTTTTTTGGAGAATACTATTTACACGCAGCTCTTGCAACTTCGCTTTCAATTATGATTTTCACTTCAATCTCAAGTGTTTACGCCCAACAAAAAAGAAAAAATATTGACTGGAAAATAGTTAAACAAATTATTATAGGAATTATTCCAGGCACTTTTTTGGGAACATTTATAGCTCCTTTTATTAATGGATTATATTTAACTATTTTTTTCACAATATTTTTATTTTATATTTCATTTAGTTTATTAAAGATAACAAAATCATCGCATCAAAAACAAATAAGCCCACAAAGTAATATTTTAATTATTCTAAAATCAGTAGGAATAGGTATTATTTCAGCATTATTAGGGATTGGTGGTGGGACGCTAACAGTTCCTTTGTTAATTGGTTTAGGCAAAAAGCTAAAAAAAGCAGTTGCAATATCAAGTGCTTGTGGTTTTTTTATTGCAATTAGTGGTTGTTTGGGATTTATAATTTCAGCTACTCAAATTAATATAAACCAAAGTCAAGCGGTAGGTTTTATTCACTTACCAAGTGTTTTAATTATAGCTGTTTTTAGTATGAGCCTTGCTCCTGTTGGAGTTAAATATGTAAATATCATTTCTGAAAAAAAGGCTAAGAAAATATTTGGAATATTCTTAAGCATAATTGCTTGTAAAATGTTGTATAATTTATTTTTCTAAAATCATTATGAAAAGAAAGGTAAATTATGAAAAAATCTATTTTAGGGCTTATATTATTAATTAGTTCGTTATCAATTTTCGCTGCAGAAAATTCACCCAAAACTATTAAAAACTACCAAAAGCATTGTTCTTCTTGCCATGGAGAGGATAGGCTAGGGCGGACAGGCGTTGCTTTGTTGCCAGAAAATCTTAAGAGATTTAAAAAAGATAGAATTAAAAAAGTTATCAAATTTGGTAAACCAGCTAGTCAAATGTTTGGTTTTAAAGACAAACTAACAGATTTGGAAATAGATGGTTTGGTTAAATTAATTTATACACCTTTAAAAGAAGTTCCAATTTGGGGTGAAAAAGAAATTAAAAAAACTTATAAAGTTCTAAACTCAGATAAGAATTTTTCTAATAAACCAATTTTTAAAGTTAAAGACAAATTAAACTTATTTATTGTAGTTGAATTAGAGGATCATAGTGCAACTTTGCTTGATGGAGATAGTTTTGAAGTTATAACTAGATTTAAAACTAGACCTAATTTACATGGTGGACCCAAATTTTCTGCTGATGGGCGTTATGTTTACTTTGCATCGCGTGATGGCTGGGTTTCTAAATACGATATTTATAATTTAAAAATGCTTTATGAAGTTAGAGCTGGAATAAATACTAGAAATTTAGCATTGTCAGCAGATGGTGAAACTGTTCTTATTGGGAATTATTTGCCAAATAATTTAGTGGTTTTAAATGCTAAAGATTTATCGTTTAAACATAATATAAAAGTTCAATCAGATGGTAAAAACTCAAGAGTTAGTGCAGTTTACACCGCTCCAAAAAGGAAAAGCTATGTTGCAGCTCTCAAAGATATTAAAGAAATTTGGGAAATCCCATACACAGAAGCAAATAAACAAAAAACACCAAAAATAACTAAAATTAAAACTAATAAAATTATAGATGATTTTTTCTTTTCTCAAGATTATAAGTTTTTAATCGGTGGTTCAAGAGAAGGTGGTAAAGGCGTGGTTATCAATTTGGATAATCATAAGGAAATTGCTCAAATTGATTTAGATGGAATGCCTCATCTTGGTTCAGGTATAAGCTTTAACTATAAAAAAGATGAAATGCTACTTGCAACACAAAACCTTAGAAAAAATGAAATAACTTTTGTAAGTCTAAATAACTGGAAAGTTGTGAAAAAACTAAAAACACCAGGTCCTGGATTTTTTATGCGTAGTCATGAAAACTCCGCATATATTTTTGCAGATGTGTTTTTTGGTAAAAATAAAGAGAAAATTTTAGTAATTGATAAAAAAACATTACAAATAGTTAAAGCGATAATTCCAGCACCAGGGAAAACTTCCTCACATATAGAACTTGATAGGTCAGGGCGTTTTGCATTTGTAAGTGTTTGGGAGAATTTGGCTGATGGCGGTGCTTTGGTTATATACGATACCAAAACATTTGAAGAGGTTAAACGAATTCCAATGCGTAAACCATCAGGAAAATATAATATATATAATAAAATTAATTTTTCAGAGGGAACTAGCCACTAGCTATGCCGTTTCAGGTATAACTTTTACTAATATCAAACATAAGTAAGATAATAAAACCTATATAAACAATAGACTTATTGAATATAAAAATATAGAATAACAATTGTAACATTTTGTTAATTTAAATAGAGGTAATTATGTTTTTAAAAAGATTTATATGTTTTGTTGGTGCGACTTTGTTTTCGGTTGTTCCGTTTTTGAGTTTAGCACAAGAAGTTGCTAAAGAACCTAGCTTGGCAGATACAATTGATACTAAGTTTGGTGAAGTAACTGGTCCTTTTGTTGGTTTTATTTTTAGTTCATTTAAGGTAGGTGATGCAGATTTTTTATACATCGCTGGTTGGTTATTGGTAGCCGCAATAATAACAACAATTTATTTTGCTGGAGTTCAGTTTACACACTCTAAGCTAGCTATTGATATTGTTAGAGGCAAATACACAGACCCTAATAAAAAAACACCTGGGGAAGTATCTCACTTTCAAGCTCTAACAACTGCACTATCTGGGACAGTTGGTCTTGGTAATATAGCAGGTGTTGGTGCTGCGGTTGCTATTGGTGGACCTGGTGCTACTTTTTGGATGATTTTAGTTGGTTTATTTGGAATGGCTCTTAAATTCACTGAGTGTACTTTGGGTGTTAAATACCGTCATACTCTTCCATCAGGTAAAACCTCTGGTGGGCCAATGTATTACCTAGAAAAAGGTTTTGCAGAAAAAGGTGCTGGTATGAAAGTGTTTGGTAAAATATTAGCGATAGCATTTGCTATATTTACAGTTATTTCATCATTTGGTGCTGGAAATATGTTTCAATCTAATCAGGCAGCAGCAGCCTTAACAGGTGCGTTTATGGACGGTGCTACAAATGACTCTATAAAAACAGTTAGTATGATTATTGGAGCTGTTATGGCCGTGTTAGTATTTATCGTGGTTATTGGTGGAATTCAATCAATAGCTAAAGTTACTGATAAAATGGTTCCAGCTATGGCAGGCATGTATCTTTTGATGGCAGTAATTGTAGTTGCCATGAACTTCTCTCACATTGGCGAAGCGTTTAGCTCTATATTTAATGGTGCTTTCACTGGAGCTGGTGTTGCTGGTGGTTTTATAGGGGCTATGATTCAGGGTCTTAAAAGAGCAACATTCTCTAATGAAGCAGGTGCTGGTTCTGCTGCAATTGCTCACTCTGCTGTAAAAACAGATGAGCCTGTGACAGAAGGTTTGGTTTCTTTGTTAGAACCATTCATTGATACAGTTATTATATGCACTATGACTGCTTTAGTTATTACTTTCTCTGGGTTAAATACTGCACCATTTGATGGTAAAGGACTAACAGGAGTTGACTTAACAGCAGCTGCATTTAGTAAAGATATTAGTTGGTTTAGACCTGCTTTAACTATTGCTATAGTTTTGTTTGCTTTCTCAACAATGATTTCTTGGTGTTATTATGGAACTAAGGCAACAACTTATTTGTTTGGTGAAGGAAAAACAGTGGAATTAGTTTATAAGCTTTTATTCTGTTTCTTTGTGTTTGTTGGAACAGCTCTTAAGTTTGGTGCAATACTTGACTTCTCTGACGCTGCGTTCTTTACGATGGCAATATTCAATGTGATTGGTTTGTATGTATTAATGCCAGTTGTTAAAAGAGAGTTTAAATCATTCATCGCTAGAGTTAAATCTGGTGAAATTAAAAGATTTGATTAAGCTTAGAAAGTTTTAGAAAAAAAGCCCCTTTTTGGGGCTTTTTTATTGCCTATTGAAAATCTAAATTCGTGCAAAAATCGTATAAATATGTATAATTATAAGTTAAAATAAATTATTCAAATATAACTAACTAAAGGAATATAAAAGTATGAGTGAAAATAAAACTGAAAGTTATGATTCAAGTAATATAAAAGTCCTAAAAGGGCTTGATGCGGTGCGTAAAAGACCAGGTATGTATATTGGAAACACTGATGATGGAACAGGTTTGCATCATATGGTTTTTGAGGTTGTTGATAACTCTATTGATGAAGCTTTGGCTGGGCATTGTAGTGCAATAACTATCACAATCCACGAAGATGAAAGCGTATCAGTTTCTGATGATGGTCGTGGAATTCCAACAGATATTCACAAAGAAGAAGGGGTTTCAGCGGCTGAAGTTATTATGACTATTTTACACGCTGGTGGTAAGTTTGATGATAATTCTTACAAAGTATCTGGTGGTCTTCATGGAGTTGGTGTTTCGGTTGTAAATGCACTTTCTGAAAGACTTGAAATGACTATTTGCAAATACGGTAAAATTCATTCACAAGTTTATATTCACGGCGTTCCTCAAGCACCGCTTGCAGTTGTTGGTGATACCGATAAAACAGGAACTACAATAAAATTTAAAGCTAGTGATGAAACTTTTTCAGAAGTTAAGTTTGTTTTTGAAATGCTTGAAAAAAGAGTTAGAGAATTATCTTTTCTAAACTCAGGTGTTCGCATTATTTTAAAAGATGAGCGAGATGGTAAGGTAAAAGAATTTTTCTATGAAGGCGGAATTAGAGCTTTTGTTGATTATCTTAATGAACACAAAACACCAATAAATGAAATAATGTATTGCATCGCTGAAAAAGATGATGTTACTGTTGAAGTTGCACTTCAGTGGAATGATTCTTACCAAGAGAATATATTTTGTTTCACTAATAATATTCCACAACGAGATGGTGGAACTCACTTAGCAGGTTTTCGTGGTGCAATGACTAGAACTCTAAATACTTATATGGAGACAGAAGGTATTGCTAAAAGAGCCAAAATTCATGCAACAGGCGATGATGCAAGAGAAGGTTTGACAGCGGTTGTTTCTGTAAAAGTTCCTGACCCTAAGTTTTCATCACAAACAAAAGATAAATTAGTATCTTCAGAAGTTCGTGGGATTGTTGAGTCAATTGTAAACTCTAAATTATCAGAATATCTTTTGGAAAATCCAGCAGAAGCTAAAATAATAACTGCAAAAATGCTAGATGCAGCAAGAGCAAGAGAAGCAGCAAGAAAAGCAAGAGAAATGACCAGAAAAAAAGATGGTTTAGAAATAGCAGGTCTTCCTGGTAAATTAGCAGATTGCCAAGAAAAAGATCCAGCAAAATCAGAAAATATATCTAGTGGAAGGAGATTCTGCTGGTGGTTCTGCAAAGCAGGGTAGGGATAGAAAGTATCAAGCTATTTTGCCACTAAAAGGTAAAATTCTAAATGTAGAAAAAGCAAGATTTGACAAAATGATAACTTCAGCAGAAGTTGGAACGCTTATCAAAGCACTTGGTTGTGGGATTGGTAAAGAAGAATTTAACCCTGAAAAACTTCGCTATCACAAAATTATAATAATGACAGATGCTGATGTTGATGGAGCTCACATTAGAACTTTATTATTAACTTTCTTTTATAGACAAATGAAAGAGTTGGTTGAAGCTGGTTATGTTTACATTGCTCAACCGCCACTTTATAAATTTGCTAAAGGTAAACAAATTCGTTATCTAAAAGATGATGATGAACTTAACAATACAATTTTAAATAATGCTCTTGATAAATCTTCTTTAATTCCAGAAGAGGGCGCACCACCAATTTCAGGTGAAAGTCTTGAAAAAATTGCCAAAGAATATGGTAGTGTTATGAATATGATTATGGGACTTTCTGGGCGTTATGACCAAGGTCTTTTAACCAAAATTGTTGAAGTTCCAGCACTTAACTCAGAGTCTATGCAAGATAAAGAAGAGCTTACGAAATGGACTAAACTGTTAAAAGAAGCTTTGGCTGAATACGAAAATAATAGCACCCAATATACAGTTAGTGTTGTAGAAGCTGTTGATGGTTTTGCTGTTAGCGTTATTTTGAAAAAATATAATAATCAAACAAGTTATAACCTAAGTCCAAATTTTATAAAATCACCAGAATATAAGAAAATAGCTAAGCTAGCTTCTCAGCTTTATAATTTTATTGGAGATAGTGGAAAACTTATTTATGGAAATAACGAACATAAAGTTAAAACTTTTAATGATGTTATGAATATCCTTAAAAAAGAAGGTGCAAAAGGTTATGAAATACAACGCTATAAAGGTTTGGGTGAAATGAATCCTGAGCAACTTTGGGAAACAACAATGAACCCTGAAGATAGAGTTCTATTGCAAGTTAAAATTCAAGATGCTGTTGAAGCTGATCGTATTTTTACAACTCTTATGGGTGAAGAAGTTGAACCTAGAAAAGAGTTTATTGAAATTAATTCAATTAATGCACAAAACATTGATATTTAATATATTTAAAGCTGATTTTAGAGGTTGTAAATGAGTCAAGTTAAAATTAAAAGAGCAATAATTAGTGTTTTTGATAAAGAAAATATAGTTGATTTTGCTCAAAAACTATCAGATTCAGGTGTTGAAATTATTTCAACAGGTGGAACTGCTGAAGTTTTGCAAAAAGCTGGAGTTAAAATAACTGGTGTAAGTGATTTCACTGGTTTCCCTGAAATAATGGGGGGGCGAGTTAAAACTCTTCATCCTAAAATTTATGGTGGAGTTTTAGCAAGAAAAGAAGATGAAAGTTTATTAGAAGAGCTTGATATTAAACGAATTGATATGATTGTTGTTAATTTATATCCATTTGAGCAAACTATATCTAATCCTAATTGTAGTTATGAAGATGCAGTAGAAAATGTTGATATTGGTGGACCAACAATGCTTCGTGCTGGTGCAAAAAATCATAACTTTGTTTGTGTGGTTACTGATCCTAGCGATTATCAGTTAATTAATTTAGAAATGTCAAAGCAAGATGGACAAGTTAGCTTTGCAACTAGACAAATGCTTGCAACCAAGGCTTTTGCAACCACTTGTGCTTATGATGCACAAATTTCTAATTATTTTTCAAAACAAACTGCCTTACAAACTAGTGAAAAAGTAGAAGATAAAAAGGAAACTTTTCCAGAAATTTATATAAATGCTTATCAGAAAAAACAAAACCTTAGATATGGAGAAAATCCTCATCAAAAGGCAAGTCTTTATACAAATTTGATAAATAAAACTGGTGGAATAACTTCTGCAAAATTACTACAAGGAAAAGAAATGTCTTATAATAATATTTCTGATGCAAACGCCGCTGTTGCTTGTGTTTATGAATTTGATGAACTTGCTTGTGTAATTGTAAAACACGCTAACCCTTGTGGAGTTAGTGAGGGTGATAACCTATCTGAAGCTTATGACAATGCTTATGCTTGTGATCCAACATCTGCATTTGGTGGAATTATTGCGTTTAACCGTGAGTTAGATTGCACGGTTGCCAAAAAAATAATTAGCCAACAATTTGTAGAAGTAATTATTGCACCAAGTGTTACAACTTCAGCATTAGAGGTTCTTTCACAAAAGCCAAATGTTAGAGTTTTAAGTTTGGGAGATAATTTTGTTGCACAATCTGAGGGGCAAATATTACATTCAGTTTCTGGTGGAATATTAGTGCAGGATTTGGATAACTTCAATATTAGTAAAGAAAATCTACAAATAGTTACCAAAAGAGAACCAACTACCCAAGAGTTACACGACTTACTATTTTCTTATAAAGTTGTAAAACATGTGAAATCAAATGCGATAGTTTTTGTAAAAGGTAATGCAACTCTAGGAATTGGCTGTGGGCAAACAAGCAGAGTTCATTCTTCATTAATAGCAAGTATTAAAGCAAAAGAACAAAACTTAGATTTAACAGGTTCTGTTATGGCAAGTGATGCATTTTTTCCTTTTGTTGATGGGCTTAATCATGCAATTGAATTTGGTGCAACTGCAATAATTCAACCAGGTGGTTCAATCCGTGACCAAGAGGTAATACAAGCAGCTAATGATAATGATATCTCTATGATATTTACTGGAATTAGGCACTTTAAACATTAAGTAATAAACATAAGATAAAAAACACATTATAAATATAAAAAACAAAGAGAAAATAATGAATAAAATATTAAAACTAGCTTTAATTGGGGTTACATTTGTAACATTTAGTGGTTTTTCAAAAGGAAATGCCGAAACTTATGTTTTAAAAGAGTTAAAGAAAATACCATCACAAATAGATGAACTTAAAGTAACTCCAAAATTAGTTAAATTAGTAAAAAGTGATAAGACAGTTTATTTATTTGGAACTATACATATTGGGAAAGATAACTTTTATCCACTTCCTGATTATGTTATGAATTCATTTAAAGCATCTAAATCATTAGCAGTTGAAATGGATATGACAGACCCTAAAATTTTGGCTGAAGTAGGGCAGCTATTTGCTTTATCTTCAATTTTCACAGATGGTAAAAAACTATCTGATTACTTAAATAAAGCAGAGATAGATAAGTTAATTCAATATATTCCTAATGAAATGAAACCTCAAATAAATATATTTAAGCCTTGGATAATTCAAGTATCAGTAGGACTTGGACTAGCAAAGAAAGCAGGTTATTCTGAAAAGAAAGGTATTGATATATATTTGATAAATAAAGCGAAATCAATGGGTAAAGAAGTTATTTCACTAGAGGTGGCAAGTGAGCAAATTGAAGCAATGTCATCAGGAACTAATAAAGATACAGCAGAGCTAATACATAAACAACTTTCTGATATAGATGAGAATGGTGTAAATGATGTTTTGAAAATGATTGAGTTTTGGAAAAAAGGCAGTGATGATATTGCAGCCAAATTCATTCAAGAGCAAGAAATGCTTTTTGGAAAAGAAACTATAGAAAAATTTAACCAAGCTATGCTTTATGGTAGAAATAAGAATATGGCAACAAGAATTTCAAAGTCAAATGAAAATAACAATCCATTATTTGTAGCAGTTGGAGCGATGCATATTTACGGTAAAAAAACAGTTCAATCTTATTTGAAAGAACAAGGTTACAAAGTGGCTAAATAAATTTTTAACTAAAAGGAGATGGAAAAATGAGTAAAAAAAACATATCAGAACTAAAAGTAAACGATAAAAATTATCAAATTTATAAATTAGAAAATGTAGCAACTAAAAAACAACTTGATAGATTACCGTATTCTTTAAAAATATTATTAGAAAACTTACTTCGTCATGAAGATGGTGAAAATATAACCAAAGAACATATAGATGCAATAATAAATTGGGATTCAAAAGCAAAGCCTAATACTGAAATTTCATTTACTCCTAGTCGTGTTATTTTGCAAGATTTTACAGGTGTTCCTGCTGTTGTTGATTTGGCTGCTATGCGAGATGCAATGATTAGTTTAGGTGGTGAAGCAGATAAAATAAATCCACTTTCTCCAGCGGAATTAGTAATTGATCATTCTGTTATGGTTGATCATTTTGGAACTAATGATGCAATGGATTTAAATGCAAAATTAGAATTTGAAAGAAATCAAGAAAGATATGGATTTTTACGATGGGGTCAACAAGCATTTGATAACTTTAAAGTTGTTCCACCAGATACAGGAATAGTTCATCAGGTTAATCTGGAATATTTGGCAAGAGTAGTTTTTGATAAAAATAGCAAAGGCGAAAATGTAGCTTATCCAGATACAGTTGTTGGAACAGATTCTCATACGACAATGATAAATGGTGTCGGTGTGCTTGGTTGGGGTGTTGGTGGAATTGAGGCAGAAGCAGCTATGCTTGGGCAACCAATTACAATGCTAATTCCTCAGGTTGTTGGTTTTAAATTAACTGGGAAATTAGCAGCAGGTGCAACTGCAACAGATTTGGTTCTTAAAATTGTGAAAATGTTAAGAGACTTGGGTGTTGTTGGGAAATTTGTAGAATTTTATGGTGATGGTCTTTCACAATTATCACTTGCAGATAGAGCAACTATTGCAAATATGGCTCCTGAATATGGTGCAACTTGTGGTATTTTTCCAATTGATGATGAAACTCTTAATTATTTACACTTATCTGGTAGAGATGAAGTTAGTATTGATTTGGTTGGGCAGTACGCAAAAGCTCAAACAATGTTTCGTGATGAAACAGTTGTTGCTGATTATTCTGATATTTTGGAACTTGATTTATCAACAACAGTCCCAGCGTTATCTGGTCCAAAACGACCACAAGATTATATTGCATTAGATGATATGCAATACTCAGTTAATGAATTATTGAAAGAGCAAAATGCTGATAAGTCTGTTGATATTAATTTAAATGGTCAAAGTGTTAAGTTTTCTGATGGAGATTTGGTTGTTGCAGCAATTACTTCTTGCACAAACACTTCAAACCCATCAGTTGTAATGGCTGCTGGCTTGCTTGCAAAAAAAGCAATTGAAAAAGGATTAACTGTAAAGCCTTGGGTAAAAACTTCTTTAGCACCTGGTTCATTGGTTGTAAGTGATTATTTAAGGAAAGCAAACTTATTACCAAGTCTTGAAGAGTTAGGTTTTAATATTGTTGGATATGGTTGCACAACTTGTATTGGTAATACTGGTCCTCTTTTGGAAGAAGTTGCTAATGCAATTACTGAAAATGATATGACCGTTTGTTCTGTTTTATCTGGTAATCGTAATTTTGAAGGTAGAATTCATCAGCATATTAAAATGAATTTCCTAGCTTCGCCTCCATTAGTTGTTGCTTATGCAATTGCTGGAACTACAAAGGTTGATTTTGATAATGATTCACTTGGCAAAGATAAAAATGGAAATGATGTTTTCTTATCAGATATATGGCCAACAAAAGAAGAAATTCAAAAAAATGTAAATAAAGTTATTACAAGAGAAATGTTTAAACAAAACTACTCTAATATTTATGCTGGAGACTCTCGTTGGCAATCAGTTAAAGTTACTGAGTCAAATATATTTAACTGGGATGATAAGTCAACTTATATTCAAAACCCTCCGTACTTTGAAGGAATGACTTCACAAAAACCAGGGATCCCAAATATTTCTAAAGCAAGAATTCTGGCAAAACTTGGAGATATGGTTACAACAGACCATATTTCTCCAGCTGGTGCGATTGCAAAAGACTCTCCAGCAGCTAAGTATTTGACTGATAATGGAGTTTCACAGTCAAATTTCAATTCTTATGGTTCCCGAAGAGGAAACCACCAAGTTATGATGCGTGGAACATTTGCAAATATTCGTTTACGCAATCAATTAGCACCAGAAACTGAAGGAGGTTGGACAACAAACTTTTTAAATAATAAAGTTACAAGCATTTACGATGCGGCAATGGCTTATAAAGAACAAAATACTGATTTGGTTATTTTTGCAGGGAAAGAATATGGTGCTGGATCCTCAAGGGATTGGGCAGCTAAAGGAACTAATTTATTAGGTGTGAAAGCAGTTATAGTTGAAAGCTTTGAAAGAATTCACCGTTCAAATTTAGTTGGAATGGGAGTTTTACCTTTGCAATTTAAATCAGGGGAAACTCATAATTCAATTGGAATAAAAGGTGATGAAAGCATATCAATAAAAGGATTAAACCGTGGCTCTAAAGAAGTAACTTTAGTTATTGATGGCAAGGGAACAAGCAAAGAGGTTGTTGTTGATGTTAGAATTGATACTCCAAAAGAATGGGACTACTATGAGAACGGTGGGATTTTACACTATGTTTTAAGAGACTTAGCTTAAGATACTCCTAGTATACTAACTTAAACTTTAAAAAAGCTGATAAAGTAATTTATCAGCTTTTTGTTTTGAATAATCACAATTATATTTATTTTTAATAGCTTGTTTTATTTGTGGTTTTAAATGGCTTGACATTATTTTCTTATAGTAAATAATTTAAATTTTAATAGCTTTAATAATCTAAAAATAACTAATATGAATACAAAAGATATTGTTTACATTTCACTCTTTGCAGCAATTATGGCCTCATTTGGTCTAATTCCAAAAATTGATTTTGGTGGTGGTTTTGTTCCTTTTTCAATTCAAAGTATAATTCCTATCATTGCAGGTGCTGTTCTTGGTGCTAAACGAGGTTTTTTTGCTATATTATTATTTATTGGGTTAGTTGCAATTGGGCTACCTGTTCTTACTGGTGGTAGAGGTGGTTTGGGGAATTTGTTTGGTGCTACAGGTGGATTTATTTTTGGTTGGCTTGTTGTTGCTTATTTGGTTGGTTTTTTTACTGAACTATTTTTTAATAAACTAAATGTTTTAAAATCATTTATAATAAACTCAGTAGCTAGCATAATAATTTTATACTTAATAGGAATTCCTTGGCTAGCTGTTATTGCTGATATTAGTTTAAGCAAAGCTACGATTGGAATGTTACCATTTATACCAATTGATATTGTGAAAGCTTTGGTAGCAAGTTTTATAATTCTAGCAGTTAAAAAAAATTACCCAATAATAGACTCAAAACAAAAAAATGCAAAAAGAAACTGAATACAAAATAGACAACCAAGATTACTTTGGTGTAAGGCTAGATAAAATGTTAGCCAAAGAATTGCCTGAAATTTCTCGTTCAAAAATTCAAACAGCAATTAAGAGCCAAGATATTTTAGTAAATAATAAAAAAGCAGTACCAAAACAAAAGCTTCAACCTAATGATTTGATTAGAGTTATAATAAAAGATGAAGTAGTTGTTAAATACGAAGCACAGAAGCTTGATTTAAATATTATATTTGAAGATGACGATATAATGATTATAAACAAGCAAGTAGGTCTTGTGGTTCACCCAGGTGCTGGAAATTATGATAAAACTCTTTTAAATGGTTTGCTTTACCATAACCCAAAACTAGAATTAGTTCCACGAGCTGGAATTGTGCATAGGCTTGATAAAAATACTAGTGGGCTTTTGGTTGTTGCAAAAACTGTTGAAGCCCAGTTTGATTTAGTCAAACAATTACAAGAAAGAAGTGTAAAAAGGCAATATCTAGCTCTTGTAAATGGTGAATTTAGTGGTGGTGGAACTATTAGAACTAATATTGGGCGTTGCCATAGCAACCGTATAAAAATGGCAGTTGTTAGTCCAAACTCAGGAAAAGAAGCTATAACTCATTATCAAGTTGAAAAAAGATTTAAAGGAGTTACTTTGCTTAAATGTCAATTAGAAACAGGAAGAACACACCAAATAAGAGTGCATTTATCACATATAAATCACGCAATTATTGGAGATACTTTGTATAATGGTAGGGCTAGAATTCCAAAAGGTATTAATCAAATAACCAGAGATATTATTTTATCTTTTGATAGACAGGCTTTACATGCAAAAACAATAGCTTTTATTCACCCAAAAACTAAAAAAACTGTTCGTTTTGACAGTGAATTAAGTGATGATTTTAGTTCTTTGATTGAGAAACTGGAAGTTTAAAAAATAAATATTATAAAGTTAAAACCCAAATTAGTTTTTAAATGTAAACTAATTTGGGCTTTTTTTGTAACTTTGTTAATTGTGATATTAATTAAGATTATTTATTTGAAGGGAGTATGTCTAAATTCTCAGGATTTATCCATTTGGTTATTATTTTTTTGCCTTTAAATTTAACTAAATAATTCTCGCTATACTCACCGCTTATTAGCTCAACAATATCTCCTTTGATAAGATACGATTTTGTTTTGTCGTTATTGCTTAGAGATTGTTTATTATATAAATATGATTTTTTATTTACTTTTGCAAACATAGGTTTTTCTTTATGTTTTTTTATTAAAGCTTGGCAGGATAAAATTTTATTGACTGGTTTTGATTTTATAAATCTAACAAAACATAAATCATCTTCTGAATAATTTTCATATATAACATAGTGTTTTAGTTTGTTGTTTGTATTTGGTATATAAATTTCTGTAAAATGTCTAGCACCGCTTTTGTACTCAGATAATAAGGTTTTATACTTTGGAAATAGCTCATAATTACTAATAGTATCAGATATATAATCGTGGTTTTTCTTTAATGATAATTTGTGATAATTATCTTTTGCCAAATAAATTTCATAGTGAATATTAACTGCTCCCATTGAACCTGTTATTCTTATAGCAACATCATCTAAGCCATCAAAGTCAAAATCTTTTATATCATAAGTTTGTTTTCCAGAAGCTTCTCCAGAAACTTCATAGTCTGCTAACTTTATTTTTTTGCCTTTAAAGTCTAAGTAAAAGTTTTCATTATTTAAATATATTTTTGCTTCAAAAGGAGTGTTTTTATTAATTAAAGTTTTGCTTTGTGCATAAATACTTGTTGTGAAAAATACTAATAATATGGAAAATAGTTCTTTTATAAGTTTTATTTTTTTCATTTTCTTTTTACCTTTTTTTATAGATTTTATTTTTCTAAGAATTTCCCCAGCCAAGTTTTTCTCTAAGTCTTTTTACTCCATCGTAATCATTTGGGTGAAATATTTTTAGTTTTTTTGAGTGGCTTGAAACTTCAATAATATCATTGTGTTGTAATATTAATTCTTCTTGTCCATCTGTTGTAACTTGGATTGTGGCATCGTTTCTTTGTTCGGGGATTTTAATTTCTAACTTACTATTAGCACTTACAACAATAGGGCGTTGTGTTAGCGTATGTGGGCAAATTGGAGAGATGACAAAAGCATCTAAATCACCTTGTAATATTGGTCCGCCAGCAGATAATGAATAAGCTGTTGAGCCAGTTGCGGTTGATATTATTAGACCATCAGAAATATATTTGGATAAGAAATTCCCATCAATCAAAACATCAAGTTCAACCATTTTGGCAACAGTGGTTTTATGCACAATTACATCATTTATTGCAATATTACTTGCTATTTTTTTACCATTTCTAAATAGTTTTGCAGATAATACTTGTCTTAATTCCTGCTTATATTTACCGTTTAAAATATCAGTTAGATCTTTATGTATTTGGTTTGGGGAAATATCTGTTAAAAACCCTAATCTTCCTCTATTAATTCCTAAAATGGGTTTTTCAAATTTTATAATATTTCTACTGCAACTTAAAAACGAGCCATCGCCACCAATTGAAATAACAAGGTCAGAATCTTTTGCCAAAACCTGTGGTTCTTTAAGAGGAAAGTTATATTTATCTGCGATGCTTTGAGAGATTGTTGACTTATCTAATAAAATATCACAGTTGAATTTTTTAGTAACTTCAAAAACTAGTTCTAAAGTATCAGAAATATTTGTTTCTTTATATTTGCCAAATATGGCAATTGTTTTAAATTTTGTTTTATTCATTTTCTGCTTTTATATTATTTAGCTTAATTATTTTACTGCGTTCTCTAAACATAAAGTATAAAGCAATAAACCAAGCAATAAAACATAAAATAAAAGCTGTTTTAATAAACGAATCTGTTTGGTAATAAATTAATATAAAAGCAATTAATCCTTTTGCAGCACGATATGCAATCATATCAACTAAATATTTAGCACCTGTTTTTTGGGCTTTTTTGAGTGGGTAAAATAATAGTTCTTTAGCTGCGTTAAATAAAGAATAATCAGTTCCTTTTAATATAATAAATGTTGCCATCAAAGAAATATAACTACCAACTGCAAAAATACCAATAGTAATTGAAATAAGGTAGATTGTAGGGATTATTATATGAATTTTACTAATATGAACAAAGTATAAAAGTAATGGAATTATTGCTATTTGCATAAATAAAGCGAATAAATTTATAAAAACATACACATTAGCAATTGCGTCAGTTTTATCTGATTTATTTGGAAATAAATCACCAATCATAATATTAAATTTAAATCCAGCTAAGTTCATAATAAACTGACTTAAAACTAATACTATAACTATAGTGGTAACATAGAAACTAACATTTTCTATAGACTTTAGTGGAGATGATTTAATAGTTTCTTTTGGTGAGGTTTTTATTATTTTCCCTGAAAAATCAACAAAGTAAAATATAATACTTGCAATAATAATTGGTATAGAACCAATCATTAAAATTTCATCCGCTCCAATACTTTCAAGTGAATTTAATTTCTTAACTAAAATCCCACCTAAAATCCCGCCAACACTACCAACTCCACCAATTAAGCTCAAAAGCATTTTAGCTGATGTTTGAGTGTTATTTTCATTAAAGTAGCCAATAGCTAAATGTAGTAATAAAATGATATAAACTTCTTTTAGTATGTAAATTGGATAAGCTAGCCATTGAAACCCATTTCTACCAACCAGATATCCAGCAAGTAGAAAAAACACTGCTGAGAATATAGAAGTATAAATAAATGACATTTTCACACCAATTTTTTTATAACTCATATTATAAAAAAACATAACTACAGATAAAGTAATCACAGAATATAGCCAAACAACTGGGGTTGCCTTTGCTCCAAACGAATTTATATAAATAGATTCCGCAGTAACTCTAGCGAAAGGATAAGCAAACAAAACCATAAAAAAAGTTGCACAAAATGCAATTAAACTTTCCCAGTATGATTCTGGTGCATCTTTGTACCAAGGTTTATTATTTTCTATTGAGGTCATTTTATTTTAGTGTTTTGTTTATATTTTATTTTTAAAGAAAATAGCCTTAGTAAAAAAACAAATATTACCAAGGCTATTAATTTTGGAAGTTATTTAAAATTTAAATATTGATTATATTTTAGCTTAAAGCTTGCTCTAAATCTGCAATTAAATCATCAATATGTTCAATCCCAACTGATAATCTTATCATATCTGGAGAAATTCCAGCCAAAACAAGTTCATCATCATTCAACTGTCTATGTGTTGTTGAGGCAGGGTGGCAAGCAAGAGATTTGGCATCGCCAATATTAACAAGTCGTTTGAAAAGTTCTAATTTGTTATAAAATTTAATTCCAGCTTCAAGACCACCATTAACTCCAAAAGTTAAAATTCCTGAAGGTTTTCCTTTGCTATATTTATTTGCTAATTCTTTTTGTGGACTTGAGTCTAAACCCGCGTAATTTACCCAATTTACATTTGAATGATTTTCTAAATATTTTGCAACGCTAAGTGCATTTTCAGTATGTCTTTCCATTCTAAGACTAAGAGTTTCAAGTCCTTGAATTAGGTTAAATGCAGACTGTGCTGCCAAAGCAGAACCTGTGTTTCTAAGAGGAACAGTTCTAGTTCTAGCTATAAAAGCAGCTTCGCCAAATGCTTCTGTATAGATAATATTATGATACGCTGGTTCTGGTTTTGTAAGCATTGGGAATTTGTCAGGATTTTTATTCCAATCAAATTTACCAGAATCAATAATAACACCACCCAAAGTAGTTCCATGTCCGCCAACATATTTAGTTAATGAGTGAACTACAATATCTGCACCAAATTCAATAGGTTTGCAAAGAACAGGTGTTGCAACAGTATTATCAACTATTAATGGAACTCCGTGTTTATGTGCTATTTTGGCATACGCTTCCAAATCTGCAATTTTCCCAGATGGGTTTCCAATACTTTCACAATAAACTGCTTTAGTGTTTGGTTTCATAGCTTTTTCAATATCTTCTGGAGAGTTTGAGTCTGCAAAAGTAACTTCAATACCTTGGTCTTTTAACATACATGAGAATAAAGTATAAGTTCCACCGTATAAATTTGGTGCAGTTACAATATGATCGCCAGACTTTGTAATTGTTTGTAAAGCATAAGTTATGGCTGATTGACCAGAGCTAACACAAAGACCAGCAAGACCACCTTCTAAGCTAGCCATTCTTTTTTCCAAAACATCAGTAGTTGGGTTCATCAGTCTTGAGTAAATGTTTCCAGCTACTTCTAAGTTAAATAAATCAGCACCGTGCTTTGCATCATCAAATGTGTATGCAACAGTTTGATAAATTGGGACTGCAACAGAATTAGTTGTTGGGTCGCTTGAAAATCCTTCGTGAATTGCTTTGGTTTCATCTCTCATTAAATTATTCTCCTTTGTTTTATTTATAGTGAAACTCCATAATATAAACTAATCCAAGAAAATCAAACTAAATATTAGTTTTTTTATATAAGTTATTACATAAAGTTATTGCCTGAATTATTTTGTGAAAAAATCTTTAAGAAATTCAATGAATATCTTTATACGCAAAGGAGTGAATTTATGTTGCAAATATCCAGCATAAACAGGAATAGGAGTGGGTTTATAGTTTGTGAGGATTTCCTTTAAGTTGCCTAATTGCAAATCATTTTGGGCTGTGTAATTTGGAACTCTTATTATCCCTTTGTCTTTTGTTGCCATATCAACTAATATTTTATGCAAATTTGCACTTGCATTACCTTTTATACTTATATTTAATTCTTTATTATTTTCTATAAAACGCCAAGTTTTGATTTGATTAGGATTCATATAATATAAGCAGTTATGGTTTTTCAAATCATTTGGTTTGGTTATTCTAGAATGGTTTTTAAAATAGTTTGAGGAAGCACAAACTACCTCTTGGATAGATGTTATTTGTTTGGCAATTAGTAAGCCATCAATATCTTTGGAAATACGAATTACAACATCAATATTATCATCAGCTAAAGACATAAAATTATTTGTTAATAGGATATTTAGTTTAATTTCTGGATATTTTTCTGAAAAACCCTCACAAATATTTGTTATATAATGAATTCCAAAAGAAACTGGGCAACTAATAGTAAGCTCTTCAACAAAATTTATATCTTTCATACTTGAGAAATCTAGTATATTTTCAACTTTATTAACTATTTTTTTTGCTTCATCTAAAATAACTTTGCCCTCAGCTGTTAGAGTTACTAGCCTTGTAGTTCGGTGGAAAAGTTTTATATTTAGATTATTCTCTAATTCTTTGATATGTTTGCTTATATATCCCTTTGAAACACTTATTCTTTGAGCAGTTTTAGTGAAGCTCATATCTTTTGATAGTTCCACAAAAATAATTAATTGCTCTGATAATTTTATATTATTTAAATTCATATTATCAATTGTAGCAAATTAACAGTAAAATAATTAGTTTTGTTCACTGTTATGAACAATGAATTTATGGTTAGCCTATTTATTGTTTTGTTATTTAGCTGTAACCTAGTTTAAATACTTAATAGTTAGAGGCTACAAATGAAACTAAATCATATTTTATTATCAGTTGAAAATGTAAATGATATTGTGAGTTTTTTTGAAAATATTATTGGACTGAAATCAGGTTTTAGACCACCTTTTCCATTTGATGGAGCTTGGCTTTATGATGAAAATGGACTACCAGCAATTCATATATCAAAGAGGCAAAATATTTCGGCTAATAAAAATAGAGCAGAATTTCTAAATTCTACAGGGAAAACAAACATTGGAAATGTTTTTAACCATGTGGCATTTAGTAACTCTAGCAAAAAAGATTATAAACAATATATAAACCGTTTGGAAAAAGAAAATTATTTTTGGCAGGAAACAATTGTGCCTGAAGAAAGTGTAAAACAAGTATTTGTAATGGGACCAGAAGAGATTGTTGTAGAAATACAATTTCCATATTAAAACTAAAAAAGAGGATAAAATGAGTAAATTATTTACAAGCTATAAATTAGGAAATGATGAATTAAATAATAGGGTTGCTTTAGCACCAATGACACGATCGAGAACTAAACAACCAGGTGATATTCCATCAACTTCAATGGTTAAGTATTATGGTCAAAGAGCAACGGCAGGGCTAATTATTTCAGAAGCAACCCAAATATCTCAACAAGGAAAAGGTTATGACTTAACATCAGGTATTTATACAGATGAACAAATAGATGGTTGGAAAAAAGTAACTGCAGAAATCCATAACAAAGGTGGAAAAGTATATTGTCAATTGTGGCATGTTGGAAGAGTTTCACACCCATTAATTCAAAAAGATGAACAATTACCAGTAGCACCATCAGCAATTAAGCCTGAAGGAACTCAAGTGTATGTTATAAAAGATAATCAAGCTCAAATGATTGATTGTGTTACTCCTAGAGAATTAAAATCTTCTGAAATAAAAGATATTGTAAATGATTTTGCAACAGCTGCAAAAAACGCAATAAAAGCAGGTTTTGATGGAGTAGAAATTCATGGTGCTAATGGTTATTTAATAGATCAATTTTTAAGAACAAACTCTAATCATAGAACCGATGAATATGGTGGAAATATAGAAAACAGAGTTAGAATTTTACAAGAAGTTACTCAAGCGGTTTGTGATGAAATTGGTAAGGAAAATGTAGGTATTAGATTAGCTCCTTATATAGCCTTTAAAGATATGCAATGCCCAGAAATTATTGATACTATTTTATACGCCTCTAAGAAATTAGAGCAAATAGGAACTGGTTATATACATTTGTCAGAAGCTGATTTTAGTGATGCTTTGGATATTCCTGAAAGCTTTAGAAAAGCACTTCGTGAAAATTATAAAGGAACAATAATTGTTGCAGGAAGTTACACTAAAGAAAAAGCTGAAAAAATATTAGAAGATAATTATGCAGATTTGGTTGCATTTGGTAGAAGTTATATTGCAAATCCAGATTTGGTTGAAAGGTTAAAAAACAACTGGGAATTATCTATTCACGATGATGCAAGTATGTTTGGTGGAACTGATGTTGGTTATATTGATTACCCAAATTATAAAGAATCATAACAATAAATAAGTGATAGTTTTTTTAAATTAAGTTGATAAAAATATACAAATATAACTATTAATAGAATATTGCTATGATTATTTTGAGTTTAATAAAATTAATTTATAAGAGGGCGTTATGGAAATAGATAATATGAAAGTTGAAGATATAAATATAGGAATTAGCAAACAGGGCCGACAAGAGATAGCAGCAGGTCTTTCAAAGCTTTTGGCAGATAGTTATAGTCTGTATTTAAAAACGCATAATTTTCATTGGAATGTAACTGGTGCAATGTTTCAAACGCTACATACAATGTTTGAAGCACAATATACAGAGCTTGCAATTGCAGTTGATGATATTGCTGAAAGAATAAGAGCTTTGGGGGTTTTCGCACCAGCTAGTTATACCCAATTTGCTAAATTATCATCAATTAAAGATGAAACTGAAATACTATCAGCCAAAAATATGATAAAAGAGTTAGTTGTAGGTTTAGAAACCGTTGTAATTACAGCTAGAGGAGTTGCGAAAATAGCAGGTAAATATGATGATGAGCCAACGCTAGATTTACTAACTCAGAGAATGCAAATTCATGAAAAAAATGCATGGATGTTAAGAAGTTTATTAGTAAAATAGTTTTTAGATTTTCAAATGTAGTTTTATATAATTTTAAACAAGAGGAAAAAAATGAGTAAAAAAATGAGTAAAAAAATAAGTAAAAATGTAAGTAAAAAATTAGGTTTAGTTTTAGCAGTAGCAATGGCAGTTACAAGCATTGCAAGTGCAGAAGATGTTTTTAAATTAGAAAGTGCAAGTTTAAAAGGAAAAGTAGGTTTTCCTGAAAAGTATGTTGCAAATGGTTTTGGTTGTAAAGGTGAGAATATTTCACCAAGTTTAGAGTGGAGTAATGCACCAAAAGGCACAAAGTCATTTGCAATAACAATGCACGATCCTGATGCACCAACTGAAAGTGGTTTTTGGCATTGGGAAGTTTATGATATTCCAGCAACAACTAATTCTTTGGCAGAAGGAGTTGCAACGAATTTACCAAAAGGAGTGAAGCAAACAACAAATGATACTGGTGCTAAAGGATATTTTGGTGCTTGTCCGCCAGTTCCAAGAACGCATAATTATAATATTAAAATTCATGCATTAAGTGTTGAAACTTTACCTGTTAAATCTGAAATGACACCAGCAGTTATTAGTTTTTATATTAATAATAATCAACTAGCTGAAGCAGTATTAAAAGTTACTCATACTCAAAAAGTTGAGAAAACTGAAAAAATAGAAAAATGAAAAGTAAAATAATAGAGGATTTAAACTGGCGTCATACTACCAAAAAGTATGATGCTAGCAAAAAAATCCCACAGCAAGATTTGGATATATTATTTGAAGCTATGAGATTATCGGCTTCATCAATTAATTCACAACCTTGGCGATTTGTGGTAATAAGTTCTGATGAAGCAAAACAAAGAATGTCAGATACTTTTGCAAATAAATATCAATTTAATCAACCACATATTTTTGATAGTTCACAAATTATATTATTTGCTTATAACCCAAAATATACTCGTGATAATTATGCAGAAATTGTGGATAAAGGAATCAAAGATAAACGCACCAAGCAAGAAGATAGAGAAAGTGCATTTGGTGGATTTATTTTTGCAGAATTAAATACCGCTAAAAATGGCGATACAAGTAAATGGACAAAAGCTCAGACTTACTTGGCTTTGGGAAATACTTTGCATACTCTTGCAAGACTTAGAATTGATGCAACTCCTTTGGAAGGAATTGATACGGATTTGGTTAATGAAGAATTTGCAAAAGAATTAGATGGTTATCAATGTGATGTTGCTTTGGCAATAGGTTATCATCATGGCGAAGATGACTTTAATGCAAAATTACCAAAATCCCGCCGTTGTAAAAAAAGCATATTTGTGCATATTTAATTATATCTAAATTAACTGATACAATAGCTAACTTTGTTAAAAACAAAGTTGGCTTTTTTTATGGAGAATAAAATGTTAAGTAAAGAATCAAGTGAAAAATTAAGTGCGAAATTAGGTAAATGGATAAGTAAAGTTATAAAAACAACCACTTTAACAAGTGTGTTATTTTTGGTAGCCTCTTGTTCTGGTGGTCTTTTCAATAGAAATAAAACAAAAACCATAACTACAAATAAAACAATTAAACTAAATTATGAATGTGGAAAAGATAACTTATTAATTGTAACTAATATTGCAGGCACAAAAGATAAAGTTGATAGTGTGAAAATAACCAATTCTAAAAATGATAAAGCAATTTATTTACCTCATGTTAAAAGTGGTTCTGGCGAGAAGTATAAGAAAGGTGAAACTCTATTTTGGAGAAAAGGAAACGAAGCCATTTTTAGTTTTGAAAAACATAATTATAAATGTAAGCAGTTATAAAGACTGTCGTGAAATTAGTTTACCACAAAATAAAAAAGACCGAGTTTAATACTCAGTCTTTTAAATTAAAGCTTATAGATAAAGCTATATCTAAGTTTTATTTATAATCCGTCTTGTAAATCTTTTGCAATAATTTTACCAGTTTTCTTACCTAATCTAGAACATTTCCCACCTGTTTTCATTGGCATCAAAACATTACCTGTTGCATAATAAATTGGGTCAGAACAGCGTCCAAATTGGTCAATTATAGGTGCTGTTGTTTTAGTATTTAGCTTCAAATGGCTTGCACGAATTAAAGTTGAATGTGATACAAATTCACCAGTGAAAATAACTCCATCACAACATAGCTTATTAATATTACCTTTGGCATCTTCAATTGTTACTGACTCAACCCTCTTATCTCCTTGGATATCAATGATTTTAGTATTTAAATGAACAGGTGTTCCAAACAATGAAACTAGTTTTTCTAGCGGTTTTGGAAGCAAAGTCATTCTTTTATTTTTTTCAATCATTGCTACTGGTTTCATTTTGCTATGTTTTGCGGTCATCAAAGCAGAAATACTAACAATCTCCGTTCCAATTATAACTGGATTTTCACAAGGCATTTTACCTTCCAAATAAATCATAGATTGAAAAGCGGCTGTCGTCATAACACCAAGTGGGCGTTGCCCTGTAACTAATCTTGCAGAACGAGGAGTTTCACGAAGACCTGTTGTTATCAAAACTCTTTTACCAGTTATTTCTCCAGCACCATCTGATGATACAAAAGAGATTTTGCCATCTTTTCCATATTTAGTAACAGTTGTTTTTAATAACATTTCTACGCCATGCTTTTTAGCACTTTTCCTTAGTTTATTTGCATATTCAGAACCTGTTAATAGCCTTTGATAATCATAAGCACCAAAGCTTCTATGTTCACAATGGCGAACAATTCCACCTGCAACTGGCTCTCTATCAAGCATTATAATATTATCAATTCCTGATTTTTTTAGGCTGACAGCTGCCGATATTCCAGCAGGACCTGCACCAATAATAACCACATCATAAATATTATTATTCATCATTTCCTCCTTTTGTATTTTCATTAACTGAAAGTGAGTTATCAAATTTTCCTTCTGTAAGTTTTGAGATTTTTGCGGTGCAATAAAACCCTTGGCATCGTCCCATTGTTACTCTTGTTCGGCGTTTCAATCCAGATAAGCTTTTTGCTGGAATTGTTCCTGTAAGAGCATTATTAATTTCTCTTTTTGTTACCAATTCACAATGGCAAATCATTTCTTCGTAGCCAGTTTCATTAAAATCTCTTGGGAATTTTTCTGCAAGTTTTGGAGCTTTTACTATAATTGGTTTATCAATTTTGCTAAACGCTGTATTATTTGCAGAATTATTTTCTTTAAGTAATTCACTAACATGCAAAGCTAATCCCAAAGATGAAGATAATCCAGTTGAACGAATTCCACCAAGTGTAATCCAGTTTTTTTCTTTATCTTGTGAAACACGATAATGGCTTTGCTCTGTTGCTGGTCTTATTCCAGAAAAAGTTGCCGTAACTTGCATTTCTTTGAGTTGTGGAAGCATTTCTATTGCTTGAGCTTTTAGTTCTTTCAAAGTTTCCTCAACAACTCCTGCATCAGTTCTACTTTCTTGTTCTTCTGCCGTTGGTCCTACAATTATATTCCCAAAAACTGTTGGAAATAAAACAATACCTTTTGTTCGTGCAGTTGGAACTGGTAAAACTACGCCATTTAACAGGCTTCTAGCTGACTTATCAAAAACCACAAACTGTCCTTTTCTAGGTTTGATAATAAAATCAGAACTCCCAAGAACTCTTTGGTTTACAATATCACCAAATAATCCAGCACAATTTATAACTATTTTAGTTTTAACATCTCCTGCTGTAGTTTTTAGTAACCAATTTTCACCATCAAAATCACCAGAGGTAACTTCTGCATCAAAAAATACTTGCCCACCATTTTCAACAGCTTGTAATAAATATGAATAAGGAGAAGACCAAGGGTCTATTATATATTCTCCAACAATGCTTATCGCTGATTTAACATGATTTGCTAAGTTAGGTTCTGCTTTTTGTATTTCTTCTTTTGTTAACATTTTTATATCGCTAACACCATTTTTCAAACCTTTTTCTAATACTTTTGAAAGGTTTTTTTCTTGTGCTTCGTCCCACGCAACAACATTTGCCCCAACTTTCTCAATTGGTAAGTTAAAACCTTCTCTTATTTTTAGGTATTCTGCATAACCTGCTTGAATACATTTATGCTCCAATGTATCAGGTGGAGCATCAAATCCTGTATGTAAAATAGCACTGTTTCCTTTACTTGCCCCTGCTAGAATATCTGATGATTTTTCTAATAATACAACTTTTGCACCATCTAAAACCATTTGTCTTGCAACTGCACAACCAACAACGCCACCACCAATAATTGTAATATCAACTTTTGTAAGTAATTTGTCTTTTGTCATAATTAACCACTATATGTTTTTAATATTTTCTAAAATATTATTAATAAATAATCTGAATAGTTTAAATAAACCTAATAATCTAATAAGTTAAATCAAAAAAAGCAGGTTCTAACTAAAACTCTAGTCAAAACCTGCTTTACTAAATTTGAAACTAAAGTTTAGCTATATTTTTTAATTTCGCCTGATTTAACTTTAGCAAAATAAATATTAACTTCTTTCTTAACTTTAGGTCCTAATAAGTATATTGCAATAATATTAGGCACACATATAAAGTATGTCATAGCATCACCAAAGTCTAACACTGAGCTTAATGGTAAAACAGCACCAAACATAATGAATAAACAATATAGACCTTTGTAAGTAAGCTCACTAATTTTTGATTCACCAAATACATAAGTCCAACCTTTAAGACCGTAGTAAGCCCATGCAATCATAGTTGAGAATGCAAATAAACAAGCAGCAATTGCAAGTGGGTATGGGAACCAAGAGAATACTCTTTGGAATGAGTTAGAAGCAACTATTATACCTTTAATATCTCCCGCACCATTCGCACCTTTAATATAGTTAGGGTCATTTAATAAGTTATATGCATTTTCTTTTACTAGCGTAAGAGCTTTTGCAATAGATGGGTCAGCAACTTGAGAAGTTCCGATAACCAAAGCTGAAATAAATAGAATAATGATAGTCCCAAAGAAAGGTTCTAATAAAGCAACAAATCCTTCAGTTGGTGGGTGTTCTGTTTTAACAGCAGAGTGAGCAACAGATGCAGAACCAATACCTGCTTCATTTGAAAAAATAGCTCTTTGGAAGGCAATCATAATAACACCAACTACACCACCAGCTACACTTTTAGCATCAAAAACACCACTAAATATATTAACAAAAGTTTGTGGTATATGCTTAAAGTTATACATTATAACAATAATAGCAAAAGCAAGATATAGACCAGCCATAACTGGAACAATTTTTTCAGTGATTTTAACTATTGATTTAATACCACCAACAATAACACCAAACACAATAATTCCAAAAATAGCACCAATAACCCAAGCGTTCAAGTTACCATCTTTAGCAATACCAGTTGCTGCTTCCATTGGCCCATCAGTCATTAGAGTATAAACTTGATTTAACTGTTTATAAGCTTGATTAGATTGGAACATATTACCAATACTTAAAGCACCAATAGCAATACCAACTGCATATAACCAACCTAGAACTTTACCTGTTTTACCCATAAATGGTCCATATTCAGCAAAACCTTTAGAAATATAATACATTGGTCCACCAGAAACAGTGCCATCAGCATATTCATTTCTGTATTTAACACCAAGAGTACATTCCATAAATTTCATAGTCATACCAAAAAAACCAGCCATAAATATCCAGAATATAGCACCCATACCACCAATTCCGATAGCAATAGCAGTTCCCCCAATAGCACCAATACCAACAGTTCCAGAAAGAGCAGCTGTTAGAGCTTGGAAAGGAGTTACTTCACCAACTCCTTTAGTTTTATCAGGATTGATATATTTACCTTGGATTAATTCAACAGCATGTTTGAAACCACGAATATTGATAAAACCCATATAAAATGTAAACCAAACTGAAGCAATAATTAGCCAAAGAATAACAACTTTAACCCTAATCCCAGGCGCAACTTGAAGTTCATAAAATACAACCTTAACCATAGGAGTTGATATTTTTGCAAATCCATCATTGAAACGATCTAGTATTGTTTTTTTCTTAACTTTTTTAGTTGTTTCTTTTGCTACGGCTTTCACATCTGCTGTTACAGCTTCAGTTGTTACTTTTGCTGCAGTCTCAACTTGTGCTTGTGCAGCAACAGCATTTTCAGGTGTAACTGTTTCTTGTGCGTTAGTAAAATTCATAAACGATAAGAGTATCGCTAAGAATATAAAATTCATTTTTTTCATAATAAAACCCTCTTTTAATAATTATTAATAGTAAATAAAAAACTACCTATCTTCCATCTTGCGATATTCTTCAAATAGGAATGGTCCAGGAGCATCAAGCCCACGGACAGAAACAACATAAGAAATTAACTCAGCATCTAAACTCTTATAATGTAATTGATAACTTGGTGGATGAATTGAGAATTCAGACTCTTTCACCAAAGTTAAATCCAAGCCCAACTGCATTCCCATAGAAGCTGCCGTGCTTATTGTAGTATTTCTCCAACCTGCATGGCAATTCATATGAACATGCCCACAAAGAACTCTCTCAATATTTGAGTATTTCTCAATAATATCTCCAAATTCTTCAGCCCCCACAAAACCATCAGTATCAGTTTCATGCACACCATATCTAACAGGCGGATGATGAAGCATAATCATTGTTGGTCTATCTGGCTGTTCTGCAAGTTTTTTATCTAGCCACTCCAGTCTTGTTTTGCAAAGAGTTCCACCTGATTTACCCTCTGTAACACTATCTAAAGCAATTATGCGAACATCAAAGTCTTCAATAGTGTATTGGATAAAACCATCTAATTCAGTTGGGCAAGCGGCTTTAAAAGAATTTAGTAAATATTCTCTTTTATCGTGATTTCCAGGAACTATATAATATGGTATTTTTAATTCAGATAAGATATCCGCAGCTCTTTGGTTTTCGCCTGGAGTCGGGTTGTTACATAAGTCCCCAGTTATCAAAACCAAGTCTAGCTTTGGCTCAAAGTTATTCATGTGATTTATACATCTTTCAAAATATTCAGAAGTTGGAACTAGCCCATAGGCCTTCTTTCCATACTCAGCAACATGTGCATCACTAATATGTGCTATTAACATTTTTCACTCCTTATTGTAATTAGTTAAGTTTGATTGTATCTAATAAGTTACAAGGCTAATTTTAACCGAACCGAAACATAAAGCAAACTAAAAATGCCCAAATGGTCAAAATAAATTTAGAAAATGGCAGTATCTTTGTGTTTTTATTTTTAAATCTAGTTTTATTTAGAAAGATTTTGTTTTTCTTGTTAAGATAAATTTTAAATTCAATATTAGTTGTATTAAAGCCAATAAATGATAAATAAAAGGTAAAACAATGAAAATTCAAGAAAGGCATAAAAAAATAATTAACCTAATTCAAGAAAAAGGCAGGGTTAATGTTGAAGATTTTGTTAGTTTAGTAGGTGTTTCTATTGAAACTATACGACGAGATTTATCAAAACTTGCAAATGAAGGTAAAATTCAAAAGTTCCACGGTGGAGCTTCATTACCAACAATGCAAAATGTTGAGTCTTCTTTTCAAAAAAGAATAAATAGAAATATAACTCTTAAAAATAAAATAGCAAAAAAAGCAGTCCAACTAATAAAACCAAATGATACTATTTTTATAGATACAGGCTCAACTACAATTTATTTTGCTAAAAAAATAATTGGTTTTGAAAATTTGACTGTTATCACAAACTCAACCGAAGTTGCTAAAATAGTTTCAAGTGCAAATCCAAAATCTAAAGTCTTTCTACTTGGTGGTTTATTTGCACCATCAAACCAGCAAACAGTAGGCGAGCTAACCATAAAACAAGCCAAAATGTATCGTGCAAATCAAGCTTTTATTACAGTAGGTGGAGTTGATTGTAAGGATATTATGGATTTTAATTACGAAGAAGCTGAGATTGCAAAAACTATGATAGGACAGTCTGAAAAATTGAATGTCTTAGCAAGTAACTCAAAGGTTGAACGAGTTGCCCCGTTTAGAGTTGGATCAATAAATAAAATAGATAATTTTATTACTAATAAAAAATTACCTGTGAAATTAGAAAGAATTTTCAAAAAAAATAAAATAAATATAATTTATCCGAAAGTTAAAAGTTAACACTTTCTAGATTATTGAAAGTAAATTACTTTTTGTAACTTTCTAAAAATCAACTTCATCTAAAAAACTTAAATCTTCTCCAGTTTCTGGGTGGGAGACTGTGAGTTTTTCAGCGTGTAATAACATTCTATCTTCTTGTTTTTGTATAACAGGGTTATAAAGTAAGTCTCCTATAATTGGGTGTCCTATTTGTGCTAAATGAACTCTTAGCTGGTGAGAGCGACCTGTTATTGGTTTTAGTTCTAGCCTTGTTTGGTTGGTTTCTAATAATCTCTTTGTTACTTTCACAATTGTTTGAGATGATTTGCCTCGTTCATAATCTACAATTTGTCTTGGGCGGTTTTCCCAATCACAAATTAAAGGTAAATCAATTAGTTGCTCGTCTTTTTCAACAATACCATTAACCACTGCTATATAATGTTTTTCTGTTTTTCTATCTGCAAATTGTTTATTTAAATTTCGTAAAGCGTCTTTAGTTAGTGCAAAAATTATAACTCCAGAAGTTGCCCAATCTAGCCTATGAACAATCATAGCTGTTTTATATTTCTGCTGAACTCGTGCTAAAACACAATCCTGTTTATCTTCACCACGCCCTGGAACTGATAATAACCAAGCTGGTTTACTAACTGCAACTAAGTATTCATCTTCATAAAGGTAGTAAATATCTCTTGCAGGCTGTCGTTCTAAAAATTTATTCAAAATATTCTCTTAAGTTAATTCAATTAATTAAATGATTTTTTTATTGTTTCAAAATCAATGTTTCCAGTTTGATTATCCATAATTTTATTTGCTGTAACTTTTCCAAGCTCAACTCCCCATTGGTCAAAAGCATTAATATTCCAAATAACTGATTGAACAAAAGTTTTCTGCTCATAAAGTGAAATTAATTCACCTAAAGATTTTGCACAAATTTTATCTAATAATAATAAATTACTAGGTTTATTTCCGTCAAAATTAGCAAATTTATTTTCTCCAAGTTCACGCCCAGTTGCAAGCGATTGGCTTTGTGCCAAACAATTTGCCAAAAGCATATTATGTTGATTATCAAAGCTATGATTTGCTTTTAAAACTGCTATAAAATCTACTAAAACTTTTTGAGTTCCTTGGTGTAATAATTGGAAAAATGCGTGTTGCCCATTTGTTCCAGCAGAACCCCAAACAATAGGGCAAGTTTGATAATTAACAGGTTTACCATCAACATCAACTGATTTACCAAGACTTTCCATCTCTAATTGTTGTAAGAAATCAGGGAAAAAACCTAGTTTATCTGCATAAGGAATTACCGCACGAGTTGGAATATTCAAATAATCACTGTTATAAATATGTGATAGTGCTAATAAAACAGGCATATTTTTAGAAAACTCTGTATTTCTAAAATGAATATCCATTTCGTTGCCTCCTGCTAAGAACTCTCTAAAAGCAGTCATTCCAAAGCTAAGTGCAATAGGCATTCCAACAGTTGACCAAACTGAAAATCTACCACCAACCCAATTACTAAATTCAAAAATATTTTCTGTTAAAAAACCAGCTTGTTTTGCTTTTTCTACATTTACAGTTATTGCACAAGCACGGCTCATAAAGTCTTTCTCAGGCATTGTTTTGCAAACAGTTTCTTTTAAGCTTTCGTAGTTTGTGATGGTTTCTTGGGTTGTGAATGTTTTGGAAGTTACTATAAATAAAGTTTTGTCCAAATTAACATTTTTTATTGCAGAAGATAAAGCGTCTCCATCAATATTTGCAACAAAATGTAGTTTTATTTTAGGAGAGCTTACAGAACCCAAAGCTGTATAAACTGTTTTCACTCCAAGCTCAGAGCCACCAATTCCAATACATATTGCATCAGTTATATTATTGTTTTTTCTAATTTTATTAGTGAATAATTTAATTTTGTCTAATTGTTGATGTAAGCAGATACTTTTTTTATCAGAGGTATCCAAAGGTGAGCGAAGTAGCGTATGCAAAACAGCTCTATCTTCACTTTTATTGATTTTTACTCCTGTAAATAAGTCTTTGATTTTATTTTGCAAATCACTTTGTTTGGCAAGTTCCAGTAAAGAATTCAAAGTATCGTCATCAAAATTATTTCTACTATAATTTAACCAAATATTTCCTTGTGAAATACTGTATTTATTTCCTCTTTGCTTATCATTATCAAAAAGAGTATTTAGACTATCTGTGTTTTTAGCTTGTTGTTTTAGTTTGTTTTTCATAATAATTTTATTTTTGTTTACTTGTCATAAATATTTAAAGTTAAAAAAAGTGCTGAATTTAGCACTTATATATTTTAAATTAATGCTAATTATACTCAAATATTTAATTATCTTCTAAATAATATTCATTAAAAAGGAGGATAAAAGTTATACAAAAGAACATCTGAAAAATATAATTAAAAAAAACATAAATAATAGTTATATTAATATAACCATTATTATATAATGGTTATAGTTGGAGAGAAATTTAGATTTTTAATGTTTAACTTTTTTAAGAGGATTGTATTATGAGTAAAAAATATTTAATAGTAGGTGGAGTGGCTGGAGGAGCTTCTACAGCAGCTAGATTGAGAAGATTAGGAGAAGATGATCAAATTATTATGTTTGAAAAAGGTCCTCATGTTTCATTTTCAAACTGTAGCTTACCTTATCACCTTAGTGGGCAAGTTCCTAAAGTTGAATCTTTAGTGATGATGAACCCTGAGGTTTTTTTGAAACAATATAATATTGATGCACGAGTAAATAATGAAGTGCTTAGTATTGATAGAAAAAATAAAACGGTTCAAGTAAAAAATTTAGTTTCGGGAGAAGTTTATACTGAAAATTATGACAAACTTATTTTGTCACCAGGAGCTAAAGCAATAATTCCAAATATTCCAGGAATTGAAAAAGTTAATACTTTTATTGTGAAAAATGTTGTTGATATTGATAAGCTAAATAAATTTATCAAAGCAAATAATCCTAAAAGAATTAGTGTCATTGGTGGTGGATTTATTGGAATTGAATGTGTAGAAAATTTGGTTGAAGATGGTCAAAATGTTACTTTGATAGAAGCAAAAGATCAAATTTTACCAGAACTTGATTATGGCTTGGTGCAAATCCTACATAAAGAATTATTAGATAAAGGTGTGGAGCTAATTGTTAATGATATGGTTGTTGGGTTTGATACTAATAAAATAATTCTTAATTCAGGTAAGAGCGTAGATTCTGAAGTGATAATTCTATCAATTGGTGTATCACCTGAAACAAAATTAGCCAAAGATTCTGGTTTAGAAATTGGTAAAACTGGAGCAATAAAAGTTGATCAAAACTTTAAAACAAATGATACTGATATTTATGCAGTAGGTGATGTTATAGAGGTTTACAATCCTTTAATGCAAAATTATTTCAAACTTCCATTAGCAGGTCCAGCTCAAAAACAAGCAAGATCAGCAGCTGATCATATTCACAATAAACCAATTAGTAATATTGGTTATATTGGTTCTAGCGTGGTAAAAGTATTTGATTATAACTCAGCATCAACAGGTCTTAATCGTAAAACACTAGACACAATGAATATTAAATATGAATTTGTGCATATTATTCCAAAAGATAAAGTTGGACTTATTCCTGGTGCTGAAGAGATGCACTTTAAACTTTTCTTTGAAATTCCAACAGGCAAAATACTAGGAGCACAAGCAATTGGTAAAGGTAATGTGGAAAAAAGAATAGATGTAATTGCAACCGCTATTAAATTCAATGCAAATATAAATGATCTTAGAGACTTAGAGCTTTGTTATGCACCACCATTTGGAACAGCTAAAGATGTTGTTAATTTTGCAGGATATGTTGCTTCAAACCTGTTGCACGATTCATTCAAACAAGTTGCAACCAACCAAGTTAGAAATTTACTAAAAGATGATAATGCAGTTATTATTGATGTTCGTGAAAAATCTGAATATGATTTATCTCATATTATAGGAGTTAATAATATTCCATTATCAGAAATCAGAAATCGCTTAGATGAAATTCCAAAAGATAAAAGTATATATTTACACTGTCGTTCTGGGCAAAGATCATATAACGCTGTGTTAATTTTACAAGCTAATGGTTTTGAAAGTGTTTTTAATGTTTCAGGTGGATTTATGGGAATTAGTTATTATGAATATTTTAATGATGTTATGACTGGTAGAGATAAAATTGTAACTGATTATAATTTTTTATAATTATAGTTTTTATTATCTATAAGTATCTATAAACGGTTATAAAAAATATAATCGTTTATAGGTGCATCACATATTAATTGGAGAAATTATTATGAAAAAAAATCAAATTACAGGTGTAATTATTACTATTTTAATTATATCTTTTGCAAGTATTTATCTGAAAAGCTCTATTATATTTTTTAGATTTATGATTGGAATTGGGATTGGTTATATTCTTACTAGAGGTTTTTTGGGATTTGCAGGTGGTCCTAATCGAGCTTATACTTTTGGCTCTGCTCGGCTTATGACTGTTCTAATGTGGATGTTTATGGGAGCTGCTATTCTAAATATTGCTTTCTTATATAATTTAGATACAGGCTTTGAGAAAGCTATTCACCCTATAAACTTACCTTTGGTTATTGGTGCTTGGTTGTTTGGGTTTGGTATGAGTGCTTCTTTGTGTTGTGCATCGGGTGCTTTAACTGATATTGTTACTTCACCACCTAGAGGAATTATTACTATTTTATTTTTCTTTGCTGGTGTTTTTTTAGGATTTCCTATTCAACATACTAGTTGGGTTAAAGAAACTTTAATATCAACTAGGGTTACTGAAAAAAATCGTTTTGGTGTATATCTTCCAGACTTATTTAAGTGGGATGGACTACATGGGTTTTTAGGAGCAACTGTAGTTATGGTTTTCTTATCTGCTATTGTTATTTATATTTTTAAAAAATATGAAGCAAAAAGAAAAGCAGAAAATACTTATATTCCTGTGCCATCAGAAGTTGCACAATATCAAAATAGTTTAGAAGTTGCTAAAAGAGATGTTGAAGTTACAGTTTCTTCAGAGTTGAATAAAGATGAATCCAAAATTCAAACTATTTATAATGATTTATTTGTAAAACCTTGGTCTTTGGAAAGAGCTAGTCTAATGTTTATATTAGTTACAGCCCTGTTAGTTGGTGGTGCAAAAACTGTTTGGGGAGTTACTTCTAGTTTTGGAATTTGGTTTGGTAAAATACTTATGCTTTTTGGTGCAACACCTGAAGGATTGTCAGAATTTACTAAAAGAAAAGTAACTGATTTCTCAACCCCATTTTTTGACCATGCAAGCAGTGTGCAAAATTTAGGGATTGCTTTGGGGACAGTTATTTGTTTGTTATTAGCTGGAACTTTTTTCAAAACAGTTTCAGGAGACCTTAAGATAACTTTCAAAGAAATGCTTATATATGCAGTAGGTGGTTTTAGTATGGGATTTGGAACTAGACTAGCCAATGGTTGTAATGCAGGTGCTTTATTTTCTCCTATATCTCACTATTCATTTTCTGCTTGGATATTCTTAGTATTTATGATTATAGGAACAATAATGAGCAAAAAATTACTAGATAAAATCCAATAAATAGTAGGTTTATATTCTTAAAGGCAGGTATTGATTAAACTTCAATATCTGCCTTTTTTATTTTAACTATTTTAACTATTTCAGTTACTTAAATTCAATCTCAAAAGATATTTCATCTAGTTGTTTATTTATAGGGTTTTTGTTCATAATAAAGTAAGAAATAGTAAGGTTATTGCCTTTATTAAAATTATTAAGATTGAAAAACTTATCTAAATCAACAGTAAAATCAATATTTCCATTAGCTGGAATTAATGAATAATCCTTTGGGAAAATAGAACTTAGTTTCTTAACCCTTCTTCCAGCATAAGAAACTTCTTTATCATTTTGCTGTAACTCAAATCCTTCTAAAAACATATCTGTTGAAGAATGGATAAACCTTTTTTCAATAAAATACTTAGTGTTAGAATTATTAAATAAACTAACCTTAACTAACAAATTACCTTTTGCTTTTACCTTAGCTATTTTTACTTCAATTACTACATTGCTTTCTTTGGGTTTATTAGCTTCGCAAGATAATAAACTGGCTAATAATACAATGCCTATTACTTTTCTTATTTTGGTTGTTTTCACTAAATTCATAAAGTTAATACTATTTAAATTTATTTTTCTTTAATATAGTTTTGCTCATATCACATTTCATATAATTTGGTATTTCATCGTATGGTTCATAGAATTCTACCAAAACTTTTCTGACACTATTAAGCTCAAGATCATTTAAACATGCGTTTCCATAAAATACAATTATACACAATAAAGATACTATAATTTTAATAACTTCTCCTTGGTTAAACTCTCTTTTAAAATTTATCCATACCACCATATGCTTCTATCATTAGTTTAGTTTCTTTTAAGGCTTCTATTGTTTTTATTGCTGGATAATGTGCTTTTACTCTATTTAGCCCATCCCCACCATGATAACTACTTCCCCATCAGAGATAACTTTTTTCTTTGTTTTCAATATGGGAACTTCAGTTGAAACTACTTTAATAAGGTCTTTTATATCTTGCCACTCTCCATTACTATTCAGTTCACACGCTTTAAATATGGGAGTTTCTATTTCAAATAAAGATTTAGTTAAGTGTTTTTTAGTCTTTGCATCATAGAGACCATACCATTTTATTTTGTAAGTATTTTGTTTGCCATCTAAAGCTGTTAGCCTTAAAACCTCTTTTGATTTAGATATATTTCCCCAATCTATTTGTACCCCTCCTCGCCCAAGGTCTTTTACACTATGAAAATAAAAGCTAATTTTTTTATCCTTTATTTTAATTGAAGTATTTATAATAATTTGACTTGATTGAATTGCAATATGGCTCTTTCCATTATCATCAAATCTAATATATGAATTGTAATAAGCATCACTATTACACGACTGCTGTATTGTAATATTTTTGTATCTATTATCAGCAGAGTATCTCTCTTTTTTTATATCATTTAACTTTTGTGTATATTTTTTATTGTAACACATTGCTTTTTCTAATATTAAAATACCAGAACCCTGATACTCTTCAATTTTATCTTTATGTATATCCTCACATTGTTTAGCTATTACTTTTTTCCATGATTTAAAACCATCTAGTTGCTTATTTAATTTTTTATTAAGACTCTCATAACAATCTATTTTTTCATATATATGTGATTTTGATTGACATATACTATTTTCTCCATACACGAAGACACTAAATAGCCATAAACCTAATAAAAAAAATTTCATTGTATCTCCTCTATATTTGTTGGTGAAATTATTGTAAATGGTTTAGGCATGAAATGTTTCATGCTAGAAGTTGTTCCATGGGCATGAATAGCTTTTCCTAGACCAAGAACTAAACTATTTTTAACAGACTCTTCAAGAAATGTATCTGCCGTGGCACAGTTTTGTAATATTAATGAGATAAATATTATTATTGTAAGTTTTATTAGTTTTGTAAATATGAACTTGTTAGCTGGAGAATTTGTTGAATAGTTAGTTAAAGTGTTTATTTTCATAATCTTTTTTTACCTTTATTTTTTTAGCACTGAAAATATTATTATAACTTGTTGAATTGTTTTGTGTAGTTTTTTAGTCTTGATAAATCACGCTTTTGCAATATTAAACCCACTCTTAAAACTCTCCTCCTTTAAAGGAGGAGTAACCGTTGGGGAGGTGGCTTATATTAACTTTACTAATTTGGTATTTTTAAATAATCAAATATTAGACAACCACAAGGGTTGCCCTTAGAATCTTAATGACAAGCGGTGTTGGTTAATCCCATACTCACAAGGTTTGGCTGGGTTAGTTCTAAGCTAATTTCTCCATCTAATGACTTATTTCTAATATTATAAATATGTAAATTTTTGCTATTTTGTTGAGTGAAAATCATAATCTTACTATCAGACATAACTAAATCATCGTTTACAATTCCTGTTAGTTTTGTTTTGGTTATGTTTTTAGAGTTATTACCTTTTAGTTCAAAAGCATTTATAGAATCTGTTGTTATTGCAATTCCAATCGTTTCAAGCCAGCCTGTTTTTATAGTTTGAATATTATTATCCAAATGAAATTGAGTTGAAATTTGCTTGTTATTAGGATTTATTAGATAAATATTATTACTTTTATCAGAAATGATAACTGTTTGATTATTAATACTAACAAAAGCTCTATTTAAAGTTGCTTTAAAATCTAGTTTTATTTGCTTATCTTCGAATATATTTTTAATTATTAAGTTATTAGCCTCTGCAATTAAGCCAAAACTTGAATCTGGCATAATTGAAGTTTCTGCCAAAGTTTTTTCACCTTTAAAAAAAAGACTTTTTTTATTTTCTAATATATCAAACTTGCTAACTTTAGAGTTTTGCATTTCAGTTATAAATAAAAACCGTCCTTCAGAACTATAATTAAGACTTATTGGGGCAGAAAAATCTGAAATTATATTTGTTTTTAAATCTCTAATATCAGTTAAAAAAACATTCTTTTCTCCAGCAGCAGCAAGAATTCCACCAGAAGTGTCAAAAGTAATTTCTGAAATGTTTTCCAAGAACTGTTTGGATTTAGTGGAGTATTCAACCAAATCTAAAATATATAAAATATTTGATTTGCCAATATAAGCAAGCACACCTTTGTCCTTACTAACTTTCATTAAAGTTGGGATTTCTTTTAGCTCAATATAATTAATAACTTGATTTGTGAAAGTATCAATAACTGCAAGTTTTTTTGAGTTTTTATCACTAACAAAAGCATATTGTGTGGGAATATCTAGGGCTATTTTTAGTTTAGTTATTTGTTTTGGAGCAATTTGTTTTTGGTAATAAAAAAGCCCTGAGAAACTCAGGACTATTATAATTATTCCAAATAAAGGATATAATTTTTTCATAATAAATTAGTGTTTTATTTTTGTTAAATTGTTGTTTAAATATAGTTAAATACTACTTAAACTCGTGTGCTACTTATGTTTCATATCCATATGTTTCATAGGTTTATCATTATAAGTTTCTTTTTGATATTTTATAACTTCTTCCACAGTTTTTACAACAGCATCACATTCTGCTGTTTCACTATTATCAAAGAAAAATGTTATTTTATGAGTTTCTCCTGCGATTACTGGTTTTTTTATATCCATAAGCATAATATGGTAACCACCTTTTTTGAAAATATTATCTCCTGTTTTTAAAGGAAATTTATCCATTTTACTCATAATCATTGAGCCATTATTCATTTTCATTTCATGAATTTCAATATGCTTAGAAATAGTTGGTATTTTTGCTTTAGTTAATGCAACATCAATATTACCCTTTTCAAAATCCATAACCATAAAAGCACCAGTTACTTTAGCACCAGGAATTGTTTCTTGAATCATACAATTTTTGACCTCAATATGCCCCTCATTGTGTGCAAAAGCACCTGTTGATAAAGCTAGAGTTGTTAATAATATTTTTTTTATTTTAGAATTTATTTCATATTTCATTTTATTTTCCTCATTAATTAAAAATTCAAACATCATTTATTGAACCTAACAGATTATTAAGTTCTTCTCTCATTGTTATTTTACACCTATTTAACTTCAAAATTAATACTTATATTTCCTCAATTACTTTTTGGTAAAAACGCATTTCAATAATGTTTTGGGCAGCTTGTTCGTTATTGTTATTTAAATTATTAGTGAATTTAGTTTCTAGTATTTCAAACTCTATTTTTAAGTTAGTTTTGATTTTTGCTAGTTCGTCTTTATCAGCCAAATCAATTTGCTCTCTTATCTCCATTTGTTCCAAAAGAATACTTGGGTTTGTGTTTTTAAATGTATCAATTGAAAACTCATATTCTGCCAAATTAAGTAAAATACTTGCTTTTTCAATTGGATCTAATAATTTTTTGTAGGCAGTTGAAATATTTGAACTTATTTGTGTTGCCATTAATTTCTCTTGAGTGGTTTTATTCACATAGTTATCAGGATGAAATTGTTTTTGAAGAAGAATATATTTTTTTAGTAATAAGTCTTGATTAATAAAATAAGTTTGCTCAATATTAAATAAATCAAAAGGATTATTTGGGTTTCCTAACATTTTAGTTACCTTTTTTTAGTTTAATAATTTGTTCAATTTCTTGCTTTTTAGATTCTAGCTGAGAGCGTTGTTTCCAAGTAAGGCTTTTATTACTTAAAGCAATAGTAACTTGTGCTTTTGCTCGGCTATATTCTCCAGACAGCTGGTAAAAATCAATTAAAACTTGCTGCTGTTGGACAACTTGACCTGTTTTTAATAAAGCTTCTGCGTATAAATAATATAAATCAGGATTTCTTGAGCCAATTTCATATTGTTTTTTTAATATTTTGGTGGTCTTTTTGAAATTATTATTATTATTATTTAGAAACATTGCATAATCATAAGCTACGACACTATCATTTTTAAACCTTTTCCATAAACTTTTATAAATAGAACTTGCTTGTTTATTTTTACTTGAGAGTAACGCTAGTTTGGCTTTTAATAATAAAATATCTCTTTTTTTACTAAATCTAGAATTTAATTTATTTAGTTGTGAAATTGCACTTTTTATTTTTCCTGTTTTTAGTTCTGCAAGTGATTTTGCATAATAATAAGCATTTTTTATTTGGCTATTACTATCTTTCAAATCATTTTCTAAAGTGGTATTTAACTCGTTAAAAGAAAGCATTGAAACTCTTATCCTTGCTTTAAATAAATAATATTCATCACTACTTTTTAACTTTTTATGTTTTGTTTGTTTTAAATCATCAATTTCCATAACTCTATCCCTTGGAAGAGGGTGAGTTAAAAGATAGCTTGGAGCTTGGTTTATATAGCTTGGTGAATACAGCTTGGCAAAAAATGTTTGCATTCCTAATTTATTGAACCCTGCTTTTTGCATAAGGTTTTTACCAATTCTGTCTGCTTCTTGTTCGTGAGACCTTATATCATTTAATTGTTGTTGAGTTTCATTTGCAATAACAGCTTTAATAATTCCTGCACCGCCACTGCTAGATGTCTTACTAGCAACCAAAACTCCTGCAATTAAAGCTGCTGCATTTGCAAGTTGTCTATCTTTAACTGCAAGGATTAATCGTGCGATATGCTCTTGTGAAACATGGGTTATTTCATGTGCTAAAACACCAGCAAGTTCATGTTCGTTATCAGTTGCCAAAACAAGCCCTGCATTTATTCCAACATAACCACCTAAACTTGCAAAAGCATTTATTGAAGTTGAATTAGTTAAGAAAAAATTTAGCCCAACTCTTGTATTGGCATAAGTAGATATTTTATAACCTAAATCTTCAAGATAATCTTGCTGTTGAGCGTCGTTAATTATTCTTCCTTGTGATAAAAGATGATTGTAAGAGGCTTTTCCTATATCCGCTTCTTTTGTTTTTGACCAAAGTTTAGATGATTCATCTCCAATATATGGTATTTTTTGTGCGTTGGAACAAAAAGCAAGAAGCATCGAGGACAATATAATAGTCTTTTTTAGTATTTTCATAGTAAGTGAGATTATAACCTTTAAATTAATCAATAATTAATAAAATATGAGTATAATATAATTTTTAAAGAGAAAATTACAAACTTAACCAAATAACAAAATGGCAAAATTTATTACTTTTGATGGAATTGACGGCTCGGGTAAAAGCACGCAAATAGAAATGTTAGCGGATTACCTTAAGCAAAAAGGTCAGGAAATATATATAACTCGTGAAATTGGTGGCTGTGAAATAGCAGAAGATATAAGAGATTTATTATTAGATCCGCAAAAAAATATAACTCCTTTGTCTGAAATGCTTATGGTATTTGCAGCAAGAGCGGAGCATTTAGAAAAAGTAATTAAACCAAAAATAAAACAAGGAACTTGGGTTATTTGCTCAAGATTCACTGATGCAACCCTTGCTTACCAAGGTTATGGGCGAAATATTTTGCTTGATAAAATTAAACAACTTGCTGATATTGTTCATAAAGACTTTAATCCTGACATTTCTTTTTTTCTTGATTTAGATGTAAAAAAAGCAGCGAAAAGGCGTGATAAAAGAGGAGAGTTTGTTGATAGATTTGAGTTAGAGCATATTTCATTTATGCAAAAAGTTAGAGATGGTTATTTACAAATTGCAAAAGATGATACTGCAAATAGGTGTGTTTTAATTTCAGCGGATCAACCTTTGGAAGAAATATTTCAGCAAATAAAAAGTCAAATTGATAACTTACTTTAATTATTCATAATGATTTCAAATAACTTAAATAATTCAAATAATTCAAATAATTCAAATAATTCAAATAATTCAAATAATTCAAATAATTTAAATAATTCAAATAATTCAAATAATTTAAATCAAGTTTTACCTTGGCACAAAGATATTATTTCTTACATTGGAAAAGCTCAAGCCCAAAACAAACTACCGCATGCGATTATGATTCGTGAGCGAGATGGGTTTTATGAAGATAAATTGATAAATAATATAGCAAATATGATTTTGTGTGATAATCAATCAATAAAATGTGAGTGTAAACACTGCAAATTATTACAAAATGAAACTCACCCTAATTTGATTTATTTAAATGCAAAAGATAAGGTTTCAATAGATGATATAAGAAAGCTAGAAAGTAACCTTTGGAAAACTTCACTATTTGAAAAACCTAAAATTGCAGTTATAAGATTTCTTGATTTGATAAGTATTGGTGCAAAAAATTCATTACTAAAAACATTAGAAGAACCACCTAAAAATGTTTTTTTTATAATAAGTTTTGAAAATAAAGCATATATTCCAGCAACAATTGCTAGCAGAGTTCAGCATTTGCACCATAAAACTCCATCACAAAATGAAATTGTAAACTGGTTGGTTCATAAAGCAGAGAAAGAAAAAATAATTACTACCCCAGAAGCAATGATAATTGCAAAATTAGTAAACTATAATCCTGCAAAATCAATAGATTTAATATTATCTGAGACAAAAGTTGATGAAATTAACCAAGAGAAAAAACTATTTGCAAGATTTATTCTAAATAAATATCCAGCATTTTTATTTGCCAAAAGAATAGATAAAAATAACTCTGAAGAGCTTTCAAGAAGATATAAAACTTATACTGAAACAATAATTCAAAATCTTTTTAAAACATCAGCGAATGATTTCGGAAAAGATGATTATAATTTGTTAAACTATCAAAGTTGGAAAGGTGTTACTCAAAAACAACTTTTTTTCCTTTGTGATAGCTTGCAAGAAATAATTAATTTAAGTAAAACTAATGTTAATATTGAGCTACAAGCAAAGAATATTCTTACAATATGGCAAAATGAAAGTTATAAATAATTTAAGTAAAAAAATAGGTAAATAAATGACAGAAAAACAAAAAATAGAAAATACTGAAAAACCAAAAAATGCATTAGCACAAAGTGGTGTTTTAAAAGCTTCATATAATGATGTGAATACTTTATTTAACTGCTATATGCCTTTTGTGAAGGGTTGTGGATTATTCCTTCCAAGTGAGATGGATTATGAATTAGGAACAGAGGTTTTTATCGTTATAACTTTGCCTGATGAAGAAAAATCTAAGTTTGCAGTTTCAGCTAGAGTTGTTTGGTTAAACCAAAAAGTAAAACTAGGGAAAAAAGTTCCAGGTGTTGGTTTGCAAATTCTAGGAAGTAAAGCTGAAGATATGAAAGAAAAAATAGAATCTATTTTAGGAAAAAGAGTTAAATCACCACTTCCAACCGCAACAATTTAATAAAAAAACTTAAATAAATCTAACAAAATGTTTATAGACTCACACTGCCATTTAGATATGGTTATCAAAAATAAGGATATTGATGGCAACCAAATAACTATTTCTCAAATTATAGAAAATAATAAAAGAGATGAAATAGATAAAGTCCTGTGCGTTGCTGTGAATACTTATGATTGGGAAAGTATGAAAAAACTATGCTCAGAATATGAAAATCATATTTATATAAGTGCTGGAATTCACCCTTGTTATATGGAAAATTTGTTAGAAGAAAATTTTATAACTTTGGAAGAACAAGCAAAAGATAAACAAGTTATTGCAATAGGTGAGACAGGGCTTGATTATTATTATGGTAAAGATAATAAGGATAAACAACAACATAGCTTTGCTAAGCAAATTGATTTGTCAATAAGAACTCAAAAACCATTAATAATTCACACAAGAGACGCAAGAAAAGATACTATTGATATTATGCTTTCTGAAAAAGCTAATAATACAAAAGGCGTAATGCATTGCTTCACTGAAAGCATCGATATGGCAAAAAAAGCATTAGATTTAGGTTTTTATATTTCTTTTTCTGGTGTGATTACTTTTAAAAATGCGGCTAGAATTAGAGAGGTTGCAGAATTTGTTCCTTTGGATAGAATTTTGATAGAAACTGACTCACCTTACCTAACACCAGAGCCTTTTCGTGGTAAAACTAATATGCCTAATTATGTGAAATATATTGCAGAAACAGTTGCGAAAACTAAAAATATAACAGTTGAGCAGGCTGGTGAAATAACTTCAAATAATTTCAAAAAGTTATTTAATATTACTTAAAAAATATTAACTAAAAATACTACTAAAAACTTTAACCTAAGTGTTTGTATTTAAATAATAACAACTATAAACTCTCAAAATCTATCATTTTCTTTTTCAAATCTGAACCCCAATGGTATTTACCAAATTTGCCAGAGCTTTGAACAATGCGGTGGCAAGGGATAAAATATGAAATTGGGTTTTTACCAATTGCAGTTGCACAAGCTCTAACCGCTGTTGGTTGGTTTATTTTATTCGCAATATATTGATAACTAACTAATTTAGCAAAAGTTATTTTGCTTAATTGCTTCCAAACCTTTATTTGAAAAGCAGTTCCTATAAGAAGTAAATCTATTTTTTTAGTTTTTGATTGTTTTTTTAAGAAACCTTTAGGGTTACTTAGATACGAAATAAGACTATCTTGAAGGCTATTATTAATGTTATTAGAACAAATAACTTTGTTTTTAAACCTAGACTGAATATCGGAATGAATTTGTTTTTCAGTTATTCCACCAAACTCATTACAATCACTCAAAAAACCTAAATAACAAATCTTGTCTAATATTGTTGCGATAACTATTTTTTGAGTTAATTTGGACTGAAGAAAATTTGGACAATCCAAAATAGAATAGTTTATATTTTCTGAATTATATTTTTCATTGTTTTTCTCTAAAAATTCAAGGTTAAATAAATCATTGGATATTTTTTCTCTCTCTATCACTTCCATTATTCATTACTCCAATTAATTGGAGATTGATTGTTTTTTTCTAAGGCAAAGTTAGTTTTACTAAAATGTTTGCAACCCCAAAAACCTCTATAAACAGAAAGTGGTGATGGGTGAGGGGCTTTTAAAATAGTATGTTTTTTATCTATTAGTTTAGATTTTTTTTGAGCATTTGCACCCCAAAGAATAAAAACTAAGTGTTCTTTTTCTTTTGAAAGTAGCTTTATTACGCTATCTGTAAACTCTTCCCAGCCTTTATTTTTGTGAGAATTTGGTTGTGATTTTTCAACAGTCAAAACTGCATTAAGTAAAAAAACACCTTGTTTTGCAAGATAGGTCAAATCTCCATCATTTGGTGGTTTTATTTCTAAATCAGTTTTTATTTCTTTATAAATATTGACCAAAGATGGTGGTATTTTTACATTTTTATTAACTGAAAAAGCCAGCCCATTTGCTTGAATTATATTATTATCACAACCATGATAAGGGTCTTGCCCAAGTATAACTACTTTAACTTTATCAAAATCTGTTAGCTTAAATGCATTAAATATATTTTCTTTTAAAGGATAAATTTCTTTACCCTTTTTTATTTCAAAATCCACAAAACTTATTGTTTCCTTGAAAGATTTACTAGACTTTATTTTCTTTAAAGCTGTTTCCCAAGTTTTGTGGTTATTCATTTTATTATTAAAGAGAGTGGTTATTGTTTTACTTTACATTTTATTAATGTCTGCGAAATACCTAAATTATCAATAGTGCTTTCAACTTCAAGTCCAGCTTTATTAATATAATTAAATAAATCTTTGGAGTAAAACATTTTGCTACAACCATTAGCCATAGCGGTAAAGTATGGTGATGTATTTATTACAGCAAAAGAAGCTGCCTCAAATTTTTGCTTATCCCATAGTGATTCTAAAATACATAATCTAGAGCTTTCACTCATTGACTCTCTTACTTTTGTTAGAATTTTTATGGCATCATTTTCTGAAAAACAATCAATAAATTGGCTCATCCAAATAATATCAAACCCTTTTGGTATATCATTATTATTTTCAAGCATATTTAAAGGGTAAAATGAAACTCTATCTTCTAAATTATTTGCTTTTATATTTTTTTTAGCCATTTCAACTTGGCTTGGTAAGTCTAATATTGTGATCTTTGTATCTTTTGTTTTTTTAGCAAAGCAAATAGAGAACTTTCCAGTATTTCCACCAATATCTAGAACAGTTTTTGGTGATAGTTTATCCAATGTATCAATAGATTCATTAAATGCTAAGTCTGAATAATAATGATCAAAATCAAACCAAGCTTTTTTTGCAGTATCAGGTAATTTCCCAAGGTTTGGGTATATAGTATCCCAGTCACCAAATACTTTTAGACCGATAGGCTTTTCTTTTTCAATAGATTTGTCTAAGTCATATAAGCCTTTATAATTAACAAAGTGGTTAAAATTCATATTTATTTCTATCATTTCATCATTCTCTAAGAAAAATCCAATTTTAGTAAGAAAAAATCTTTCATTGTCTTTATAAACAATAGAAGCACTTAATGCACTTTCAAGTAAAATTTGAACACCATATTCACTTATTTTAGTTTTATTAGATATTTCATTAATTGTTAATCCCTTAGATGCTTCATCAAGTAGTTTTAAAATCCCAAATTTCTTTATTGACCTTGCTACTTGAAATATTACAGGTGCAAATGCTATTTTTTGAGCTTCTAATTGAGCATCTAAAGCAGTTATTTTTTCTTTTTTCATATTATTTAACCCTTTTTAAAATTATTGAAGTATTTATACCACCAAAAGCAAAATTATTTGTCATAAGATATTGTATTTCTAACTTTCTAGTTTTATTAGTTATATAATCCAAATCTCCACATCTTTCATCAATATTATTTAAATTAATAGTTGGACAAAACCAATTTTCATTCATCATTTTGATAGATATTATAGTTTCTAAAGCACCACAAGCACCAAGCGTATGCCCCATATAGCTTTTTAATGAGCTAATTGGCGTATTTTTGCCAAATAATCTATAAACGGCATTACTTTCTGCAATATCTCCATGCTCTGTAGCTGTTCCATGAGCGCTTATATATCCTATTTTTGATTTATCTAATTTTGCATCTTTTAATGAATTTTCCATAACTATTTGCATAGTTTCACTATTGGGTTGGGTTATATGAGTTCCATCAGAATTACAAGCAAAACCAACTATTTCAGCATATATTGTAGCTCCTCTATTTTTGGCGAATTCATATTCTTCTAAAACTAATACACCAGCACCCTCACCAATAACCAAGCCATCTCTATTTGCGTCAAAAGGGCTAGGGGATAGATTTGGGGTTGTGTTTTTTCTGCTTGTTGCATAAAGAGTATCAAAAACAGCAGCTTCACTTGCACATAACTCTTCAGCACCACCAGCAAGCATAGCAGTTTGCTTTCCATATTTTATTGCTTCATAAGCATAGCCAATTCCTTGGCTGCCAGAGGTGCAAGCACTAGAGGTTGGTATAACCCTGCCTTTTAAACCAAGATACACGCCAATATTTACAGCTGCCGTATGGCTCATCATTCGGACATAAGTTGTTGCGTTTATGCCTTTCATATCATAGTTAATAAGCATATTTCCAAAATCTTTAACAGCATCTGTGCTTCCTGTTGAAGAGCCAAATGAAACTCCCATTTCTCCCGATTTTATTAAATCATTTTCTAAAAGGTTTGCATCTTTTAATGCATTTTCTGCAGCAACTGTTGACATTAAAGCAACCCTTCCCATACTTCTTGTTACTTTTCTATTGAAGTGTTTAGGCTTCTCAAAATCAAGCACAGGCGCACCAAGTTTTGTATTTAAATCTTTATACTTTTCCCAATCCTTCATATATTTAATACCATTTTTATATGATTTTAGGTTATTTGAAATATCTTCCCAATTAGAACCAATTGGAGAAAATCCAGACATACCTGTTATGACAACTCTTTTCATTAGAACATTCCTCCATTTATAGAAATAACTTGCCTTGTTATATATCTAGCTTCATCAGAAATCAAATAATTAACTAAACTTGATACCTCATCAGCAGTTCCTGCTCTTTGCATAGGAATAATTTGTTTTATTATATTCTTATCTAAATCAGCTGTCATATCAGTTTCAATAACTCCAGGGGCTACACAATTAACAGTTATTTTTCTTTTTGCTAGTTCTATTGCAAGTGATTTTGTTGCTGCAATTAAACCACCTTTAGAGGCACTATAATTAACTTGCCCTCTATTTCCCATAATTCCAGAAACTGAAGCCATTGTAACAATTCTCCCACCTTTTTTAGCTCTAACCATAGGCATAATAGTTGGGCGTAACACATTATAAAAACCATCAAGGTTTGTTCTTATAACATCGTCCCAATCCTCTGGGGGCATAGCAGGAAAGGCATTATCTCTAATAATCCCAGCATTGCAGACAACTCCATAATATGCACCATTTTCCTTAATATCTTTATTAATTTTATTTTGGCAGTCTTCTCTATCTCTTATTGAAAACTGAATTGTTCTTATGTTTTCTGCTTTTTCACTATATTTTTCAATAATATCATCAACTGATTTTTTGTTGCTATTATAGTGAAGAACTACTTTATAGTTATTTTCTATTAATCTACAAGCAATTGATTTTCCAATCCCGCCACTTGCACCTGTTATTAATATTGTTTTATTATTCATAAGTTTCCTTTTTTATATTTTATATGTATTTATATATTTTTATTTAAAAATGCTCTGCTATTTCTTCTGGATGAAACACATTTAGAGTTGCGGTTATTTTATTATCTGCCCAATTTATTTCACAATCAAACAAAGCAAGACCAGATTCATCAATATATTGTTCTGTAACCTCAATGTTTAGGATATCTCCATTTTCAAAATAAGCACAGCTAGATTTGTAATTTCTAGACCCAAGTAGAAAACCTATCTTTGGAGCATCACCTTTTTTCTTGCCCAAAGAACCTGCGTAAGCTGCTATTGATTGAGCCATATATTCAATACCAACATAGCTTGGAATGCCTTTGTCGGTTATAAACATAGAGTCTTTTGTTATTTTAACTCTAGTTTTTATGGATTTATCTTTGAATTCTATAATTTCATCGACCAAAACCATTTTGCCTGAGTGTGGTATGTATTGGGTTATATTTTTCATAGTTATAAACTCCCAAAAACTAAGCTGGCATTACTACCACCAAAAGCAAAAGAGTTTGATAAGGCTACTTTAGGTTTACCTAAGTTATTTATTAAAGGAACTAAATTTAACTTATTGATTTCATCATCGTAGCTATTATCATAAATATGAGGTAAATATTTATTTGAAGAATTATATTTAGACATAGATAGTAAAGAAAGCCCCATTTCTATTGCTCCAGAAGCTCCTAAAGTATGACCAATCAAAGATTTGCTTGAGCTACTTAGAGGGTTGGAATCTTTAAATAAAAGACTAACGGCTTTGCTTTCCATTGCGTCATTTTGTTTAGTTCCTGTGCCATGTAAATTTATATAATTAATATCTTTTAAAGTCAGATTGGCATTTTTTATAGCCATTTGCATTGAATTAATAGCACCACTTCCAGATGGATCTGGTGCTGAAATATGGTGGGCGTCACTACTTTCACCAGTTCCTAGAATATAGAATTCAGATTCTTTATTTTCTAAAATAAATAAAGCACAGCCTTCACCAATATTTATACCATCTCTATTTTTTGAGAATGGTAAACATTGTTTGTATGAAAGTGCACCAAGTGAATCAAAGCCTTTTAAAGTTAAATCACACAAAACATCAACTCCACCAGTAATAACAGCATCACAAATTCCAGTTTCTATCCATCTTTTTCCTGTAGCAATTGCTTTGGCTGAAGATGAACAAGCTGTTGAAATAGATAAAGCAGGAGCTGTTAATTCTAGATATGTTGCAATAAATTCAGCAACACTTCCCATTCTTTGTTGGTCTTTATGATATTTACTGTTCCATTTGCCTGTTTTATCAAATTCTGGTAAAAATTTTTCTAAGTAATCAACACCAGCGGTGCTAGTTCCTAAAACAACGCCAATTTTATTTCTAGGATATCTTTCTCGTAAACTATTAATACTATCTGCTATGTTAGATAAGGTTTTTAAAATCATATGGATAGCACGATAATTATATTTTGAGTTTAATTCGCTAGTTAAATTATTTTGGTAAATATCTATTTCAAAATCATAATTAACCAAACCAATGATAGTTTTATTTTCTTTTAAATAACTATCATCAACTTTCATTCCAGATAATATTTTATTAATATCATCACTAAAAAGATTATCAGATATTTGTTCTAAATTATTCCCTAACGGAGTAATCATACTAAAATCAGTAATTCCTATATGTTTTGATTTATTATTCATAAGTGTTTAACTATTATTTTGTTATTTTTTAGTTTTATTTCAGTTTTTTCATTTGTTTTACTTATAACTTTGTATGTTTCTTTTTTTGTAATATATTTATCATACAAAGCAATTGTTATCGAATCTACAATCATTGTGGGCGAAGACTTGTATAGAATTTTATTATGAGTTTCAAATTCTGGTTTTTCTTTAGTAAATCCAGCTGAAAAATAAGTAATACCTTTATTATTTTGACAACTAACTCCAACTAATTTATTAGTTTTTATTTCATTGTAACAAATAAATTCTTCTTTGTTTTTTTTGCCAACTTTAGAAACACTAACTAATAAAGTTGTAATTCCATTGTAATTAGAATTTGCCCCAATTACATTTCTTTTATAACTTGCACAAGAAGCAAGTAAAACTGATAGCGCTAAGATAATTATATTATTTTTTTTCATTTGATTGTTTGAGTTGTTTTAATTATGGCAGGAGATACTAATAATATAATGATTATACCAAAAATAATTGTTATACCAAAAGATGCAATAACCGCTGTTTTGCTAAGTGCTAATAAACCAAAAGATAAAATAGTAGTGCTACTAGATAATATAATAGACTTTATTGTTTTATCTATTAAAAGATTGTTTTTTAATTTGTTACAGCTTTCTAAAAATATAACATAATCAAAACCAATTCCAAGGATAAGTAAAATTGCAAGAATTGTGAATAATGAAATATTAAAACCTAAAACATAAGTTAATAAAGTTGCAAATAAGGCAGAACTTAGAGGAAGTAAAACTAATTTTATAGTTTTTTTGTAGCCAAAGTAAAATAAAGAAAGCAATGAAATTATAGTTGCTGCTCCAGCTAGTGCAATAATAGTTTTGTATCTGAATTTTTTAAATAAATCTGATAAATCTTTAGCTTTATTAATAACCATAATTTGTGGATTATTTATTTTAACTATGTCAGAAACATTTTTTGTAATTGGTATAAGTAATGCAAAAGTTTTGTTTTTTGTGGTAATTAGCCTATTACTAAGTAAAATTTTCATAGCATTATTTTCTAATACTTTTGTGTAATTGATTTTCTTTATAGTTTTTGTTTTATTGTAAATATTAGAGAAACCAACACTTGCTAAATAATTTTCAAACTCTTTTGAGTTATATAAATTATTTAAATTTTCTAAGATATATTTCTGATTTTTCTCAGTTACTAAAACATCAGATAGTGGTTTATAATTTATAAATGAATTTGGGTATTTATTTATAATTTTTCCTTCCAAATTCATAAGCTCATTAATACTTTTGGACCTGAATTAGTAAAACATCAGATGAAGCATTTATTTCTAAAATATTTCTGATCTTTTTCTCTTGTGTTAGTAATTCCTGTGGTAAAGCTTGCATTTGTTTTATATTATCGTTTGGTTTTACCAAAAAAATATTGAGTAAAAGTAAACTAATAAATAAAACACAAACTGTAATATTACTTTTAAATAATTTTGCTACTCTATTGTTTAATAATAACAAACTAAGCTTTGAAAATATCTTACTATTTATTTGCGCTTTACTTTTATAAAATTTAGGAAGCAACAAACTAACACTTAAATAAGAACTAATAAGTGCGACAATAGAAAATAAAGCAACTTCAGATAAAATACTAAATCCAACAAAAACAAAGCCTAAATAAGCCAAAACACTAGTGCAAAGTCCAAGTGTTAATGCAGTTCTTATTTTTGCTATAGTTGAATTTTGCTTAGAGTTATTTGATGAGTTAGAGTCATAAGCAATGAAGTAATGTAAACAATAATCAACACTAACACCCGCAACTGATGCTCCAAAAATCAATGAAAACATTTGAACTTTTTCAAAAACTAAAATGCTGGCAGCAAATCCCATCATAATAGAAGTGCTAATAATAAATACTGTAAAAAACAAAGGTTTGATAGATCTAAATACAAAGTAGAAAAGTAAAATAATTCCAATAATTCCACCTAATCCTATAGTAGATATTTCACTTTTTGCATTTAAATATGATTTGCTTGCATAAGCTAAAACACTTAGCTGGTTTAGCTCAATATTACTTTTAATAGACTTCTCTTTTAAGTTATCAACAAAAGAAATTACACTTTTTTGATAAGATGGTAAAAAAGCAGAGTCTTTTAGCTTTAGAAAAATAAAATAATTATGAGTTTCTCCTGTTT
>CBDCEG010000010.1:0-7657 GCA_965215775.1 Cardiobacteriales bacterium
GTAAAATCATTGAAGAGTTCTCAAAAAAACTAGCTCATAGACCAATTATTGATATAAATCCTGGTCGTTCATCTGATTTAAAAGCAAAAATACAACTTGATAAAGATGAAAAAGAAAAGTTTAAATATCTTCATCTTCCTCAATCTTCTGATACTCATCACTATAATCAAAGAGGTATGGTTGAGCGAGTAAATAAATATTTAAAAGATGATTTTGGTTGTGATAAAATATATTATCAAGGAGCTACTAAAGTAGCATCTGTACTTGCATTTGGGATATTATCTATTTGCATTCATCAGAGTTTAAAGCTTATAACATAACTTTTACTCAAAATACTATAAAAAAGCTTGAAATTATAAACAAAACCATAAAGAATGGAGTAAAAATGGAATTTTCAAGATAAATATACAAATTTTTTAAAGAATAGCTCAAATAAAGCAATAATTGTTTTTTTAAAATTAAAATTGTTATAATTAAAAATGAGCTATGTGCTAGTTATTGAATTTGCAAGTGGCTCTATGGATGTATCTTTGACTACAAGTATATTAAATGAAGCATTATCTTTATATCCTAAGCCTGAAATATTTAATACCGATCAAGGTAGCCGTGTAGCAAAGCAAACCCGTTTACGCAAATATACAGCTCAAGCTCATATAAATATTTTAAAACAACATAATATTAAAATCTCAATGGATGGTAAAGGACGAGCAACAGATAATATTTGTATCGAGAGATTCTGGAGAAGTATTAAGTATGAAGAAATTTATTTATATCTAAAATATCTACATAACTATCAATTGCTCTTACACTATTATTTTCATCTACAAGTTCATCGATACTAGGTGGAAATAATAATTGTTGATTTCTATCTTGTTCTTGTTTATAAATATCCATACAAACCCCTTGTTTATAAGGATATTATAGCGAATAATTGGTTTGTATTTTATGAAATTTATGCTAAAATTGCAATAATAGATTATATTTATTTTTGACTTAAAATGTTAGTTATTTCACAGTCTCTAGATTTTGTTATCGTAATAACCTTACATAGCTAATCTTATCTTATTTGATGCAAATTGATGTATTAGCATTTGAATAATATTTTGATAAGGAATCGAGTTTTCTAATGCTTTCTTTTTAAGTTCATAAATATCATTTTCATTTACTCTTAAAGAGATAGCTTTTTTCTTTTGATTTTGAACATAAGATTGTAAATCTTGCATTCTATCATTAATATTATTTTTACTTTGCCATTCTCCATTTTCTACACTTTGTAAGATATTTCTTTCATATTCATCTAAAGCTATCATTTTGATACTCCTTTATATTTATTATATTTTTTGTTCATTTGTCTTGACGGTATTATAGTTTTTAAAAATATACTTTTGTCATCTTCAACATAAGGTACTAAATATACATAATTTTTAATTTCAATTAAAATAATAAAAATATTCTGGTTAGGATATTTATCTTTATTTGGATGTTCTATGTCATCAAGTAGAGCCACTTGCAAATTACCAGAAATAACTGGTAATTTAAGCTAATTTAAATTTTAAAAAAGTTGAAATCAAATTTCAATAAGTTATAATTTTATACTATAAAATTTAACAGAAAAGAGATTCAACTTATGGAAAATATTATACCAAAATTTACTTCAAGATTATCAAAAATGTGGACTAAAGTTTTAAATCTTGAGAATTGTTTGTTTCCTGAATTGAAAGAGCACTTAGGGGCATTAAGTACTAAAGAGGAAAAACTAATAAAAATATTAGACTTTGCTCAAATAGATAATAATGTAATAGTGCTTACAATTACAAATACTCCAAAAGATAGAATTGAGATAGCAAGAGCCATGATTGCAAAAAGTGTTTACAATATACAAACAACAAGGGATTTAATAGATAGGCTTAAAAGTGATAGAGTTTTAAGAGTACTATGTGGATGGAGATATAAAAATGATATTCCAAGTGAGTCTAAATTTAGTAGAGTTTTTAAAGAATTAAGTGATTTAAGAATTGCTGAAAAAACTCATGAAAAGTTTGTACAAGAATATTTGTCAGATACAGTGTTTATGTACAATGCAAGTGATGCTACTAAAATACCACTTAGAGAAAAACCTACAAAAGAGCAAAAGCAAAAGAAACCTAAATTAAAAAGAGGAAGACCAAAAAAAGGTGAGAAAAGAGAACCTATTAAACCAAAAATCTTAGAACAACAAAAAGATATGAAAACTACCAATGAGATGCTTTCTTTAGTATCTACAGCTTGTGGAGTTGGTATTAAACAAAATTCAAAAGGAAATAGAGAAGTTTGGATAGGTGGCAAACTGCATATCAGTGTAGTAGATGGAGATATACCTATTACTGCATTTTATAGTGGAGCTAATGTACATGATAGCTCAGTTGCACTTCCTCTTATGAAAGAAACTAGCAAAAGAGTACCATATCTTTATGACCTGCAAGATGCTGGATATTATAGTAAAATCATTGAAGAGTTCTCAAAAAAACTAGCTCATATACCAATTATTGATATAAATCCTGGTCGTTCATCTGATTTAAAAGCAAAAATACAACTTGATAAAGATGAAAAAGAAAAGTTTAAATATCTTCATCTTCCTCAATCTTCTGATACTCATCACTATAATCAAAGAGGTATGGTTGAGCGAGTAAATAAATATTTAAAAGATGATTTTGGTTGTGATAAAATATATTATCAAGGAGCTACTAAAGTAGCATCTGTACTTGCATTTGGGATATTATCTATTTGCATTCATCAGAGTTTAAAGCTTATAACATAACTTTTACTCAAAATACTATAAAAAAGCTTGAAATTATAAACAAAACCATAAAGAATGGAGTAAAAATGGAATTTTCAAGATAAATATACAAATTATTTAAAGAATAGCTCAATTAAAGCAATAATTGTTTTTTTTAAAATTAAAATTGTTATAATTAAAAATGAGCTATGTGCTAGTTATTGAATTTGCAAGTGAACTATAACGACCTAACTGAAGGACAAGTGGATTTAACGACTTGACACTTCGATATTTTAAATTCTATCTAATCGACACTTAAAAGCTCGAAATATCGCAGTATCCACTTGTTCATCTTCCTGTGTTTTGTTATATCAAATACTAAGATAAAGTTAAAATTATAATTTAAACTTTGGTCTATCTCGAAATTTTTCTAAACAATCTTTAAATCTATTCCTAGGATTATTACCTAAATCTTTTCTACAACAAGATTTTATTGATTTCAACGAATAACCTTGCTCTAATAATTTCTCAAGTTCCCATTTTTGATTACAATTAACAAAGTCTTTGTCTGCTTCAATCTTCGTTAGATCATCGCTATCATTTTTATTCATGTATCATTCCTTTCACTAATAAAGCTCGTTTTGATTTATCATCAGCTGGAATATAACCTTTTTCTAATAAATCCATAACATATCTTTTGTTATATATAAAACATGTTAAAAAGTAGCCAAGACCAAAAGTAAAAATAGTTATTGCTAAACTTATAATAAACCATTTCAAATCACCTCTAAATATTGGAACCCAAAAGCCAAGAAAAAAGGTTGTCCATGAAAATCCCAAAGGTGCCTCTTTGTACACTCCAGTATCTTTATGCTTTAATTTTATCAATTCAGTATGCCCAGCGTCCCTATTTTTTTGATTCTCAATATTTTCAGCAGTTGCATGTTCTTTACAAAATCCATCATTCATTTCTATTGCAGGAAAAACTACACCACATTTTTTACACATTCCCATTTTACTCTCCAAAATTTAATTTACCAAATTTGTTAATTTGTAACAAATAGGCATATATAAATTCAAAGAATTTTTATTTTTTCATAAATTTTGTGAAACTTTTTTAAAAAGTTTTGAGCCAATTACTTAAAAATAAAATATTTAATGATGGTTTGATTTGTAGAGTTTCCTTTAAACAAGGCTTTCTTTACAGTTTCGTTGCCATCATATCTTTAAAACTTAGATATAACGCTTGAGTTGAGAGACAAGGCGATATAACGGCTTAACTATTTACTACTTTTAATTTCTATATGCGACACTAAAAAGCTCGGTATTTTCGCAGTTTAGCCTTGTTCCTCTCCTCTGATTTGTTGTATCTCGTATTATCTACCAGTTTAATTTTTCTTTTGATGCTTTATTTTGTTGATTATACATCATTTGAATTGTATTATAATTACACATACCAATATTACAGTATTGTGTTATTACAGAATCTAATAATTGTCTATTTTGAGCTTTAGTTAATTGCTTAAATGCTGATAATTCTTGTTTTTCCATCATTCTTAAAGTTGATGGGTCTCCCATTCCTATTGCAGTATATGTTTCTTTGACACCATTTTCAATAAACTTCATTACTTTTTGTTTCTCTACTTTTGAACCTTTAAAATCTAATGGATGTATAAAATCATTAGCATTTAATAAAATTATACTCATACAAATTAATATTAATATTTTTTTCATTTCAATATTCCTTTATGATTTTGGTCTAGTAAATAAAACAAATAGACCTAAAATAATATCTCCTATAACCCATACTGTCATAATCATCATAGCACCTAGTCCTCTTCCAATTGCTGCTCCAGCTTTTTTGGGCTTCACCCATTGCTTCCATACCTTCTGTTGAAGCTCCAACACCAGCTATCATCCACCATAACATTATTATGTTAAATAAAATAAAACTCCATTTTATTATTTTACCAAATATACCTCTTTTTGGTTTGTTAATTTGATAACCACATTTTGGACACTTTAAAGCACTATCGCTTACTTCTTCATTACATTCTGGACAATTAATCATAGCCATTTCTATTCCTTGTTTTAATTTCTTAACCAAATTTATCATTTGATGATAAGTATGTGTATTCTAATTTTAGTTTTTTTGGAATTTTGATTAAACTTTTTTAAAAAGTTTTGAAAGCTTACACTAAAATAATGTTTGCTTTGTTCATTTATCTTTAAAACTTAGATACAACGCTTGAGTTGAAAAACAAGGGTTTCTGTTCTTATATTTTTCATCTATCATTATAGCCTATTAAGTCTTAATAGTTATACCGCAAGTGTAACCTTGTTTTTTCCTACGATTTGTTATAGTAACTTATAAATTTAATTATCTTTTTCTAAATCTGATAAACACTATATCTTGGTGTAAAAATAATTGTATCTTTAGCACTCTTATGTCAAATAAATTTTAATATTTTTTCTCAAAAGTTAAATATTCTTTTGACGGAAAATACAGTTTTTAAATTTATCTTTTTCTTCTTTTTTAACTCTTATGATTTTATTTAAATTTCCTTAAACTATAACATCTGAATTGAGGAACGAGGTAAGGTAACGGCTTGATTATTAGCTATTTTGATTTCACTTAATGCGAAATTTTTAAGCTTGAATAACCGCAAGTATTACCTCGTTTCTCTCCAAGGTTTTGTTGTGCTTCAATTAATCTAAAAGCTTACGGAAAATATTTATATATTTCTTTTCTATGCTTTACAGTTTCAATAATGATAATATCATTTTCTTTTTTAATACCTACTCTATAATCTCCAAATCTAATTTTAAAATAATTTTTATATCCTGTCATTTTTTCAACTTTTCCAATTTCACTTAAATTATCATAAGTTGATAATTTATCAAATACAAATTCTTCGATTGTATTGGCATATTCATTTGGTAGTTTAGAAAGTTCTTTTAAGAACTTTTTCTTAATTTCTACTTCCATAAAGCTTTATGAAGCTTTAGCTTGTTTTAATGATTTGTAGTATTCTCTTGCATCTTTTAATGATAATGTTTCATTATCATTATTTTCTTCCATTAATTTATATAATGCAAAATTTTCTAATGTTTCTGTGATTTGATTGTAAGTATTTATATCTAACTGAACTGCTATTTTATGATTTTGATTATCTACAATGTAGTTTGGATTAATGCACATAATTTACTCCAATAATTTATTTATATATTATTGTATCAAAACTTAAGTGAAATTCACTTAAGTTTTAAAATATTAATCTGTATATTTTATCATAGTTCCAGAAACTGTTGCATCTGATGTACCTAGAATTAACCATGCTGGCCATAATAAAATCCAACCCCATCCAGTATGACATTGTGGATAGCTTGTTTGGATTCCATGGTCACCTTGCCATTTTACATTTACTACAGCATCAGCACCAAGAGATTTAGCTTTTTGTTCTAAATATAAAATTGATTCTGTTCCCATACTATCACAACTACTAAATAACCAACCATTTTCAACTAAAGAAACACTTCCTAATTCTTCATATTTCTTTTCTTTAACTTCTTTTGTTGTTTTAAAGAATTGTTTATTTACATTTGTAGCACCTGATTTATATGAACATCCAGTAAGCCCAAAACCTAAAGCAGTTACAACTGCTATACTCATTATTTTTTTCATTTTTTTCTCCAAATATTGAATTAACTATTAAAAATAGCTTTGATCAATTTTCTTTGAATACTGAGCACAACGCTTGAGTTGAAAAACAAGGGTTTCTATTCTTATATTTTTTATCTTTCATTGTAGCTTGTTAAGTCTTAATAGTTATACCGCAAGTGTACCCTTGTTTTTTCCTACGATTTGTTATAGTAACTTATAAATTTAATTATCTTTTTCTAAATCTGATAAATACTATATCTTAGTGTAAAAATAATTGTATCTTTAGCACTCTTATGACAAATAAATTTTAATATTTTTTCTCAAAAGTTAAATATTCTTTTGACGGAAAATACAGTTTTTAAATTTATCTTTTTCTTCTTTTTTTAACTCTTATGATTTTATTTATATTATCTTTAAACTATAACGACCTAACTGAAGGACAAGTGGATTTAACGACTTGACACTTCGATATTTTAAATTCTATCAAATCGAAACTTAAAGGCTTAAATCATCGCAACTATTACCTTGTTTCTCTCCTAGGCTTTGTTGTGTCAACATACAATTTAAAAATTATAATTTAATCCTAAATACCATTGACTAACATCATCATATTTCGCTGTTATAGGTATTCCATTATAAACTACTGTGCCTTCACCACTTGCTGAAAGTTGTAATTTATAACCAAATTCAGCATTTAGGTTTTTAGTAATTTCTTTACTTTGCACTCCTAAATCTAATGTTATAATATTAGTTGTCCAACTTATATTATCGGTTGCAAATTTTGAATTAATAGATTGTAACCCAGCTTCTTTATAATCAAATTTAGTATATGAAGCACCAGCAAATAATTTAAAATTATTTTGTTTTACATCAAACAGATGTTTATATGATATAGCTATCATATTGGTATCAACATTTGAATCGTCTTCGAGAAATATTTTTGAAAAAGATACTATATTTTCAGTATCAATATATTTTCCAACAGTTATTATTTTCGTGCCACCATCAGTACCGACTGATGCTAAATTAGTTCCATTAACACTAAATTTTCCTGTAGCATCAATATTTCCAAATGAAATACCTGCATACCAACCATTATTCTCTTGTGCTACTGCACTAGTACCTGCTAGTAGTAAACTAGCTAAAATTAAAGATTTCTTCATCTCTATCCTTTGTTAAATTTCGTATTGAATAAATAGAGATGCCTAAAATGTAGACACAACGCCTAAGTTGAAAAA
>CBDCEG010000011.1:0-8939 GCA_965215775.1 Cardiobacteriales bacterium
TTAACTAAAACTGAAAGCGTTTCAAATTCTGTCATAACTTCCTTAATGCAGCTTTCAACAGAATTATCATCAGTAACATTTAGCATTATTCCTTTGCCATCAAAACCAAGTTCTTTTATTTTGTCAGTTATTGCTTTTGCACCAGCTTCAGTTGTTGCAGTTCCAACCACTTGAAAACCTAAGCAACCAAGTTCTTTCAAAATCGCCTGCCCTATTCCACGGCTTGCACCAGTTATTAGAGCAACTTTTTTTTCTTCTGACATAAAACACCTCTTTTATTTATTTTGTTTATTTTCACTTAAACACTTATTAAAGCCATTGGCTAAGTTAGTTATAATAGCAAAAAAACCATCTGCTTTCTCTTTATAACCAATAGGATCAAGGATACCAATCTTATTTTTAAAAGCAAGCTGTTCAACTATTCGCTTATCAAACTGAGGCTCATAAAAAAGACAAGCATTTGGATATTTTCTTATTTCTTTTTGTAATAAATACATAGTTTTTGCTTTAATTGACTTGGTAACATTTACACGAAGCACACCTTTATTACTCAAAGAAAACTCTTCTTCAAAATAACTATAGGCATCATGAAATGAAAAATAGGGATTATTTTTTACTTTTCCTAAAGTTTTTTCAATTTTAATTTTAACCTTGCCTACTTTTTCCACAAAATTATTTAAATTAGCTAAATATTTCCCTTCATTTTCAGCATCAAGCATAACCAATTGAGCGTAAATACTTCTTGCTATCAACATAGAATTATCAGTTGAAAGCCAAATATGCGGATCATAACCTAACCCTTCTTCATCTTGATGCTTATGGTCTTCTTTTCTCAAATCAGTTTCTTTTTCATCATTATGACTGTGAGATTCTCCTAACAAATGTAACTTATCTACTTTTAACAACTCTAGAGTCCTACCTTTTCTTTTTGCTATATATTTAGTTATTTGCGGAAGCATTGCCTTGCCAACCCAAATAAATAAATCAGTTTTTTCAATCAAATCTATATCAGAAGGTTTTAAACGATACTGATGTGGAGATAAATATGAGTTAACTATAAGCCTAGTTTTTTTTACCATAAATCTCATTAGCTATTTGTTGAATTGGATAAATAGAACTAGTAATAGTAATTATTTCTTTATCTTTAGTTTGACCATGAAAAAAAACAATCAAAGTTAAAAAAATATTAGTTTTTATTATTTTTTTAACTTTCTTTATTCTTGAACTAAACAAAATCCAGTATCTGCTATCTCTAAATAAATTTCATCTCCTATATTAGGAGTAATTTCAAAATTTGTTGAAGTTGTAAATAAAATCCCTAAGGCACTATCAAACTCATATTCATAATGACTTCCTAAATATGTAGCTATTTTAGTTTTAACTTTAAGCCTATTCTCACCATCTTCTGTTCTAAGATGTATCCCTTCAGGTCTTAAGACTGCCCAAGTAGTTTCACCTTCAATTAAGTTACTCTGTTTTACATACTTCACAATATTATCTAAAGTTACTTGATAGCTATCTCCTTGTTTTACTAAATCAACTTCAACTAAATTGGCCTCTCCTATGAAACTAGCAACAAATTTATTTTTAGGTCGCTCATATAAATCATGAGGTGTTCCTTCTTGAGCAATAACTGCATTTTTCATAACAATAATGTGATCTGACACCGCCATAGCTTCCTCTTGATCATGGGTAACATAAACTGCCGTTAGGTTTAATTTTTGTTGTAAGGCTCTTATTTCTTCCCTCATATGCCTACGCAACTTTGCATCCAAGTTGGATAGAGGCTCATCAAACAATAAAACCTCTGGCTCCAACACAAGAGCTCGTGCCACTGCTACTCGTTGCTGTTGCCCTCCTGATAGTTCACTTGGTAATCGCTCACCAAATCCTTCCAAGCCTACTGTTTTTAAAGCCTTTTCTCCTTTTTTATAAGCCACATCTTTTTTAGTCCCTGTTACTGTGAGACCAAACGAAACATTTTCTATAACTTTCATATGAGGAAATAAAGCATATGATTGAAACACCATAGATACATTTCTATTGGTAGCAGTTAATCTAGTAACATCATTACCACCAATACTAACAGTTCCTTTAGTTGGCAGTTCAAGACCTGCTATCATTCTCAAAGTAGTTGTTTTACCACAACCTGATGGACCAAGTATTGTAACCAGCTTACCTTTATTTATTTTAAAAGAGATACCATCCACCGCTTGAACATCTCCATAAGATTTCACTATATTTTCAAACTCAACTGAAACTTTAGATATTTCTTTTACATTTTCTTTTTCCATAATTATTTTCCTTTATTTATTATCAATCGTTCTACTTCGAAGTTTTCTGGTTCCTATTGCGAACTGAACAGATAAAATAGCTATCAACATTACAAAGATAAGCACCGTTGAATAAGCTATTGCAACCCCATAATCTCCATTTTCAACCCTACCTATAATATAAGCAGTTGATAGATTATAATCTGATGATATTAAGAAAATAACTGCAGAAATTGCAGTCATTGATCTAACAAAACTATAAACTAAAGCAGTTACAATTGCTGGCCTTAAAAGAGGCATAACAACTTTTTGTAATGTTTTTGCAGATGAGGCCCCTAAAGTAATAGCTGCCTCATCTAAACTAGCATCAAGCTGAGACATAGAAGCAACACCTGCTCTAACTCCAACAGGCATATTTCTGAAAATAAAACAGATTATTAATATTAAACCAGTTCCTGTAATTTCAATTGGGGGTATATTAAATGCAAGCACATAGCTCACACCAATCACTGTTCCAGGAATTGCAAAACTAAGCATCGTTGCAAATTCAAAAGTATTTTTACCAGAGAACCTTTGTCTAACTAAAAGCCAAGCTGTCAATAATCCTAAAGCAGCGGTAATTGGAGCAGATATAACGGCAATTTTAAATGTTACAAATAAACTATCCCAAGCGGCACCAGTTAAATTAAGCCCACCATCAAAATTAAATGCAAAACCTTCACTATAATGCTTCAAAGTTATTGAGTTATCTCTTCCCCAAAGCTTAACAAACCCACCAACTATAATTAAAAAATACACCGCAGCAGTGAAAACAACAAAAGGTATTGTTAAGCAATAAATCCCTATTTTCAATCCTTTTGGTAGCTCAGGAGGAATTCCCTGATCCGCTTTACCTGTAACGGTAGCATAAGATTTTTTACCCATCCACCACCTTTGTAGAAAAAAAGCAGAAAGAGTGAATGTTAATAAAATAAATGCTAGAACCGCCCCTCTACCATAATCTGCCTGTGCACCTGTTATTGTAAAAAATATATCAGTTGAAAGAACATCAAAATTACCACCTAAAACCAAAGGGTTACCAAAATCAGCTAAACTTTCTATAAAACCAAGCAAAAAAGCATTTGCAAAACCAGGTCTCATTAGAGGAAATGTTACCTTTCTAAATGTTGCCCATCTATTTGCCCCTAATGTTTGAGATGCTTCCTCCATTGAAACAGAAATTCCATCAACAATTCCCATCATAACCATAAAAGCAATTGGTGAAAAAGATAGAGTTTGAGCAATGAAAATACCCCAGTAACCATACATCCAGCGACTAGGTTCAATACCTAATAAGTTTGAAATAGCTACTGTAATAGTTCCAGACTGACCAAATATTAAAATAAGTGCCATACCTATTACAAATGGAGGCGTTATAATTGGTAATATTGAAAAAATTTTAATTAGCCACTTTGCTTTAAAAGCCGTTCTTTGCATCAAAAGAGCAAATGCTCCGCCCATAATTGTTGTGCTTAAAGCAACTGTTATTGCTAAAAACAAACTATTCCAAGCAACACCACAATTAGTTCCACCAGAAATACAGCTTAAACCCCATACTTTAGAGCTAGCAAATCTAGTGATAGCTAGAGAAGGTTGATACTCACCTGTAATTTGTCTCAAATGCAGAGCCTAAAATGGTTGTTATTGGATAAAAAATAAATAAAGCTATTAAGACTATTATTATAGTTATTGAACCAACAACAAATACATCTCCATTTACAAAACCGCGACGAGCCAAGCCATATGAAAATATGCTAATTAAAGCTATTGATACGATTGTAGCACCAAGACCAATACCCTCTTGAAAAATATCAGGGGTTCCAAATATAGCTTTTAGAAAACCATACTCTAAACCATCTATATTTATTGCTAAAGATTGAAGTATCATCCAAACAATGCCAAATCCACCAGATAAAATATAAATATAAGCCCTTTTGGATTCGTGTAATTTAGAAAACACCGTTAAGATAGGCGGAATAAATGATAAAACAATAGGCAATAACCACCATCTTTTATGCAAAACCATCTGCAATATTGCAGGAGAGTAAACCTCACCTTTGGGAAAATCCTCATTAAAACCTGAAAAAGTAATAAAACTATCTAAATTTGCATACCAAGGCAGAAATAAAGAAGCAAACAAACCTATAAAAACCAATATTAAAATAGTTTTACGCATTTAAACAACCCTTAATTTTTACTAAAAATGAAATAAGCACTATTAAAGACACATCAATAATAAGTGCTTATTAATTACAATATTAACGAGGCAAAGAAGATACTTCATCATCCCATTTTTTCAAAAGTCTTGAGCGAACCTCAACAGAACCATATTTATTAAAATCATAGTCTATAAATTTGATTTTATTCATATCTGGTGCACCCTTAACAGGTGGGACTTTAGGGTTTGACATAACTTGCATCGCATCGACATTATGACCTGTCATCTGCCCTGCTTCTGTTAACAGCCAATCATACATTTTTTTAGCTGCATCTTGGTTTCTAGCTTTTTTGATTAAGCTCATAGAGCCCACTTCATATCCTGTTCCTTCACAAGGAGCTACATACTCAATAGGAAATCCTTTTTTCTTTTGTATTGCCCCATCACCCAAGAACACTATTCCAATTGTATTCTCTCCACGAGCAGCAGCTTTAACACCAGCAGAACCTGACTTAGTATATTGATTTATATTTTTATGTAGTTGCTTCATATAATCAAAACCTTTATCTTCCCCCATTAATTGAACAACTGTTGCTAAAGTTGTGTAAGCAGTTCCTGATGAGTTTGGATTTGCCATTTGAATAAGTCCCTTATATTCAGGTTTCACAAGATCTGACCAACATTTAGGTGCTTGTAAATTTTTCTTAGCAAGTAATTCTGTATTGTAAGCAAAACCAAGAGCATTAGTATAAACGCCTACTGATTTTTCTTTAGCGGCCACATGCTGGCTTTTTGCCCAACCATACAGGTTTTCCATTTTAGGAGAAGTGTATGCAACAGTTAAATCTTCTTCAGCAGCTTGTAAATGAGGATCTCCTGTTCCGCCCCACCAAAGATCTCCTTTTGGTCTTCTTTTTTCTGCTCTAATTTGTGCTAAAGTTTCTCCTGATGAACGCCTAACCATAGACACTTTAGTGCCTGTTTCCTTTTCATATAAATCAGCAATATTTTGACACCAATTTTCTTGAGCAGAACAGTAAAAGCTAACTTTATCTCCAGCAAAAGCATTAACAGCCAAAGAAATGCCCGCTACTAATAATAATTTTTTCATAATTAAATCTCCTAAATAATTTATTAAAAACAATATCTCTTATAAATACTTTTATAAGTATAGCTTATCGTCAATAATTTAGATAGGATATATAACCTACTAAAATACTATGTATTCTAGTCAACTATATTTTTTCCCACTCTCTAACTATTATCTTCAAAACATTCACTCCTTTCACGATTTTTATATAAGAAGGAACTTTTCCAACTGACTGTTTTCTCCATTGTTTTGTATATATTTCAAATCCATTTTGAGTAAAACTACTACAATCTTCGCCACACTTGGTTTTTTTTGCGTTATCTGTTCTTCCTGTTAACCAATTTTTTAAGTTACTAATGGTTGCATTCATTTTTAGATTATCTCTTATAAATGAATTTGGATCAGAGATTGTTTGCACTCTTTTACCTGAAGTTAGCTCAGCTGTTTGCTCATTCCCTACAATTTTATACAAAACTTTTCCAAACGGATCTGAAATTGATATTTTATAATTACCTTTTTTTTGCTCCCAAGATATTGAACCTTGGTCACTTCTTAATGAACAATTAACTTCTTTGCAACTTTCATCAGGATAGACGGCAGCTATTTTTCCAGCAAGCTTCCAATTTTGAATTTTATTTGTTGGAATTAATGTAGAGTTTCTTCCGCCAGAAGACATACAGCCAGTTAGTAAAAGCATGCAAATTCCAACTGATATAAATAATTTATTTTTAAGTATTTTTTGAATCATTTTTTAAGCTCCATCTCTATAGATTTTATATTTAATTTAATTTTTTCTAAATTTTCCTTATTTTGAATTTCTAACTTATATAATTTTTTAGCTTTTTCAACTTCTCCAGCGTAATAAAGAGCCATAATATAATGCCCTATAACTTCGCCATCATTATAGTTTTGGTAAGAGTATCTTAAAAACTTCAAAGACTTCTTAAACTCAGATTTTTTATAATAACCCCAACCTAAGCTATCAACAACAGCTGGACTTTTTGGCTGAACAAACAATGATTTTTTAATGAGCTTCATTGCTCTTTTTAAGTTATCAGTATGCACTAACAAAGTATATCCCAAAGCATTTTGAGCATCAGGATCATGTGGTTCAAAAGTGAGTATTTTTTCCAAATCAGCCAAAGCTAACTTGGCATCACCCATACCTTCTACAAGCAAACTTCTTGTATATAAAAGCCTTCTATTTTTAGGTGCTTCTTTTATTTCTTTATTTAATATTTTTAAGGCTTCTTGTTTTTGATTGGCATCTTGTAATATATCTATTTTTTCAATCAAAAAGTCTTCGCCTTCTATTTTAAATTCTTTGGCTAATTTTTTTGAAATACTCATCTCCTTTTTTCAAATCTTTTATATAAGTAGTTGCAGCTATCCCAACCATCGCACGATAATTTCTCTTATCCTCTGATAGTTTATCTGCTTTTAAAAAGTAGATTTGGGCTTTTTCATAATACTTTTTACTAAATAGTATTGATGCAAAGCTTAAATAAGCTTTTTGTAATTCTTTTGCTGAAATTTCGGCAAAATCAATAACTTTCTCAGCCTTATCAACTTCACCAAGTCTCAAGTAAATATCTATTGAAATAGCTTGCATTGGTTTTTTAAATTTATCGCCTTTTATTTTCCCTAAATACTGCCAATGCTTTTGGGTATTGGTAGGTTTTCGCCAAAAAATTAGCATACGAAAGTTGATACATTGCTTCTTCTGGATAATCATTTAGCAAATCTGTCCAAACTTTTTCAGCTTTTACATTTTGCAAACTATTCTGGTAAAGACTAGCTTTTAAGCTATGCAAATTAAGTTCGCGTGGATACTTAAACAGTGATTTATCAAGAACTTTTATTGCCTTCTCAACCTTTCTGTTATCTTGAAGTGATTTCAAATAAGCAAGCGTTATATTTAAACTATCAGGATAAGCCTGATGAAGCTTCTCTAAAAAGGATAAAATGTTTTTTTCATACCAACTAGTTTGTAAGGTATTAAGCAAACCAAAAACTTTTTTAGTGTTTATTTTGCCTTTTATTATTTTATTTTCTGAAATTTTGATAGCTTTATCAATTTCCCCATCTAAAACATAGCTATAAACAAGAAATCCAGTCAAATCTTTTTTAATAAGTTTTTGCCAGCCATTAATAGCCTCAATTGACTTTTTATACTCTCCTTGCCTAATTGCACTTTCATAAGCTTTTCTATAAAGAACTTTATTTTTTTGAGCTTTCGCTTCTTTTAGAAAAACATCTGTTAGCTCATCATATTGAGCATCTTTTAGTTTTATTTCTGCCAAAATAAGGTCGTAAATTTCTTGAGATTCTTTTGTGAGCTTAACTTTTGTTTTGACCTCTACTTTCGCATCAGTTTTTACAGCCGTTTCAACATTTGGTTTTATTTCAGTTTTAGTTTTAACTTTTTTAGATTTTTTTTGATCCAAATTAAGTAAATCAGACACAGTATCCAAAAGAGAATTATCTTTGGCAAAACCAAGACCTAAAGGCAAAAGTGATAATATTATTATTTTAAGTTTCATAGATTTGTTTTTTTATTTTAATAAATATCATATAATAACCGCTTTATTTTTTTTATAAAGAGAATTCAAGCAATGTCCTTAATTGTATTTGGACTAAATCACAACACAGCAAGCATTGATATTCGTGAGAAAATTAGTTTCTCAGGCGATGAAGTGCCTAATGCAACAAAAATCTATTTTGGAAAATATTGCTGATGAAGTTGTTATTTTTTCAACTTGTAATAGAACAGAAATATATTTGGCAAATTTAAAATCTGAAGACAATTTGTATAAATGGCTTTCTAATTTCAAAGAAGTTGAAATAGCTATGATAAAAGAACATAGTTATATTTACTACGAAGAAAAAGCTTCAAAACATCTATTTAGAGTAACAACTGGCTTAGATTCTATTGCTCTTGGTGAGCCACAAATACTTGGACAAGTAAAACAAGCTTACCAAACCTCCTTAGATTTAAACTCAGTAAAACAATCACTTAACAAACTATTTCAAGAATCTTTTCATGTTGCGAAAAATATTAGAAGTGAAACAGAACTTGGGAAAAATTCAATTTCAATTGTTTATGCTGCCCTAAAACTAGCTGATAATTTTTTCTCAAATTACAAAAACTTAACAATAATGATTATTGGAGCTGGGCAAACTGGTGATTTGGCAATAAAAACATAACCAAAAAAGAAGTTGGTAAAATAATAATTGCAAATAGAACTCTAACAAAAGCACAAGATTTGGCATTAAAATACAATGGCTTTGCAATAACCCTAGAGCAAGTGGAAAATCATATAAGTGAAGCCGATATAATAATAAGTGCTACCAATAAAGATGGCTTCACAGTTGAAAG
>CBDCEG010000012.1:0-18344 GCA_965215775.1 Cardiobacteriales bacterium
AAATAGAAGTTTTAAAACAAAAATTACCTAATTTAAATGTGAAATTACCATAAATAACTAAATAACTAACTAAAAAGGAAATAAAACTATGAAAAAAATAATATACAGCGCTTTGTTCTTATCATTACCATTTATGGCAATGACTCAAAGTTTAGATGATAAAATCTGCAAAGATACAAATGTCCCAAAAAGTGAATGTGAAGCTTTGATTGATATTTATAACAAAGGCAATGGTGATAACTGGGAAGAAAAGGCTAGCTGGGGGGAAACTAAAGATGTTAATACTTGGAGTGGCGTAATAGAAAAAGATGGGCATGTAACAGCCCTTGACCTTTCCAATAAAAGACTAACTTTTTTATCTGAAAAAATTAGTAATCTTTCTAAATTAGAAGATCTTTCTCTTTCTTCTAATAAACTCACAACTTTACCAAAGGAAATTGGCAAGCTTTCTAACTTATATAGGATTAACCTTGAGAAAAATAAACTCACAACATTACCAAAAGAAATAGGTAAGCTTTCTAATTTAACAGCGCTTACCCTTGAGGATAATAAACTTACTACTTTACCAAAAGAAATAGGCAATCTTTCTAAGTTATACTCGCTTAATCTTTATATAAACAAACTTGCATCTTTACCAAAAGAAATTGGAAAGCTTTCTAAATTAGAAAACTTTATTCTTGAGAACAATCAGCTTACAGCTTTACCAAAAGAAATAGGAAATCTTTCTAAGTTAAAAATACTTAATGTTAATGCAAATAAGCTTACATCTTTACCCAAAGAAATAGGTAAGCTTTCTAATTTAGGATATATTTATCTTTATAAAAACCAACTCACTACTTTACCAAAAGAAATAGGCAAGCTTTCTATTTTAAAAAATCTTTATATTTCTAAAAACAAACTTACATCTTTACCAAAAGAAATAGGAAATCTTTCTAAGTTATACTGGCTTGATCTATCTAATAATCAGCTTACAACCTTACCAAAAGAAATGGGAAAGCTTTCTGAGTTAAAAGAGCTTATTCTTTATTCTAATCAACTCACAAGCTTACCTAAAGAAATAGGTAAGCTTTCTAAGTTAGAATCACTTAGTATTGACAATAATAATCTCACTAGCTTACCGAAAGCGATTGAAAAACTTTCTAACTTAAAGAAACTTGATATTTCTAGAAATAAACTTACAACTTTACCTAAAGAAATTGGCAATCTTTCTAGTTTAAAACTTATTACTCTTAGCGATAACAAACTTACATCTTTACCAAAGGAAATAGGCAAGCTTTCTAAATTAAAATGGCTTAGCCTTGCAGGTAATAAACTAACAGCTTTACCAAAAGAAATAGGAAATCTTTCTAAGTTATACTGGCTTGATCTATCTAATAATCATCTTACAACCTTACCAAAAGAAATAGGTAAGTTTTCTAATTTAGAAGTACTTTATCTTGATAAAAATCAACATGGGAAGTTTAAAAAAGAAATAGAAGTTTTAAAACAAAAATTGCCTAATTTAAATGTGGTATTAAAATGAAAAAAATAATCTACAGCGCTTTGTTCTTATCATTACCGTTTATGGCAATGACTCAAAGTTTAGATGATAAAATCTGCAAAGATACAAATGTCCCAAAAAGTGAATGTGAAGCTTTGATTGATATTTATAACAAAGGCAATGGTGATAACTGGAGTTCCTCCAACTGGGGGGAAACTAAAGATGTTAATGCTTGGAATAGAGTAGCGGTAGAAGGTGGGCATGTAACAGAGCTTGACCTTACCTTTCAAGAACTAACTTTTTTATCAAAAAAAATAGGCAAACTTTCTAAGCTAGAAAAACTTGATCTTTCTTTTAATAAACTTACGACTTTACCAAAAGAAATAGGCGATCTTTCTAACTTAAGTTACCTTCATCTTGAGTATAACCAACTAACAACTTTACCTAAAGAAATTGGCAATCTTTCTAATTTAACCGTACTTGACCTTTATAAAAATCAACTTATAACTTTGCCTAAAGAAATTGGGAAGCTTTCTGAGTTAAAAGAGCTTATTCTTCATTCTAATCAACTCACTAGCTTACCAAAAGAAATAGGCAAGCTTTCTAATTTAACAGGGCTTACCCTTGAGGATAATAAACTTACAACTTTACCAAAGGAAATAGGAAATCTTTCTAGTTTAAAACTTCTTACCCTTTATGATAATAAACTTACAACTTTACCTAAAGAAATTGGCAAGCTTTCTAATTTAGGAACACTTTTTCTTAATAAAACTCAACAAGAAAAGTTTAAAAAAGAAATAGAAGTTTTAAAACAAAAATTGCCTAATTTAAATGTGGTATCACCATAACTAAATAACTAACTAAAAAGGAAATAAAACTATGGAAAAAATAATATACAGCACTTTGTTCTTATCATTACCGTTTATGGCAATGACTCAAAGTTTAGATGATAAAATCTGCAAAGATACAAATGTCCCAAAAAGTGAATGTGAAGCTTTGATTGATATTTATAACAAAGGCAATGGTGATAACTGGAGTTCCTCCAACTGGGGGGAAACTAAAGATGTTAATGCTTGGAATAGAGTAGCGGTAGAAGGTGGGCATGTAACAAAGCTTGACCTTTCCTATAAAAGACTAACTTTTTTACCCAAAGAAATAGGCAATCTTCCTAAGTTAGAAAGGCTTAACCTTGGAGATAATGAACTCACTAGTTTACCAAAAGAAATTGGCAAGCTTTCTAAGTTAAAAGAACTTAATTTGACTAATAATCAGATTACAACTTTTCCAAAAGAAATTGGTAATTTTTCTAAGTTAGATGAACTTAATCTTAATTATAATAAACTCACAACTTTACCAAAAGAAATTGGAAAGCTTTCTAACTTATGGGATCTTGATCTATCTAATAATCAGCTTACATCTTTACCAAAGGAAATTGGCAATCTGTCTAAGTTAGAATCACTTAGTATTGACAATAATAAGCTTACTAGTTTACCTAAAGAAATAGGAAACCTTTCTAAGCTAAAAAAACTTAATATTGACACAAATAAACTTACATATTTACCCAAAGAAATTGGAAAGCTTTCTTATTTAGAGGGGCTTGAACTGTCTAATAATCAGCTTACTAGTTTACCCAAAGAAATTGGAAAACTTTCTAATTTAAAATGGCTTTATCTTGTTGCTAATGAACTCACTAGCTTACCAAAGGAAATCGGAAATCTTTCTAATTTAAAATGGCTTTATCTATCTAATAATCAGCTTACAGCTTTACCAAAAGAAATAGGCAAACTTTCTAATTTAAAATACCTTTATCTTTCTAGTAATGAATTCACTAGTTTACCAAAAGAAATTGGAAGTCTTTCTAATTTAGAAATACTTTATCTTGATAAAAATCAACAAGAGAAGTTTAAAAAAGAAATAAAAGTTTTAAAACAAAATTTGCCTAATTTAAAAGTGGAATCACCAAAAATAACTAAATAAATAACTAACTAAAAAGGAAATAAAACTATGAAAAAAATAATTTCATAAAACTTAAAACCAAATAGATTGGAAATTTATTAGTTTGTGGTAGTATATTTTTCCTTAATTTTAAACATACAAATTGAATGGATATTATAATTGCAGGGGCTGGTGCGGTTGGTTTTAGGCTAGCGGAAGTTTTGAGTGTAAAACACAATGTTGTTTTAATTGATAAACGGCAGGCAGTGCTTTCAAAATTAGATGAAAGCGCTGACATTTTAAGTATTTGTGGGGATATAAAAAGCCCTGAAACTTACAGAAATCTAGAGAATAAATCTTTTGATTTTTTCATTGCTATAACTGATAGTGATGATGCTAATTTAATTTCTTTACTTATTTCAAGTGAATTTATTGATGTGAAATCTAAAATAGTTAGGTTTAAAAGTAACTTTTTCCATGAAAGTAGTTTGGTGGAAAATCTAAATATTCAGCACCCAATATTCCCTTTTAGAACAACTGCCAAAACAATTCAGGCACTTGCTCAATTTCCAAAAGCGAATAATGTTAAATCTTTTTATAGAACAAATAAAAAATTAGTCTCTATAATTATCAACGAACCTATTGATATTTGTGAAATTCAATCAGACAAAATCAAATTTGTTGGGATCGAGCGAGGCAATAACTTTTTCGTTCCAAATCAAGAAGATACAGCTATCACAGGTGATTTATTATATATTTTTGGCAATGGTGAAGATATAAGAGAGTTTAATGCATCAATTGAAATTGACATGCCAAAACAAGTTAAAAATATAGCAATTTTTGGTGCAGATTCACTTGGAATTGAAGTTGCAGATTTACTTTCGCAGCAAAATAAAAATATTAAAATTATTGATAAAAATATTGAAAATTGCGAGCTAGCTTCTGAATTATTAGATGATGAAGTGGAAGTTATTAATTCAAAATATAATGAGCACGATGTTTTTAAAAGCAATGGTATAACTAATGCAGATATGGTTATTATTTCTTCAGATAGTGATGAGAAAAATATAACAAAAGCTTTGGAAACAAAGGAATACGGCATCAAAAAAGTTATAACTATAAATAATGATATTAGGCTTTATTCATTAATGCATAAATATAAAATTTCATCTGTTCAAGGACCCAAAACAAGTGCTTTTTACTCAATTTTGGAAAAAATAAAGTCTAACTATATTGTAACTAATAATAAATATTGTGGTGGTGAAGGAATTAGTTTTTCTAGGAAAATATACAATGGTTCACCTTTAATTTCTCATTGTGTAAGTTATTTGGAAGTGGAAAATACCAAAACATACATTTTACGAGAAGACAAAATAATTAATTTGAATTTTGATGCAATTATAGAGCCAGAAGACACAGTTATAGCGTTTGGAACAATAGAAAATGAAGAGGAAATTTACGAATGGATAAGCAATCTAAAGCCAATATAATAAAGTTTGTAGCTTTTATTCAACTTTCTTTAAGTGTATTTTTTATATTACCTATTGCGGTTGGATTTTTTTATAATGAAAATATAACTTCTTTTGTTTTTTTTGACTTTTCTTTATTTTTATCAAGTGTTTTAATTTTATACTTTCTTAGAAAACATAAAATAAATTTAAGTGTAAAAGAAGGAATTCTATCTGTTAATCTAATTTGGATAATTTTGGGTTTGGTGGGTGCAATTCCTTTGATTTTGGCAACTGATGTGAATTTGTCATCTGCTTTTTTTGAAGCAGTTAGTGGATTCACAACAACTGGAGCTAGTATTTATGCAGATATTTCAGGTCTTCCAAAACATATTTTAATTTTGCGTTCATTGTTTAACTGGCTTGGTGGAATGGGAATTATTGTTTTAGGAGTTGGTCTTTACGCATTGATAAATCCTTGTGGCTCACTTACCTTATTCAAAGCTGAATCTACGGGAATTACAACCGAAAAACTTACCCCAAAAATAAAAGATACAGCTCTTAAATTATGGAAAGTTTACGCTTTAATAACTGTTGTTGATGCGATTTTACTTTTTGTTGCTGGAATGAATGGTTTTGATGCTTTAAATCATGCAATGACTACAATTTCAACTGGTGGATTTTCTACCAAAACTGAATCTTTAGGTTTTTATAATAACTATTTAATAACTTGGATTACAACATTTTTTATGGTTATTTCTGGAATTAATTTTTTAGCACATTTACGATTATTCTCGAAAGATTTTACAGGTTATAAAACTTCTGAATCAAGAGTCTACCTTAAGATTTTTATCTTTATATCTTTAGCACTAACGCTAGTTCACTTTTTTAATTCATCTGATGGGTTTTTATCTTCATTAACAAACAGTTCTTTTACAATAGCTTCACTTTTAACAACTACAGGGTTTATGGTTACAGACTATGAAGTTTGGAGTCCTTTTGCAATTGCTTTAATTTTTCTACCTATGTTTATTGGTGGAAATGCAGGATCAACTTCTGGTGGTGTAAAAGTTATTCGTTATATTGTTTTATTCAAATCTTTATCTATAGAAATCAAACGAATACTTTTTCCAAATGCGATTTATAAAGTTTCAGTAAATAAAACAAACCTAAAACCAAGCACAGTAAGTGCAGTTATGGCATTCATTATTATTTATGTGCTAACTAATCTTTTTCTAAGTTTGTATTTATTAGCACGAGGTTTTGATGGAATGACCGCATTTACAGCAGCTATTTCAATGGTTGGAAACATTGGGCCTGGACTTGGAGAGGTTGGTCCTACTGATAATTTTACAATATTTAGTTGGTATGATCATATTATTTTATCTATTTTTATGATTATTGGCAGACTTGAGTTTTATACTGTTTTACTTGTTTTTACTAAGAAATTCTGGGCTAAATTTTAGATATTAATGTATTATAAAATGATTAGACAAAGTAACTTTGGATGAAGAGTCTATAAACAAATATAATAAAATTTTAGGGAAAATAAATATGAGTAAATCAACTTTAAATGCCATGTTATCAAGAGGGATTGATAGTGCTATAGCTGAAAATTTAATTGAAAAAAACATTACTATAAAAAAATTAAAATTAAAAAATATTGATGAATTATTAGAGCTAAACATTCCTGAAGAAATAGCTAAAAAAATATCAAAGGAACAAAGACCACCAATTCCATCAAGCATAATTACTAAGCTTTTATGTGAATCTAAATGGACTTGTTGTGTATGCAGAGACAACAATACTAGACCTATTGTTATACACCATATTAATGAATGGAGTGAAACAAAAAATCATTCTGAGAACAACCTAGTTGTATTGTGTGTAGAACATCATGATTTAGCTCATACAAAAAAAGAGTTAAGCACAAATTTAACACCTAAAAGATTAGAAGAGATTAAAAAAAGTTGGATTCAATATGTAAAACAAAATGATACTAATTTAATTGGAGGTTTATACAATAATGATAATTTTAGATGGGATTACTTTAATCACAATAGAATCTTTGAGATATTTCTTGAAAAAAACCTTTCCAATTCTAATTTTAGAACAGCAGAGACTATTAATAATTTCGGTCTAATAAATACACTAGGAACTTTTAGCATTAATAATGAAGATATAAGTTACATGTATAATTTTGATAACGGCTTTTTGCTATCTGTCTATATGAAAGAATTATTTGATGAAGTTTTATCAACAATATCTTTGATAAATTTAACAAATAATTTCACAAGAACATATATTGAATCACATATAAAGCCTGGTGTTTATATTGCTTTAGAAAAAATATTTTATTTTAAAAAATTAAACACTGAAAATAAAAATAGAAATCAAACAAGAGAATGTTACTGTAAAAAAGATAAAATTAAAATTACTTTTGAATTTGATGCTTATGAATCTACAAGTTGTTCATCTTGGTCACTTCACTTAAGTGGGCAGCAAAAGCAAGCAAGGGTTATAGGACTCGTGAAAACCATTATTACAAAAAAAGACATACTTACTATAACCTTAAGTTGCTTAGCAATAGGATGAGAAATAAATTAACAATCAACCACAACAAAGTCATAATGTCAGAATTCGCAGCAGGTCGCCATGTTGAAAATTGGTTGGCTGAATTAATCATATTGTAAAAAAGATCCTTGTTTAGGAAAATGGCGCGCTGGGAGGGATTCGAACCCCCGACCACCTGGTTCGAAGCCAGATACTCTATCCAACTGAGCTACCAGCGCAGATTAGAAAACTAGTTTAATAAAAATATATCCCAAAAAAACATATCTCAAAAACCATACCCAAAAAGATTACATATAATTATATATTAAATTACTAATTTCTAAGTATAAGCTTAGGTTATCTAGTTTTATTTTCTTAGTTTAACATTTATTAAATGCTTTTGCATTGAGAAAAACATTCTTAAAAGATTGGATTTACTTTTTACATTAAAAGTTAAAACTATTCTTGCTCTACATATTTTTCTAGTATCAAGTGGTCAAATTTACCATTTTGTAAAAAGTAATCTATTTGGTGAAAAGCCATTTTTGAATAAAGTAAAGTGGTATGGCTAGTTTTAATTTGAATATGATCGGTCATATTTTCCAGCTTAGTTTCTGAAACTGAAACTGTTCCATCACTTGGTTGTTCTAATTTGTTAAAAACCTGTCCAATTCCAATATTAGCACTTCCAGCAATTGAGCCCAAATCAACTTTGCCGTCCCATTTTGGAATATTTCCATCAAGTGCGTCTTTGAATGATCCACCCAAAATCCTTTCGTGAATTTTTTGAGCCGTTTTTGCAACAAGGCTACCTTGGTGCGGAGTCCCCAAAGTTACAATTCTCCCTGTGAACATTTGAGGATTTTTTTGGTATGCTTTTCTAACTAAAATTCCACCCAAGCTATGTGCTACAAAGTGAACTGTTTCACCTGGAACTGTATTTTCTTGAACAAATTTAATTAATAAATCAGCATTTTCAGTCATCGTTTTAGTAGTTGTTTTATATGAAAATCTTAAAACATCATAATTAAATTTTTCTAGCTTATTATCTGCATAGAATAAAAGTGAACCATGGAAAAAAAGACCATGTATTAGTATTATTTTTTCAGTTTTTTTCATAGTTTTATTTCCATATAATTAATAAAATTCCAGAAACTAATAACCAAATTATAGTTGCTATTATTATTGTATAATTTAATGTTAGTTTATTAGCAAGCAAATAAACTGTTAATAAATAAGCAAAATAAGGAATAAGAGCAAATATTCCAAATAAGGCTGTTTTTTGCAGGTCTTCGCTTCCTCTTTCTTTGCCAACTATATAGTGAGCAATAATTGCAAAAGTTGGAAATAATGGAGCTAATCCTGCAATATAAAAATTTTTGCTTTTGGCTAATAAAGCTATTATTATGACAGTTAAAGCACCGAGTAAGCTTTTTAATATTAAAGACATTTTATTATTTAGTATTAGTTAATTGTTTAGTTATGCCCAATAATATTTAAGAATTTATCTTCTAGTGATTTATCAGACTCAGTTATTGTTTTAATATTTAAGTTATTATTTAAACAAAAGCTTATTAAATATTGTTTTTGTTGGTTATCTTCAAAATTAAATTTGAAAATATTATCCTTGATAGAAATAAAATTAGTATTGTTTTCAAACAAACTAATATCAACTTCCTCAACAAATTCAAAGGAAGTAAGAGTTTCATTTTTCTCAATTTCTAAGTCAATTTTAGAAACTATTTTACCGTTTGAAATAATAATTACACGATTACAAAGTTGTGAAACCTCTTGCATTATATGCGTTGAAAAGATTATACAACACTCATCTTTTAGTGAAATTAGCAAGTCTCTAAAGTGTGAAATTTGTCTAGGATCAAGTCCAGAAGTTGGCTCATCCAAAATAAGAAGTTTAGGTTTATGAATAATCGCTTGAGCAATTCCAACTCTTTGTTGGTTTCCTTTTGAAAGCTGTTTTATATTTTTGTGAAGAACTTTTTCTAATTCTAAAATATTAACAACTCTATCAATTGATTGTTTTATAATTGATTTATTTATTTTTTGTAGCTTGCAAATATGTTTTAAATATTCAAAAACGCTATATTCAAAAATAAGAGGTGGATTTTCAGGTAAATATCCAATGTAATTATGTCCTTCAAAATCATGGATTATCTCTCCATAGCTTGGGTGTAGAACCCCTGCACAAAGTTTTAGTATAGTAGATTTACCTGCTCCATTTATACCTAAAAGCCCTAAAATTTCGCCTTTTTTTGCACTAAAATTTATATCTGCTAAAATCTGAGTCTTAGTTGTTTGGTAGCAAACTTTTGAAACTAATATGTTTTCTTTATTACCTGACATTTTGCTTTTTCAATCCCTGTTGGTTATTACTTATTTAAAGTGTTATTTATTATAAGTTGATATATTAACAGAAAAATCATATAAAAAAATTATGGCATTAATTGATCTTTTTTCTATCAGCAAACAATTTGATGATAAAAAATTACTAGAAAATATAGACTTTCATTTACACAAAGGTGATAGAGTTGCCATAATTGGTCAAAATGGTTGTGGTAAATCTAGCTTTATGAAAATTGCAAATGGCGAGCTTGAACCTGATGAAGGCAAACGAGTTGTTGGCAATGAAGTGCAAATTGAAATGCTTGCACAAATTCCAAAATATGAAAAAAATATTACGGTTAGGCAAGCAATTGAAAATGAACTAACAGAACTAAAAAAAGCAAAAGAAGACTATGATAAGACTTTAGAAGCGTTAGAAAATGACTTTGAAAATAATAGGTTACAAGAAGAATTAGAAAAATTATCTAGTTATCTTGATTATCATAATGCTTGGTCTTTGAATAATAAAATTGAACAGGTTCTGGTTGAATTTCGTTTGAAACAGTATGAAAATAAAGATATAAATAACCTTTCAGGTGGTGAACAAAGGCGTGTTGCTCTTGCTGGAATTATTCTTAAAAAACCTGATGTTTTAATTCTTGATGAGCCAACAAATCACCTTGATATTGAAATGGTTAGTTTTTTGGAAAATATTATTTTGAAAGAAAAATTTACAATTTTATTTGTCTCTCATGATAGATATTTTATTGATAATATTGCAACTCAAATTGTTGAAGTAGAACAATATCAACTTAAAAAATATCAAGGTGGCTATGCAGATTTCTTAAGACAAAAAGATGAGTATTTAAAAACTTTAGAAAAACAGCAACATAATTTAGAAAAAGAACTAGCGAAAGAAATGGCTTGGTTGCACAAAGGAGTTAAGGCGAGAAACAAAAGAAATGTTGGGCGAGTAAAACGCGTTCATGATTTAAAAGATCAAGCAAAAACCTCACCAGGTGCAATCAAACGAATGCGAAATGAATTACAACGAGAGAAAATAGGTTTTGTTGAAGAGAAAAAAGGAAATAGCAAAAAAATATTTTTTGATATCTACAATGTAACTTATAAAATTGGCGAAAGAACTATTATAAATAAATTCAAAGCCAAAATATTACAACAAGATTGTATTGCAATTGTTGGTCCAAATGGTGCAGGCAAATCAACTTTGCTTAAACTTTTGCTAAATGAAATTCAGCCAAATTCAGGAACAATTAAAAAATCAGAGTTTAAAATTGGTTATTTTGACCAAAGCCGAGAAGATTTAGATGATGACAAAGATATTATTTCTACATTTTGCCCAAACGGTGGTGATAGAGTTGATGTTGGCGGGAAAAATTTGCATGTTTATGGTTATCTGAGAGGATTTAATTTCCCATCAGAAGATTTAACCAAAAGAATAGGAATGCTTTCTGGAGGAGAGCGAAATCGTGTTGCTTTGGCACTTTTATTTACCAAAGAAGTTAGTTGTATAATATTAGATGAGCCAACAAATGACCTTGATATTCAAACCATTAACATATTAGAAGAAAAACTTGCACAATTTAAAGGTGTGATAATTTTTGTAAGCCATGATAGATATTTTGTGGATAAACTTGCTAAAAAATTATTTATATTTGAAGAAGGTGGGAAAATAAGTGAAAGCTACCAAAAATATACAGAATATCTTGATATTCAAAAAGAGCTAGATGAAATAACAAAACTAGAAAAACAAACAAACTCTCAAAAACAAACAACTGCAAAAATAACTAATAATCAACCTAAAAAACTTAGTTATAAAGAAAAGTTCTTATTAGAGAATGCCCCAAAAGAAATTGAAAAATTGGAAATGGAAATTAATGAATATAACTCAAAACTTTCAAGTGCAAATATAAACTCAGAGGAAATAGTTGAAATAAGCTCAAAAATGACAGAGTTACAACAACAGCTTGAGGAAAAAGAAGATGCCTATTTGGAGGTTTTGGAGAAACTGGAGTAAAAAAAAAGGCTGGTTACTTAATTGAAACCAGCCTTTTCTATGTTTCTTACTAATTTTAAAACTCTAAGAATTATATTCAAACTTTCTAAATTGATGTTTTGCATCAGTGGTTAAAGCTTCTTGCAAGTCAATCCCTAAAGATTTTGCAATACCTTTTGCATAATTAGGATCCGCACTGTAGCAGTTCTGTATATGTCTAAACTGGATGATTTTTTCAGCTCCACTAATATTGTTTGCAGTATTATCAAATAAAGATTGTTGCTCTTTTTCAGTCATTAGTCTAAATAAATCACCTGCTTGTGTGAAGTTATCTTCATCATCTCTATCACTCCATTTATCAGCAACACCATTCAAATCCAATGGTGGTTCGTTATATTCAGGCTGATCTTGCCACTGCCCATAACTATTTGGGCTATAAGCAATCCTTGAACCTTGGTTGCCATCAATCCGCATTGCTCCATCACGATTTGATGAGCTAAATGGACATTTTGGAGCATTTACAGGTATTTGTGAGTTATTCACACCTAGTCTATATCTTTGTGTATCTCCATATGAAAATAGCCTACCTTGGAGCATTTTATCAGGTGAAAATCCAATCCCTGGAACAATATTAGTTGGATTGAATGCTGATTGTTCTACTTCTGCAAAATAATTTTCTGGATTTTTATTTAATTCAAATTCACCAACTTCAATTAATGGGTAATCACTTTTATGCCAAACTTTTGTTAAATCAAATGGATTTTCATAATGGTTATTTGCTTGTTCTTGCGTCATTATTTGAACAAAAAGTTTCCATTTGGGAAAATTGCCCTCTTCAATATTATCATACAAATCTCTTTGAAAGCTTTCTCTATCATTTGCCACAATATTAGCTGCTTCGTTATCGGTTAAATTTGCAATTCCTTGCTGTGTTACAAAATGAAATTTGACCCAATATCTAGTATTTTCAGCATTTATAAAACTATAAGTGTGACTTCCAAATCCGTGCATATGCCTATAAGATTTGGGAATTCCTCGTTCACTCATTGTTATTGTAACTTGGTGCAATGCTTCAGGCAGTAAAGTCCAAAAGTCCCAATTATTATTAGCACTTCTCAGATTTGTTCGTGGGCATCTTTTTACTGCACGATTTAAATCTGGGAAATTAATAGGGTCTTTTAAGAAAAAAACAGGAGTATTATTTCCAACTAAATCCCAGTTTCCTTCATTTGTATAGAATTTTAGAGCAAATCCTCTAATATCTCGTTCTGCATCAGCTGCACCTCGCTCTCCAGCAACTGTTGAAAATCTTGTGAACATTTCAGTTCTTTTACCTACTTTTGAAAATATATCTGCTCTTGTATATTTTGTAATATCGTTGGTAACTGTGAAAGTTCCATATGCACCAGAACCTTTGGCGTGCATTCTTCGTTCAGGAATAACTTCTCTATCAAAGTGTGCTAATTTTTCTAAGAAAAAAACATCTTGCATCAAAACAGGACCTCGTTTTCCTGCTGTCATTGTGTGTTGACTATTTGCTACTGGAGCTCCTTTGTGCGGTTGTTAGCTTTTTACCTTTATCACTCATAATTTCCTCTTGGTATGTTATTTGTTTGAGTTATTAATATAAAGTATTTTGTCTGATTTATAAAATTAATTGTTTTGATGGTTGCGATAGATTTTCATTATAAGTCTAATAGTTCATAGATATTATTCTTTTAATTTATCTGTGAAAATGGTTAATTAATTATTGTTAATTGTTTAATATTAGTTAAAACATAGGTTAATCAAAAAATAACCTTGCTCAAGTCAGATAAATAAACTAATCTTATATATTCAACAGTTTAAATATAAACTACTTTATTAAAAATATTATGGAGAATTAAAATGTTTGAATTATATAAAAGTGAGAAAAATGGTGAGTTTTATTTTAGATTAAAAGCAAGCAATGGGCAAAATATCCTAGCTAGTGAAGGCTATAAAACTAAGGCATCATGTCTAAATGGAATTGAGTCTGTTAAGAAAAATAGTCAAGATGAAACTAAATTTGAGAAAAAGGAAACATCTGCTGGTAAATTTAGATTTAACCTAAAAGCAACTAACGGGCAAGTGATTGGAACTAGCCAAAGTTACGCTTCAGAAGCTAGTCGTAATAATGGAATTGCATCAGTTACAAAAAATGCAAAAGAAGCTAAAACTAAAGACTTAACTGCATAATTTAAAAAATAGCTAAAAGTTAATATTTTTGGCTTAATAAAATAAAAAAGCCTAGTGTTTTAGAACTAGGCTTTTTTTATTATTTTGAATTTTAATTTTTAAATTCTTAACATTTTATTTTAGTTCTAATTTAGTAATTAAAAACTTATAATTTAACTATACTTCCATTAGGTTTTGAGCAATTAAATAACTCTAAAATTTGTCCTGCAATATTGGTTTGTGATGGAGTTTTCCATTCTGACTTACCTGCTGGGATAAGCACTAATTGACAAACCTGTTGTAAGCCAATTAGAGTCATAACCATAACTATATAAATTATAATTATTTTCATACTCAAAAGCTAGTTGCTTAACAAATTTCATAAGCCCTACTTTGCTTATTGCATAACTATTAAAATAAGCTCTTTTATCGTTCGTTGCTTCTGCGTGATTTGCACATAATATTGTTGGCTGGTCTGATTTTTTCAACAGCTCAAACATAGCTTGTGTCAACCAAATTGGAGCAGTTAAGTTTGTTTGAATTTGTGCCATTAGCTCAGATGGATTGGATTGTAAAATAGAAAATAAACCATCAAATAAAGCAGCATTATGAATTATTCCATCAAGTTGATCTATATTTTCTAAAAGGGTTTTTGCAATATCTAAATAATCATCCAAATTTGCACCAGTCAAATCAACAGGAAGTAAAAAAGGTTCTTCACAACCTCCAATACTCATAATTTGATCATAAGTTCTTTCTAAAGCAGGTATTGATTTATCTAATAAAATCATAGTTGCACCAGCTTTCGCACCAGCTATTGCTAGAGACTGCCCTATTCCTGCTGTTGCCCCTGTTAATAAAATATTTTTACCTTTAATATTTACATTTTCTAAATTTGAATTTGCAAGAATAGAACTAACTAATTCGTCTGAGTTTGATTTAAATATTTTAGGTTTCATTATTTTTTATTTATTTGGATTTTTAAAAAATTTTTTAGTTTTACTTGCCCCATAGACAATCTCATTTGTATCAATATCTCTTATTGAAAAATCCACTTTTGAGGAATTAGAAGATACTCTATTTATTGAATGCTCAATAATATATTTATGTTGTGCTTTTAGGTAAGTAGTTGGTATTAACGCTTGTTTACCTGCCATTGATATTGTAAAACTATGCTCTCCACCTTTTAGTTTTATATTTTTAACGCCCATTGCAAATATTTTTTGAATTGAGGAAACTATGCTTTTACCATCAACAGCAATTAAATCAGGAACATAATCACTATGGCTTCTATCAACTTTAATAAAAGCAAGTTCATTCTCTGGAATATTTTTATCTAGTATATAAACTTTTTTATAGTTACTTTCTCTTATTGGATTATATGTAGCATGACCTGCAGAGTCAGACGAACAGCTTGATAAAAAAGCTATTATTAAAAAGATAAAAATTGATTTTTTTATTGTTTGTTTATTCATATTTATTTTATAAGTTAGTTAATTGTTAATATTCTATTTATGATATTGTGGGCTGTATTTTTTTACTTGCCTCAACAAGAACGCTCATATTTTCTGGTGGAACTTCAGGAGTTATTCCATGCCCCAAATTAAATATATGTCCTTGTCCAATTTCTACATTTCCATAACTAGCTAAAACTTTTTGCACTTCTTTTTCTATAATTTCAGGAGTTGAAAGCAATACGCTAGGATTTAAATTTCCTTGAAGAGTTAATTTATTTCCAACTTTTGCTTTTACATCTGCTAAATCAACAGTCCAATCTAGCCCCATTCCATCAGCACCTGAATTTACAAAACCATCTAAATTTCTAGCACCGCCTTTAGTAAATAAAGTAACTGGAATTTTATTACCATTTTTATTTGTATTTAATCCAGCAACAACTTTAGTCATCATATTTTGTGAAAATTCAATATAAGCAGACGGTGTAAGCAAACCACCCCAAGTATCAAAAATCATCAAAGACTGAGCACCAGCTTCAATTTGTGCATTTAAATAATCAGTTACAGTTTTAACTAATTTATTAAGTAATTTATGTAACAAATCTGGACGAGAATAAAGCATCGCTTGAGCTTTCGGGAATCCTTTTTTACTACCAGCCCCACCTTCAATCATATAAGTAGCCAAAGTCCATGGCGAACCAGAGAATCCAATTAAAGGAACTCTTCCATTTAACTCTTTTCTAATTGTAGAAACTGCATTCATTACATATTGTAATTCTTGGTTTGGATCAACATCAATTAAATTATCAATATCTTTTTCACACTGAATTGTTCGTTCAAACATAGGACCTTCGCCCTCTGTAAAATAAAGCCCTAATCCCATAGCATCAGGAATTGTTAGAATGTCTGAAAATAAAATTGCAGCATCTAAATCAAACCTTTCAAGCGGTTGAATTGTAACTTCACAAGCAAGATCGGCATTTTTACATAAATCCATAAAACTACCAGCAACAGATCTAGTTGCTTTATATTCAGGTAAATAACGACCAGCTTGACGCATAACCCAAATTGGCGTTCTATCAACTGGTTGTTTTAACATTGATTTTATAAATCTATCATTTTTTAAACTGGTCATATATTTACCTATTGTATTTTCTTTAGAAATTTATTTATGCAACAAGCTTGTTCCAGCACCTTTTAAGTCCTTAATCGCTTCTAAAACTCTTTGCTTCATACCTTCAGTTGCTTTTTTAAGATAAGAACGAGGATCATAAACTTTTTTATTTCCAACTTCACCATCAATTCTAAAAATACCATCATAATTTTTCAAAATATGGTCTGCAAGTGGTTTTGTGAATGCGTATTGAGTATCTGTATCAACATTCATTTTTACAACACCATAGTTTAGAGTTTCTTCAATTTCTGCTTTTGTAGAGCCAGAACCACCATGAAAAACTAAATTTAGAGGGTTTTTCTCAAGCCCTGCTTTTGCAGCAACAGCTTCTTGTCCATCACGCAAAATTGTTGGCTTAAGCACAACATTTCCAGGTTTGTAAACACCGTGAACATTTCCAAAAGTAGCAGCATACATAAATGTATTTATTGGAGATAATGCTTCATAAATTTTAATCATTTCATCAGAAGTTGTATATAAGTCTTCAGATTTAGCATCAGAGTTATCAATTCCATCTTCTTCTCCCCCAACAACACCTGTTTCAACTTCAATAAACATACCAATTTTTTCCATTCTTTTGGCTAATTTAACAGCTGTTTCAATATTTTTATCAAGTGGTAAAACTGAGCCATCAAACATTAACGAATTAAATAATGGAGCTTGTCCAGCAGCAACTCTTTTTTCACATTCTTCAATAATTGGAACCATAAATGTTTCAACTTTTTCAAAAACACAATGATCAGTGTGAAGTGCGATTAAAACATTATATTCTTCTGCAATTCTATGCGCAGCTTGTGCAAGAACTATTGCCCCTAAAGACTCATCAATTCCACCAGAAATATGTTTACCACCACCAGTTGAAACTTGGATAATCCCATCTGTTTTAGCTTCTGATAAAGCTTGCATAACTGCATTCATTCCTTCTAAATTAGCAACATTAATTGCAGGATAAGCAAAACCACCTGCTCGTGCATTGTCTAACATTTGTTTATATTGTTCTGAGGTTGCGATTGGCATAATAATTCTCCGTTTTAGTTTTTAAAATCTTTCTTGTTAATTCTATCTAATACGCCGTTGATAAACTTGTGGCTATCTTCGGCACCAAATTTTTTAGCAAGTATAATTGCTTCATTAATAATAACTGGCGCTGGGGCTGATTTTGATTTGAATTCAAAATATGCAATTAATAAAATTGCTCGTTCAACATAACCCAGCGAATTAATATCTCTATCTAAAAAAGGAGATATTTTTTCTTCAAAATTTTCCTGTGAAGTTATAATAGTTGTTAAAGCATCATCAAAAAATAATCTATCAAAATCTCTTGTGATTTCTCTTTCCATAAATTGTTTTGATATGTTTTGAGCTCCCTCAGGTGCAATTAAATATTGGTAAACTGCTTGAACAATAAGCCCTCTAGCTCTAGCTTTTTTTATAATTGCTTCTCGTTTTGCGTTTATCAAATTTCCCTCAGCAAGCTAACCATTTCTATTGCACTCATTGCAACTTCACCACCTTTGTTACCTGCTTTTGTTCCAGCTCGTTCAATCGCCTGTTCTATAGATTGGGTTGTAAGCACGCCAAAAATTATTGGTAGCTCTGTTTCAAGGGCAACTTTTGAAATATCACTAGCACAAGGTCCGCTAACATATTCAAAGTGTGCTGTTGAGCCTTTTATAATTGCACCAAGCACGATTACAGCATCAAATTTTTTGCTTTTCGCAACTTTTTTGGCAACCAAAGGAAGCTC
>CBDCEG010000013.1:0-46636 GCA_965215775.1 Cardiobacteriales bacterium
TTTATATCAGTTTCAATAAAATAATCTTTACAATATTCCTTTCCATCTAAATAATCCAAAAAACCAATGATGCTTTGATGAGCAATGATTTACAACCAAATCAAACATTAATGTCCAGTTTTGTTCAAATTTATTTATATCTTCCCAACTGCCAAATTCAGGATTAACCTGTTTATAACTCATAACTGAAAATCCAGCATCAGAACTAAATGGGAAAAATGGTAAAATATGAACTGTTTTTAAAGCATTATCAATATTTTCATCTAACCACTTTTGCTGTGCCAAAATTGGTGATAGTTTGTTTTCACTATCAGTTATTTGATTTGCATAAGTTATTAGAATTGCATTTTTATTTATTTTTTGCTTTATTTTATCTTTATTGCTTGTTTTGTTGCCTATAGTTTCTAAAATTAAAGAAGCTGCCTTTTCAGGATTATCAGAAAACCCTTGCACAAAACTTACTATTTTATCTTTTACATTATTCATATTTTCATCACTTAAAATTTTTATTAAATTACTATTAAAATCTATCCAATCTTATCTAATTCCTTTCTTTTAAAATAAGACTTATTCCTTAACTCCACCTTCAGAAAGTCCACTGGTCATTTGACGCATAGCAAAGCTAAATAATATAACAACAGGTAATAATGTTAATATTGATGCGGCTGATATTTTTCCTTTAATATCATTTGCTGAGCTTGTAAGCTCATTAAGTGCAATAGGAAGTGTCCAATAACTACTACTTCCTTTTAGAAACGAAGCCATAAATAAATATTCATTCCAAGCAATTACAAAACAATATACAAAAACAGTTGCAACCATTGGAACTGATAATGGTAAAATTATTTTAAATATTGTTTCAAGTCTTCCATAGCCATCAACTGCAGCAGCTTCTTCTAAGCTAAATGAAATTGTCCTAAAATAATTACCTAACATATAAAGTGAAACTGGTAAGGTTTTGCATAATATAAACTGCCAAAACAAAAACCGCTCTCTTAAATGGTGTTTGTAAGAAACCAAGCTGTGATGCCATTTGAAACAATGGAACTAATAACAAAATCCCACCAACCATATAAGTAAGAAGAACAGTTTTAGAAATAGTCTCTCTACCAAAAAACTTAAGTCTTGCTAAAGCATAAGCTCCAAAAATTGATAAAAATACAGCAATACCAGATGATAGCGTAGAAAAAATAAATGAATTTTTAAAGAAACTTAAGAAGTCCACACCATCTTTATTAAACTTTTTTAAAATTTCTTTTTGCTTATCAGGCTTTGAATCTGTAAATGCCAAAGTGCTGGTTACTGAATAATCAACAGGTCCTTCTATACCATTATTTACAATTGAATTTGCAGAGCCATGGGCTATTCCAATACTTTTTAACTCTTTTCTAATTTGTTTACGAAATGTTTTTATTTCTTTTCTTAAATCTTTAAAATGCCCAATATAATCTTTTGAATCAGCGGTTTTATCAATCCAAGTATTAACTTTGGTTATTAATTCTTTTCGTTGAGATTTGGATAAAATATTTGCATCTTTAACACTTAGTTGCTTTACAAATTCTATTTTTCTAGCCTCAACTCCAGATGGAACAATTCCCAAAACTTCTTTATAATGTTTAAGCGTTGAATGTTTAGGAATTATATTCACATTTCCCCATTCATTATTTGGCTTAAATGAAACTGAAACCAACTGAACTATTGGAAATAAGCAAAAAAATACCAATAAAATAACTGCAAAAAATAAAGATATATTTCCCCAAAAACTTCTCTTTTCATTCATAATTTAATCACCACTTTAAGACTTTTTTAACATAAACAGAGATAAAACTCATCAAAACAATAAGTGATATTACAGATATTGCTGCCGCTAAACCTAATTCAAAACTTCCAGTCATACTTTGTAAATATGTAAATACAGGAAGAGTTTGAACATTATTTCCTGCTATTAAATAAACATCTTCAAATCTATTAAAATTCCAAATAAGACGCAAAATAACCACAGTTCCAAGCACAAACCAACATTCAGGAAGAGTTACATTTACAAATCTGCCCCAAGGTCCATAACCATCAATAGCTGCAGCTTCATATTGATCTTTTGGAATTGATTGTAATCTTGAAAGCAAAAGTAATGCAGTCAAAGGAAAATGTTTCCAAATATCAAATATTATTACAATCCAAAGTGCTAAACCTGGATCACCGATTATATTTACAGGCTGATCCGTTGCCCCAATGTATTGCAAAAACCAAGATACAATTCCTCTATCTTCAAAAGTAAATCTCCAACCAAACATAACCGATGCAACAGGTGCTATATAAGGAATTAGCATAATTGTTCTAACTAAACTACGCCCTTTAAATTTTTGATTTAATAATAAAGCAACCAACATTCCCAAAACTGTTACACCGCCAACAGTTCCAACCAAATATATTATAGTTGTTCCCCAAGACTTGTAATAAGCTTCGTTTCTAAGTAAAGAGATATAATTAGCAAGACCAACAAACTTATTGTCTCCACTAATACTTACATCAAAAAAACTCAAATAAATATTGAATATAAGAGGATATAAAATTAATATCCCAACTATAAACAATGATGGTGCTAACATTTTCCACGCTAGTCTTGCTTCTTTTTTTTCTAAAATAGAAGATGCCATAATATCCTCAGATTAATAGTTAAGCAGGTTGTTATGAAATTATAGATAAAACTTAAATCTCACAACAACCTAATAAAGTAATATATTTCTAAAATATAAACTTATTTCTTAGCACGATATTCAGCAATAATTTTTTTCATTTCAGCTTCTGCTTCTGTCATTGCTTCTTTTGGATCTTTTCCATTTAAAACCACTTGGTTAATCATTTTTGGAATAATCATTTTTGCAAAAATTATATTAGCTTCTGGAAATACTTTTCCACCAACAGTGCTAAACTTACGCACATCTTCCATTCCAGAAATAATTGCAGATATTTTTTCAGTTCCATATCTAGTAAATACACCTTTTGGATCATCTAAATATTCTTCTGAAGCTGCAACTGCTTTTTGTGCAGGATTTGCACCACCTATTGCAACATGTCCCCAAGTTACTAAATTCTCTTCTTTTTCTATAAACTCAACCCATTCTTTTGCTGCTTTTACTTTTTCAGGATCTGAGTTTACTAAAATAGAAAGACCTGTAACTTGCCCATAAGAAGCTGGTTCTTTTTTAGTTATTGTTGCTGCCATTTTAGTTTTTTCTACTAATTTGTCATCAAATTCAGCTCCTTTTAAATCTTTGAAATTTTCAGAAGTTAAAGAGTTTTTTGCATTTTCAGCTAGAGCTAAATCATCCATAATAAATGTTGAATATGGAAACATTGCCATTTTATTTTGAATATAATAATCTCTTGCACGCCAAGTCTGTTCCCCTGGAGGAGCATATTTAGAAAGCTCTTTGTAAAACTCTAATGTTTCTAGCATTTCTGGGCTATTAAAAACTAAGTTACCTTTTGCATCAAACATTTTTGCACCATTTGAGTGTGCAAATTGAGTAAATACTTGTTCTGCAAATTGATCCATTTTTGAAGGAATTAACATTCCATAAAATCCTTCTTTTGGATTATTAAAATGTTTTGCCGCCGCTAAGATATTATCCCAAGTATTTGGTGCTTTTAGTCCTGCTTTTTCAAATAAATCCGCACGATACCAAACCCCTTGAACCCAACCATATAAAGGAACTGCATTATAACTTCCGTCAGATGCTTGAAGTAATTTCAAAGCTCCTTTGTAAAACTTAGCTTCTCCGATTTTTTTTGCAACTTCTGTTGTTGCTTTTCTATCAATTATTCCATCTTCACCAAAGCTTGATAATAATTCAGAACCAGCGTGAATTGCTGCAGGCATTGCTTTTGCACCTGCTGCTTTGGTAAGTTGGGCTGCATATTCTTCCTCACTAACGGGAACAACTTTCACTTTATTATCGGTAAGAGTTCCAAAAGTATCAGCCATTAGCTGAATAGTTTTTAACTCTATCTTCTTGGGTGTCTGTTGTCCAAAATTCAATATCTGCTGCATTTGCATAAAAAATACTTGATAATGCTGACGCTAGAATAATTTTCTTAAATGTTTTCTTCATAACTATATTCCTCATATAAAAATAAAATAAATAAAATAAATAAAACTTACGGTTCTTACTAAACTAACAAAAATAAATAAAACTTACTGTTCTAACTAAAATTAACCACGATAAATACCGCAACTATCTCTTTTCACTAATTGAGCCTGCCATAAATCTTGGCAAACCTTTGACTTTCCTTGCTCAACCTGTTTAACAATTCTTTGTGCAAGTTTTCTTGCAATAGCATTAACAGGCTGGTGAAATGTGCTAAGTGCTGGTTGCCAATATGATGAAATTGATAAATCATCATAACCAATTACCGATAAATCCTTTCCAATTTCCAAACCATATTCTTTAGCTCTTTTCATAACTCCAAAAGCAATACTATCATTACCACAAAGTATGGCGGTTGGCTGATTTGACCTTGCATAAACTTCACTAAAAGCTTGCATTCCGCACTGCTCATTCATTCTGTAATAATTTATCCAATGATTTTCTACATTTAGATTTAATTCAGACATTGCTTTTTGGTAACCTGCTACTTTTTGTTGACTAAGTTCTAGCTCTTTAGAACCTAATATGCAGGCAATTTTGGAATGTCCTAATTTGTTAAGATGGTAAACTCCTTGATAAAAAGCACTATTATGATCTAAATCTAACCAAGAATAATTTTGCTTTTTAGTTGGTTTACCAAAAACTATAAATGGAAAGTTTCGTTTTTCTAGCCATTCAATACGGCTATCATCTTGTTTTAATCGTAGTAAAACTGTTGCATCAACTTGATTATTAACTATCATTTGTTGCCAAGACAAATCATCTTTGGCTACATTTACAACTAATGAATAACCACTTTCTTGTAATGCTTGCGAAAAAGATGCGATAAATTTAGCCATAAAAGATAAGCTAGCATTATCATCAATTATAGGAAAAGTAACTCCTATATTATGGGTTCGCCCTAGTTTCAAAGTTCTTGCTGCACGGTTTGGTGAGTATCCTTTTTCAGCTGCAACTTTTTGAACAAAATCTATGGTTTTCTTAGCAACTAATTCATTGTTATTCAAAGCTCTACTTGTCGTAGTTACTGATAAATTAACAATTTTGGCTAGTTCTTTAATATTCATAAGTATTTTTGATTTTGCTACATTTTGAGCTTTACTTTAAGACCCATAATTTTACTCCTATTTAAATCGTTGTCAATTTATAAACCAATGCACTATAATAAGTTGTGCCTTCATTTATATATTTATAAGGATAAAATTTATAACGATTGTCATTTTTATTAATTAATACATATACAAACAAAATGGAAAATAATTTATCAAACTATTTTAAAATAATTAACCACTTAATTTTCAGTAATAAAATTGGTTTTTGTAAACTTGATATTAATAATCAATTTAAAAAACAATAGAAAATTCAAAAGAAAATAAGGATAATATTTATCAGAAAATAAATGCTGCATTTTTAATTATTCTCACTGAGGAAAATAGTGATATATACGCCAAAGCTAAGCAATTTTTGAATAAGCTTTCCAAAACAAACAGCATAGCAAAACATTACCAAAAAGCAGCGGATATTCTAACGGTTGAAATTAAAAATCATAAAAATATAATTCCAAATTTAAATTTTGATAATAAATCAGAAGCTGAAATTCAAGAGTTAATTTGGTCAGTTTTTCACCCAGAAGCTTGCAATATAATAAATAATGAAGAAAATAAAGAACATGAGCTTTACGAAAAAAGAAAAATTCAAATAACTAAAATAAATCAAAATCCTATAGCCAATGTTGCTAAAGAGCTTTTGTTTACTTCAAATGCACTTTTAACACTGCCAATAAATAATTGTAGTAATGACAATATTGATAAAAACCTTAAAAAAGATTTGGAAAATATATCCAAAGACAAACAAGATTATTATTACGACCACCCTATTCCAATAGGAATTAAGCAAGAAAATAACGAGATTATTTATGGACTTAAGAATCTTGCCCAAACATTAAAGTTTGAAAAAGAACACAAAACAATAGCAGAGAATGATAATTTGAGTATTTTAATATCTGTTTCTGTAACTCATAAAAATCTTTCTAAAATATCTAAGCAATATATAAAAAGTGAACTTCAAAAATTAAGAAAAGACCAACTAAAAGGTATAAAACCTTACTTTTTTACAGAAACAGATTGCCAAAATATTATAGAAGAAGTGTTTTTACCTTTTATTAATAAATATTTGCCAGAAGAAGTGAATAATAAATTTCTACTAAAAAAAGTTTTTGGCGTAAATGGAAATTATGGTCGTCATTATAGCTTTTTAAAAGCAGTCTCAATAATTTGGCAAATTTTTGTAAATAAAGAAACTAAAGCAACTTTTAAGATTGATTTAGATCAGGTTTTCCCACAACAAAATTTAGTTAATGAAACAGGTAAAACTGCATTTGAACATTTTATGACTGATAAATGGGGTGCTGATGGAATTGATTCCAATCAACAGGCAATTCATCTAGGAATGATTGCTGGAAGCCTTGTAAACTCATCAGATATAAATAAATCAATTTTCACAGCTGATGTTAATTATCCGAAAAATAAAGAATTTTCTGATGATTGTGTTTTTTGTAGCACAATTCCTCAAGCATTATCAACTAAAGTTGAAATGTTAACAAAAACTAACAAAAGCAACCACCAAAGAGTCCATGTAACTGGTGGAACTAATGGTATTTTGGTTAACTCACTTAGAAAATACAAATCTTTCACTCCATCTTTTGTATCTCGTGCAGAAGATCAGGCTTATTTATTATCTTTCTTGCAAACTAGAAATGAAAATAAAAAACTAATGAGATATTTACATAAAGAAGGGCTTATTATGAGGCACGATAAAGAGGCTTTTGCTTCTGAGTCTATAGCAAAAGCTAAAATTGGGAAAATAGTTGGAGATTATGAAAGAACACTTATTTTTTCTAAGTATGCACAAATTTTTGATACAAAAATAGCAAAAGAACTTTTAAATCCTTTTACTGGTAGTTTTATTAGCTACTTACCTTTAAATATTGCTTATCTAAGATTAGCATTTAAATCCGCTTATTTATTTAAAAATAATAATTCAAAAGATGCGGTTGAATTAATAAATATTGCTTTTGATAAATTTTCCAAAATTCATAACCAAGAAAAATCTCCCCAAAATAATATAAAATTACAGTATAAAAATGAAGAAAAAGCTTGGGATTTATATTACAAAACCCTTGAGAAAATGAATGAAAAATTAAACCAACAAGATGAATTTACAGAGAAGTTAAAACAAAAAATACAAAATATTATCAAACAAACTTTATTGAATTAGCTGGTTTTGTATAATTACTATCTTAAATATTACTCAAAATTAAGACAGCTCATTCCAATCTTTTCTTAATTTCATAGGTATTATTTAATGATTTTTATGGAAGTGTTTGTTTTTAGTCTTGATAAATCACGCTTTTGCAATATTAAATCAGCTCTTAAAACTCTCCTCCTTTAAAGGAGGAGTAACCGCTGGGAGGTGGTTTATACTAACTTTACTAATTTGGTGTTTTTAAATAATCAAATATTAGGCAACCACAAAGGTTGCCTAATCACCATAAAACTTGCTTAGTTTGATTGGTTAATTAATTAATGTGTTATAACCCATTTACCATTTATCCTGCTAAACTTAACTTTATAAGTTGAGCTCAAACCATTCTCTATTTGTGAAGCAAAGAAAAACGCACCTCTTAACATAATCGTTTTACCAGTGTCTGATATATGCACTGCTTTTTTTCTGCAAGACTTAGAGGTTAGTTTAAGCTCTGGGTCAGCTAAGTTTTCTCTAACACTAGATAGAAGCTTATCATGAGTAGGTGACTGATATGCTATACTCATATCATCATTTTTAAGCTTAAACTCACCTACAAACTTCTCTACCTGATTATTTCTTAACATATCTAAAAGACTATCACAATAATCAAATAACTCACTTATATCTGGGCGATTCTTTAGCTCATAATATTTTGGGGTTCGTTTGTGGTTTTCAAAACCTAAGCCTTTAATATAATAAAACTCTCCAGCTCCTTGCATAATATCCTCACCATCTAAATAAGCCCATCTAGGGAATGGTGTTTGTAATTCTACTGTTAGTCTTGCTGTCATACCTACAACCTTAGTTGCTTGATATGTTGTTCTTGGTATTATCTCAATATCTGATACTTTTATTGTTTCTACTTGGCTGACTTTACTTGCTGGTGCATTTGTATTATATTTTTTTAACTTATTAGTTTTGTCTATTTGGGGTAAATAAGTTCCACTTTGGCTACTTGTGATTTTATTATTTGCAAAATCAATTTCAGCAATTACAACCTCATTACCATCAAATGTTATTAATACTAGTTCTGCTTTTGCTTTAGCTTTTTTTGATATTGAGTAACCTTGCTTTTCCCAAGCTAATAAAGTTATTGAAAATGTATTTTTACCACTAGTGATAAAATGATTAATAGGATAAGGTATTTCAAATTGATTTAAGTTAAAACTTTTATAAATTGTTTCGCCATTAAACCTAAATATGGCTTTAGTTAGAGTTTTAGATATTCTTAGGTAGTATCTTGGATTGTTCATTAGTATTGACATTTTACTGTCTTTGCCAGCAACTTTTTTAGTGCTTTGGGGTGAAGTTGTATCTGCCGTGGCACAGTTTTGTAATATTAATGAGATAAATATTATTATTGTAAGTTTTATTAGTTTTGTAAATATGAACTTGTTAGTGTGAATATTAGTTGAAGTGTTTGTTTTCATAATCTTTTTTTACCTTTTATTATATTAATTTTAACAATCCCACATTATAACAAATATCATTAGCTATTATTTTAATATTAATAACATCAATTAATTTTCTTTTCTTGTTAGGTGTGGTTGCTATTTATAAGGGGTTATCACTACCTAAAATCAGTTTTTAGTTTCATTATTTATAACAAATCTAAAAATGTTTTTAAAATTCGATTTGGCTTTGGAGATTTTCTATAAATAGCTGAGAATTGGCAACTATAATTAGTTTCTTTTATATCTATTTTTCGCATCTTTCCTAATTTAACAAAGGTTTTGGCATAATGATTTGGCAAAAATCCAATATACTGACCCGATAAAACCAATGTCGCAATACCTTCTTGATCAAAGGCAGTTGCATGACGCTTTAAATCTAGCCTGTTAGCACGATGAACACTTGGCGAATGATAACCAAGTCCAGCATATTGGGATTTACTTATATCTAATTTAGTTATTTTATTTTTTGGGAATAAAAAATGTCCTTGACCACAATATAATGAAACAGTTTCTTCAAATAAAGAAATATATTCTAAGCTAGATGAGGTTAAATATGCTGGAATAATTCCAACTTGGTAAAGTCCATTTATAACTCCTTTTTCAATTTTATTTAAGGATAAAGTATACATTTCTATATTAACTTTTGGAGCTAGTTTATTAAAATTTTTAAGGGTTTTGTAAATAAAACAATCTGAATTAGTTATCGTCTTATCAAACATTGCTATTGATATTGTTCCTGTTATTTCATTATTAATTGAGTTTACTTCATGACGAAAATTATTTATCGCAGCCATTAAATAATCACTAGAGTTATATACCGTATTACCTTCTTCTGTTAAAGAAAATCCAGCTCTACCACGATGGCATAATGTCATACCTAGCCTTATTTCTAAGTCTTTTAAATGCCTACTTATAGTAGAGCAACCTATATTTAAATCTAATTCAGCGGCAGTAACTCCTCCTGCTTTAACAACCGACCTAAATACATTTAAATGTCTTATATCAATATCACTGAGTTGAGATAAATTGGTTGTTATTATTTTCCTTTTCATAGTCTATTTTTATTTCAAATAATTTTTTTCTTTAAGCTTTAATTTTTTTTACTTGCAACTTTTGTTAAGTTTACTTTTATTTATATACATTTATCATAATAAGAAACTCTATTAAAATCAATAAACATATAAAAATAACTAATATAACAAATTAAATTTAATTATATCTAGCAGGGGGATTTAAAATGAGCAAAACAAGTGATTTAATAGCAAGACGAGAAAAAGCACTTTCTTCAGGAATAGGACATGTTCATCAGATTTTTGCACAAAAAGCTAAAAATGCAGAGATTTGGGATATTGAAGGAAAACGATTTATAGATTTTTCATCAGGTATTGGGGTTGTAAATACTGGGCATATGCATCCTAAAGTCAAAGAGGCCGTAACTAAACAGCTGGACAATTTTTCCCATACTTGTATCCATATAGTTATGTATGAGCTATATATTGAAGTTGCTGAAAAGTTAAATAAGTTAATGCCTGGACCGGGTGCTAAAAAAACTTTATTAATGAACTCAGGTTCAGAGGCAGTTGAAAATGCAGTAAAAGTGGCTAGAAAATTCACAGGAAGAACTGGCGTTATCGCTTTTAATGGTGGTTTTCACGGTAGAACTATGATGACCATGAGTATGACTGGTAGAGTTGTACCTTATAAGGCTGGTTATGGTCCATTTGTTCCAGAAGTTTTCCATGCACCATTTCCTGATGAGAGAAACGGAATTAGCATTGATGATGCAATCAATGGTTTAGAACAATTATTTAAATCAGATATTGAGAGAGAAAGAGTTGCGGCGTTTATAATTGAGCCAGTTCAGGGTGAAGGTGGATTTAGACCAGTGCCTGAAGAGTTTTTCAAAAGAATTGCAAAGATTGCAAAAGATAGTGGTATTTTGTTAATAGCTGATGAAATTCAATGTGGATTTGGTCGTTCTGGAAAAATGTTCGTTTGTGAGCATTATGGGATAGAGCCAGATTTAATGACTCTTGCTAAAGGTTTGGCTGGTGGATTTCCTCTTTCTGCCGTTGTTGGAAGAGCAGAAATAATGGACAGTGCACCACCAGCATCACTTGGAGGAACTTATGGAGGAAGCCCAATTGCCTGTGCTGCAGCGGCTGCTGTTTTGAAAATAATGGAAGATGAGGATATTCCAGCAAAAGCACAAAAAATAGGAACTCATATGTCAGCAAGACTTAAAGAAATGGCTAATAAATATGATATTATAGGTGAGGTCAGAAATATAGGAGCACTTGTTGCTATTGAGCTTTTTGAGGGAGAAGATAGAAAAACCCCATCATCTGCAAAAGCTGGTGAGTTACTAGCTCTTGCTAGAGAGCAAGGGTTAATTTTATTGTCTTGTGGTGTTGATGGAAATGTAATTAGATTTCTAATGCCACTAACAATTGAGAAAGAAATTCTTAATGAAGGGCTTGATATTATTGATAAATGTTTGGAGCAAATTAATTAATAATCAACAAACTTTCATAACAAAAGATAGTTAGTCATTATCTTTTATTTTAATAACTAATAGGGAGAATTATTATGTCAGAAGAAAACAAAAGGTTAGAGAAAACGCTGTCTCCAATGCACATAGGTGCTTTGGCTTTAGGTTGTATTATTGGTTGGGGCTGTTTTGCACTTCCTACAACCAAATTTTTACCACAAGCAGGTCCTTTGGGAACTTTTTTAGGACTAATTATCGGTGTAATTGCATTAACTTTTGTTGTTTTTGCTTATGGTGCGATGATTAAAAAATTTCCAGTCGCTGGTGGAGAATATGCTTATGCATATGCTGGATTCGGTCCTAAAATTGCATTTGTTTGTGGCTGGGCATTGGCGCTTGGTTATGTAAGCATTGTTGCTATTAATGCATCTGCTGTTGGAATGATATCTGGACATTTACTTCCTGATATTATGAAAAATCCTAGTTTAGATGTTTATACTCTTGCTGGTGATACTGTTAATTGGGCTGGAATAGTGCTAGTTAGCTTAGTTGTTATTGCTTTTGGGTGGATGAATTATAGAGGAGTTGAGTTAGCTGGTAATTTACAAGTTGGACTTTCTTTGGCTTTAGTTGTTGGCGTTATTGCAGTAGCTGTTGGAATTATATTTTTCTCTGACTCTTTTAGTTTAGATAACTTAAACCCAATGTTTGGAACAGGAAAACCAGGGACAGAAGAGTTTACCGCAACAGGAGAAGGAAAATCAATAATATCTGGAATGATAGTGATTTTAGCAGTTGCACCTTTTCTTTTTGTTGGTTTTGATACTATTCCTCAAGCTGCTGAAGAGTTCCACTTTCCTCCTAAAAAAGCAAGAAACTTAATGCTTTTTGCAATGATTATTGGTGCATTTATGTATGCTCTAATGGTTTTCGCAATAGGGTCTTATAAACCTTACCCAGAGTTATTACAAGAAGATGGACTTGCTAAAGCAACTTGGGGCGTAGGTTATGTTGTAGAGGAAGCATTAGGAAAAGGCGGAATTATTGCTTTAGGAATTGGGGTTTTAGGGGCTGTATTTGCTGGTATGAACGGATTTTATTTAGCAACAAGTAGATTATTATTTGCAATGGCTAGAGGCAGAATGTTACCTCAATGGTTTGCCCAAATTCACCCAAAACATAAAACACCTCATAATGCAGTTTTATTTACAATGTTTGTTTCTTTATTGACTCCTTGGGCTGGAAGAGAAGTTGTTATTTGGATTGTTGATATGTGTGCTGTTGGAACTGCTATAGCTTATATGCTTACTTGTTTATCAGCTTATAGAACAAATGCAGGAAATAAAATTGTCGCTATAATTGGTGCTTTAGTTTCACTAATAATATTACTTCTTTTAGTAGTTCCAGGATCTCCTGGTGCAATTGGCAAAGCACCTTGGATAGCTCTTGTTATTTGGACTGTTTTAGGAACTATTTTTTACCTAAAACAAAGAAAAACTTTTGAAAATACGCCAGAAGAAGTAATTCTGGAGTCAGTTTTTGGTGATAAAAATACAAAAGTATATTTTAAGTAAATTTAAACAAAACTATAACTATAAAACCTTGGTGATTTTTAATTTTTTTACTAATTTCCCAAGGTTTTCGTAAATTTCTAATAGGTGAATATGATGCAAAAATTTTATAATGTAAGAAACTATATAGATGGAAAATGGGTTGAAGAAAAAGGAGTTAAAGTAGAAAAACTATATAATCCATCCACTGGAGAAGTTATTGGAGAAGTTCCGATAACAAGTGATAAAACTTCAGTAAAAGCAATAGAATCATCACAAAAAGCTTTTAAAACTTGGAGTAAAACAAGCTTAACAAATAGAGTTACTTATTTATTTAAGCTTTATGATGCTATGGTTAAAAATAAAGAAGATTTAGCTCAAGTTATAGCTCTTGATCAAGCAAAACATATTAGTGAGGCACGCGGTGAAGTTGCTCGTGTAATTGAAATTTTACAAACATCTTGCTCTATTCCAACACTTATCCAAGGAGAAACTCTTGAAAATGTTGCAACAAATATTACTGCTAGAGTTACCAAACAACCTTTGGGAGTTTTTGGTGGAGTTGCACCGTTTAACTTTCCTGCTTTAGTTTTTGGTTGGTTTATTCCTTTTGCAATAGGGACTGGAAATACATTTATATATAAACCATCTACTCAATCCCCTTTATTTATGCAATTGATGGGAGATATTTTTACGCAAATTGGGCTTCCAGCAGGAGTTGTAAATATAATTCATGGGGGGCGTAATATTCCTGAAACTTGGTATCCTCATCATGATGTTCGTGGAGTTTGTCTAGTTGGTTCTACTCCTACTGCCAAAAAAATAGCAGAAGGCTGTGCTAAATATGCAAAACGATCTATGTTATTAGGTGGTGCAAAAAACTACTTAGTTGTAATGGAAGATGCTGATATTGACAACTTCATTGATAATTTTGTCATATCTTGCTTTGGCTCTGCTGGGCAAAGATGTTTGGCTGGATCAGTTGTTGCAATTGCTCCACAGATATATGATGAAGTTGTGCAAAGATGTGAGGAGGCAGTCAAAAAAATAACTTTTGGTGATGCAATGAATCCTGATATTTTTATGGGTCCACTAATTTCAAATGATGCGGTAAAAAACATTCATAAATATATTAAACTAGGTTTGGAAGGTGGTGCTAATTTATTAGTTGATGGAAGAAATCCAGAGCTTCCAGACGCAAATAAAAATGGTTTTTTTGCAGGTCCAACTTTGTTTGCTGATGTTAAGCCTTGTAATGAAATTGTTAAAAATGAAGTGTTTGGACCACTAGCAGCTCTTATGAAAATGAATTGTCTAGATAGCACTTTAGAGTTAATTAGAAAGTCAGAATTTGGTAATGGAGCTTGTATTTTCACCCAAAGTATTTACTATTCAGAAAAATTCATTCAGGAAGTTGATACAGGAATGGTTGGTGTAAATATTGGAGTTTGTGCACCTCACCCTTATATACCTTTTGGAGGAATAAAAGGATCTCACTTAGGTACTAATAAAGTTCAAGGTAAAGATGGTATAGATTTTTTCACTCAAAACAAAGTAGCAACAATAAAAGCCGTTGCTCCTAGTGGTCAAAAAGAAAAGTCTACAAAATCAAAAGATATTAGAAGCTGTGTGGCTTCATAATTGAATTGTATTTTTTAAAAGGTATGCTGTTAAATATTTACACATGCCTTTTTTATTTTGAAATGAAATATATATACTGATGATTACTAAAGTAAAAAACAAACTATCTGGATTGATTTTATCCATAGGGATTGCTATTATAGCTATTATATTGGAACACTTTTTGAGTGGTTCTAAAATGCTTTATGCTCTTTTAATTGGTATGAGTTTGAATTTTCTATTGACTAAAAAGCCAAATTTCAAAGAAGGAATAAACTTTACTTCAAAAACAATACTAAGATTAGGGGTTGCTTTACTTGGTGTTAGAATATCTTTTGCTAATTTTCAAGAGCTAGGAGTTGTTAGTATTTTATGGTTATTTGCTGGAGTTATTGCTACAATTTTATTTGGTGTGTTTTTATCCAAAAAATTGGGGTTTTCAAAAGAACTAGGAACATTAACAGGAGGGGCTGTTGGAATATGCGGTGCTAGTGCAGCTATGGCTATAAGCTCAGTCCTACCTCAAAACAAAGATGTTAAAGATATGACTATATTTACAGTTGTTGCAGTAACTGCATTATCAACTGTTGCTATGATTGCTTACCCTCCTTTAGTTGAAGCACTTGGGTTAAATGAAATTGACACAGCTTTTATACTAGGTGGAGCTATTCACGATGTTGCTCAAGTTGCTGGTGCTAGTGGAATGATTTCAGATGAGGTTCAATCATTGTCTGCAATGGTAAAGCTAACTAGAGTTGCTATTTTAGTTCCAATAGTTATTTTTATATCTATAACTATGAATAAAAAAAATAACCAAGAAGCTCACTTTATTACATTAATTCCAATTTTTCTAATTGGGTTTATTGCCCTAGTTATAATAAATAGTTTAGGATTTATACCAGAGCAACTAAGAGATATTTTAGCAAGCTCTTCTAAGTGGCTATTAGTTATTGCAGTTTCAGCTCTTGGAGTTAAAACTAGCTTAAAAGATTTTTTTAGCGTCGGACTTAAACCATTTTTACTGGTTCTGTTTGAAACTATATTTATTTTATTAGTTATGCTAACTGGTGTTTTTGTTCTTTAAGTATCATAACAAAGAAAGCAGTTTTTATTTTTCTTCCAAGATATTCTTTGTTGTTCTAGTGTTTTTAGGTTGATAATTAAGCTAGTTGCTTGTGGTAGATTTTCTATTTCTAAAATATTCTTAAGGACTTCATTGGCTTGAAGAGTTCCTAAGACTGCTGGGACAATTCCCAAAACTCCAACTTTTGAGCTATCTTTTGATTGTGGGATTTTATTCCAAAGGCAACGCAGGCAAGGTTTTTCCTTTTTTTCTAAGTTTGAAAAATCAAAAAAATGTAACTGACCTTCAAACTGATAAATGCTTGCTTGAATTAATACTTTATTTAATGAATAACTATTATCATGAAGTAAAAATTTAGTTTCTAAATTATCACTGCAATCAACTATTATTTGATATTTGTTAAATATTTCAGCTATATTTTGTGGGGTAATTCTTTGTTTTATTGTAATTAGATTTACTGTTTCATTTAATTTATTTAGATATTTAACCGCTACTTTTGCTTTATTTTCTCCAATTTCTTTAGAAGTAAACAAAATTTGGCGATGTAAATTACTAATACTAACCTCATCATTATCACAAACCCCAATATTTCCAACGCCTGCAGCCACCAAATATTGTAAAACAGGAGAACCCAAACCACCTGCACCTACTACCAAAACGGTTGCATTTTCTAATTTAGTTTGTCCATCTTGACCAATTTCTGAAAGCATAATTTGTCTATCGTAACGAGTTTCCATTTTTGATATTTAGTTAGTTTGTTTATTTTTTTAGATTAATGATTATGTTTACCACATTTATGGCATGCAATCCATTCTGGCTTTTCATTAATATAATGTTCTCTTTTCCAAATTGGAACAGTTGTTTTTACAGTATTTATAATATATTCATTTGCTAAATAAGCAGCTTCTCTATGTTTTGAAGTTACAATTATCCAAATTGCAATATCACCAATTTGCAAATGCCCCTCAGCGTGAACACAATAAGCATCAATAATATCAAAATTATTTTTCGCATAATTTAGGATTTTATTACCTTCTTTTTCTGCCATTTCAATATACGCTTGGTATTCTAATGAAGTTACTTTTTTGCCTTGATTATGATTTCTAACTCTTCCTTCAAAAATCACAACGCCACCAGCTTCATCTGAGTAAAACTGCTCTCTTAATTTATTGATATTTATATCTTTATTATTCTTAATTTCAAAGATTTTCATAACTATTTAACCTCCTGCAACTGGTGGAATAAAAACAACTATATCACCATCTTTTAAGTTATCTGAGAATTCTGAATATTCTTCATTTATAGCAACCTTTAGGTTTGAAGTTTCTATTTGAAAATTATACTTTTTGTCTAATTCTTCAAATAATTGAAGTGCAGTTTTAGAATTAGTTTCTAAACTTTCGCTATTTAAATTAGTAGCTTCTCTTAAACTTGCATAATATTTAATTTCTATTTTCATCTATTTTCCTTTTCTAAATATTTTTTAAATTGTTTGTAGTCTTCTGGAGTATTGGCATTTTCCAAACCCTTTATATTTTTAGATTTTATTGTATGAATTTGTGAATTTAAAAGCATCTTTCTAGGGCAACTATAACCAGCTCCTAAAAACTGAAACAACCTATTTCTAGCTTTAGGTTCGTAAATAGTGCAAAGCGGTTCCGCCCAACCCATATCTGGATTTATAAAACAAGTTGCAGTTTTAAATATATTTCTGTTTTCAATTAATTCTGCAAACATATCTTTATTTACAAAAGGTAAATCGCAAGCAACCACCATCCAAACTGCATTAGGGTGTTCTGCAAAAGCAGATAAAATCCCACCCATAGGTCCCAAATTCAAAAAACTATCTTTTATTTGAGGGTAATTATTTAAGTGTGCTTCATCAGATTGCTCTTCACGACAAGAAATAAAAGTTTTTTCACAAACCTTATTTAATTCATCAGCTAAATATTTAGTTTGAGAGATTCCATGATAATCTATTGCACCTTTATCCTGCCCCATTCTACTACTTTTCCCACCTGATAAAACTAAACCATAAATAGGTGCTTTTTTTATTTGCGCTTCAAAAAACTCAATTATAAAATTTGCTATTTGTTGAATATTATCGCGTTGGAAATATGGTAAATCAGTTGTAAAATTAGGCTGTTGTTCAACACCAACAAAACCTAAAACATTAGTTAATTTGCCTGCTTTATAGTCTTCATAAATATCTTTATCTGAGTCTTTATTTGAATTCTGCTCTCCTAAAATAACTAATTTGGGAGTGTCTAAAAACTTATGTCCTTCAATCAAAATAAAATCCAAATCTAAAAAAGAGTTTTTCACATCAAATAAATTAATTTCTCCAGTTCCTAAGCCTGCCCATTTATCCTTATTATGAATAAAAACATGCTTTGCACCAGAGTTTTGAATACGAAAAGTATCTTTGCCTTTTTTATCCATTTCAAAACTATGAGCGTCGTGTTTTACAAAACCTAACTTATAACTTTTACTAAGTTTATCAACAATCTTTTCTATCAAAGTTGTTTTACCAGAACCTGAATAACCACAAAATGCTAATTCAAAATTATGAAAATTATAGTTTTTCTTTTTAGATTTTATTTTTTTATGTTTGGACATTTTTACCATCTACAATTAATCTTTTCCCACCTTTTTTTTCAACAAGATAAGTTTTACCAATAACTATTTCATGAGTTATAGCTTTTCCCATATCATAAATAGCCAAAGCTGCAATAGTTGCACCAGTTAGAGCTTCCATTTCAACTCCTGTTTTGCCACTTATTTTAACTTTACAATCTATATAAATTATTTTTTCTTTTTGGTTTGGAGTTATTTTAATTTTACAAGACTCAATAATAAGTGGGTGACAAAATGGTATTAAATCAGGGGTTTTCTTAACTGCCATTGTTCCTGCAATAACTGCAGTATGAAAAATTGGTCCTTTTTTGGTTTTAATATCTCCATCTTTTAGCTCTGCCCATAAAATTTGAGGAATAATAACTTCAGTTCTTGCATGAGCTATTCTTTGAGTGATTTCTTTTGCGGAAACATCAACCATCGTTGGGTTGTTATTTTTATCTAAATGATTTAACTTAGATTTATTATTAGTTTCTTTGTTTATTTTATCCATATCTAACCACCGATTTGATACATTGGTTGCTCTAAATTCTTAAGTCTGTAAGTTGGTTTTTTATTAATTAATTTATCTAAAACACCTTTAAGTTCACTTTCCTTTAATCCTTTTAGATTAACGCCTTCATTAACCATCAAGCAAGGGCGGAGTTTACCTTTGGGATCAAGCCTAAGCCTTGAACATCCACTACAAAAAGGTTTAGATTCAGAAGCAATAAACCCAACATTCCCACCATTTTGCGTTCTAAAATTAAATGAAGTTGAATCAAAAGGCATTTCTATTTTCTTTAATTGCCAGTTAGTTTCTACTTTTTTGATAATATCTTCTGCACTTATAAATACTTTTTCAAAATAAGGTGCAACAACACCAATATTCATCAGTTCTAAGAACCTTATTTCAATCTCATTTTTCTCTGCAAATTTTATTAAATCAATTACTTCGTGATCATTAATTCCTTTCATTAAAACTGTATTAATTTTCACTTTAAAATCAAGCTCTTTCGCTTTTAATATCGCATCTAATATTGGAAGAAGAGCATCTGTTTTAGTTATTTTTTTAAAATTATCTCTATCTATTGAATCAAGGCTTATATTTATATGTTTGCAGTTAGTTTTTTGTAATTCTGGCAAATATTGTTTTAAGCGAATTGCATTCGTTGTCAAACCTAGCTTTTCCAATTTCAGCTCAGATAAGCCATTGATAATATGCAAAAAATCAGAACGCAAAAGTGGTTCTCCACCAGTTACTCTAATTTCATCTATTCCAAAATTAACCAAATTACTGCAAATATCTATTAATTCATCAGATTTCAACCAATCTCGGCGTGGCATAAATTTATTTTTTTCAGGCATACAATACAAACAACGCATATTACAAGCATCTAGCAGTGAAATTCTTAACTTATGAATATGTCTTTTATGTTGATCTATAAGCATTTTTTGCCCCATGGGTAATAATTCACTAGCTCATCTTTATCAAAATACTGTTGCTCTGCTTTTAACTCTACAAAACCTGTTGAGTTTTTTAGAGTTTGATAATCACCCGATCCATTTGTTTGAACTGGAGTTACTTGCAAATTACCTTTTGTTATTTCAACTTTTACTGGTAAAAAATAAGTTAATTTCTTTTTAAAATCAAAATCAGTTGCTAGTTTTAATTGTGAAATATTTTCACTTATCAAATGTGGAATTATATGTCTTCGTAAATTGACTAAAGCAGAAACTGGATTCCCTGGCAAACCAAATACAACCACACTACCCTGCCCTTTTTCACAAACTCCAAACCATAATGGTTTACCTGGTCTTTGTGAAACTTTGTGAAAAACTTTAGCTACACTTAACTTTTGTAAAATATCTGGAACATAATCAAATTTACCTTTGGAAACCCCACCAGTTAAAAGCACCAAATCATTTTCCGCGATGATTTTTTTCATCTCTAAATATAATAATTCAGGATTATCAGCAATATGATATTGAGTTGTATTTGAAAAACCAAAAGATAAAAGTTCAGCCTTTAATGTGTAATTATTACTTATGTGAATTTGGTGTGGCAAAATATCTTCATCTATTGCAATTAGCTCACTTCCTGTGCTAATAATTGCAATTTTGGGAGCATATTTAACTTGGACTTTAGGTATTCCTTCTGATGCCAAAATACCAATAATTGTTGCATTTATTAAGGTTCCTTTTTCTAAAACCAATTCTCCTTTTGATAAATCACTTGCTTGTCTATGAATATTTTTAAATCTAGCTAAAGTTTTAATTTCACCAGTAAAAGTTGCTATTTTAGCATTTTCTTTCCCAACAATTTCTAACATTTCATAAGGTATTACAATATCACAATTCACTGGGAGGGTTGCTCCTGTCATTGCTTCTAAGCAACCTTTGGTTATGTCTTTTAATTGTTTTTGCTCATCGCCTGCAGCTTGAATATCTTCAATTTTAAGAGTTAGTTTTCCATCATTTAAATTACTAATAGCTGAACTGGACAAAGCTATTCCGTCCATAGCCACACGATTAAAAGGTGGTAAATCCCTTGTGGCAAAAATATCAACAGCTAGAATTTTACCTAAGCTATCCTCTAAACTAACTGTTTTTTCTGATATTGAAATTATATTTTTAGATATAAATTCATTAGCTTGTTTGACATCTATCATATTAAAACCTCTTATTTATAATATAATTTATAATTTTTTAACTTTCAAAGTGAATGCAAATATTCTTTAATTCCATTTAGCAACATTTGTACCGAAACTATAATTAAAATAAGCCCCATTAACCTTTCAACAGCTTTTGTGCCTTTTTTCTTAAGTAAACTTAGAAATACTGGAGATAAAACTAAAATAATTAATGATATTGCAGCTGCTACTGTAATAGCAATAAACCAATCAAATACTCTATCTGGATAAGTGCTAACTAATAATAACAAAGTAGCAATAGTTGATGGACCAGCTATAAAAGGTATGGCGATAGGAACGATAAAAGGTTCTTCAGTATTTTCTTCGTCATTTGATGGAGCTATCATTGATTTACTTGGAAAAACCATACCAAGAGCTATCAAAAATAAAATAATGCCTCCACCAATTCCTAAAGCAGGAGCTTTTACATGCAAATGACCTAAAATTTTCTCACCAAAAAAAAGAAATATAAGCATTATTATGTAAGCAATAATACTTTCTCTTAATAAGATATATGTTTTTCTTTTAGTTGGAATTCCCTTAAGAATACTATTGAATAAGACCATATTGCCAAAAGGATCCATTATCAAAATAAGAAGGGTTACTACTGATAATATAGTCATATTTTATACTTTAAGTTAATCTTACATTTATTTTAAACTTTGGTGAAAACAAACATCCAAATAATTTGTTTTCACCAAATATTCACTAGGTTAAGAATTATAAATTTTATTAATTAAAGCTTCGTTTACAGAAAAAGTTTTGATCTCTTTTTCAGGCAACTCATACATTATATCAATTAATACATTCTCAATTATAGACCTAAGTCCTCTAGCTCCTGTGTCTTGTTTTATTGCTTTTTCTGCGATTAATTTCAAAGCACCTTTAGTAAATTTAAGCGTGCAATCATCAAGCTTAAATAAATACTTAAACTGTTTAACCAAAGCATTTTTAGGTTCTGTCAAAATTCTAACTAATGAATCAACATCAAGTGGTTTCAAAACTGTTCGCATCGGAAGTCTTCCCACAAGTTCTGGAATTAAACCAAATTTAACTAAATCATCTGTATCAACTTTTTCCAAAATTTTATCAGTTTCGGTTTTTGAAGTTGGAGATTTCACAGATGCTGAAAAACCAATACTACCTTTTTCAATTCTATTTTGAATAATAGTTTCAATTCCTGCAAACGCACCACCACAAATAAATAAAATATTTGAAGTATCAACTTTTAGCATTTCTTGATTTGGGTGTTTTCTACCACCTTGAGGCGGAACAGAGGCTTCTGTTCCCTCTATTATTTTAAGTAAAGCTTGCTGAACACCTTCACCAGAAACATCTCTTGTAATTGACATATTCTCAGATTTTCTAGCAATTTTATCTATTTCATCAATATAAATAATTCCACGACTTGCTTTTTCTATATTAAAATTACAATTTTGCAAAAGTCTTAATATAATATTTTCAACATCTTCACCAACATAGCCTGCCTCAGTTAAAGTTGTTGCATCCGCTACTGCAAATGGAACATTTAAAGATCTTGCCAAAGTTTCAGCCAGTAATGTTTTCCCAGAACCAGTTGACCCAAGTAATAAAATATTAGATTTTCCAATTTCAACTTCAGACTTTTGATTATGTAACAAGCGTTTATAATGATTATAAACTGCAACAGAAAGAACTTTTTTAACTTGCTCTTGCCCAATTACATATTCATCTAAGCTTTCTTTGATTTGACGAGGTGTTGATAAGTCAATATCTAAATCAATATCAGCTTTATTTTCTAAAAATATATTATTTCCATCTTCCAAACAATGGTTACAAATTAGAGTCTCTCCTAATTCACTAGCAACAAACCCTAAAGTATCAGCTTTATTTCTACCACAAAAACTACAAACTGGTTTATTTGAACTCATAATTAATCTCGCTCACTAACAATTTTGTCAATCAAATCATAACTAAGAGCTTCTTTACTGCTCATATAATTATCTCTATCTGTATCTTTTGCTATTGTTTTAACTGCTTTCCCTGTATGTTTTGCCATTATTCTATTTAGATTATCTTTTATCTTAAGAATTTCTTTAGCATGAATTTCAATATCAGTTGCCTGCCCTTGATAACCACCTAAAGGTTGATGAATCATAACTCTTGAGTTTGGTAGAGAGTATCTTTTTCCAGCCGCTCCAGCCGTTAAAAGTAAAGCTCCCATAGAACAAGCCTGCCCAATAACCATAGTTGAAACATCTGGTTTTATAAACTGCATCGTATCATAAATTGACATTCCAGCAGTTACAGAACCACCTGGAGAGTTTATATATAAAGAGATATCTTTTTTAGGATTTTCAGCTTCCAAAAATAGCATTTGTGCAACAATCAAGTTAGCACTAGCATCATTAACTTCACCAACTAAAAATATAATTCTTTCTTTTAAAAGCCTAGAATATATATCGTAAGCTCGCTCAGATCTTCCTGTTTGCTCAACTACAACAGGAATTGGCATAAATGATTTAATTTCACTCATAATTTTATCAGTCCATTAAGTTATTAAAATAACTATCTTAATATTATTATTTGAAGTATTTAATTAAATATTTAATTTAATTACTTAATTTAATTATTTAATATTAAGTATATTTATTTTTAAAAATAAAAATGGGTTTATATAATTTACATAAAATCATATAAAATATACAAACCCAATAAGTTCTTTTGATTAAAACTAACTTACAACTAACTTATAACTTGAAAGTTATTATTAGTTCATTACTAGTTTAGTTAGTTTTAATTATTTCTGAGAATTTTTTCTTTTTCTCAACTATTTTTGCATTTTCAAGAAGGCTAGTTACTATTTGCTCTTCTAAAACTTTAGATCTAATTTGAGACATTATTTTTTTATCTTTCTTATAATGTGTTTCTAATTCAGCTGGATTTTCATAAGTTTCTGCAATTTCTTTGATGTGTGCATCAACTAACTTCTCATCAACTTTAATTTTTTTAGTCTCTAAAACTTTACCCATAACTAAGCTTAATCTAATTCTATCAGTTGCTGGTTTTTTGTAATTTTCTTTTATAAGTTTTAGCTCTTCTGGTTTGATTTTCTTAAGCTCTTCCTCAGAAGCACCAGACTCTTGCATCATTTTGAAAACTTCTTGATTAACTGAAGACTCAGGAATATCAAATTGGTTAGAATCAATTAAATGTTGCATTAATTGTTGGCTAATTTCAGCTTTAATACCTGCTTTTAACTCTCTTTCCATATTCTTTTTAATTGCAGTTTCTAAATCTTCTTTTTTACCACTTTCAGTGCCAAATTTCTTAACAAATTCTTCATCAATTTCTGGAAGAACTTCAGTTTCTATTTTTTTGATTTCTATTGAGAATTCAGCAGTTTTACCAGCAACATCTTTTCCATGATAATCTTCTGGGAAATTAACTGTAGCAGTAACTTCTTCTTTTGTTTTATGACCAATAATTGCTTCTTCAAATTCTGGTAACATTTGTTTCTTACCAATAACCAAAGTAACATCTTTTGCAGAACCACCGTCAAACTCTTTACCATCAATTTTACCAACAAAATCAACTGTTACACGATTGTCTTTTGCTGCTTTTTTAGCAGCTCCTGAAACTGACCAAGTTGCTGTTTGTTGTTGTAGAGTTTTTAGCATTACATCAATATCTTTTTTAGATACTTCTGAAACTGATTTGTCAATTGTAATTGAGTCAAGTCCTTTTACTTCAAATTCTGGGAAAACTTCAACAGTAGCTTCATAAATCAAATTCTCACCATCTTTAAATCCTGATGTTGGATTGATTTCTGGATAAGAAGCAACATCTAATTTTTCTTGCTCAACTGCTTTTGGGTAAGTTTCATCAATTATTTTAGATAAAACATCGTGTCTAATTGAAGCACTATATCGTTGTTTTATAACTTTCATTGGAACTTTCCCAACTCTAAAACCATCAAGTTTTACTTTCTTTTGAGCTTTTTTTAGCTCTGTAAAAACTTTCTCTGATATTTTACTCTCTTGAACTTCTATTGTTAGCTTACGCTTTAAACCTTCTAATACTTCAACTTTAACTTGCATAATTAATTTTACCTTAAAAAAATATTTAAAAAAGCTAGCATTGTAAATTATTTTTACAAATAAATATAATGCTATTTTTGATTTATAAGTATCAACTCACAAATCAACCGACTATTTACTGCTATTATTTCGCTTGCACTGCTGTTATTGCTATTGTGTAAGTAATATCATCAACCAAAGCACCACGCGACAAATCATTCACAGGCATTCTCATTCCTTGTAACATTGGTCCTATTGAAACTGCTCCAGCTGATCTTTGAACTGCTTTATATGTTGTATTTCCTGTATTTAAATCTGGGAAAATAAACACATTAGCTTTACCAGCCACCTCTGAATTTGGTGCTTTTTTCGCCGCCACTGAAGCTATTGCAGCCGCATCATATTGCAACGGACCATCTATTATAATATCAGGTCTTTTCAATCTAACCAAATCAGTTGCTTCAGCAACCTTAACCACATCTTCGCCAGCTCCTGAAGAACCTGTTGAATAGCTTATCATAGCAACCCTTGGAGATATTCCAAATGATTTGGCTGAATCTGCTGATTGAATTGCAATTTCAGAAAGTGCTTCTGCATCTGGGTTTGGATTAATCGCACAATCACCATAAACCAAAACTTGACTAGGTAAACACATAAAAAATATTGAAGAAACTAATTTAGAACCTTTTGCTGTTTTTATAATTTGTAATGGTGGTCTTATTGTATTTGCAGTTGTATGAACTGCTCCTGAAACCAAACCATCAACCTCGTTAGCTTCAAGCATCATAGTTCCAAGCATAACATTATCTTCTAATTGAGATTTTGCCAATACTTCATTCATTCCCTTATGCTCTCTAAGTTCTATTAATTTAGAAATATAATTAGCTCTTATATCTTTTGGGTCTATGATTTTGATTGATTTATTAAGCTCAATTCCTTGTTGTTTTGCAACTGCATAAACATCATCAGGATTTGCTAATAACACACATTTTGCAATTCCACGATTAGCACAATTATTAGCAGCCACAATTGTTCTTGGCTCATCTCCTTCTGGTAAAACTATTGTTTTATTAGCTGCTTTTGCAGTTTTCACAATACTATATTTAAATGCTGAAGGTGAAATTCTAAGCTCTTTTTTAGTTTTAATATAAGCTTCAGACCAATCATCTGAAAAATGCTCTGCAAAATGTTCCATAGTTTTACTAATTCTTTCTTTATCATCTAATGAAATATGCAAATTAAACTTTGCCATTTTCTTAACAATTCCCCAACTTCCAGAATTAACTTGCATAACTGGTAATTTTGCTTTTTCCAGCAAAGGTTTACATAAATCCCAAACTTGTTTTGTCGGCGTAGTTTCTCCAGTCAAAACCAGCCCAGCAATTTGGTTTCCACTAGCAACAGCAAGTGTTGTAGCCATAATTACATCATCACGATCTGAAGGCGTTATTATTAAATAACCTGCACTTAAGAAATCTACAGCATTAGGAATTGTTCTTGCAATCATTGCATAATCAGCAATTCTTCGTTCTTCAATATTTCCTCTGTTTATGATTTTAGCATCAAGAAAATTAGCAACTTCAAGCGTTCGTGGATATGTTAATGAATGTTTATAAGGAACTACTGCTAGTTTTTTAAAATCTTGGTTGAATAAGTTTGAACCATCAATATCTTCTTGAGATAAAGCTATTTTTATCATTGATTTTATTGATTATCGCACCAATAACTTGCTTACCATAAATTCCACCATAAACTTCAGCCGCATACTCAAGCCTATGTTTAAACTGCGAAGAAGATACATTTATAGCATCAGTAACTAAAATAACATCTGCACTAAGTGCATTTGCAATGGATAAATTAAGCTCAGAAGCATATTGTTGGTGGCTAGTTTCTAACAACCCACTAATTAAAATAATTTGCTCAGATTTTGCTACCTTTTCATAATTAACTATTATTTCTGACAAAAGCTCATCTTCACGACTATTTGAAAGCATTTCATCGGCTTTTTGTGCAGAAATAGTCTTTAAGTTATTTTCTTTACAAAGTGGTTTCAATATTTCACTTGTATAATCAATAACTTTGTGATGATCATCAATTTGATTAACTGGATTATAATATGAAACTTTCACTCCCTGTCTTTGCAATGAATGAAACAGCCCAATAATGCTTGAAGTTATTCCTGCCATTGGGTGTGTTGGTATTACTAAAATTGCTTTTGCCATAAATGTTATTTGTTTTAATTATAATTGATAAAGTTCTGATTATACCACTTCAACAAATCACTTTAAATATTAGTTTTGTGTTTTTTGTGAGGGAGTAAATATAATTTCATATGATTTTTATAGAACTTTTTGTTCAGTAATAATGATAGAATAAGTAACGAATTAAGTAGCAAATTAAATAATAAATATAAACTAAATTTAAATTATGGTAAAAGAAAATAATAATATTGAAAAAAAAGTATTAAAATCAACTACAAAACCATCAAATCCAGCTGATGATAAGTTGGTTATTAAAATTTTCAAATATATGGTTGCCACTCCATTTGCAATTATTGGAATAATTACCATTTACTTTTACTTTTTTGATTACCCTTGGGTTGTTGGCAAGCCATTTCGTTACAACATATAGATGCATTAGAAAGCTACGGCAGGTCTATTGTTAAGCACGGAGCAAATAAATGCTTGGAAGTTAAAATCCACCAAAAAATAGATTTGCCAAAGATATAAATTCTAATATCTGTATGAAATCAGCAAACCTTATAAGACTTTCTTACAACCGAAAATCAACCAACATACCAAGTTATGGAGTAACATATAGACATAAAGGATATGAATCAGTTTATAGAGGTTATGCCGATAATATTATTTGTGAAATTAGAATTACCGCAGATTCCAATAATGAAAATAAAAGTTGCACAAAATCAACTTTTTATGAAAAGGATAATATAAAAGTCGGAGAGGCTTATCTTAAAAAATTAATAATAAAAAAATAAAAATGTAAAAATGTGATTTTACAATAAATAAATATAATAAAGGAGGCATAACCTATGACAGATACAGATACAGATAGAAAATTAACGGGCAAAAATAATATTCGTAGTGATAAGTATTATGGAGCTAATTTTAAAAGTGCTCATTTTTACAATACTCTCAATAAAAAAGATATTGAAATAGAGTATCCTAATGGATCTGATGAAGGTGCTGGGGATAATACTAAGTACATAAACTTTTTAAAACTTGAATATGAACATGCCAAATATAATAAATATGTGATTGCAACTGTTTGTGGACTTTTACCTAAAAGATTGAAAGAAATACCAATAACCATACAAATAACAACCCAAGATGGTGTTAAAATCTATGAAGAGACCAAAGGTGCAAAAGTAGATAATGCTTATTCTAAAGCTAATTTAATATTTTAGATATATTAGATAAAATACAAAAAGATGACAAGCTATCCAAAATAGGCGTGCCTTATTGGATTTATGCAGTTATTACTATGAAAAATAAAGATGGTAATACTGAAACTATGGGAGCTTGGAATGGCTTAGAGATATTAAATTGGTGCAGTAAAAAATTCACTAAAGATATTAGTGATTCAAAAAAATATTTTCGTGAGAAAGTTGGAGGGTTGTATATTTTAGATAACCCCAATATTTATAACCTTGTTGAGCTAGAACTTGATAAAAAAAATAATGCTGTATCAACATTTGGGCACTGGATAGAATTGAAAACTTAACAGAAAAATCAAACCTAACTTCACTAATAAATATAATAAAAAGCCTAAGTTTTTAGACTATATTGCTTACATTATTTCAAATAAAGCTGAACAAAGAGAAAATATAAGAGAGAGAGCTAAAGAGGATGTTCAAGACCAATTTAATTTTTCAAAAGACGGGCTTCCATACATTGCAGATCCAGCTGTTTTTACTATGGAGGAAGCTATTGATATTGGAGATCAAATATATCTAAGTATTACTGGAAAACAACGAACTTCAAAAGATAATATAGCATACTGGGGAGGTATGCGAAGTATTTATAAAGAAGCCTTAAGAAATAAAGGTGTAACCGTTAAAAATTTCAAATGGAAGGAAACAAATCCAGATAAAATAGATAAAAATATAAATAAGGATAATCTAAAGCCTATTGCATTTAACGCAAGTTATTCAAACGCTATAAAAACACAATCTTGGCAGTTTGGAAGAGTAAGTGACTACTTTAACAGGTAATATTACAGCTTGTCATAATGGTATTTTTTATATTGACGCTACTCTTATATACAATGATGATTACTTTAGCTGGAAACTAGACGGTAAAGACTTTGAGCAAAACACTAAGATTTGGGTTGCTTCACAGAACTATAATTTTAAAGGTAAAAATAATTGGTTTTTTAATGAAGCAAATCAACTTGGAATATATCTTCTTTTAGATAATTTTAGAAAAAACAATAAAAGTATTGGAGACTTTAGGATATTTCCAGCTACTTTAGGTAAAGGTACTCCTGCGATATGGTCGCAAGCATCTGCAAAATTTGACGACCCTGATCCAAGAATAAGTGGACAAATGCTAATTAAATATGCTAGGGCTTTTAAATTTCACACTTTAGGTAAAATACCAGCTGATAAAGTAATAGAGCTAGAAAATGAGTTAAAAAATGAAAGAATAGCTAGAAGAAACCGTAAAAAAAGGAAATAAAAATGACTAATTCTATAAAAATAAGCAAATATATAATTAAAATAATATTTATATTACTAATTTTGACTGGGGTTATTTCTAGTTATTTGAATATTTTCTATTATCCAAATAATCTAAATAAAACCTCTCTTATGCAAAAAAATACATATTTTTTGAAGCTGCTGGTAATTATGTTAAGAAAAATGGTGGATTTAAAACGGGATATACTAGTATTTTAAAATGGTTTTTCTTTAGCTATATAGTAAGAGATCCTGGCAACAGCGGTCTGGATTTTAGAGAAACTATAATACATAAGAGCTTTAAACGCTCCCAAGGAGAGAAGAAAAGTTTTTGTAGCAGAAGTTCAAAACTTGAAAGAATTGTGTGGAATAGCTTCACTAAGCCAGCAAAAAAAAATAGACCTGTAGTTGATTATTCACTAGGAAACCAATCTATTATATATCGCGGTGAGATAAATGAATTTGTTTGTGAGACTGAAATATATTTTATTTGGGGCAATCAACAATACAGAGAAGCTGTTTTCTACAAAGAGGATAATATACCTATTGGAACAGCCTCTTCATATGCTTACTTTAAACTAATACCTGATACTTATAAAGCAAAATAAAAAACTTATGAAAAATATAATTAAAATAATAACTATCTTTATAATTTCAGCATCTATAAATATAAGAAGTGTTTCTGCTAAAGATATAAAACCTAATACTATGATAAATTTTCCTGATAAGAATTTTGAAAATATTGTTCGTAAAAAAATAAACAAGTCAAAAGGAGATATTATTTATTCTGATGTTTCAAGTATTACTTACTTTAATAACTACCCTTTATCCCTCAAACATACAATAAAATCAATAGAAGGCATTCAGTATTTCAAGTCATTAGAAGTTCTTAAAATTTCAAACTCTGATTTGAGTAATCTAAAACCACTAAGTAAGCTAAAGAACCTTGTTAACATAAAATTAAATAATAATAAAATTACAAATATTCAAGCACTCAAAAGTTTAACCAACTTAAAATATTTAAGTTTAAATAATAATTTTAATTAATGATATTAGTTCTATTAAAAATTTAAATAATATAACAGAGCTTAAATTGAATAATAATCAAATAGTTGATGTTAGCCCACTTAGCAATCTAAAAGCTTTACAAGAATTACATCTAAATAACAATCAAATAGTTGATATCAAATAGCCCTTGCTAACTTAACAAAGTTAGGAACATTAGGCTTAAGTAACAATAAAATAAAAAACATTAGCTCTCTTATCAAGTTTAATTTTTGGTGGTTGGATTTAAGTAATAATAAATATTTCTGATATAACCGCTATTAAAAATTCAGTCGGCATCAGTCATCTAAATCTAAGCCACAATAATATAAAAGATATTAGTGTATTTCAAGATATATCTTTAACTAACCATAGTAGCCTTTTTGGTTTAAAAGAACTATATTTAAACAGTAATAAAATTACAGATATTAGCCATCTTAGATATATAAATAATACTTCTGAGTCTAGACTTAATGATTTTGGTATTCTTAACCCTATCGAAGTATTAAACATTTCAGATAATAAAATAACTAATATAGATGCTTTACAAGACTTTTTTTTCAATATAAGAAAGTTAGATATTTCAGATAATCTAATAACTGATATTAGTGCTTTAAACAAACAAAATAATGTAGCGATTTTGTGGTTAAGAGGCAATAAAATCAAGGATATTAGCCCACTCAAGGATTTAGAACATTTGCTGTTTTTAGGCTTAAGTAACAATCCAATAAATGATTTTTCAGTTTTAAATGATTTTTATGCAATAGAGCAATTATTCTTTGAAAAAGGTGCAACTGTTGATATTTCAAAATATAAAAATACTAAAAATATAGAGTTTTTTATCTCTTGGATTGCCCCAAATGGTAGAGGAACTGGCAAAGTTATTAATCTTGATAAAATAAAACACCTAAAAAAAGTAACCTTTGACGATGAATTTATAAACAAATACGCAGAAGTTTATTATTAACTAATGATTTCATAACAACTAAAAGGTTAGACTAAATTTGGAATTTGATAAATTGTAACATTTACCTTGACCGAAATAAAAACTAGTAGTATAAGTGATTATTTCAGCCTCATAATTTAAAAAAAGACAAGCATTATGACTAAAACAAATAATTCAGACAAAACATTTACAGGAGCAGAGATTTTTATTAAATCTCTAATAAAAGAAAATATAAAACATATATTTGGCTACCCTGGTGGAGCGGTTTTACATATATATGATGAAATATTCAAACAAGACAAAATTGAGCATATTCTAGTTCGCCACGAACAAGCAGCTACTCACTCTGCAGACGCTTATGCAAGAGTTACAGGAGAAGTTGGTGTTGCACTCGTAACCTCAGGGCCAGGGCTTACAAATGCAGTAACAGGAATTGCAACCGCTTATATGGATTCAGTTCCTATGGTTATTTTTTCAGGGCAAGTTCCATCACAATTAATTGGAACAGATGCTTTCCAAGAGGTTGATGCTATTGGAATAACAAGACCTTGTGTGAAACATAGCTATTTAGTTAAAGATGTTTCTAAATTAGCAGAAACTATTAAAAAAGCTTTTTACTTAGCAAGAACTGGGCGACCAGGACCTGTTTTGATAGACTTACCAAAAGATATGACCGCAAATAGTGCAGAGTTTAATTACCCTAGAGCTATTAAAATGCGTTCATACAATCCAAATACAAAAGGACATACAAAACAAATTAAAAAAAGCAATTTCACTTCTTTTATCAGCCAAAAAACCAATGGCTTATACTGGCGGAGGAGTTGTTTCAGGTAATGCAAGTAAAGAAATGCAAAAGCTTGTTAAAAAGCTAAACCTACCCATAACAAATACACTTATGGGACTTGGTTCACAGCCAGCAAGTAGTGAAAACTTCTTAGGAATGTTTGGAATGCATGGAAGCTATGAAGCAAATATGGCAATGAATAAATGCGATGTTTTACTTGCTGTTGGAGCTAGATTTGACGATAGAATAACTGCTGATATTTCAAAATTCTGCCCTAATGCAAGTATTATTCATATTGATGTTGACCCTGCTTCAATTTCTAAAGTTGTAAACGCTCATATACCTATTGTTGGTGATGTAAAAGTAGTTTTAAAAACACTTTTAGAATTATTAGAAGATACAAAAAAACAAGCTGATATATCTAAATGGTGGCAGCAAATAAATGAATGGCAAAAGCTCAAAAGTATTAGCTATGAAAATTCAGACAAAGTTATTAAGCCACAATTTGTCTTGGAAACACTTCATAAACTAACAAAAGGAAATGCACTTGTGGTTTCTGATGTTGGTCAGCACCAAATGTGGACTGCCCAATATTATGGTTTTGAAAAACCTAGAAACTGGGTGAATTCTGGTGGACTTGGAACTATGGGATTTGGTTTGCCTGCAGCTATTGGAGCCAAAATCGCACGCCCTAAAGAAGATGTTTTTTGCATAACTGGAGATGGAAGCATTCAAATGATGACCCAAGAATTAACTACTTCTTTGCAATCAAATGCACCTGTGAAAATAATTTGTTTAAACAATGGTGTCCTTGGTATGGTTAAGCAATGGCAACAGTTATTTTATGACAAACGATACTCTATGGTTGATTTAAAAGTCCACCCTGATTTTGTCAAACTTGCGGAAGCTTATGGGCATATTGGTATAAATGTTACAAAACCTTCTGAGGTTGAGCCAGCACTTAAAAAAGCAATTTCAATAAAGGATAAGTCAGTATTTTTAAACTTTATAACTCTTACTGAGGAAAATGTTTACCCAATGATTCCAGTTGGTGCTGGGCATAATGAAATAATTCTAAAAAGTGAGGTGAACTAATATGAGACATATAATTTCTATACTTATGGAAAATGAAGCTGGAGCTTTATCAAGAGTTGTTGGTTTATTTTCTGCAAGAAACTTTAACATTGAAAGTTTAACTGTTGCTCCAACTGAGGATAACTCTTTATCACGATTGACTTTGGTTACAATTGGCTCTGATAAAATTGTTGAACAGATCGTAAAACAGTTAAATAAATTAATTGATGTGATAAAATTAGTGGACTTTCACGATATAGAGCATACTGAAAGAGAACTAATGCTTGTAAAATTAGCTACAACTAGCAAAGATAGAGCTAGAATTATTGAAGTTGCTGATGTTTTTAGATGTAGAGTTTTGGATGTAAGTACAAAAACTATGACTATTGAGGCAACTGGGCGTTCTAGCAAATTAGACGCTTTGCTTAAAATTTTAGATGAATATACAATAATAGAAGTAGCAAGAACTGGAGTTAGTGGTTTGGCAAGAGGAAACAAAGCTCTAAAAGTTTAAATAATAGAAAACTAGATGTGAAAATCTAGAAAATAGTAACAGATTAATAAATTAACCAACATATTAACTTAAATAATTAACTTAATATTTTATAAAAGAGGAAAAAAATGAAAGTATATTACGATAAAGACTGTAACCTAGACATAATTAAAGGTAAAAAAGTTTCAATAATTGGCTACGGCTCACAAGGAAACGCACAAGCAAATAACTTAAAAGACTCAGGCGTTGATGTAACAATTGGTCTTCGTGCTGGATCAACTTCTGCAATTAAAGCAGAAAACTCAGGGCTAAAAGTAATGCCTGTTGCTGATGCTGTTGCTGCTGCTGATGTTGTTATGATTTTAACTCCTGATGAATTTCAAGGACAATTATACCGTGATGAAATTGAGCCAAACCTTAAGAAAGGTGCAACTTTAGCATTCTCACATGGTTTTGCTATTCACTATAATCAAGTTGTTCCACGAGCGGATCTAGATGTAATTATGATTGCACCTAAAGCACCTGGGCATACGGTTAGAACTGAGTTTGAAAAAGGTGGTGGAATTCCAGATTTAATAGCTGTATTTCAAGATGCAAGTGGAAAAGCCAAAGAAGTTGCAATGTCTTACGCAATGGGCGTTGGTGGCGGAAGAACTGGAATAATAGAAACTACTTTCAAAGATGAAACTGAAACTGATTTATTTGGTGAGCAGGCTGTTCTTTGTGGTGGTGCGGTTGAATTAGTTAAAGCTGGTTTTGAAGTTTTAACAGAAGCTGGTTATGCTCCAGAAATGGCTTACTTTGAATGTTTGCATGAGCTAAAATTAATCGTTGATTTAATGTATGAAGGCGGAATTGCAAATATGAATTACTCAATTTCAAATAACGCAGAATACGGTGAATATGTTACTGGACCTGAAGTTATAAATGAAGAGTCAAAAGAAGCTATGCGTTTTGCTCTTGAGCGAATTCAAAATGGTGAATATGCAAAAATGTTTATTACAGAAGGTGCTGCAAATTATCCTTCAATGACTGCTTGCCGTAGAAATAACGCTGCCCACCCTATTGAAGTAGTTGGTGCTAAACTAAGAAAAATGATGCCTCACTTACAAGAAAATCAAATTGTTGATAAAACTAAAAACTAGTTGATTTTTAATTTAGTTTCAAAAAGGAGCTAAAAGCTCCTTTTTTTATAACTTAAATAACAGTATTTAAATATTAACTGTTTAACATATAAATTATGTCTGCTATAATTAACGGTTCGGTTTTTTATGATTTTAGACAACTAACAGGAGACAATAGATGGCAAGAGTTACAATTGAAGATTGCATAGAAACAACAGGGGAAGATAGATTTAGAATTATTTTAGCAGCAGCTAAAAGAGCAAAACAACTTAGCGAAGGCTATTTACCAACTGTTGAAGAAGATAATGATAAACCAACAGTTATTGCTTTACGAGAAATCGCAGCTGGAACAAAAGGGGTTGAAGAAATACTATCTTACGAAGAAAAAACAGATATATTTATTTAATCATTTTAATCAAGTAAATTTGATTTCTAATTTTAGTTACAATTTAAATTTACTTATTAGAAACTAATTAACAAAAACAAGTCTCAGAATATTATGGCTAATTCAATCTCAAAAAATAATTTGATTGGTCTTAGCCATATTGAGAAAGAAATATCCAATCTAAAAAAAGTTACCTCATATTTAGAAAAAGAGGAACAACAGCAACTTATAGAAGCTTGCTACTTTGCAGCCAAAGCCCATAATAAACAAACAAGACAATCAGGTGAGCCATATATTTGCCACCCAATTATAGTTTCACAAATTCTTGCTAAAGAAAATATTTTTGACTTATTTGTTTTACAAGCTGCTGTTCTACACGATGTAATTGAAGATACACCAGTAACAAAACTTGAGGTTACTAATTTATTTGGTGGAAAAGTAGCAGAACTTGTTGATGGAGTTAGTAAATTAGAGAAAGTAAAACACATTTCAAGAGAGCTTTTACAAGCACAAACTTTCACCAAATTAGTTAATGCAATGCAAATAGATCCTAGCGTTGTAATGATTAAATTTGCCGATAGAATGCATAATATGCAAACTCTAGACTCTTTGCCTCCTGAAAAACAAAAAAGAATTGCTAAAGAAACTATTGAAATATATGTCCCTATTGCACAGCGATTAGGAATGTTTGTTTTCAAATCTAAATTAGAAGATTTAGCTTTTAAATATTTAAATCCTTGGCGTTATAAAGTTGCATGTAAAGTTGCAAAAGCTAATAAACAAAGATTAGTTCTTGAGGAAGAAATACTTTCAAAATTAATCAATATCCTAGGTTCAAATATTCAATCAGAAACCTTTATCCGAAAAAGAAATGTTTTTAGCATTTACCATAAAATAAAAAAACATAGACTTGGAAACCGCCCAATAGAAACTGTTAGTGTGCCAATTATTGTTATAACTAAAAATATAAATGATTGTTACTTAGCTTTAGGTATTATTCATCAGCATTTCAAACCTATTTTTAAGAAATTACTAGATTATATAGCCTCACCAAAAGTTAATGGCTACCAGTCTATTCATACAACTTTATTAACCAAAACAGGGCAAGTTGTAAAAATCCAAATAAGAAGTGAAAATATGCACTCAATTGCAGAAACAGGAATAATTGCAATTTGGAAACAATTCAGTCAACAGAAACAAACAAGTAAATCAACAAAAGATAAACCTATTTTAAAATGGCTTGGAAATATAAAAAATCTACAAAAATTATCAGTTGATCCGATTGAATATTATGAAACAATTAAGAAAGATTTAACTGAATTTGATATTCAAGTTTTTACACCAAAAGGAGATATCATTGGTTTACCTATTGGCTCAAACATTATAGATTTTGCATATTATATTCACACAGATCTTGGGGATAAATTAGTTTGTGCTAAGGTAAATAATATTCCAGTTTCTGTTGACTTTAAATTAGAAAATGGACAAACTGTTGAATTAATAACTGATAAAGATAGCCACCCACAAGCACAATGGCTAAAAATAATAAAAACTGGACGAGCAAGAATTGCTATTAGACATTTTTTTAATAGTATTCCCAAAAAAGAATTACAAAACATCGGCTTTAAATCTTTAGTTAGCTTTATAAAAAAATATGATTATCAATTTGATAATATTCAAGAATTACTAACTAAAGTTGCAAAGCAAGAAAAAATTTCTGTAGAAATATTACTTGAAATGATTGCTTTAGATGAGATGAAAAAAACTTATATTTTAAAAGAATTTCAAACAATATTAAATACAAATGGAATCACAAAAACAGTTAAAATAACTGTAGATAATAGACCAGGTGGGCTTGCAATAATCACAAAATATCTTGCAAAAACCTCAGCTAATATTGAAAACATATATTTTCCTAATGATATGAAAACAAAAGAAGTTTCTATTTTATTTAAAATAAGAGTTACCTCAATAAAAAAATTTGACGAAGCGATTAAAATATTAAAAAAACAAAAGGCTATACAACTAGAAGTAATGTGAAATCATTGCTATAATTTATTGACATTAAAATAACTTTATTAACTTATAAAAAATACATATGACAGATAAAAATACAGTTCAATCTGATGAAATTGACTTAGTTGAAGTTTTTACAACTTTATACAAAAGAAAATTATTAATAATCCTCACAACCATAATAGTAGCTTGCCTTGGGATAGCTTATACATTCATCGCAACTCCTTGGTATAAGGCAGAAGCGACAATTGAAATTGGAAGCTATAATGATGCAAAAACAAGTAAAAAGAAATATTTGGAAAAAGGAAAAAATATAGAAAAGCTTTTAAATGTAAGATATATAGATGTTTTTAAAAATATCAAAGGTAGAGATTCTAAAATATCATCAATATCTTCCTCCAAAGGTGCAGAACAGTTTATCCTAATTTCTGCAATGGGAAAATCTAATAAGCTAGCTATAAAAGAAGTTAAAACTCTTATTTCAAACCTAAGATTACAACATAAAAGTATAATTGATGAAATAATTTCAAATAAGCAATCAGCACTCGATGATTTAGATTTAGATATTCTTAATATTAATAATAATACTGTTATTGGTATAAAAGCTAATATAAATTATATTACTAAAACTAAAATTCCATCTTTAAATAAAAAAATTATAGCAACTAAGCAAGAGTTAGATGAAGCAAAAATACAGTTAGAAAAAGCAATAAATAACTTAACTAATAACAATGCTTCTTTGGCAGCTCTTAGGCTCACACAAATCCAAGCCCTTCAATCAAAGATCTCTTTAAATGAAATTAAAATAATAAATTTTAATAGCTCTAAAGAGTTAATTGTTAGCGTTTCTTTACCCAAACTTAAAAGGAACCTTGATAAAATAAATAAAATTGATATACCTAAAATTGATGAGCAAAGAAAACTTATTTATCTCTCAATGCAATCACATAACTATAGAAATACAGATATAATTGGTGATATAATTACAAGAAAATCTCCTGCAAAACCAAGACGATTAATAATTAGTTTTATATCTATTATCTTAGGTGGTGTTTTAGGCATTTTCTTAGCTTTATTTTTAGAATTTATTAAAACGATAAAACAAAGATCAAAACCTTAATTTTTTACAGTTTCTAATTGCACTTTAGGCGTTTAGTTAAAACTAAAATGCCTTTTTTATTTTCAATGCAAATAATTACAAGAAACAATGAAAAATAACTATAAGTTATATAAAACAATCATATGTTTGAAGAGACCCTTCAGAAAATTGTGTTTGATATGTAATGGTCTAATTTTATGGAACACTTTTTAAGCGACATTTATCATTCTATTAAATTTTTCATTTGGTGTCATGTAATTTATTGCGGAGTTTAACCTCTTATAATTATAAAAATATATATAACTATCTACTTCTTCAGTAACTTCTTGATGGTTTAGGGTTTATAATAGTCCATTGCCAACAAGCAGAGCGAAGAACTTTTATATGGTTACGCCCGATATCAGAATAATCCATTATATTATCAGTTCTTTCTATCTCAAATACAAATTCACTCGCTGGATCAAAGGTATGTGAAAGTCCCATACTGTGAAATAGCTCATGTGCACAAGTTGAATCTGTAAAGCCTTGTTTAACAACAATTAAAGACCCGCCATTATTAGATCCAGTTGGTATTTCCGAAGATCTTCCGTAGAGATCAGTATAAGTAGAGGATTTCTCATATTGATCGGCTTCAAATTGATTGCGTGCAAAATCGTTATGTTCTTGAATATAATCAGGATTTGTAAAAGTATAATCTCGCATAACTTGGTTGGTTGTGGCGATTTTTTTCTAATTTCCATTTTTTAAATTAACTAATAAAACTAACAAAATCTTAAAAAAATAAGAAAACAGATAAATAAAAAGGACTTTAAAAAAGCCCTTTTCATTCGTTTAAATTTGTTTTATGTAGTTTTTTATAAGCTAAAAATCTGTCCCATAAAATTGAACCACTTCAGGGAGTTATTTTTTTAGTGGTAACCAAGACATTTCAGGGGTTATTTTGTCTCCGTATTTATAAACCAAGGTTTGCTTTGGACTTGTTGTTATTCCTGTTGAGTAATCATGGATTGAACGAATAGAATCTAATGAATAGATGAGTATAATATTACCTTGCTTAGCATCAATAACAACATTCAAAGCAGTGTTTTTTTCTTTATTTAAGTATTGAACATCCCAAGCAGGACCCCATAAAACTTTAAAGTTTTTAAGGAAATATTCCCGCATAATAGTTATAGTTTTATCTTTCTCATTCAAAATTGCTTCTTTCTCAGTTTCATCAAATAAATTAATCGTACCTTCTTTCCTTATCCTTGTAAAAATTTCATCGGATAAATCAATATTATTTTTTTCACAGTATTTTCTTAGATCTTCCCAAGAAAAATCAAAGCCTTTGTTATAATCTTTTGTGCTTATAATCTCCCCTTTTTTGTTATATATGTAAGTTATACCATGAAAAAAATATTTTTTGTAACTAACTCTTTTTCTTTTCCGTTCCCCTGTTGGATAGTAAAGTATTTCCTCTTCAAAAAGAGGGGTTTTAGGGTTAGTTCTTATTTCATCGTATCCACTTTTAGAATCTCCACCTTGGTAAACTACAGTCCCATCCGCTTCTGTTATTGGATTTATACCTTTACTAATATTCTTTTCAAATCTTTTTATATTAAATTTTTTCATCTTTTTCACCTTTTTATATTTTAATTTAGTTTTTGTTACTTTACCTTTCTTATAAACTTTCTTTTTAATTTGTTTTTTAGTTACTATATTTTCTTGTTTAACTTTTTCTTTTATATTTACAGTTTTATTTTCTGTAGCACATCCACTAATTAAGGTTATTAGTAATAGTGTTGCTATTTTGTATTTGTTTTTCATAATTAAAGTCCTTTTAGTTTAGGGTTTATAATAGTCCATTGCCAACAAGCAGAGCGAAGAACTTTTATATAGTTACGCCCGATATCAGAATAATCCATTATATTATCAGTTCTTTCTATCTCAAATACAAATTCACTCGCTGGATCAAAGGTATGTGAAAGTCCCATACTGTGAAATAGCTCATGTGCACAAGTTGAATCTGTAAAGCCTTGTTTAACAACAATTAAAGATCCGCCATTATTAGATCCAGTTGGTATTTCCGAAGATATTCCGTAGAGATCAGTATAAGTAGAGGATTTCTCATATTGATCGGCTTCAAATTGATTGCGTGCAAAATCGTTATGTTCTTGAATATAATCAGGATTTGTAAAAGTATAATCTCGCATAACTTGGTTGGTTGTGGCGATTTTTTTTTAATTTCCATTTTTAAATTAACTAATAAAACTAACAAAATCTTAAAAAAATAAGAAAACAGATAAATAAAAAGGACTTTAAAAAAGTCCTTTTCATTCGTTTAAATATTTAAATTTGTTTTGTGTAGTTTTTTATAAGCTAAAAATATGTCCCATAAAATTGAACCACTTCAAAGTGTTAGGTGATGTTTTTTTCCAAATATAATAAGCTCAATGATTTGTGCTAGCTTTATGATTTTCATTGCATAATTTGGGTTTAAGATTATTTCAATAATTTCTTGTGCGTTTTTTTGCTGGAAAACTCTACAATCAGATTGTAAATCAGCCCTCACCAAACTTGGCTCAACCACCATAGTCCAACGGGTGCGACGATAACCAGATTCGCGTTGCAGCAACGAAGTTACAATTCCATTAACAAATCTAACTGGTGTTTCACGGTCTTTATCTGTGTAAAATGAAAGAGTTGCAGGTTTATCAACAATCTCAGCAAAATCAACTTTTGAATTAAAACTTGAAATATCAAGCTCCAAACGAAAAGGCTCAGAAAGATTTTCTGTCAAATCAAACGAAACCACTTCAAAAATAGGAAACGCAGGTATATCCGCATTGACTTTTAACGCGTAAAAATAATCAGTTTGTATCAAAATATAACTCCAAAATTATTAAATATTCAAGTGGTTATTGTAGCATATTCCCACTTTCAAATTAACTAATAAAACTAACAAAATCTTAAAAAAATAAGAAAACAGATAAATAAAAGATAAATAAAAAGGACTTTAAAAAAGCCCTTTTCATTCGTTTAAATATTTAAATTTAATTTCCTAAATTTATAAAATTAAACAATTGGTGTTCTCCAATCATCAGAACCTGAAGTTCCAGCAACTGTATGATCCCAATCAATTTTACGGTAGCTAAGACTAACTTCTAATAATTGAGTAAATGGTTCGTTTTTTGAATCTTGAACATGAGGCATAACTAAGTTCATATCAACAATAATCGCATCTTCCAAAACTGTATTAAAAAACTCTTCTTGCTTACCATCAATTGAAGTTCTAAACCACTTAACTGTTACATTAGTTAGCATTTCACCTGAAGCTAAAGCGTTATACATCAACGGAACCGCTTTATTTAAACTACATGTGAATTTGAAAGCTTTGTGAACTCTTTGTCCAGAAGGCTGACCTGATTGTGGGTCTGTTGGAACTGTAACAATATGTTCTACAGCTTGAGCCATTAGCTCGTCTTCATGACCTTCAATATATACATTTCCTACTGAATCTTCTGTAAATGCACCTGCTGTGATATTTCCTTGAGTTGAACCTTCTATCGCTATAAACGCTGGGGTTGGCATAATATATTCTCCATAATTATCGTTATTTAATAAGTGATTTAATAAGCACTTATAATTCATAACTTGTTAATAAATTTTCTGTCTAAATTGACAAAAATAATAGTAAGCCAGATTTTAAAATATTGCAAAATTAATCTTTTTTTGGTAAAAATAAAACGGCAACTTTTTTCCCAAAAAATATCGCAATTTTGCTGGTTTTTGTTATTAAACCGCCATTCCTTGATTTTAAAAAAGGAGCTAAAATGAACCTTTTTGAAATTTATTTAATGTTTTTGATACAATTTTAGTTTACTTTCTTTGGGTTAATTGTCTTATTACTTTTAGAGCAATTATCAATTAAGTAAACCTGGTTTCTAAACCGAAGTGCAACTAAATTTTATTTTTAGGTTTTAATTTGGAACTAGTTATTTTTATTTTTATTAACTAAGATAATAACATTATGAAAAAATACACACAATTAACCAGAACTGATATGACAAAAATTGAAACATTGCTTGAGGAGAATTATAATCCTTGTGAAATAGCGATAAAACTAGGCAAAAATAAGACTACAATATACCGCTGCATAAAAAATAATAAAAACGCAGAAACCTTTGTTGGTGAAGAGGCATGGGAGAAAGTTTCCAAGAGGAAATCTATTGCAAATAAGCATGTTAGGATATTACCTGATAGTATTTTAGAGAAATATATTTTGATAAAAATAGAGCAACATTGGTCGCCAGAACAAATTTCTGGAAAGTGGCGAGAGGAGGCGCAAGAATCGATTTGCCACGAGACTATTTATCAATTTGTTTATAAGTATCACCCAAAATTAGTTAAGATGTATTTCAGAAGAAAAGGTAAGAAATATCAACATAATAGAAAGGAAAAATATCAAATAAAAGATCGTAGAATGATTGATGAAAGACCGCAAAATATTGAGCTTAGAAAAGAAGTTGGACACTGGGAAGGAGACACAATTGTCGGTAAAAATCACCAAGGCGCGATAGTTACAAATGTTGAAAGAAAAAGTGGTAAATTAATTGCTTCCAAAGTGAAAAAATCAACTGCAAAAGCTATTTTAGAAGCTACAGTTAAAGATTTCAAAGACTTACCAAATGAGTTACGAATAAGCATGACATACGATAATGGCAAAGAGTTTTCTTTACACCAAGAGATTGAAAAACAAGTGAAAATGAATGTTTATTTTGCACACGCTTACTCACCTTGGGAAAGAGGAACTAATGAAAATACCAACGGTTTGCTCCGAGAATTTATTCCCAAAGGCACTGATTTTAATAATGTTTCTGATGAAGAACTTGCTTATTTTGTGGAACTTATTAATAATAGACCACGAAAACGACTAGGATTTAAAACCCCAAATGAAGTCTTTCAAGCTGAACTTGAAAAGTTGCACTTGTAGGTAGAATCTAGCAAACTCAAATAGTAAGTTTGAGAAAACAAAATGTTTCTGTAGAATGAAACGCATAGAAGAGGTTTTTGTGAATATACTTTCTTCTTAGCATCTTGCAAAAAATAATTAATAAAAGAGGTTTGAAATTATGAGTAAAAAAAGTTCAGTGGCACCTAAGGAAAGAATAAATATAAAATATGTGCCTGCTACAGGAGACCAGCAGGAAGAGGTTGAATTACCTCTAAAAATGCTTGTCCTTGGAGATTTTAAAGGGCATGGTGAAGATGAAGCTTTAGAAGAAAGAGAGGTCGTTCGCATAGATAAACATACATTTAGCTCAGTTATGGAAAAGGCAGAACTTAAAGCAGAAATAACAACCAAAAATGTTCTTGATGAGAGTAGTGATTCAGATATTCCAGTTAGCTTGAAATTTGACACACTAGCAGATTTTACACCTGATAAAATTGCGCAACAAGTTCCTGAGTTAAAGCAACTTTTAGACTTGAGAGAAGCTTTACTTGCTCTTAAAGGCCCTATGGGGAATATCCCTTCATTTAGAAATAAACTGCAGGATATCATTAAAGATGATAAAGCCAGAGAGAAGCTTGAGGCAGAACTAGACTCTGTTTTATCTGAAAAAGATAGTAAGTAAGTATTTACACAAATTAAAATAATAAAATAAAGGATTATAATTTATGAAACAAACAAAAGCGCAAATAGAAAAAAGTGCTACTAGTAGTGAAGGTGGCTTAATAGAGCAAATAATGTCTCAAACCAGATTTAAACAAGGTGAAGATGACTATAGTATTGCTAAAAGAGGTGTTGCTGAATTTATCTCTGAGATAATTAAAACAGACTCAAGTGAAACTCCAGTTAACAAAAAGCTTGTTGATGCTATGGTAGTTCAACTTGATGAAAAAATTGGTAAGCAAATTGATCTTATTCTTCACGATAAAAAAGTGCAAGAGTTAGAAGCATCTTGGAGAGGATTGAAACTATTGGTTGATAGAACAGACTTTCGTGAAAATATAAAGTTAGAAATTCTACATGTAACAAAAGAAGAACTATTAGATGACTTTGAATACTCTAGTGATATAACTCAAAGTGGTTTATATAAACATGTTTATTCTTCAAACTATGGACAGTTTGGTGGTGAGCCAGTTGGAGCTATGATTGCTAATTATACATTTTCACCAGCAACTCCAGATATAAAATTATTACAATATGCAGCATCTGTTGGCGCTATGGCTCATGCCCCATTTGTTTCTGCAGCTGGACCTGAGTTCTTTAACTTAGATAGTTATACAGACTTACCAAATGTTAAAGAAGTTAAAGATATATTTGAAGGACCAAGATATACAAAGTGGAGAGCATTAAGAGAGTCTGAAGATTCTAAATATTTAGCATTAACTATGCCAAGATATTTATCAAGAGTTCCTTACGACCCAATTGAAAACCCTGTTAAATCATTTAACTACAAAGAGTCAATTGATGGAAATCATGAAAACTACTTGTGGAGTAATATTGCATTCTTAATGGGAAGTAAAATTACAGACAGTTTTGCTAACTATAGATGGTGTCCTAATATAATCGGACCTCAAAGTGGTGGCTCTGTTGAAGATTTGCCTGTTCACTTATTTGAATCTTTTGGTCAATTACAAGCTAAAATACCAACAGAAGTTTTAATTACTGATAGAAAAGAATTTGAATTAGCAGAAGAAGGTTTTATTCCTTTAACTATGCGTAAAGATAGTGATAATGCTGCATTTTTCTCAGCCAACTCAGTGCAGAAGCCTAAAGTATTTCAAAATACAAAAGAAGGGAAAATCGCTGAAACTAACTATAAGCTAGGAACACAATTACCTTATATGTTTATAATAAACCGCTTAGCACATTACTTGAAAGTTCTACAAAGAGAGCAAATAGGAAGTTGGAAAGAAAGACAAGATTTAGAACGAGAGCTTAATGTTTGGATTAAACAGTTTATTGCTGATCAAGAAAATCCACCATCCGATGTTAGAAGCAAAAGACCTTTACGAGGAGCTAAGATAGAAGTTTCTAGTGTTGAAGGTGATCCAGGTTGGTATAGAGTTTCTATGTCTGTTAGACCTCACTTTAAATACATGGGGGCTAATTTTGAGCTGTCTTTGGTTGGTAGATTAGATACTGATGGACAAACTGAGTAAGAAAAAAAGTAAAAAAGATCTGGATGGAATAAGTTTTTTTGAAAGATTCGTTTACTTAGATAAAAGTGATTCAATAGTTAGACCAACTAGACTTGATACTAATACTATCAAGTCTATAAAAAGTAACTTGGAATTTATTCTAAACTCAAGGCAAGGTTGCACTTTAAGCTCCCCTGCCTTGGGTTTGAATGATTTCAATGACTCTTCAAGTGGCTCTAAAGATTTATTTTTAAGAATAATAGAGGATATTGAACAAAATATTACTAGATATGAGCCTAGAATTTCAGTTAATTCTATAGATTTCATGCCTAGTGACAGTCATGCAATGCAACTTAACTTTAGGTTAGCATGCTCTATTATTTCCAATAAAGGAGAAGTTTCTGCAATTGATTTGATCTTAGATGCAGGAACAAAACAATTTAAGGTTAGTTAAAAAATGTCACTTAAGAAATATTTTCAGGATGAACTACGATTTTTAAAAAAAGATGGGGAGGAGTTTTCTAAAATAAATCCTCACTTGGCTCATTTTTTAGGCGCTGGTGGCTCTGATCCTGATGCAGAAAGATTAATGGAAGGTTTTGCTTTCTTATCAGCAAGATTACGCCAAAAGATAGATGATGATTTCCCTGAGGTAACTCACTCTATATTAAATTTATTATGGCCAAACTATTTAAGAACAGTGCCTAGTGCTACTATTATTGAATTTGAGCCCAAAGATAGATCAACTTCTATAAGACAAATCATTCCTAAAAAAACAGTGGTGAACTCTTATCCAGTTGATGAAACTGTTTGTAAATTTACAA
>CBDCEG010000014.1:0-33239 GCA_965215775.1 Cardiobacteriales bacterium
AAAAGCTTGATTATGCAAAGCTTATGGTGCATGAAAATTATACAAATAGTCAAATTCAAGAAATTTCTGGTGCAGGAAAATCAGCTGTTGCGCGTTGGAAAAAACAATATATTGACGAATTAGGTGGGAAAACTCCAGATGGCAAAAGAGCGTTGACAGCTCAGCAGCAGGAGATTCAAGACCTTAGGAAACAGCTTTGGAGGGCTAAAAGAGACAATGAAATTTTAAAAAAGGCTGCTGCCATTTTTATTCAAAAAAACTAAAAACTGAAGTTATTATGAAAATAAAAATGGCAAATAAAAATTACTCAATAACTGAATTATGCACTGCTTATGGGGTTCCTAAAAATACATTTTATAAAAAGACTAACACTAGGAAAATTAATAGAAAATCTTCTGAAATAATATCTTTATTAAAGAAAATTTCTATAGAAACAAAACACAGTTATGGGAAAAGAAGAATGCAAAAAGAACTCCAACTTTACGGTATTAAGATTGGTATTTTTAAAGTAGCTTCATTGATGAAACTTGCTAATATTCAAGCAATTACACCAAGAAAAAAACACTATTACCCCAAAGAACGAGTGTCTAAAATTATTTCTGATAATATTTTAAATAGAGAATTTAATCAAAAAACACCAAATACACATTGGGTTGGCGATATAACTTATATCCGAAATCATCAAGGCTGGAGCTATTTAGCGACGGTTCTTGACCTTGCAACAAAAGAAATTGTGGGCTGGAGTTTGTCGCAAAAACCGAATGCAAAACTTGCAAAAAAAGCACTTCAAAACGCAATTAGAAGAAAACATCCAGATACAAGCAAATTATTATTTCACTCAGATCGTGGCGTGCAATATACGTCTAATTTATTTGTTGATTTTTGTGTAAATTTGCATATAACAAAGAGTGTTAGCAGAAAAGGAAACTGTTGGGATAATGCTGTAATGGAAAGGTTTTTTAGGAGTCTAAAGTCTGAAAGATTAAATTATTTAAGTTTTAAAAGTCATCAAGAAGTTACTGAAGAAGTAGATAGTTATATATATTTTTATAATTATAAGAGGTTAAATTCCGCAATAAATTACATGACACCAAATGAAAAATTTAATAGAATGATAAATGTCGCTTAAAAAGTGTTCCATAAAATTAGACCATTACAAATACTTGTGATCCAAACCAGTGGTCAGGATGGTTGTGCGATAATAAAACTTGAACCAAAGGTTTGTTTAAAGTCTTTATATATTCTTTAAGCTTCGTTGCAGAACTTAGGGTGAATTGTGCATCAATAAGCCTTAATTCATTTTCAGTTTCAATTATGTGTGAATTTGAAATTCCATGATAGGTATGAATTTTTATATCATTAGATTTAACTATTGTTATGTTATCAGCTATTTTTTTGCTAATAAGTATTTGCCTTTCTTTGGCAAAAGTACTTGAAATAAACATAGTTAGAACTATCAAAAGTTGTTTTGTTTTTATTTTGGTAAACATTTTATCCTCATTTAGGTTATTGAAATAATATTACAAAATGATTATAGTTGAAATTAATTAAAAAGATTAGTAGGATAATAGTAGATAAATAATTCGGAATATCATATGAATATAGACAGGAAACAGTTAAGTCATTTAAAAAGATTAGTTATATTTTCCACTGTTATTGAGCAAGGTAGCTTTGCTGGTGCTGGAAAAATATTAGGAATTAGTGCATCAAGTGTAAGTGAACATATTGCTTTGCTTGAAATTGGGATTGGTTCAAGATTAATCCACCGCACCACAAGAAGTTTGAGCTTAACCTCAGATGGCAAGAAAATTTATTCAGAAGCTAAAAATATAGATACCTCGCTTAAAAACATTTTATCACTTGCTGAGTCGGATCAAATATGTGGAGATATAAGAATATCAATTAGCCATGATATGGCTTTGGATTGGCTAAATCCTTTATTAGAAAAGTTCTTAATGAAGTATCCTCAAATAAGTTTTGATTTGAAGATATCAGATTTCTCAGTGAACCTTATTACTGAACAGATTGACTTGGCAATAAGAGTGAGTGCATCATTAAATGAATCTCTTATTGCGAGACCTATTTTTAGTGATAAATTAAAAATATTTGCAGGAAAAGAATATATAAAAGAAAACGGAACTCCTAAAAATATTAATGATTTGAGAAATTCTACATGGATAATTTTACCTCAGCTAGGAAGTGAAAATAAAGTTACAATAATAGATAAAAGCAAGCAGATAACATTTGTTCCAAAACATTATCATACTTGCAACTCACCGCAAGTCGTTATAGATATGGTAAAGCGTAATATGGGGCTAACACTTCTTTTACCGAAGGTTAGTGTGAAAGGAATAGGTAATAAATTAAAATTAATAATGCCATCGATTCACAGCTCATCATTTACATTTTCAATAGTTTATCAATCACGCAGACAGCTTCCATTAAGAGTAAGACTGTTTTTAGAGTTTTTACATGAAAATAAATAAATTAACAACTCTTAATTAGATTATAATATTCCAATATTATTGAAATTAATTTTAACTAACGAAAATGCAGGCAAAGTATGAAAAACACAATATTTAACAGAGAGCTAATAGACAAATACGCAACTCAAGGACCAAGATATACTTCTTACCCAACGGCTGTTCAGTTTGATGCTAACTTTACTTGTGAAACTCAAGAACAAACTATTAAATTAAGTAATGAAGAGGGGAAAGAAGTATCTCTTTATGTGCATATTCCTTTCTGTCAAACAGTTTGTTATTATTGTGCGTGCAACAAAATAATCACTAAAAATACCAAACATGCTAATTTATATTTAAATTACTTGGAAAAAGAAATAAAAATGCAAGCGAGCTTAGTTGATGATAAAAGAAAAGTAACCCAACTTCACTGGGGTGGCGGAACTCCAACCTTTTTAAGTTTGGCGGAACAGTGGGAATTGACAAATATGTTACGAGAAAATTTCAACTTTGTTGGCGATGATGAAGGTGAATTTTCTATAGAAATTGACCCGCGAACAATTGATAAAAAAGGTATTTCAGAACTTAGGAAAATGGGTTTTAATAGATTATCTTTTGGAATTCAAGATTTTAACAAAAAAGTTCAAGTTGCAACAAACCGTATTCAAAGTTATGAAGATACTAAAATAGTAATTGATGAGGGTAGAAAACAAGGATTTCATTCAATTTCTGTTGATTTGATTTATGGACTACCACTTCAAACAGTTGCTACTTTTGAGAAAACAATCGACCAAATTATTGAACTATCTCCAGATAGGATTGCGGTTTTTAATTATGCTCACCTGCCGCATTTATTCAAAACTCAAAAACAAATTATAGAAAGCCAGCTTCCAAGCAGTGAAGAAAAGCTGAAATTGTTAGAAATGTCTATTAATAAACTGGTTGATTCAGGTTATGTTTTTATTGGTTTAGATCACTTTGCAAAACCTGAAGATTCACTTGTTAAACATCAAAATGATGGAACCTTATATAGAAATTTTCAAGGTTATTCAACTTTTTCAAACTGCGATATGCTTGGTTTTGGAGCTAGCTCAATTTCAATGGTTGCAAATACATATTCGCAAAATGAAAAAAATAAAGATGCTTATTATGAAATTTTGGACGCTAATAAATTAACAACAGTTCGTGGAGTAACTTTAACCGATGATGATATTATTAGACGGAAAGTTATCACTGAAATTATGTGTAATATGAAACTTGATTTGAATGCAATTTCAAAACAGTTTGACATTAATGCCAAAGAATATTTTGCAAAAGAGCTTCAAGAATTACAAAAATTAGCTGATGATGGACTGATTGAGTTTACAGAAAAGGGCTTGGTTGTCGCTCCTCCTGGAAGACTACTTATCAGAAATATATGTATGATTTTTGATATCTACCTTAAAAAAACTACAGGACAATCATTTTCTAAGGTTATATAACTATTTATTAGGTCAAAGCGATTTTAGATACTTAACAATAAAAAAGCCCCTTAAACTTAGACAATTTTATTGCGTAGATAAACTGGCTTAAACTCAGAAGATGAAAACTTATTTTCTGTAAATTGTTTGGCAAGATAAGCTATATTTTTTGCAAGAGGGAACTCTAGTTCTGATAGATTTGCTCCTTTTTCAATTAACTCATTTCTATACTCTGTAACCCCAGTTCCAACAAAGATAGAATTATCAATATCTAGTTTATTAAGATTAGTTAGGGTTTCTTTACCAATTATCTCTGGAAATCCGTTGTTATTTTTATACTTTCCATAATAAAGCTCTCCCATTCGTGCATCAATTATTGCCGTAACTTCAATGGCTTGGCTGTTATTTTGCATTTCATCAAAAGCAAGGGCCGCAAGTGGAGATATTCCTGCAATCATAATATTTTGCCCGTAGGCAAGTCCTTTGGCAACACCAACACCAATTCTAACTCCTGTAAATGAACCAGGTCCCTGTGAACAGGCAATTAAATCTATACTTTGCATCGTTAAATTGGCCTCTATCAATGCTTCTTCAATCATTGGTAATAGCTCTTTGCTGTGGCTACGGTCTTTATAAATAACTTTTTCAGTTAATATTTGTTTGTTATTTTTTTCACTTAGAATTGCAATTGAGCAAATATTTGTGCAGGTTTCTATTGCTAGAATGTTATTGGTTTTTGCATTAGTTTTTGTCATATTTCTTTTATAAAATCAAATAATTCATTCAAATTCATTTGTTTAGAATTTGGTAAAGAGTTAATAAGTTGTTTACCATAAAATTTTGTTTTTAAACGACTATCGCCCAAAACCAAAATTCCTTTGTCTGTTTTACTTCTGATAAGTCTTCCAACCCCTTGTTTTAACAATGTTGTTGCATGTGGAATAAAGCAATGTGCAAATGAGTTTTTTCCTTGTCTTTCAAAATACTTCATTTGCTCACTTATTATTGGGTCTTTTGGAGACGGGAACGGAATTTTATCAATAATCACACAAGATAGTTTTTCTCCTTGAACATCAACACCTTCCCAAAAACTAACAGTTCCTAATAAAATAGCATTCTCAGACTTTATAAAGCTATCAATTAATTGTGCTTTGGGTAAATCTCCTTGAACAAATAAATTAAATTCTGACCCTTCTAACAAATCTGCAGCTAAATTAAGAGCTTTATAACTGGTGAAAAGTATAAAAGTTCTACCTTTGATAGCTTTTATTATTGGTTTAACTTCTTCTATCAATTGGTTAGTAAAGTCATCTTGTCTTGGATCTGGTAGGTTTTCTAAAATATGATAAGCAGAGTTATTCTCATAGTCAAAAGGAGATGCTGCATTGAGAGTTTTTATATCATCGGAAAGACCAAGCTCTTGTTTGTAGTAAGAAAAATCACCATTAACAGTTAGTGTTGCTGAAACAAAAATCCAACTGTCAGAATAGCAATCCATAATTTCTTGAAATCTATTGCCTAAATGAACAGGTGTTTTGCTTGCGTTAAAGTATTTATCAGACCAGTAAAAAAGTGCAACAGATTGTTCCAAAGTTTCCTTTGCATTGCTTTGGAATATTGTTTTAATTTTATTACTTAAAATTATTGCTCTTTCATTTATATTTTCCAACTCTTGGTCTTTTTTAGATAGTTCTTCAAGTTTATCTAAAATAGATTTAAAGGCTTTCATTAGATTTTTAAAAGCAGTATAAGTTTTTTTCTTAGTTTTTATTTTAGATAATAAAATTTGCCCACTATCATCAAACATATTTGTAGCAAGTTTTTCTGGTAGTTTTATAAATTTATCAAGCTCTTTGGTAAAATCATCAGTTTGCTTTAATGCTGAAAGTAAAGTTCCATCATTTTTAATTATTCCAGACTCTTGATATGCTTTTTTGGTATCTCTGGCTAGCTCACTTAACTGGTTTGAAGATATTTGCTCAGCAAAAGCTGATGATGCAACTTTGGCAAGATGATGGGCTTCATCAATTATTAAAACTTCAACATCAGGTAATATTTCTGCAAAACCAGTTTCCTTTAAAACAATATCAGCCATTAACAAAGAATGATTAACAATAACTATCTCTGATTTTTTTGCTTTTTCTCTAGCTTTTTGTAAAAAACATTTTTTAAAATAATCACATTCAGAGCCAAGGCAATTATCAGTATTTGAAGTTATTCCCTTTAGAAGACCAGCGTCACTATCATCAAAAACACTAACTTCAGATAAATCACCTGAATTTGTTTTTTCTAACCAGTCATTTATACTATTTATTTTCCTAAGTTGCTTAGCAGTAAGCTTAAATCCAGCACTAGATAGGTTGAAAAATCTCTCGTGGCATAAGTAATTAGAACGACCTTTTAATAAACAACTTGATAATTTTCTATTTAGAACTTTTTCAACTGTTGGTATGTCTTTGAAAAAAATTTGATCTTGTAAATGTTTTGTTGCTGTTGAAACAAAGGTATGTTTTTTTTGTTGCATTGCTGGAAGTAGGTATGAAAAAGTCTTTCCAATCCCAGTTCCAGCTTCTGCAATCAAATGTTGCTTATCTGTAATTGCTTGGTTAATTGCATTTGATAGCTCAACTTGACCTTCGCGTAGCTCAAAATGAGAAAGGGCGTCAGATAAACTACCGCCCTTTAAAAATAGATTTTTTACTTCCTTCAATTTATTTTTTGTTTTATATATTTTATAAATTATTCTTTGTGAAATTTATAACTTAATAGTTTTTTAGAATGAAGCAGCTTTTTTAGCAGCAGATGCAGCTGCAGTATTTTGTCCTAGCTGTTTTCTAACAACTGATAAAAAATTCCAAATCTTTTTTGAAAGAGATTTGCTTTTCGAATAAGCAGCTGCCTTCGAAGCAAATGATTCTGCTTGTTTATAGTTTTCTTGAGCTTTTTTTATTTTAGCAATATTAAATAAAATACCTGAGTTTCTTGGTTCAATTCTATTTGCTCTTTCCATTGAGGCAGAAGCGGCTGACAAATTTCCAGCTTTTATATGTTTTTGTGTTTCTGCGTATAAAGTGCTAATTGCTGGTGTATCATTTTTATTTGCTTTTGTAGCATTATTCACTTTAGTTTCAGCTGTTGCTACAGTTTTGTTGGCTTCAGTTTTTACACGATTAGTTGTATTGGTTGCAGTGTCTTTTACTGATGTTTTAGCTTTAGTAACATTATCAGATACGGTTGTTTTTATACCATTCTCTACTTTGTTTGCCGCTGATTTGGCATTCTCTTTTGTACTACTAACAGCTTCGGCTCCAGGTCTAAGAATTGCCTCTGCACTTTTAACTTTACCTTTTTTTAAAGTATCAGCCAAACTTCCTGAAGCATCCTTAACAGTTTTGTCAGAGCTTTTATTTGCTTTTTCAATGGCTTCTGTTACTCCTGAAGGAGTGTTGTCAGAGTATGGGTCAGTTGATGAACTATTTATAACAGCTGGAGCTTTTGTTCCATTCCCATTTCTAGCAACTACTTTACTTTGACCAGTGCTATTATTAGTATCTGAATAAACAGGAACATTACCTTGGTTATCGCTATATAAAAGACTATTACAACCAGTTAATAGTAATAGAGATGATGCTAAAAGTTTTGAAATTTGATTTGTTTTCATTTTATAAATACCTTGTTTTTAGGGTTTAAAGATTAATGGGTTAGATTATACCACAAACTACCCTCTTGGGTGTTGCTTTCATTTGTTGTATTATCATTAAAACTATCATCTTCATTGTAGTCAAAATCTTCAAAATCAGGTTCTACATAACAGCTAGTGAGTTCTGTTGGTTCATAGCCTACTATAAAAGGTAAAGTTCTAGATTTAGAAACACCTTTACAATCGTTAGTCATAAGCAATCCATTTTTAGTATCAATTGTATATTCTTTAATGCTGTCAGGCTTTGGAATGTCTAATTTTTCTAAGTTTAGGTTACTCATAATATTTCTCCAAACAGGCAAAGCACCAGTGCTGCCAGAAAGTTTAGTTTTTTTATTATCATCATTTCCAACCCAAACTACATTTAAATAATTACCTGAAAAACCAGCAAACCAACTATCTCTATAATCATCGGTTGTTCCTGTTTTTCCAGCAATATTTAGTTTTTTAGAAATCTTTGAAGATAAGCTTCTTGCAGTTCCACCTTTCACAACTTCTTGCATTGCTTTTATTATCAAATAATAAGGAGCTTCAGAAATTTGTTTGGTATTTTTTATAGAAAACTGTTCAATTGGTTTTCCTTGTCTATCAATAATATAGCGAATAGAACGAAGTGGCATATGATAACCTCCACTAGCAAGAGTTTCATATATTTGAGCAACCTCAAAAGGAGACATTGCAACAGAACCTAAAACTATAGAAGGATATTCTGGAATATTACTTGTTGCACCTAATCTTTTTAGGGTGCTTACAATATCATCAAGCCCTAAATCTAGTCCAATTCTAGCTGTTGGAATATTATAAGACTTAACTAAAGCATCAATTAGTAAAACCTTTCCTTTATTTTTTTTAGTATAATTTTTAGGTGCCCAAACCTCACCTCCACTTTCATATCTAAGTGGAGAATCATCAATTAGAGTCCCCAAATTATATCTTTGTGGATGCTCAAGAGCTGCCAAATAAACTGCAGGTTTTAATAAAGAACCTGGTTGTCTCTTTGCTTGAATTGCACGATTATAACCTTTAGTTTTTGGATTTCTATCGCCAACAATAGCAACTATTTCAGCTGTTTGAGAGTCAATGATAACCGATGCTGCTTGTAGGAAATTTTTTCTAAGATGTTTTTTTCTTTCAAGGGAGGTTAATGTTTTTCTGATTTCCCTTTCTGCACTTTCTTGAATTATTGGGTCAAGAGTTGTGAAAAAGTTAAGTCCAGCAGGTAAGTTTTTTGTATTGTAATGCTCTTTTAATTGTTTATAGACAACAGATAAAAATGAGTGATATTTATCGTTTGATTGATTGCTTGCATGGTAAGTTGTATCTAAAGGCAATTGTTTTGCCAGCGTTGCATCTTTTTGTGAAATCAGCCCTCTAATAACAAAAGTTTTAAGGATTAAAGATCGTCTGCGTTTTGCATAATCTGGGTGTTTAAAAGGATTTGCTCGGCTAGGTTCTTTTACCAAAGCAATTAAAGATGCAATTTGATGAAGTCCTAACTCTTTTAATTTCTTACCAAAATAAAACTTACTAGCTAGACCAAAACCATGAATAGCACGACTACCATCTTGCCCTAAATATATTTCATTTAAGTATCCTTCTAAGATTTGTTCTTTTGAGTAATTCTGCTCAATAACAATTGCCATCAAGGCTTCTTTCACTTTTCGGGAAAGCTTTCTTTTATTTGTAAGATAGTGGTTCTTTATATATTGCTGAGTTATTGTGCTAGCACCCTGCTTAATTCCTCCACCTTGGAGACCTCTAATAACAGCTCTGGCAAGCCCTCTTAAATCAACCCCAAAATGTGAATAAAACCTTCTATCTTCTGAGGCAATCAGCCCATCTTTTAAAATATTAGGAACATCTTTTTCTTTTATTAATATTCTATCTTGTTGGTTGGCTGGGTATATTGAGCCAATCAAAACTGGCTCAATCCTTGTTATAGTAATACTATCTAAGCTATTCATATTAATAATATCAATAATTTTACCTTTATTTACTGATATTCTTATAAGCTGAGCTTTTTCTTTTTTGTCCCAAAACCTAAAGCTTTTTTTATAAATAAGAACATCGCCACCATTTATATAATAAGTTCCAGGTTCTGAGACTGATTGAATTGATTTGTAGTCTAAATATTTAAGTTCTTTTTCTAAGCTGCTTAATCTAAGTTTTTTCCCGACATAAAGTTCTAGCGGTCTTGCATAAACTTGAGAAGGAAGTTCCCACAAAGCACCACTAAAGGCATCTTTATCAAGGTTGTATTTCTTTGTAAGTTCAATGCTGTATAACCATAAAGCGATAAAAACAACAACTCCAGAAATTAGTCCGCCATAAAAAACAATATAAAGAAACTTGCAAAACATATGTTGCTTTTTCTTATCTTCTTTTCTTGATTTTGTGAAAAATTTGAAGAAACCTTTTTTTTCACTTTTTTTAGCTTTCTCTTTATCAGAGCGTCTTTGTCGTTCGTTATTTGTTGACTTGTTTTTATTTTTTTTAAACATTTTATTTTTCTACTTAAATTGCAACTTTGGCTTTAATATGTGGGTGAAATTCATAATCAACTATTTCAAAATCTTCAAAATCATATTCAAATATAGTATTTGGTTTAGTTTTTATATTTAATTTTGGTATTTCAAATGGTTCTCGTTCAAGTTGTGTTCTTGCTTGCTCTAGGTGGTTGCTGTAAAGGTGAACATCTCCACCAGTCCAAATAAAATCTCCAACCTCTAATCCACAAACTTTTGCAATCATTGAAGTTAATAAAGCATAACTTGCAATATTAAATGGAACGCCTAAAAAAACATCACAAGAGCGTTGGTATAGTTGACATGACAGCTTATTATCACAAACATAAAATTGAAATAAAGCGTGGCAAGGTGGAAGAGCCATGGTTTCAATATCAGCAACATTCCAAGCACTTACAATCATTCTTCGTGAATCTGGATTTTCTTTGATTTGTTTTATAACATTACTTATTTGATCAACCGTTGTTCCATCAGGCTTTAACCAATGTCTCCACTGTTGTCCATAAACTGGTCCTAAATCTCCATTTTCATCGGCCCATTCGTCCCAAATTCTAACTCCATTATCTTTTAAATATGAAATATTAGTATTTCCCTTTAAAAACCAAAGGATTTCATAAATAATTGAACGAAGGTGTAATTTTTTGGTAGTTAAAAGTGGAAAACCTTTGGCTAAATCAAAACGCATTTGATAGCCAAAAAGGCTTTTTGTTCCAGTTCCTGTGCGGTCTGGTTTGTCCGCACCATTTTCTAAAATTTCATTTAATAAATCTAAGTATTGTTTCATATTATTTATTTGTTTTTAATTCAGTTTGTTTTTTTAAAATTAGAAATAGTCCAATAATAATCATTGGTATGGTTAGTATTTGCCCCATTGTTAGCCAGTTGAAAGCTAAGTATCCAAGATGGCTATCAGGTTCGCGGAAAAATTCTACTGTAAATCTAGCAATTCCATAGCCAAGTAAAAATAGACCACTAAGAACTCCTAATTTAGGTTTTTTGGTTCTAACTAAGTTAATTATTATAAAAAGAACTAACCCTTCAAGAAGTGCTTCGTATATTGGAGAAGGGTGTCTTGCGATATCTCCAGCTCGTGGGAAAATAACTCCCCAAGGTAAATCTGTAGGTCTTCCCCAAAGTTCGGCATTTATGAAATTACCAATTCTGCCAAAAAACAATCCTATAGGAAATAAAGGAGCAACAAAATCAGTTACGCTTAGTAGTTTTTTCTTAAATTTAAGTTTGAATAAAAAGAGACATAATATAACGCCAAGTAAACCACCGTGGAAAGACATTCCGCCATCAGTTATTTTGAATAAAAAGGCTGGATTATCTAAAAATGCCTGTGGTTGATAGAATAAAACATAGCCAATTCTCCCACCTAAAATAACACCCAAAAAGCAGTAAGTGAAAAGGCTTTCAACCTCTTGCTCTGTCCAGTCGGTTAGTTTTTTGGCGTATTTTTTGGCAAGAGAATAACCAAGCACAAAACCAACAACATACATAAGACCATACCAAGTTGGCCCTATTGTTGTTCCTGCAATGTCAAATTTAAAAATATAAGGGGAGAATTCTGGCAGTCTTAGCATAAGTTTTTAATTATTATTTGTTTAAAGTTAATTTGAAATTAGTTGTCTAAAGCGTTTTAGTAAAAGTTTTTTTGCAATTCTTTAATTCTACCTTTAATTAAAAGAAACCACCATAAGAAAAACAAAGTTTATTTTTGAAAACAGTTGTAAAACTTTGGTAGAATAGGCGGATATGAAAAATAAACTAAAGAAAACACTTAAATGCCTTATATATTTAATAATATTTTTACTAATTATAATATTAGCAAGTTATTACTATTTATTGAAAACTAACTCTGGATTGAATTCAGCAGTTAAGTATATAAATAAATTCACAAATATAACAATAACCGCTGATGAAATAAAAGGTAATTTATTAGATGTTACAACAATTAAAAACTTATCAATATCATCTGATAAAATAAATTTTCACAGTGAAAACATATCTTTAGCATTATCATCAACTAGTATTTTTAGGCGAAAATTAGTTATTGATAAGCTAAAAATAGATAATTCTAAATTAGAAATTATAAAGAAATCAACTAAAACAGAAAGTAAGCTTTTTGCTTTTGCTGATATAAAGTTACCACTGCAAATAAATTTGAAGGATATGAGCGTAACTAACTTTGAAATGACTAACAAACTCAATAAAACTTCATTTTTAATTGATGATTTTAAACTACAAGGAACTTATGAAGATGGAATTGCAAAGGTAACTAATTTGATTCTTAATACTAAAGCTGTAAATCTAAATACAGCTGGGAAACTAAAAACAACTGAAAACTATCCTTTGGACTTTAAAACAACACTTTATATAAAAAATACTGATTGGAAACAACGCTTAGATATAGATATTAAAGGTAACATTCAACAAGGTATAAAAATAATTGCAAAAGGAAGTGGTTTGGCTGATTTTACTTTGAAGTCAACAGTTGAAGATGCCTTTAATAATCCAGAATTGGAGCTTTTGGCACACTTAGTAATCCAAAAAATAAATTTAAGTAAATTAGGAATTGCTGATAGTGATATTTCAGCGAATTTGGATTTAAGTTTGAAAAAACTATATCTAATAAAGCTAACAGGTAAAGTTACGACAAGGCAAAAAACAATAAAAGAAAGTTTTGATTTAGATTTATCAGGAGATATTGAGAAAAATATAAAGCTAATTTTAAATGGAAAAGGATTTGCAGATTTTTCAACAGTTTCTGATATATCTTCTGTGCTTTTAAAACCTAAATTCACAAGTAAAGTAAATATTAAGCAAGTTGATTTCACCAAGATTAATCTAGAAAAAGCTTTGTTATCAACCGATTTAAATATAAATGGGGAAATTAATATTAAGAAAAAAAACACTCCGCTTAATATAATTTCAAAAGGTATTATAAATTACAACTCAACTAAAACTGGCGAGCTAAAACTAGATTTGAATAGTGTTTTAGAGGGAAGTTTGCAAAAATATAAAGCTAAGATAAGCACGCTTTTAAATTCTGTAAATTACCCCAAAGCTGAAGTTGTGATTGAATTAGAAGGTGAGGGCAAAAAACTAAAAGATTATAATTTGCTTGTTAAAACTTTGGGAGGAGAAATAAAAACCACAGGAAGTTTGCAACTGAAACCAAACTTAAATATAAAAGCTTTGCTAGTTGCAAAAAACCTTCAACCGCAGAAATTTTATCCACAAGTTAAAGCAAATATAAATACAAAAATTATTTTGGACTTAGAGCAAATAAAAGACTCAAAAGGTAAAAATAAATTAATTGCCAAAGTAAATCTGAAAGAGCTAACAGGGAAATTGGACGGTAAAATAATTTCAGGAAAAGGAGATTTGTTGTTAGATGGGAAAAATCTTAAGTTAGATAAATTAGATATAAATTTGGCAGATAATAGGATTTTTGCAGATGGTTTGGTAAATGCAAAACAAATAAATATAAAATATAACTTAGATGCGAAAAAATTAAGTGCTATTTTACCAAATTTATCTGGATTAATAGTTGCAAATGGTGAAATAACAGGAAGCCCACAGAAACCTAATGTAAAAGTAGTTGCTAAAATTAATAACTTTAAATTTAAAGATATAAAAATAAATAATCTAACATTAAACGGAAGTATTAGCCAAAAGGATGATAAGATTTTACTTAAAGCAAAGGCTTTAAACTTATTACTTGCAAAGCAAAATATAGATTCTGCAAATATTGATATTGATGGAAAAATATCTAATCATAAACTAAGTCTGAGTTTAATTTCAAAACAACAGAGCTTAAAACTTACATCAACAGGAAACTTGAATTTAAAAGCTAAAAGTTATAAAACTAAACTAAAACAGTTAGATTTATTTCAAGAAAAAGCAGGTCTTTGGAAGCTAAAAGGTGGAGCTGATATTTTTGTATCTACTAAAAAAATAACAGTTAGCAATATGTGTTTAGCTCAAAATAAAATTGGTCTTTGTATTAAAGGTGGTTCTAAAATAAATTCAGGTAAGTTAAATGGTGAATTTGACATTCTTGTTAAGGACTTTAACACACAGAACTTTAAAGAATTAATGCCAAAAGCGTTACAGATTCAAACTATTATAGCTGGTAAAACTAAACTTAAAATTGTAAATAATCAGTTGTCATTCAAGGGTAACTTAAAAAATAAAGCAGGGCAGGTTATTATTAAATCTGTATCTGGAATTGTAAAATCTAAAATCAAAAAATTAAACTTAGATTTTGAATTGAAAAATAATAAATTAATTTCTAAGTTAAATTTGAGCCTAAATAAACTTCTAAATTTAGAGGCTAAATTAGCTTTACCAAATGTAAAAAAACCAAATATAAATGCAAATATAAAACTAAATTCTCCAGATTTGAGATTTGTTCAAAGGTTAGTTCCGCAAATAACAGATGTCAAAGGTAGTATGAAAGGGAGTTTTGTAATTGCAGGAAATATATCTAAAAATCTAAATATAACAGGTGGAATTAATTTGAATAAAGCTAGGTTTAATATCCCTAAGTATGGAACTCAAATTAGAAAATTAGAACTTAAAGTATTTGCAAAAAATAAAAATGAAATAGGTTTTGCAGGGACTATGTTTGCTGAAAAAGGTAAGCTAACTATAAAAGGTGGCTTAAATCCAAAAACTAGAAAAGGTAAAATAAATATTAAAGGAAAAAAACTGCTGATAGCAAATTCTAGAAAAATAAGCTTAGAAATATCTCCTGATATAAATATTACTTTGGAAGATGTGATAAAAATTAGAGGTAAGATTTTTATACCAAAAGCATTGATTGTTCCAGAAAGTAATGCGAAGAAAATTGTAACTTCTGGAGATGTTATAATTAGAAGCAAGCATAAGAAAAAGAAAACAAAAGCTGTTAAAAATAATTTAATTGATGCGGAAATATTAATAAAACTTGGTAAAAATGTAAAAGTTGCAAGTGCTGATATTGAAACTAGATTATTTGGTGGAATTAAAATTAATGTAAAACCGAATAAAGCAATTCAAGCAACAGGGGCGATTGAGGTAGAAAAAGGTGAGCTTAGAGTTTATGGTCAGCTGTTAAATATAAAGCGGGGTAGGGTGATTTTTGGCAAAGGACCAATTGATAATCCAGCTTTAGATATAAAAACTATTCGTGAAGTTGATGATGTGGTGGTTGGAGTGAATGTTTTAGGTTTTGCAAAATCTCCTGAGGTTTCACTTTTCTCAACGCCAGCAATGGCTGACTCCTCAATATTATCTTATTTGATTTTTGGTAAGCCACCAAATAGTGATTCTTTTGGAGCTGGAGCACTTTTGCAAATGGGTGGCGTTGTTGGTGCAAATACAATCGCAAGAGACCTCAAAAAGTCAATAGGGCTTGATGTTTTAGATTTTTCTTTAACAGGAATGGAGGCTGGAAAAAATGTTTCTAAAAAGTTATATTTGGGAATGCGATCCAATTTCTTTAATTCAATTAATGAATTTCTGCTAAAGTATAAACTAACTAGCAAGCTGAAACTTGAAGGTGCAACAGGAGGAAAATCGGCTTATGCAGATTTGACTTATACTTTTGAGACAGATTGAAGTAGATTTAATAAATTATTAATAAATAAAAAGAGGACGAAAATGAAAAGAATTAACTTAAAAGCGTATATGGGAATTATTGTTTTAGCAATTGGTATCTTAGTTTCTACCGTGTTAAAAGCGGAAGATAAAGAAATTATTATTGATGTTAGAACACAAGCTGAATGGAGCCAAGGTCATATTAAAGATGCTGTTTTAATTCCTTATGATGTGATTTCAACAAAAATTGCTGCAGTTACAAAAGATAAAAACAAAAAAATAAATGTTTATTGTAGAAGTGGAAGACGGTCAGAAATAGCAAGACAAACATTGGTGAAACTTGGTTATACTAATGTTCAAAACTTAGGTGGTTACGATGCTCTAGCGGCAAAAGGCTATCCTGTAGCGAAATAAAAAACAGATATTAGCGATTTAGTAATTAAATGCAAGGATTGAACCGATGATACTAATAGATGTTAGAACAAAAGATGAGTGGGATTTGGGTAAGCTTGAAAAAGCAATCCATATTCCACTTGATATAATAGCAAAAGAAATCACAAGCTTTGTTAACGATAAAACAGCAGAAGTTAAACTTTACTGCAGAAGCGGAATGAGGTCAGGATCAGCTAAGCAAATATTAGAACAACTTGGTTTTACCAATGTTGAAAATATAGGTGGTTTTGAAAGCTTGGTTAATCAAGGTTATAAAGCAAACTAAGGAAATGTATTTTTTAAAAAGTTAAATAGAAATACAATCAAAACTCCCAAAAAATAAGCAGTATAAAAAAATAGTCAAAATAATGTTTGACGAATAGACCTCTTGAAAGTAGTATATGCACTTTGAAAGTTTAGAGTAGTTAAATAAATTTTAAAAAGCTCGGAGTATAGCGCAGCCTGGTAGCGCATCTGGTTTGGGACCAGAGGGTCGGGGGTTCGAATCCCTCTACTCCGACCAATTTTTAAGATTATTTTTGGTTTTTTTATCAATATAAAACTAAAAATCTTTAGAAATAACGCTTTAACATTTAAAAATTGTAAAAAAATGCGCTCGTAGCTCAACTGGATAGAGCATCGGCCTTCTAAGCCGAGGGTTGCAGGTTCGAGTCCTGCCGAGCGCGCCACTTTTTTATGGTGGGTATAGCTCAGTTGGTTAGAGCGCTGGATTGTGATTCCGGAGGCCGTGGGTTCGAATCCCATTACTCACCCCATTTCATTTTTATCAAAACATTTCAAAAATAAAAGTTCAAAAACTTAATTAAAACCCCCATGTTATTTTTAGAAAATGGATACATTTCTGCTATATATGAAAAATTAAACAAACAAAATATTAAGTATAAATGTATTTGATAGGCAAATAATATTTGCATTCAATAAATAGATTAATAAAAACACACCAAAGTTGTATCAAAAACATTAAATAAAATTCAAAAAGGTTCATTTTAGCTCCTTTTTTAAAATCAAGGAATGGCGGTTTAATAACAAAAACCAGCAAAATTGCAATATTTTTTGGGAAAAAAGTTGCCGTTTTATTTTTACCGAAAAAAGATTAATTTTGCAATATTTTAAAATCTGGCTTACTATTATTTTTGTCAATTTAGACAGAAAATTTATTAACAAGTTATGAATTATAAGTGCTTATTAAATCACTTATTAAATAACGATAATTATGGAGAATATATTATGCCAACCCCAGCGTTTATAGCGATAGAAGGTTCAACTCAAGGAAATATCACAGCAGGTGCATTTACAGAAGATTCAGTAGGAAATGTATATATTGAAGGTCATGAAGACGAGCTAATGGCTCAAGCTGTAGAGCATATTGTTACAGTTCCAACAGACCCACAATCAGGTCAGCCTTCTGGACAAAGAGTTCACAAAGCTTTCAAATTCACATGTAGTTTAAATAAAGCGGTTCCGTTGATGTATAACGCTTTAGCTTCAGGTGAAATGCTAACTAATGTAACAGTTAAGTGGTTTAGAACTTCAATTGATGGTAAGCAAGAAGAGTTTTTTAATACAGTTTTGGAAGATGCGATTATTGTTGATATGAAGCTAGTTATGCCTCATGTTCAAGATGCAAAAAACGAACCATTCACTCAATTATTAGAAGTTAGTCTTAGCTACCGTAAAATTGATTGGGATCATACAGTTGCTGGAACTTCAGGTTCTGATGATTGGAGAACACCGATTGTTTAATTTTATAAATTTAGGAAATTAAATTTAAATATTTAAACGAATGAAAAGGGCTTTTTTAAAGTCCTTTTTATTTATCTTTTATTTATCTGTTATTTATCTGTTTTCTTATTTTTTTAAGATTTTGTTAGTTTTATTAGTTAATTTGAAAGTGGGAATATGCTAAAATAACCACTTGAATATTTAATAATTTTGGAGTTATATTTTGATACAAACTGATTATTTTTACGCGTTAAAAGTCAATGCAGATATACCTGCGTTTCCTATTTTTGAAGTGGTTTCGTTTGATTTGACAGAAAATCTTTCTGAGCCTTTTCGTTTGGAACTTGATATTTCAAGTTTTAATTCAAAAGTTGATTTTGCTGAGATTGTTGATAAACCTGCAACTCTTTCATTTTACACAGATAAAGACCGTGAAACACCAGTTAGATTTGTTAATGGAATTGTAACTTCGTTGCTACAACGCGAATCTGGTTATCGTCGCACCCGTTGGACTATGGTGGTTGAGCCAAGTTTGGTGAGGGCTGATTTACAATCTGATTGTAGAGTTTTCCAGCAAAAAAACGCACAAGAAATTATTGAAATTATCTTAAAAAAGAATAACATCCAAGGTTCAGAATTTGCTACAGCACAAGAAAAATATAAAACGCGTGAATATTGCTTACAATATCGTGAAACCGATTTGAAATTTATTGAACGATTGGCGGCTGAAGAAGGAACTTATTATTATTTTGAGCATTTGAAAGATAAACATTTGATTAAATTCTCAAATCATACTGGTTTATCATTAAATGTTGGTGAAGTTGAATATAATTCAAAACCTAGTGGAAATCGTCCAAATCCAGCTTTTCATCAATTACATTATCAGAAAAAAATTGCAACAACCAACCAAGTTATGCGAGATTATACTTTTACAAATCCTGATTATATTCAAGAACATAACGATTTTGCACGCAATCAATTTGAAGCCGATCAATATGAGAAATACGATTATCCAGGGCGATACAAACGCGATGCACAAGGCAAGCCTTTTACCAAATTCCGCTTAGAATACGAACGCAGAGAGTCTGAAATGGCGGTCGCAAAAGGCGATGAGCCAAAAATATCACTTGGAAATCGCATCTCAACCAAAGGTCATCGACGCAAAGAATTTGACCGAGAATGGTTTGTTATTGGGGTTTCGCAACAAGGCGTGCAAAATACTTCACAACAAGAAGAAAACACAGAAGCTGGAAATAGTTATGAAAATATTGTCAAATTAATTCCTGCAGAAAACCAATGGCGACCAACTCCACAACACAAGCCAGTTGTTGATGGACCACAAATTGCACATATTGTTGGACCAAAAAATGAAGAGATTTATTGCGACGAATTCGGCAGAGTAAAAATCCAATTTCCTTGGGATAGATTGGGTAAAAATAATGAGCTAAGCTCTTGCTGGGTAAGGGTTTCACAAGCTTGGGCAGGTGCTAGATTTGGAAATATTGCAATTCCACGAATTGGACACGAAGTTATCGTAAGTTTTTTGGAAGGCGATCCTGATCAGCCAATAATCACAGGGCGAACTTTTCACGCAAATACTTTGCCAATTTATGATTTACCTTTGCACAAAACTAGAATGTCAATTCAGTCCAAAACCCATAAGGGCGATGGGTTTAACGAGCTTAGGTTTGAAGATGCAACCAATGCTGAAGAGGTTTATATTCATGCAGAAAAAGACCAAAATAATGTTGTAAAAAATAACGAAACCACAACGGTTGGCGTAAATAGAACTGAAAATATTGGCGTAGATGAAGAGGTTACGATTGGAAACGACCAAACTTATACAATTGGAAATGATGATAAATTAACAGTTGGACACGACCAAAAATTAACAATTATCAGAAATCAAGAAAATGAAATCCAAAAGGATAAAATTACCAAAATTGGAAATCATAGAGTTGATAAAACTTTTGCAAATCACACTATAAAAACAGGCGGAAATCACGAGCAAACAACCAACGGAAAGCATAGCCTCAAAGCAGGAACTAGCATAAAAACCATTACCAAAACACATACGCTTTCAGGAAGTGATAAGGCGATTATAAAAGGACCAGCTGGGACGATAATTTTAGACGATAAAGGCATCACCCTAAAAGGCGCTGTGCGAGTTAAAGGAAGCTTTAGCGTAACTGGTGGTAGCCCTGATGCTGTTGATCAAATTAATTTACCAGTTAATACTGGTGAGGATCTTTGTTTGTCTTGCATTTTTGATGCTTCTGATATGGAGGATTAAATGATAAATATAGAATTAGATACAGAAATAAATTTTCTTGATAAAAAGTTTAAAACTTATGAGCTGACAAGCAATAAAGTTTCATTTGAAAATAACAATGAATTAGTTGACAAAATAAAGACTTTGGTGGGAGCTAAGAATTTGTATTTAATAGTAGATTGTGCGATTAATAAAGATTTCAAACCATTATATTATTCAGATAGTGAAGCTAGGATTTTGATGGCTAATAAATATCTTAAGATGTTTGAGAAGTCTGCAGCTCATCTTGTTAAATTAGATTTGGAAGATTTTTTCAAACAAAAAGAGACTTTAGAATTCATAAAACAAGCGATTGGGCAAGATTGGGCGACTTTTGTAATAAGTGATAAGGGCTTGCAAGAATTATCAATTGAACTAAAAAAAGTGATTAATATTCATGATGAGGTAACAGGAAAAGACATTTTATTTAGATTTTATGATCCACGCAGGTTAGATATATTTTTCAATACATTAACTTTTGAAAAGTGGGATGTATTTACTAATAAAATTGGAGGTTCTTTGTTTACTTTAGGAACTGATAAAATCAATGATTATTCTTTTAATAAAGATGATTTTGAGACAACAGAAAGTGAAAATAATAATGAGGAATGGCTATGAGTTTTAGATTTGATGAAGAGTTTTCAGCAAGGCGAGATGATGTTTATTTAGAAGAATATCTAAATAAATGTGTTAAAGATTTAGAAGATATTGATTATAAATACGGTTATCCCAAAGAAAAAGAGAAGTATAAAGCTTTTGTTAAAGCAGTTCATAACTACGCTTTAGAGTTTGGGTTAGATAATGAAAAATATGCTTTTGCTTTGATGGCTCTATGGCATTTGGAAGGGTCGCATTTTGATAGAGATACAACATTTTTTAAGATGCTTATGAGTGAAAACATACCAGCACTGATGAAGTTTAGTAATATTCAAGCAAGAACAGCACAGTGGGCTGATAAAATAAATAATATGGAGGTTAAATAATGGGTGGATTAAAAGATTTGGGTAAAGAACTCCCTACTTCTTCAGGTACAGCAGATGGACAATCTACTGAAAGTCCTTGTAAACTAAGTGCTTGCTCTTTAGAGGGTTATAAAATGGTTTCTGCAATTTTGGATGAAGAAGTTGATAGAGCTTTTTATGGAGATAAAGTAATTGATAAAATAAATAAAAAAACAAAAAATAAAGCAGATAAATCAACAAAAAATTCTACAGCTGTTCACTGTTGTCCAAAATTAGTTCCTTGGGAGATAAGAGAAGCTGGCAGAGATTACAAATTAGAAATTACAGATAATAGTTCTAAAAAGCTAGGGAACGAGGTTTATTCAAAGAATCAAGAGAAAAAACTAACAAGATGTGAGATTGCTGAAAATATAAAACAGACTAAAACACAACATCACTTATATGTTTTACTTCCTGAAAAAGGTAAAAAAAGAGAAATTTCAGTTGATTATAACCTAATTCATACTGGAGATTGCAAGCATTCGATGACGGCTAGAAATAAATCCAGAAATCAGCTCAAAATATTAGGTGGTATTGGAAAACAAGAAACAGAATTTTCTATAGATGAATTTGGAAATATAGTTGACATTAAAAAACCTAGTGATAATTCTGATTCAATTTCTATACTAAAAAAGAAAATAAAAGCTTTAAAGAACGCTATAGAAATAATAAAAAGGGTTAATAGACGTACTTTTGATGTAAATCGAGGTTATAGAAATGATGCCTCCTTTTTAAAAAAAGCAGGAGTTACTCCTGACTGTTTTATGGAGGTTAGTCAAGATAAAATAAAAGTTATAAATGAACAAATAGCTACATTAAAAAAAGCACTTAATTTGCAAAAGGATTTCCAAAAAAAATACGATAAATTAGCAGATAAAATTGCGAAAAATGAAACTAAGATAAAAATATTTGAGAAAATTATAAGTAATGCTGACAAAGAAAAGCAAAAAGAACTAGAAAATGAAATTAGTAAAATAATGGAAGAAATAGCAGGAGTACAAAAAGATAATGAAAGTAGAAATAAATGGTTCCCAAAAACAACTGCAGAAAAAGAAGCCAAAAGAAAAAACCTAATTAAAAAACGATATCTATTTGAATCTGCACTAGCTCAGAAGCTTGAAATACAAAAAAAGCTAAAAAAAGAACTTTTAGAATTAAACTACGAAAGACCTGATAGTTTATTTTCTATACTTAAAATGCTAATTAACCCCAGTCATGAAAATGGTGAGGAGATTATAGTTCGTCCAACTGGTATAGGAGCTTGTCCTATTACACCTGTTGCAAGCATTTATACTTTTCCGCATATTAAAATTGGTACAGAATCATCAATTGAGATAAAATTGTCAAAGGAGGATGGGGGAGAAGTAAAAGTAGTAGTAGAAGGAAAAGTAAAAGCTGAGATAGGAAATAAGGAATTTTCATATGCTTGGGAAGCCTCAAAAAAAGACTCAAAAAAAGACTCAGTAAGACCTGTATCTAAGCCTGAAATTATTAACATGATAGAGAGGATTGGGAAATTATATAAGCCAGAAAAAAGAGATCTTACTTCCGTGACAAAGGTTAATCAAAAACTATCTAAAGAACTTAAGGTTTTTGGCTGGGAGATTGAAGGATCTTGTAAGTTTAGTTTTTTAGGACTTGAAAATCAAGAAATAAATAATGATTATAAAATAGAAACTGTAGGAAAGTTTAAACTTGAGATTAAACTTACTCCAAAAATAAGTATTGATATTGTCGTTGTATTATTAAGAATAATGGCAAGATTTCCATTAGCTTGGCCTTTTTGGGCATTAATTTATTGGTTACATGGTACAGATTCAATAAGTATTGAACTTTTTATAGATGGTGAGTTTAGTTATAACGGTGTATTTAAGACAGGAGCGGTTGGAGAGAAAGATCATAATTGTACATGTGACCTTAAGCTTGGCATAGAGATGAAAGCAAGTCTTACTATAAATACTGTAGAAAGTGCTTATATGTATACGGCTAAAGCAAAAGCTGAAGCAGAATGGACATGGACAATCAACAAAGAAAGAAAAGATGGTAACAAAGTAGATTTTTTTGAAGGTGGGTTCAACGGAATTACTTTGTCATTTATGGCGTATAGAAAAGCAATAGCAAAAAATGACTCTGAAAGTAAACAAATACCTGGCGAAGATAAAAAGAAAATCAATATAAAGAAAATAGCTGAGGGTAAATATACATTTTGGGAACGAAGTGAAATCAAAGTTCCTGAAAAAGATAAGCTTAGTAAAACTTCAATTTTGGATGCACTATTTAAACCACAGCAAGAAACAGGAGGAAAAAGATGAACCAAATAAAAATAAAAGGGCAAAATAGATTATTAGCTAAACCTAATAATTGCTATAAGCAACTATCAACTATATTAACAATAATATTATTAACTGTATTTTTACAAAGCTGTAATGCTGCAGAAAAGACAACAGATAAAGCAAATACAACAAAAGCAGTAACTAAAACAACTAAACTAACCAATCAATCAAAAGGTAGCAAAATGACAATATTAAAAAATAAACCAATGTATTATTTACGAGTTTCTAAAGGATTAGCAACATTTTTATTTAACTTTAATGGAGAAACTATATCAGATTCATTTAATAAATATAATTCAGCTGCTACAGACTATTTTATTAATGACTTTATAACAAGTGGTAAAAATACATTTTCTATTACAACTTTTGTAGAACCTGAAGATAACTTTATAATAGATAAAGAAGCAGTTGCAACAGCTCAAATAATCCTAAAAACGCCTTATAAAAAAGAAGTAGTAATTGCAGAAATCAATTATGAGAATAATCAAGCAACCAGCCCTATGGTTGGTATTTATTGGGTTCCAGAAGATGAAAAAGCAGATAAAATAATAAAAACAGATAAGAAAAATTATGCTGATGATGTGGTTGTGAAATTATCCAAACTACAAATAATCCAAAGAACTAGCTATCAAGCAGGAAAAGTAGTTGGAATCACCGCCAGACAAACAGTAGAATTACAAACTCCTTTCCCCCGTTGGGCTTATTTAGATGGTGAGGATATTATGCAAGGAGCTGGAGAGTTTTTTTATATAAAAGGTCTAGGTTATGAAAATCACAAACCAACACCAAAATATTATGAGCTAAAGAACCGCCCAGAGATACAGGAGTTATTTGATATATGTGATGGTATGGTAGCTAAATTAGATAAGATGGATATAAAAGGCTTTGTAGATATGTTTGAGCTTAGAAATAAAGAGATGGATATCGCTACTTATAATAGTTCAGGCTCTAGTGCAAGAGAACTTTTTGAAGACTTAAAAACTAACTTAACAGATGGTAATTTTAAGTTACATACAGGGCCAACTAGGGAAAGACCTATACTAATATCAGACACAGGTAAAACTATAATGATTGATGGGGCTATTTGGCTTAATGGAATTGGGAGAAATGCAGGATTGTTAAATACTTGGTATAATGTTAAATTCAGCAGAATAAATGGTAAATGGGTAATAACTAAATAATATAAACCTAAGGCAACCCTTGTGGTTGCCTAATATTTGATTATTTAAAAACACCAAATCAGTAAAGTTAATATAAACCACCTCCCTGCGGTTACTCCTCCTTTAAAGGAAGAGAGTTTTAAGAGCGGATTTAATATTGTAAAGGCGTGATTTATCAAGACTAAAAAAACAAACTACACAAAACAATTCAACAAGTTATAATAATATTTTCAGTGCTAAAAAAATAAAGGTAAAAAAAGATTATGAAAACAAACACTTCAACAAATTCTCCAGCTAACAAGTTCATATTTACAAAACTAATAAAACTCACAACAATAATATTTATCTCATTAATATTACAAAACTGTGCCACAGCAGATACAACTTCACCCAAAAGTACTAAAAAAGTTGCTGGCAAAGGTAGCAAAATGACAATATTAAAAAACAAACCAATGTATTATTTACGAGTTTCTAAAGGATTAGCTAGATTTTTATTTAACTTTAATGGAGAAACTATATTAGAATCATATAATAAATATAATTCAGGTGCTACAGACTACTTTATTAATGACTTTATAACAAGTGGTAAAAATACATTTTCTATCACAACTTTCGCAAGACCTGAAGATAACTTTACAATAGATAAAGAAGCAGTTGCAACAGCTCAAATAATCCTAAAAACGCCTTATAAAAAAGAGGTGGTAATTGCAGAAATCAATTATGAGAATAATCAAGCAACCAGCCCTATGGTAGGTGTTTATTGGGTTCCAGAAGATGAAAAAGCAGATAAAATAATAAAAACAGATAAGAAAAATTATGCTGATGATGTGGTTGTGAAATTATCCAAACTACAAATAATCCAAAGAACTAGCTATCAAGCGAAAAAAGTAGTTGGAATCACCGCCAGACAAACAGTAGAATTACAAACTCCATTCCCCCGTTGGGCTTATTTAGATGGTGAGGATATTATGCAAGGAGCTGGAGAGTTTTTTTATATAAAAGGTCTAGGTTTTGAAAATCACAAATCAACACCAAAATACGATGAGTTAGAGAACCGCCCAGAGATACAGGAGTTATTTGATATATGTGATGGGATGGTAGCTAAATTAGATAAGATGGATATAAAAGGTTTTGTAGATATGTTTGAGCTTAGAAATAAAGAGATGGATATCGCTACTTATAATAGTTCAGGCTCTAGTGCAAGAGAACTTTTTGAAGACTTAAAAACTAACTTAACAGATGGTAATTTTAAGTTACATACAGGGCCAACTAGGGAAAGACCTATACTAATATCAGACACAGGTAAAACTATAATGATTGATGGGGCTATTTGGCTTAATGGAATTGGGAGAAATGCAGGATTGTTAAATACTTGGTATAATGTTAAATTCAGCAGAATAAATGGTAAATGGGTAATAACTAAATAATATAAACCTAAGGCAACCCTTGTGGTTGCCTAATATTTGATTATTTAAAAACACCAAATCAGTAAAGTTAATATAAACCACCTCCCTGCGGTTACTCCTCCTCCTTTGAAGGAGGAGAGTTTTAAGAGCTGATTTAATATTGTAAAGGTGTGATTTATCAAGACTAAAAAAACAAACTACACAAAACAATTCAACAAGTTATAATAATATTTTCAGTGCTAAAAAAATAAAGGTAAAAAAAGATTATGAAAATAAAGACTTTAACTAAAATCTAATACATTAAAAAATATTATAAACAAAATAAATAACAGAGGATATTATGTGTGAACCTAAAGGAACAAACGAATCGGTAAATGAAAGTGGATGTCAATCAATCCCAATTATACCGCTTAGATATGCACTTATGCCTAAAGTTTTAGGTAATAATAAAACAACTCTTTACAGTGATCTTGCAGGGTTGTATAAATTTGAAGGTTTGGAATTAAAAACAGCAGTTTATAGTGTCAGGACTGCAAGAGAGGGTCTTATATACTTATGGGATGGGATTGATATCCACCTATGGGAAAGTGATGGCACTGGTAATTTCTTACCACTTAACTGGAATGGAAGTTCTAAAGGAAGTCTAGTTCAAAATATTTCAGTTTCTAAAGATGCCAAAGATGTTTATATTGCCTACTCTCAGAGTTTATGGGAGGAAGATTATATTAAAACAATATTAAATGCGAAGGATAAGTTTATGACTAAACTTGACCTTAATGAAATATTAGATGGCTCTAAAAAAGACTCAACGCAGGAAAACATTCTGCCCTCAGCAAATCCTGAAAAATGGATAGAAGAATATAAAACAAACTTTTTGGAGGTTGATTTTAATTGGAGCTGTTCTACCCCCAAATCTGTTCAAGCAATTAATAATTTAAAAATAGAGATAAGTCTTGTGGAGATCATGCGAAAAAAATGCCTGTATTTATTGTACTTCATGATCCTGTTGCGATAACTATTGACCAAGGTAATATTGCAGAAGCATATCAACAGCAGATTTTGGATATCAAGGCTAAAGAGCAAGAAAGTAAGGAAATTGCATCTACAGGAGTTCCTCCTAAGAAAAGCTCTGGAGGAAAACAAAGCAGTCCAACGGTGATACCTAAAGAAATGAAGCTGGATAGTTCAAAGATAAAGAGCTTAAGCGCTGAATTTCACCGTAAAAGAGTTATATTTAGTATTATCAAAAATAATTTAAAGCGAACTTACCCTAAGGCTAAAGACTTACCAAAAGAAAGAGAGAAAAATAAATATGTTATAAATATTCTTACAAATAAAAAGGAGAATCCAAAATCAAAAAGACATCTAGAACATATTAAACTACAGGAATTAAAAACATTTGCAGCTGAATTAGATACTGAAGAAAATGAAATAAAGAAAATAGAAGCTGATATTCTAAAGGCAACAAATGACCATAAAGTAATTTTATTAACAATGGAGCTAGATAAAGCTAATCACCCAAGTAATTTAGCTTCTGTGTATAGAACTTATAATAGAAAAAATGTTAATTCCGCAGTATCTCTTGAAAAAGTTATTGCTGTTAGTATGCGTGGAATAGGCGTTCCATCGTCTGATAATGAAGAGGAAGATAAACGCTTCAAATTGTTAGGCAAATGGATAGAACAAGAAGAAAATAGTCCTCTTTATTTAGGCTTAAAAGCATTTGAAGATTTTGAAACTGAAATTGATTCAGCTGGTGTAGCTGACCTTATTGATAGTAGTAAAACTCTTGCAGAAGAACTTTATAAGAAAATGCCTTTTTCAATAGGAACGGAGCGTATAGTTCAAGAAACAATAGTCTATGACTTAAAAAGATCTGTAAGAAAATGGGAACCAGGTAAGCGTCTTTTAATAAATACAAATCCAGGTAAGAAATTAGAAAAACTATTTAAAATTATTATAGCAAGATATGGAATCACAGATGGTAAATATTACTTTCAACTAAATGATGGTCTTACCCGACAAGCAAGCATGTCTGATATAACAAAAATTTATATAGGGACTATTAATAATACAAAAAATGTTACTGGGAAGGTTGGTGAAAATAGTGCTGAAATAACAAAGCGAACAAACACACGCAAATCAAATAATACAGTTGAAGGTTTAGCTAAAATTGGGGAGATAGGCATACCTGTTGGAGTGGCGGCGATTCATGCGTATAATTTATGGGGTGCGATAAAGTACTATTCTGAAGATAAATCCTCAACTAGAAATTTGAATACTGCATCTGCATCAATTGGCTTTTTAGGAGCGTTTATTGAGGTAGCTACTTTTGCTGTGCATGACCCAGAGAAATTTATTCATAAAGTACCTGGCAAAATACCAGCAGCTATTTTTGCTAAGCTTATTCTATGGAAAGTAGTAAGTAAGATGAATCTTGTTGGTGCAGCTTTGGATGTTGTTATTACCTTTGTTGATACAAAAAAATTATTAAGCAAAGGTGATAATGATGCAGCTTTCTATTCTGTTGCAGGAGGGGTTGTTGGGATGGCAGGGGGAGGGTTGATGGTTGTTGGTGCTAAAGGGCTAGCTGCCACCGCTTTTATCCCAGGTATTGGTTGGCGCAGCTGAAGTGGTTCAGTTTTATGGGACAGATTTTTAGCCTATAATACACTTTTAAGAGGAAAAAATTATGTCAAAAATTAACAAACAAAGAAAAACTTGGACTGTAGAGCAAAAGCTTGATTATGCAAAGCTTATGGTGCATGAAAATTATACAAATAGTCAAATTCAAGAAATTTCTGGTGCAGGAAAATCAGCTGTTGCGCGTTGGAAAAAACAATATATTGACGAATTAGGTGGGAAAACTCCAGATGGCAAAAGAGCGTTGACAGCTCAGCAGCAGGAGATTCAAGACCTTAGGAAACAGCTTTGGAGGGCTAAAAGAGACAATGAAATTTTAAAAAAGGCTGCTGCCATTTTTATTCAAAAAAACTAAAAACTGAAGTTATTATGAAAATAAAAATGGCAAATAAAAATTACTCAATAACTGAATTATGCACTGCTTATGGGGTTCCTAAAAATACATTTTATAAAAAGACTAACACTAGGAAAATTAATAGAAAATCTTCTGAAATAATATCTTTATTAAAGAAAATTTCTATAGAAACAAAACACAGTTATGGGAAAAGAAGAATGCAAAAAGAACTCCAACTTTACGGTATTAAGATTGGTATTTTTAAAGTAGCTTCATTGATGAAACTTGCTAATATTCAAGCAATTACACCAAGAAAAAAACACTATTACCCCAAAGAACGAGTGTCTAAAATTATTTCTGATAATATTTTAAATAGAGAATTTAATCAAAAAACACCAAATACACATTGGGTTGGCGATATAACTTATATCCGAAATCATCAAGGCTGGAGCTATTTAGCGACGGTTCTTGACCTTGCAACAAAAGAAATTGTGGGCTGGAGTTTGTCGCAAAAACCGAATGCAAAACTTGCAAAAAAAGCACTTCAAAACGCAATTAGAAGAAAACATCCAGATACAAGCAAATTATTATTTCACTCAGATCGTGGCGTGCAATATACGTCTAATTTATTTGTTGATTTTTGTGTAAATTTGCATATAACAAAGAGTGTTAGCAGAAAAGGAAACTGTTGGGATAATGCTGTAATGGAAAGGTTTTTTAGGAGTCTAAAGTCTGAAAGATTAAATTATTTAAGTTTTAAAAGTCATCAAGAAGTTACTGAAGAAGTAGATAGTTATATATATTTTTATAATTATAAGAGGTTAAATTCCGCAATAAATTACATGACACCAAATGAAAAATTTAATAGAATGATAAATGTCGCTTAAAAAGTGTTCCATAAAATTAGACCATTACAAGCAGGAGTATTATTACTTGGAGTTGGCATTTATTTAGGTTATAAGTCAGCTGAAAAAACAGATACAGACAGGGATATATGGGTTAGTAAGACTGTTTTTGGTATCCCCATTAAAACTCTCTTTAATGGTGAAGTATATAAAAATTTTGAAAATTTATCAGAAGCTTTGGCAGAACATTATTTTATTACCTTTAGCCCTATTAAGATTGATAGTGCAGAAGAAATTTTTAAGAAGACGGTTGACACAGAATGGTATGAGAATGGTCTTAATAAAGATTCTGTACATTTTGTAACTTTATTACCAGGCTATAAAGAAAACCTTAGTGACTGGAATTGTACATTGATAGGTCTTGATGCAGATGATGTTAACTCAAATAAAAGAGAAAATGCTACAAGAGCTTTAGAGGCTGAGCTTATTTTGAGTAGTGGCAAGATAATTCCTTATGGAAATATTGCTAAAAAAAGATTTAATCCAATAATTGAAACAGTACAGAAACCAGAGGGGCTGTATATTTTTATAAGAAAAGTATTTTCTAATCAGGGTATAGAATCAGTTGCTTTAACTTTTAATTATTGGCTAAATAAAGAATTAACCAAAGAGCCAATAGTTAAAACTTTATATGAAGATGAATAATGTTACCAAAAAATGTAATAAATAAAGCTGTAAAAAATTTATTATTATTTATGATGTTTATATTATATGGCTGTAATCAAGATACAAAATGTGTAAAAGTTGTTAATAATAAAAAACAAAATATACAAAATGCTACCCTAGTTTTTTCAGCAATAAAAAAAGGGAAAGCTGGAAATTTGGTAACAAACTTTTCCCCTTTATACTCTTATAATATAGGTGAAACAAATATTAAAGGGAAAATATGCTTTACTAATCATGTATTAGAAGATTCTATGTATTCATATGAAAATTTTCGCTTTTGGACATTTACATTTAATTCTATTAAAAAAAGTTTTTATAGTTTTGAAGAAATTCCAATAATTCTTATATTGGAGTAAAATACAAAGCCATAGCAAAAACAATTTTAATTTATTTAGCAATATTTATTAATACTATTTTTGCTGGGATAAATTCACAAAATTAAAAACGATAAAGGTGTTTGGATGGTTATTATTAACCACTTAGATGCTATCTGCTAGCACTCAGTTTACATATTATAAAAAAGGAGTAATAAATGTATTTAAAAAATAATATGCAGTTTTTTTTGAAAGAAGCACAAAGTGATAAAAAAAGAAATTAATGGAATTATATTTTCAAATGTAGCTTATGTTTTAGTATTTATAGATAATGCTAATATACTCGAAGAGTTATTATTTGAAGGTAGTTTTTTAATATGGATAGAATTAAAAAATAGTATGCTAAAGACAGGTAAATAAATGGATATAGATAAATTAATAGAACTTTTTGGTAAAGAATATAGAGATAAAAAGTTGGTAGATTTTTTTAAAGAAAATGGTTTTGATGTAGTTAAATCAGTTCAAGAATGGATGAAAACAAAATACTATAAAGGTGCAGAGTCTTCAACTTATGCAGAAAATATTAATAGAGGATATTCTTTACATTTTAGTGATGAGTTAGATTATTTTAATGCAGAAGATGGTAAATATGGTGAAAGTGGTAGGTACTATTTCACATCTGTATATTTCTATTCAGATGGTGCAGATGGGTATCATCAATATGAAGGAGAACTTGTCAATGGTATACGCATTACAGATACACGAGATGAGATACGAGCCTTGATGGAAAAACCCTATAAAGGACATGATTTTTTAGATAGAGATAAATGGGAAGATGTAAATGGATGTATAGTCTCAGTGAATTATAAAGGAGATGAGACACCGTTTAATATTTGTATTTATCTTGATAAAAATAATTAAGGACGGAGCTATTTACTCATAACAGCTTTCTTTGTAAACTGTTGTATTGTAATATATTATTATAAAATACTATGTATTTAGTGAAATTGCTAATAGTGCTATTTTTGAACTTAAATCAATTGATGATGATATCTATCTTAATAGATTAGTAATTACTTCATTAAACTCCTAAAAAACCCCTAAAACAAAAGAAAAATCTAAAAGCCTTTAAGTTTATTCAAATCTCTTCTATCTTTTTTTGTTGGGCGTCCTTTTTGTGTGTTTATTGTTTGGTGGGAAAGTTTTTTGAGTAGTTTCAAGCTATCTCTTTCCTAGTTTCTAAATCGAAGTGCAACTAAATTTTATTTTCTGGTTTTAATTTGGAACTAGTTGTTTTTATTTTTATTAACTAAGATAATAACATTATGAAAAAATACACACAATTAACCAGAACTGATATGACAAAAATTGAAACATTGCTTGAGGAGAATTATAATCCTTGTGAAATAGCGATAAAACTAGGCAAAAATAAGACTACAATATACCGCTGCATAAAAAATAATAAAAACGCAGAAACCTTTGTTGGTGAAGAGGCATGGGAGAAAGTTTCCAAGAGGAAATCTATTGCAAATAAGCATGTTAGGATATTACCTGATAGTATTTTAGAGAAATATATTTTGATAAAAATAGAGCAACATTGGTCGCCAGAACAAATTTCTGGAAAGTGGCGAGAGGAGGCGCAAGAATCGATTTGCCACGAGACTATTTATCAATTTGTTTATAAGTATCACCCAAAATTAGTTAAGATGTATTTCAGAAGAAAAGGTAAGAAATATCAACATAATAGAAAGGAAAAATATCAAATAAAAGATCGTAGAATGATTGATGAAAGACCGCAAAATATTGAGCTTAGAAAAGAAGTTGGACACTGGGAAGGAGACACAATTGTCGGTAAAAATCACCAAGGCGCGATAGTTACAAATGTTGAAAGAAAAAGTGGTAAATTAATTGCTTCCAAAGTGAAAAAATCAACTGCAAAAGCTATTTTAGAAGCTACAGTTAAAGATTTCAAAGACTTACCAAATGAGTTACGAATAAGCATGACATACGATAATGGCAAAGAGTTTTCTTTACACCAAGAGATTGAAAAACAAGTGAAAATGAATGTTTATTTTGCACACGCTTACTCACCTTGGGAAAGAGGAACTAATGAAAATACCAACGGTTTGCTCCGAGAATTTATTCCCAAAGGCACTGATTTTAATAATGTTTCTGATGAAGAACTTGCTTATTTTGTGGAACTTATTAATAATAGACCACGAAAACGACTAGGATTTAAAACCCCAAATGAAGTC